>NZ_JBIATQ010000009.1:94057-391290 GCF_042891955.1 Streptomyces sp. NPDC001843 | reverse complement strand
GAACACCACGAGAGCGGAACAGTCGAAGGAATGATCCGACTGTTCACAGCGTCCTCGCTGTGTTTTTCAAAGGAACCTCGTCCCGGTCATGATGACCGGAGACGGGGTATCAACATATCTGGCGTTGATTTTTGGCACGCTGTTGAGTTCTCAAGGAACGGTCGCTTCCTTTGTACTCACCCTCTCGGGCTTTCCTCCGGGCTTCCCTTCGGTCTTGCGTTTCCGACTCTATCAGATCTTTTCTCGATCCGATTTCCTCGGTGCTTTCCAGGTTTTCCGCTCTCGCGGTTTTCCTTTCCGGCGGATCCGACTTTATCAGAAGTTTTTGGCTGGTCTGACCAGCCGCTCATTTCTGAGTTATCGGGAGAGGCTTCTCGGGAATCCAGTTCCTCGGGAAGCAGATAGATTCTAGCTGCCGTCTCCGGTGATGTCCAGTTCTAGGCAACTGTTTGAATCTACCTCCCCACTCCAGCCGTGTCAACAGCTATCGCGGGGCGAAGAGGAGACTAGCAGCTCAGGAGGCGCCTTCGCACATCAGGCGGCAGTCGGCACGCTGGCGCTGCGTTCAGCCGTGTCGACGTCGCCCGTGTCGCCGGCGCGTACGGCCCGGCCGCCGAGGACGTAGACGTACGTGAGGAATGCCAGCTCGGCGAGGACACCTATTCCTATGCGCGCCCAGGTGGGGAGCCCCGACGGGGTCACGAACCCCTCGATGGCGCCGGAGACGAAGAGGACGAGAGCGAGGCCGATGGCCATGCCGACGGCCGCACGGCCTTCCTCCGCGAGGGCC
Organism: Streptomyces sp. NPDC001843; assembly: GCF_042891955.1. NCBI lineage: Bacteria > Bacillati > Actinomycetota > Actinomycetes > Kitasatosporales > Streptomycetaceae > Streptomyces > Streptomyces sp. NPDC001843. Next base: position 390,500 of record NZ_JBIATQ010000009.1, on the reverse strand, counting down.
GTCCGGCGGCTGCGCGGGCCCGGGTCGACAACGGTCCAGCCGAGACGCAGTCCCGTGCCGGCCGCGACGAAGACCGCGGTGAGTTCCAGGAGACCGTGGGGCAGGACGAGACCGAGGAAGGTGTCGAGCCGGCCGGCCGAGGACATCAGGCCCAGGCCGACTCCCAGGTTCAGCATGTTCTCGAACAGGATCCAGAGCACCGGGAGGCCCAGGAAGACGCCGAGGACCAGGCACATCGCGGCGGCCTGGGCGTTGTTCGTCCACACCTGGGCGGCGAAGGAGGCTGCGGGGTGGCTGGAGTAGTACGTCTCGTACTCGCCACCGGGGCGGGTGAGCTCTCGCAACTGGCTGGGGGCCGCGATGGAGGACTGCACCCCGGGATGGGTACCGATCCACCAGCCGAGGAGAACCGAGATCGCGGTGGAGAGAAGAGCGGTGGGCACCCACCAGTGGCGCGAGCGGTAGACCGCCGCGGGGAATCCGTGTCCGAGGAACCGTGTGACGTCGCGCCACGAGGCTCGGCGTGTGCCCGTCACGGCGCTGCGCGCGCGTGCGACCAGCTGGCTGAGCCGACCGGTGAGCTGGGGGTCGGGGGCGCTGGACTGGATCAGGGAGAGGTGGGTCGCGGTGCGCTGGTAGAGGGCGACCAGTTCGTCGGCTTCCGTACCGGTGAGGCGGCGCTGACGGCGGAGCAGTGCGTCGAGGCGGTCCCACTCGGCTCGGTGGGTGGCGACGAAGACGTCGAGGTCCATCGGGTCTCTCTGCTCCTCTCCTCGTCCCGTCAGCTTGTCGTACTGCAGCGCGATGTGTCCTCAGCTTGGCAGACTTGCCGTTCTCCGGGCGGACCAGGAAGGCGGCGGGCGTGAGTGAGCTGGTGACGGGCGAGGCGGTGGCGCTCGAATTGCGTCCCGCGAGACTGCCCAGCAGGGCGCTGGCGGTGTTGCTCGACCTGGTCGTGGCCGTGGTCGTCTACCTGGTCGTGACCGTGGCGCTGGTGGCGGCGACGTCGTCTCTGGACGAGGCGGCGCAGGTCGCGCTGTCGATCGCGTGCTTCCTGCTGGTGCTGGTGGGCGGGCCGATCGCGGTGGAGACGCTCAGTCATGGGCGTTCGCTGGGGAAACTGGCTTTCGGGCTCCGGGTCGTGCGGGACGACGGTGGGCCGATTCGGTTCCGGCACGCGCTGGTGCGGGGTGCGGTGGGGGTGGTGGAGATCCTGATGACGTTCGGCGTCGTCGCCTGTATCGCCTCGCTGGTGTCGGAGCGTGGGAGGCGGCTCGGGGACGTCTTTGCCGGGACCTTGGTGGTGCGGGAGCGCTTGCCGGTGGGGCAAGGTCAGTTCGTTCCTCCACCGCCCCCCTGGTTGGCCGGGCGTTTCTCAGGGCTCGACCTGTCCGGGGTTCCCGATGGTCTGTGGCTTGCCGTCCGTCAGTACCTGACGCGGATGCAGCAGCTTGATCCGCAGGTCGGCTGGGCCATGGCGGAGCGGCTCGCGACCGACCTGACGGCTCGTACCGGCGCTCCGGTGCCGCAGGACGTGCCGCCCGCTGCCTATCTGGCCGGCGTGCTGCACGAGCGGCAGGCCCGCGAGGCTCGGCGGGCCTTCGGTGGCGGTGGTGGCGGTCCGGCCGGAAGCGGTCTGCCGGGCGTCGGGGGTGGGCCCGTCCCCTCGGCGGGTATGCCCGGTGGTTACGCACAGCCGGTCCCGCAACCGTCCGCGCAGCCGGTCCCGCAACCGCCCATGTCACCGTTCCAGCAGCCCCACCCGCCCGCCGCGCATCCCACGCACGCCGCAGGGCGTTCCGAGGCCCCGGCTCGGGACGAGCGGCCGGCCACCGGTTTCGTGCCGCCGGCGTAGTGGGTGCCGGGCCTGGCTCAGTCGAAGGCCGACGGTGGTGACTCGAGGTCCTCCAGCTCGACGCCGGGCGCGGCGAGGACCACGTCGCCGGCGATGTGCACGGCGTGCCGTTCGCCCGTGTCCAAGGCGGTGACCTGGTATTCGTCCACGGTCAGGGGGCCGTTGTCAGTGGCGTGTGTTTCTCTGTCCACCAAGGCCCAGGACTGGTCCACGGTGCGCGGGGCGAGGACCGGTTCCGTGAAGGCCACGAGACGTACGCGGGTCGCGGTGGCGGAAGGGGTGAGGCGCAGGAGACGGGCGGTGGCGACGAGGAAGGCGGGGGACGTGCCGGTGAAGGCGTGGGCGCGCACATTGCCTTCGGTGGCATGGGTGCCGGTGGGGTCGGTGCGGACCCAGGTGACGCCGTCGAGGGCGGCGCCGCGCACCTGCCAGTTCCCGGCGTGGAGTTCGAGTCGGACGGGGCGGCCGAGTTCGTCCAGGGCGAGGTCGACGGAGCCGGTGTGCTCGCCCGAGGGCGTGGTCAGCCGGGAGACGTAGCGCCAGCCGGAGGGGCCGGGCGCGCACTGGAAGTGTTCTTCTGCGAAAGGGGTGTGATCGTGCGGATCGTGGAGCGAATAACGGCCGCGGGGCATGGGGGTCCTGGGTCTTGACGGGCTGCCGGTCCGGCCCTGGTCACCGGTCCGGCCAAAGGGGCAGGCCCCCGGCACGGGGGTGCGGGGGCCTGCCTCGGAGTTCGGCGACTCAGCGGCGACTCAGTAGCGGTAGTGGTCCGGCTTGAACGGGCCGTCGACCTCGACGCCGATGTAGGCGGCCTGCTCCGGGCGCAGCTTGGTCAGCTTGACGCCGAGGGCGTCCAGGTGGAGGCGGGCGACCTTCTCGTCGAGGTGCTTGGGCAGCGTGTAGACGCCGATCGGGTACTCGGCCTGCTTGGTGAACAGCTCGATCTGGGCCAGGGTCTGGTCCGCGAAGGAGTTGGACATCACGAACGACGGGTGACCGGTGGCGTTGCCCAGGTTCAGCAGACGGCCCTCGGACAGCACGATGATCACCTTGCCGTCGGGGAACGTCCAGGTGTGGACCTGCGGCTTGACCTCGTCCTTGACGATGCCGGGGATCTTCGCGAGGCCGGCCATGTCGATCTCGTTGTCGAAGTGGCCGATGTTCCCCACGATCGCCTGGTGCTTCATCCTGGCCATGTCGTCGGCCATGATGATGTCCTTGTTGCCGGTGGTGGTGATGAAGATGTCGGCCTTGTCGACGACCTCGTCCAGGGTCGTGACCTGGTAGCCGTCCATCGCCGCCTGCAGCGCGCAGATCGGGTCGATCTCGGTCACGATCACCCGCGCGCCCTGCCCGCGCAGCGACTCCGCGCAGCCCTTGCCGACGTCGCCGTAGCCGCACACGACCGCCGTCTTGCCGCCGATCAGCACGTCCGTGGCCCGGTTGATGCCGTCCACCAGCGAGTGCCGGCAGCCGTACTTGTTGTCGAACTTCGACTTGGTGACGGCGTCGTTCACGTTGATCGCCGGGAACAGCAGAACACCATCGCGCTGCATCTCGTACAGCCGGTGCACGCCCGTCGTGGTCTCCTCCGTCACGCCCCGGATCTCCGAGGCGAGCTGGGTCCACTTCTGCGAGCCGTTGGTGATCGTGCGGTGCAGGAGTTCGAGGATGACGCGGTGCTCGTCCGACTCGGCGGTGTCGACCGAGGGGACCTTGCCGTCCTTCTCGTACTCGACGCCCTTGTGGACGAGGAGGGTGGCGTCACCGCCGTCGTCCAGGATCATGTTCGGGCCACCGGTGGGGCTGTCCGGCCAGGTCAGCGCCTGCTCCGTGCACCACCAGTACTCGTCGAGGGTCTCGCCCTTCCAGGCGAAGACGGGGACGCCCTGGGGGTTGTCGGGCGTGCCGTTCGGGCCGACGGCGATGGCGGCCGCGGCGTGGTCCTGGGTGGAGAAGATGTTGCAGGAGGCCCAGCGGACCCGGGCGCCGAGCGCGACCAGGGTCTCGATGAGCACGGCCGTCTGGACGGTCATGTGCAGGGAGCCGGTGATCCGGGCGCCGGCGAGGGGCTGCGCCTCGGCGTACTCCTTGCGGATCGCCATCAGGCCGGGCATCTCGTGCTCGGCGAGGGTGATCTCCTTGCGGCCGAACTCGGCGAGCGAGAGGTCGGCGACCTTGAAGTCCTGTCGGTTGTCGACAGTCGTCATTGCGAGCTGCTCCTCGGGTTGGGGCGAGGTGGATAGGGCTGGTCTGCGCGGCGGCGGACACACGGGTGCCCGAAAAAGAGGACACAGGCATGCCCACGTGCGCGCAGCGCAGTCCGTCGGAGGCCCTCTCTCCCTCGGTCGGTCCGCGGAGGACCGCCCGACCGCCATCAGCAGCGACGTCTGGCTCCGTCCCAAGCTACACCGGACGCCCCTAGTGTCCCCAGTCCGCATCCGAAGAGAGCGCGTCGATCACATGCTGTGAGGGGGGACGGGGGGGGGGAGGGCGACGGGGGTCGTGGCCGCCGCAGGTTTTTTCAGCCTGCGGGTGTGGGGCAGGATGCCGGGAGATCGGGATGGCCCGGTCGACGTGCGGGGCGTCCGGGACGGCGGTCCGTGCGAGGAAAGTGAGGAGACAGACGTGACCAGTCCGGCCGACCCTCCCCCCACGGGCAGCGGCGATGGTGAGCCGCAGCGGTTGAAGCTACTCGCGGTGACCGCGTGCCCCACCGGCATCGCGCACACGTACATGGCGGCGGAGAAGCTCGCGCAGGCCGCCGAGAGCCGTGGCATCGACATGAAGGTGGAGACGCAAGGGTCCATCGGGGCGGAGAACGTACTTGATGACAACGATGTCAGAGACGCCGACGGCATCATCATCGCCGCGGACAAGGACGTGGATCTGAGCCGTTTCGCCGGCAAGCGGGTCCTCACCGTCGGGGTCGCCGAAGGCATCCACCACCCCGAGCGGCTGATCGAGCGGGTGCGGACCGCCCCGGTGTACACGACGGGCGGGACGCGGTCCACTCCGTCGGCATCGGTGCGCGGCGGCGGCGGCAAGGAGCGGAGTGCGGTGTACAAGGCCCTGATGAACGGCGTCTCGTACATGATTCCGTTCGTGGTCGTCGGCGGTCTGCTGATCGCGGTGTCGCTCGCGCTCGGCGGCGATGCGACGGCCAAGGGCTATGTGATCCCGGAGGGCACCTTCTGGGCGCACGTCAACGCGATCGGCGGCATCGGGTTCCAGCTCATGATCCCGGTCCTGTCCGGCTACATCGCGTACGCGATCGGCGACCGGCCCGCGCTGGTGCCGGGCATGATCGGTGGCTGGATAGCCAACACGGGAGCGTTGTACGACTCCAAGGCGGGGGCCGGCTTCATCGGGGCGATCGTCACCGGGTTCCTCGCCGGGTACCTGGTGCAGTGGATCAAGAAGGTCGAAGTCCCGAAGTTCGTCCAGCCGATCATGCCGATCATCGTCATACCGATCGTGGCGACGACGGCGCTGGGGCTGTTCTTCATCTACGTGATCGGCAAGCCGATCGCTTGGGTGTTCGAGCATCTGACCAGCTGGCTCAGCGGGATGACGGGCACCAGCGCGGTCCTGCTCGGCGCGATCCTGGGCCTGATGATCGCGTTCGACATGGGCGGGCCGGTGAACAAGACCGCGTTCCTGTTCGGCGCGGGACTCATCGCCACCGGCAACCAGACCGTCATGGGTATGTGCGCGGCCGCGATTCCGGTCATGCCGCTGGGGCAGGGGCTGGCCACACTGATCCGCAGGCGGCTGTACACCGATCAGGAGCGGGAGACCGGCCTTGCCGCGCTGTTCATGGGTTGCTTCGGCATCTCCGAGGGCGCCATCCCGTTCGCCGCGGCTCGGCCGGCACAGGTCATCCCGGCCAACATGCTGGGCGGCGCGGTGGCCGGTGCCGTCGCCGGGTTGGCCGGGGTGAAGGACGCGGTGCCGCACGGTGGGCCGATCGTGGCGGTGCTGGGCGCGGTGAGCGGCGTGCCCATGTTTTTCGTGGCCGTGGCGATCGGCACGGTGGTCACCGCGCTGACGACCGTCACACTGGTCGACCTGGGTGCGCGCAGGCGGCCCGCGGCCGTGGCCGCCACCGGGACCGCTGCCGGAATGCCTGCGTTGGCCGGGGCAGGGGCTACGGCCGGGGCTGCCGGGACGGTGGTCCCTGGGCGGACCGGTCCCGTCGAGCCCACTGATCGCGCCTCCACCACTGAAGCCACCGGAGCCACGGCCACTGGAGCTACCGGAGCCAAGGGAGCCGCCGGAGCCGCCGGAGCCACTGAGGCCGCGGTCACGACGACCACGGCCACCGAGACCGCTCCCACCACCGCCCTCTCCGGACACCTCACCGAACGGACCGTCAAGGTCCGGCTCGAAGCGGTCGGCAAGGAGGACGCCATCCGCGAGATGGCAGTACTGCTGGCGCGCAGTGACAGGGTCGCCGACGTGGACGAGCTCGTGGCGGCAGCGTTGCGGCGCGAGGAGGAGGGGACGACCGGGCTCGGGGAGGAGATCGCCGTCCCGCATGCGAAGACGGACGCGGTGACCGCGCCGGTCGTCGGCTTCGCGCGGTCCCCGGAGGGCGTCGAGTGGGGCTCGCTGGACGGTACGAAGGCCAGGCTGGTCTTCATGATCGCCGTACCGGAGGCTGCCGCCGGTGACGAGCATCTGCGGATTCTGGCGCTGCTGTCACGGAAGTTGATGGACGCCGGCTTCCGGGAGCGGCTGGCCGCGGCCGAGACCGAGAGCGCGGTGCTCGGCGTGCTGGGTGAGATCGGGTGACCGAAGGGCCCGCGCGCTCGGCGCGCGGGCCCGCTCAGTCGGCTCGGCGCCGGCTCTCGGACGTGTGGAGCCGGATCAGTGCCCGACGGCGTGGGGGTTGGGGCCGCCGGGGGTCGCCTCCGGGTCGGGGCCCTTGGCCGCCTCGGTCTCGCTGTAGATGTCGGGCTCGAGGTAGATGACGCGGGCTATGGGGACGGCGGCGCGGATACGGGCCTCTGCGGCGTTGATGGCCTTGGCGACCTGGGCGGCGGTGTCGTCGTGCTGCACGGCGATCTTGGCGGCGATGAGCAGCTCCTCGGGGCCGAGGTGCAGCGTGCGCATGTGGATGACGCCGGTGACCGTGTCGCCGTCGACGATCGCGGCCTCGATCTTCTTGACCTCCTCGACGCCCGCGGCCTCACCGAGCAGCAGCGACTTGGTCTCCGCGGCCAGGACGAGGGCGATGAGGACGAGCAGGACACCGATGCAGACGGTGCCGATGCCGTCCCAGACGCCGTCGCCGGTGAGCAGGGCGAGGCCGACGCCGCCGAGTGCGAGGACGAGGCCGATCAGCGCGCCGAAGTCCTCCAGCAGCACGACCGGCAGCTCCGGCGCCTTGGCGCGGCGGATGAACTGCGCCCAGGAGAGCTTGCCGCGCAGTTCGTTCGACTCCTTGATGGCCGTGCGGAAGGAGAAGCCCTCGGCGAGGGTCGCGAAGACCAGGACGCCCACCGGCCAGTACCAGTGCTCGATCTCGTGCGGGTGTCTGATCTTCTCGTAGCCCTCGTAGATGGCGAACATGCCGCCGACCGTGAAGAGGACGATCGAGACGAGGAAGGCGTAGATGTAGCGCTCACGGCCGAAGCCGAAGGGGTGCTGCGGGGTCGCCTCGCGTTCGGCCTTCTTGCCGCCGATCAGCAGCAGGAACTGGTTGCCGGAGTCGGCGAGCGAGTGGACGCCCTCGGCGAGCATCGACGACGAGCCGCTGAACGCGAATGCCACGAACTTCGATGCCGCGATCGCGAGGTTGGCGCCGAGTGCCGCCACGATCGCCCTGGTGCCGCCTGACGCGCTCATGTGTCCGCGTTGTCCCTTCACCTCGGTACGCACGTCGGTACGTACACCGTTCAGGCCTGGCGCCCGTCGCCTTTGCCCGTCCTTTGCCGGTGGGTCATTCTTGCAGCCCCGTGCGGCACCGACGCCTCAGGTATCCACAGGTGCGGTCAGACAATCACTGTGGCGCGAAAGACGGTGCCCGCCCCGGACGCATCGGCCTTCTCACCCGCCGGCACGAAGACGGACTCGCCGGGGGCCAGCTCGTACTCCCCCACCCGTACCGAACCGGCCGTGCACACCAGGATCTGCGGGGTCGGCAGGGTGAGGTCATGGGCGGCACCACCCGCCGGGAGGACGTACCGGGACAGCCGGAACTCGTCGATCGGCGTCTCGTAGACCTCCTCGCCGTCCGGGGACGCCTCGGGGCGCAGCACGCCGGCGTCGCCCGCCTCGAAGCGGACGACGCGCAGCAGTTCCGGCACGTCGACGTGCTTGGGGGTCAGGCCGCAGCGCAGGACGTTGTCCGAGTTGGCCATGATCTCGACGCCGAGGCCACTGAGGTAGGCGTGCGGGATGCCGGCACCGAGGAAGAGGGCCTCACCGGGCTGCAGGCGTACGTGGTTGAGCAGCATGGCGGCGATGACGCCGGGGTCGCCCGGGTAGTGGTGGCCGAGGCCGGCGTAGGGCTCGTAGGAGCCACCGAGGCGGGTGCAGGCGGCCGTTACGGCGGCGACCGTACGGGCCATCTCCTCGGGGTCGGCCGTCAGGACGGCGGTGAGGACCTCGCGCAGGGCCGCGTCCTCGGGGTGTGCGTGCAGCAGGTCGACGTACGGCTTGAGGGCGTCCACCCCGAGCCCGTCGAGCAGGCCGGCGGCCGCCACCGGATCACGGAACCCGCACAGGCCGTCGAACTCGGTGAGCGCGCAGATCAGTTCGGGCTTGTGGTTGGCGTCCTTGTAGTTGCGGTGCGGAGCGTCGATCGGGACGCCGCGGCGCTCCTCGTCCGCGAAGCCCTCCTTCGCCTGTTCCAGGTCGGGGTGCACCTGGAGGGAGAGGGGTGCGCCCGCGGCGAGGATCTTCAGGAGGAAGGGCAGGCGGGGGCCGAACTTCGCCACGGCCTCGCTGCCCAGTTCCCCCTTCGGGTCCGCCTCGATGACGTCGACGAGCGTGCCGCGCGCGGTGCGCGAGGGTGCGCCCGGGTGGGCGCCCATCCACATCTCGGCCTGCGGCTCACCGGTCGGCTCGACACCGAGCAGCTCGGGGATGGCCGTGGTGGAACCCCAGGCGTAGGGGCGGATGGTGTTCTCGAGGCGGTCCATGTGTGTTCTCTGTCTCCGTACGTGCGCGGCCGGTGCCGGTACTGGTGCCGGGCGCGGGTCAGGCGGCCCGATGGAGCAAGGTCAGGCCCCCGAAGCGAGCGCCAGGTAAACGGCGGCGAAATCCGTGACGGCGATCAGTTCCGCGAGCGTCTCCAGTTCGGCACCCTCCTCCGGCTCCAACTCGCTGATCGGCGTGTCGTGGCTGAGGGCGAGGTCACGGGCGGCGGGGGCGGCGGTGAGACCGCCGATCGGGCGGTCGCGGAGCAACACCACGCGCGCGTGCAGCGCGGGCGGCTCCTCGACCCGGTCCCGGAAGAAGTCGTCGGGGTCGGCGCTGGCGGCGAGCGGCCCGGCCAGCAGGGCGCTGTGCGCGGCGAGCGCCTCGGGGAGTTCGGCGACCAGGGCCGGGCGGCCGGCGAGTTCGGCGAGCGCGGCGGCGAAGCGGCGGCCCGCGGGTCCTGCCGAGGTGCCCTCGGTCCAGATCACGGGGAGCGCGTCGGCTAGTTCGGCGGCGAGGGTTTTCGCCGGGTTGCTGTAGGTCGCGATGGCCGGTCCGCAGCGTTCGGCGACCTGGTCGAGGCGGTCGGCGACCTTCTCCAGGGCGTCGGGCGGGGCGGTGAGCAGCCCGATGCGGTCCAGCAGCGCGAGCAGCGGGGTGAGCAGCGCCCACAGGACGCCCGGGGAGGACGCGGCTAGGGGCTCGCCCTCGTCGTAGGGGGCCGTCGCCATCGGTACGAACAGCCCGTGGGCGCCGGCGACGGCCTCGGCGAGCGGGGTGCGGGCGGGGGCGACGGCGACGACCGTGCAGCCGCGGCGGTAGGCCTGTTCGGCGAGCAGGGACAGGCTCGGTTCGGTGCCGTCCGGGGTGGCGATCAGCAGCAGGTCCACGGAACCCGCCCAGCCGGGGAGTTCCCAGCGCAGTGCGCCGGCCGCCGGGGCGACGCCGGTCGGGGCCAGGCGGATGACCGGGCTGCCGGGGCCGGCGAGCGTGCCGAGAAGGTCGGAGGCGTGGGTGGGGGCGGCACCCGGACCGGCGATCAGGACGGACCTGGGGCGCCCGTCCGGCTTGAGGTCGGGGATGCCCGCCTCGGTGGAGTGCCGGGCGGCGGTGCGGACCCGGGCGCCGGCCTCCGCGGCGCCGCGCAGCAGGCCCCTGCGGTCGGCGTCGGCGAGTCCCGCCGGGGAGTCGAGCAGCGATTCGTCGAGCATGGGCGGCAGCCTCCGGTCACGGGGTCCTGTTCAGGGGCGGGGACACCGCGGGGTCACGCGGGGCGGCGGGCCTCGTCGACGAGGAGGACCGGGATGCCGTCGCGGACGGGGTACGCGAGGCCGCAGTCCTGACCGGTGCAGACCAGCTCGGTGTCCTGCTCCTTGAGGGGGGCGTGGCAGGCCGGGCAGGCGAGGATCTCCAGGAGGCCGGCTTCGAGCGGCATGGGGGTTCCCTTCGGGGGGCGGATGGTGCCTGTGCGGATGTGCCTGGTCAGCGTACCGCCGGTGGCGGGTGGGGCGGCGGCTCTCGGGCCCGTGCCCGGGAGCCGCCCGACTCGGTCGGCTGAAAGCCGAGTTGTCGGCCGCGGACGGGACTGTCGGCTACGGCCGGGCCCTCGACCATGGCCGGGGCTGTCGGCTACGGGCGCAGTCATCGGCCGCGCCGCTGTGGTCGGAAGCCGACGGAGCCCGTCGGCCGCAGCCGGAGCCGTCAGCCTCAGCCCGCGCCGTCAGCCCCGGATGATGGCGAGCACCTCGTCCCGGACCTTGGCCATCGTCGCCTCGTCACGTGCCTCGGCGTTCAGGCGGAGCAGCGGCTCCGTGTTGGATGGGCGGACGTTGAACCACCACTCGGCGGAGGCGACGGTCAGGCCGTCGAGCTCGTCCAGGGTCACGTCGTCGCGGTCCTCGTACGCGGCGCGGACGGCGGCGAGGCGGGCCTTCTGGTCCGCGACGGTGGAGTTGATCTCGCCGGAGCCGACGTAGCGGTCGTACTGGGCGACGAGGGCGGACAGGGGGCCCTCCTGGCCGCCGAGGGCCGCGAGGACGTGCAGGGCCGCCAGCATGCCGGTGTCGGCGTTCCAGAAGTCCTTGAAGTAGTAGTGGGCGGAGTGCTCGCCGCCGAAGATGGCTCCCTCGGCGGCCATCTCGGCCTTGATGAAGGAGTGGCCGACGCGGGTGCGGATCGGGGTGCCGCCGTTCTCCCGCACCACCTCGGCGACCGACCGGGAGGTGATCAGGTTGTGGATGACCGAGCCCGTGCCGCCGTTCCTGGCGAGCTCCCGCGCGGCCACCAGGGCGGTGATCGCCGACGGGGACACGGGGTCGCCCTGTTCGTCGATCACGAAGCAGCGGTCGGCGTCGCCGTCGAAGGCGATGCCGATGTCGGCGCCCTCCTCGCGTACCCGCTTCTGCAGGTCCACCAGGTTGGCGGGGTCGAGCGGGTTCGCCTCGTGGTTGGGGAAGGTCCCGTCGAGTTCGAAGTACATCGGGACGAGGGTGAGGGGGAGGCCGGTGAGCACGGTGGGGACCGTGTGCCCGCCCATGCCGTTGCCCGCGTCGACGACGACCTTCAGGGGGCGGATGGCGGACAGGTCGACGAGCGAGCGCAGGTGCGCCGCGTAGTCCTCCAGCGTGTCGCGCGAAGTGATGGCTCCCGCCGGCGTCGCGACCGGCTCCGGGGCGCCGGACTCCAGCCACCGCTCGGCCAGCTCGCGGATCTCGGCGAGGCCGGTGTCCTGGCCGATCGGGGCGGCGCCCGCGCGGCACATCTTGATGCCGTTGTACTGGGCGGGGTTGTGCGAGGCCGTGAACATCGCGCCCGGCAGGTCCAGGGCGCCCGAGGCGTAGTAGAGCTGGTCCGTCGAGCACAGCCCGATCTCGGTGACGTCGACGCCGCGTGCCGCGGCCCCGCGCGCGAAGGCGCGGGACAGCCCGGGCGAGGAGGGGCGCATGTCGTGGCCCACGACGATCGCGTCCGCGCCGGTCACCTGGGCGAAGGCGATCCCGAAGAGCTCGGCGAGCGACTCGTCCCACTGCTCCGGGACCACACCGCGTACGTCGTACGCCTTCACGATCTGCGACAGATCAGCAGCCATGGCCCAACCTTCCTCAATGTCCTGTGGATGGGCCCAAACTACCCGCCCGGGAGGCGGGCCCGCGCAGGATACCGAGCCGGCCGCGCACCGTCATGGACAGGGGTGTGAGCGGCGTCAGTTGTCCGGGGAGCGCAGGACGCGCAGATGGCCGCGGCGGGCGACCTCCATCGGGTCCGCGGCGCGGACTCCGCCGCCTGCCTGGGCCGCCCGTTCCTGGGGGCGGGCCGCCTCGCGCACGGCGTTGGCGAGCGCTTCCAGGTCGTCTCCGGTGGGCCGGGCCGGCGCGGAGCCGTCGAGGAGGCGTACGACCTCCCAGCCGCGCGGGGCGGTGAGGCGCTCGGAGTGCTCGGCGCACAGGTCGTAGCAGTGGGGTTCGGCGTAGGTGGCGAGCGGGCCGAGGACCGCGGTCGAGTCGGCGTAGACGTACGTCAGCGTCGCGACGGCGGGTCGGCCGCAGGCGGTGCGCGAACAGCGACGTACAGGGCTCACGACGTTGGACGGTACCGCACTCTTGAGCGGGCCGCGACGACTCTCCACGGGCTCACTCCGCCGTGTCGTAGTGTGAAACGCCACATCCGGCTTTTCGATGACGTCCTCCTGACCTGCGCGGACGGTGCTCTCCGAGATACCGCGCCATCCTGCGGGCGGTCATGACTCGGTACAAACACCGTCAATTGCCTTGAGTTCGACGGTCTTGTAGAGATACGGAAACGAGCCCAACCTTGGCTGGAATGGTCATCTGCCGACATGGCGCAGACCATGACCGGACAGGGGACCGGGCAAGGAACCGGACAAGGGACCCGACAGGGACCGGACAGTGACCGGACAGTGACCGGACAGTGACCGGACAGGACGCCGGTCGGCGCGTGGGGCCGGGCGGGCGGAGGGCGCGGGGACTACCCTTCACCAGTGATGGACAACCGTGTACCGCCCCGTGCCGCCGGCCCCGGGCCTCGTCGCCGTGATCGCCACGGGCGGGGCATGCGCGGGCCGATCGCGCCGCCGCAAGTGCCGCTGGCGGCCAGCCGTGCCGATGTCTTCGCGGACCTTGTGCAGGACTCCGTGGAGCGCCTCGAGCGGCGGTGGCCCCAACTGGCGGAGATCGACTTCATGGTGCTCGAGGTGCCGCGGCTCGACGGACGGCCCGGTGAGGGCTGGAGCGACGAAGCGGTGCCGCTGGGCGGGATCGTTCCCGCGCGGGACGGGCGGCGGGCGCGGGTCGTCGTCTACCGGCGGCCCGTGGAGATCCGCACCAAGGGGCGGGACGAACGGGCCGCGCTGGTGCACGAGATCGTGGTGGAGCAGGTGGCGGAGTTGCTGGGGTTGACTCCCGAGACGGTTGATCCGCGGTACGGGGAGGACTGAGCGGGGGGCCCGGCCTTTGGCCGAGCCCCCGCACGCCTACTTCTGCAGTACCGCCAGGTCCTGGTCGGCCTTGGGTACCGACACCATGCCCCGGTCGTCCGGAAGGGTCTGGACGGTGAGGCCGGGGACGCCGTCCTCGGTGGCCGTGAGGGTGCGGGCGCCGTAGACGGGTCCGCCGGAGATCCGTTCCACGGTCAGCGCGTACGTGCCCTTGAGGCCGCTCGGGACGGGCGCGGTGATGTCCTGGGTGGTGCCCGACTTGATCGTGTAGGTCTTCGAGACCGCCGTGCCGCCCTCGCTGCCCGCCGAGGCGGTGACCTTGACCTGGGCGGTGGCCGTGGGGGCCGTCAAGGAGAGGGTGCTGCCCTTGCCGCTGTTGTCGGCTGAGGTCGCGCGTGCGCCCACGGGGCGGGTGGCGGGGATGAAGGCGGTTTCCTGCTTGGCTCCCTTGCCGCTCACGACCCGCAGTGCGGCGACCACCGGCACGGACTGGTCGGTGGGGGTGAGGACGAGGGAACCGGCCTCGCCCCGGGTGATGTCGCCGAGGTCGACCGCCGTTGTGATGCCCGACTTCACGTGCAGCGTCTCGTTCCCGGCGGGGGTGATCAGACCGTCGGAGGAGGCGAGCCGCACCTTCAGGTCCGCGTCGGCGTCGCCGGGGGTGAAGGCGATCAGGCGGACGGACGTGGCGTCCTTGGGAATGCCGGGCAGGACCAGGCGGTCCGCCGGATCGGTGGAGGCGGTCAGCCAGTCGCCGCCCAGTTTGTCGTCCAGGGCCTGCACGGCCGCCCCGACCCGTCCGCTGCGCACGCTGACATGGACGGTGAGGTCGTTCTGCTTCTCGCCGGTGAGCGTGGACAGCAGGATCGGCTCACTGGCGTGCGGCTGGACGGTGATGCCGTCCGCCACCGTCGACTTGAGGGCGCCGTCCTTGCCGAAGAGCTCGATGTCGACGACGGCGGCGCTGTCGTCGGGGTTGGTGAGATGCACGTAGTCGGTGCGGTCGGCGGCGGTGCTGGCCCCCGGGAACCAGAACTCCGTGTCCGGGGCGGAGCAGTTGACGCCCAGCAGCCCGCGCCCGGTGCCCGCGGCGACCTCGGTGGTCTCCTGGACGGTCCAGCCGGGCGCGAACTTCCCGTCGGCCGTGCCGACCAGCGCGGGCGCGTCCGCCCCCGAGGTGTCGCCGGTGACCGGCGTGCCGGGATCCTTGGGCGTCAGGACGGGCTTGACGGCCTTCTTCTTCTCGTTCTTGTCCTTCTCGTTCTTGCCGCCCTTGCCGGACGTCGAACCGCCCGCGTCGTCCGCCGACTGCTCGGTGGCCGCCTGCAGTTCGGCCTTGCCGCCGCTCGAAGCGCCCTTGGTGACCGGGGTGAACGACGTGTACGACGTGTCGGCGACGTCGGAGATGCTCGGCGCCGGGCACAGCAGGCTGGTGCGCTCCACGGGCAGCCGGGCCGCCGCCGTGGCGGTGCCGGCCCCGGACGCGTCCGGTGTGCTGAGCACGGCGAACCCGGTTATGGCGGCGAGCGCTGCCGTGCCTGCGATCAGGGACAGGGTGGTGCGGTTCACTGCTGGCTCCCGTCGGGGCGCTCATTGCCGGTGCCGTGGGGGTGCGTCGGGTCGTACTCCTGGTCGGGGTCGTACGCCGGGTCATAGCCCTGCTGGTACGTCGGGTCGTAGTGCTCCTGACCGCCCGTGCCGCCCGTGCCGCCCGTGCCGCCGTACGCGTACGGGTCGTACTGGCCGTTCTGGTACGGGTCGGCCTGGTACGCCTGCTGGTCGTACGCGCCCGGGTACTGCGCGGCGCCCTGGTAGTGGTCGGCACCGTAAGTGCCGTACTCGGCGCCCGCGTAGGCGGCGGGGTCCCTTCCCCAGGCTCGAACGTCCTCGCCCGGGGGCACCCCCATGTCGTAGGTCTGCTGGTGAGGTACCGCGACCGGCTCCTCGGGCGCCGAAGGCATGGCCTCCGGGTCTCCCGCGCCGGTCGCCTCGGCCTCTGCCTGGGCGCGCAGGCGGCGGGCCCGGCGTCCCTCGCCCGCGGGGGCCTCGGCGGGGACGGGCTCCTCCTCGGGCAGGTCGTCGTCGACGTCGCGGCGGCGGCCGGGCAGCGCGAGGACGACCAGGACGACGGCGAGTGCGCCCTGGGCCCACAGCCAGGTGGTGTGGCCGATCGGGGCGTCGTAGGTGACGTCCAGCTTGCCGCCGGTGGAGGGGAGTTCGAAGCCCTGCGCCCAGCCGTCGACCGTGGTCCGGGTGAGGGGTTTGCCGTCCAGGCTGGCCGTCCAGCCCTCGGCGGTGGAGTCGGCCAGGCGCAGGACGCGGCCGTCGGAACCGGACGGGATCGTGGTGTGGATCTCGACGGGGCCCGCGGCGACGGGCTGCGGGGTGCCGGAGCCGGAGGCGGGCACGATGGCGGCGCGGGAGACCTCCTGGTCGATGCGCCACAGGGCGCTGCCGCCCTGCTGGCTGAGCCGGGTCAGCCCGGGTGTGGCGTCCAGTACGCGGCTGATCTCACGGGGCGCGCCCCTGTGCACCAGGACGTAGCGGACGGCGAACTTGCCGAGCTGGTCGGCCTGGTCGGCGCCGGAGCCGGCGACGAGGTTGGCGACGACCTTGTCGAGCTTGCCGTTCTCGCCGTCGGCGGCGGCGAGTTCGGCGTCGCCCATGCGCGCGCCGGAGCCGCGCACGAGGGAGTAACCCACGTGGGCGGTGGAGTCGCTGTCGAGGACCAGGGTGCGGGCCTGGTCGCGGGTGCTGCTGTCCTCGGCGACGAACGCGGGCACCTGCGCGGGGTCGCGCCGCTCCACGGGGCCGTCGGCGCCGCCGATCACCCAGCCGGCCGCGACGAGCAGCGGCCCGGCGGCCGAGGCGAAGGCGATCAGCGCGGCGACCGGCTGGCGCCAGCCGAAGCTCTGCTCGGCCACACGCGCGCGCGCCCCGTCCGCGCCGAGCACGGCGGCGGCGAGGAGGGCGAGGCCGTAGACGAGTGTGGCGGGTCCGGCCCAGGTGGACCTGTTGGACAGGACCGCGAAGACGAGGCCGACCAGGGCGGCCGCCCAGGCCGTCCGGATTCCCGCTTGGCGCTCGGAGCGCAGCAGCGCGGCCAGTGCGGCCAGGACGACGCCGATGAGCATCAGCCCGTGCACCGTGCCGGGGCCGCCCGGGCTGGCGCCGAGCAGGTCGAGGGCGGAGGCGGCCGAGGAGCCGTACTCCAGTCCCGCCTCCTGGAAGAAGCCGAAGGGCAGCAGGGTCAGCGACCAGGGTGCGAGGACCAGCAGCGGGGTGCCGAGCTGGGCGAGGAAGCGCAGCCCGTAGGCGACGATCTCGCCGCGCCGCACGGCCAGCACGCCGAGGCCGAGGACCAGCGCGATGGGCCACACGATCGGCGTGAACGCGGTGGTGATGGTCAGCAGCAGCGCGTACGCCCAGGTGGCACGCCAACTGCCACGTGACCCCGAGGAGTTGGCCAAGCCGCTCGCGGCGATGCCCGCGCGGGCGATGAGCGGCAGCATGACGGCGAGGACGGCGGTGCCGATGCGGCCGCCGGCGAGGGCGCCGGTGGCGGCGGGCAGGAAAGCGTAGACGACGGCCGCCCACGCGCGCAGCAGCCGGGAGGTGACGAGCGGGCGGGAGGCGAAGTACGCGGTGAACCCGGCGAGCGGCACCGAGAAGAGCATGAGGACGGTGACGGCGAGGCCGGTCGAGCCGAGGAGCGTGGAGGCCAGCATCGCCACGACGGCGAGGTAGGGCGGCGCGGACGGGGTGCCGCCGGCGCCGACGGGGTGCCAGGCGTCCAGGTACCGCGACCACAGTTCACCGGCTCCGGCGGGGGCGGGCAGCAGGGCGCCGCCCGCGAGCGCGCCGCCGCCGAGCAGGTTCCGGCAGGCGGCGAACGAGACGAGCAGCAGCACCAGGAAGAGCACCGGGCCGGGCTTGCGGGCGATGCGTTTGAGGCGGGCGAACTGCTCGATCTCCAGGAAGTCGGCGTCGTCGCCGCCGGGCCCGGACTCCACGGCGCCGCCGTGCCGTCCGGCGGAGGACACCTCGGGATCGGAGCCGCCGAAGAGGTTGCCCGCGACCTGTTCGACGGTGGCCCGCACCGTCGCGCCGGGCGGCGGGAACAGGGGCCGCAGTTCGCCCTTGTCCACCTGCGGGCGGCCGCGCCTGCGCCGTCCGGCGATGATCCGCTCGGGCCGCAACAGGGTGCCCAGCAGGCCGCGGATCTCGTCGACGGCCTGTCCGGGGACCTTGCCGACGAGGTAGGCGACGGTTCTCAGGAGCGTGCCGAGCACGAGTCGCAGCAGCACCCAGGGCAGCGCCGCGGTGCGTGTGTTGACGAGCAGGGTGTAGACGGCGCCGGCCTTGTCGACCTTGTGCGGTGAGGCCGCGGTGCGGCCCAGGCAGTCGACGGTGCGGCGCTCGCGGGAGGCGGCCTCCGCGTGCCGCACGACGGCTTCCGGGGCGATGAGGACACGGTGGCCGGCCGCGTGCGCCCGCCAGCACAGGTCCACGTCGTCGCGCATCAGCGGCAGCCGCTTGTCGAAGCCGCCGAGCTGCTCGAACACGTCGCGCCGGATCAGCATGCCGGCGGTGGACACCGACAGCACGGTCCGGACGTGGTCGTGCTGTCCCTGGTCCTGTTCCCGGCGGTCCAGGCCGGTCCAGCGGCGGCCGGAGTTGGCGATGCTGACGCCGACCTCGAGCAGTTGGCGGCGGTCGTACCAGCCGCGCAGCTTGGGGCCGACGACGGCCACGTCGTCGCGGCCCAGCTCCAGTTCGTTGTCCACCACGCGCAGCAGTTGGGCGAGGGCGTCGGGTTCGGGGGCGCAGTCGTCGTGCAGCAGCCAGAGCCACTGGACGGGTTCGCCGTGCGGAAGTTCCGGCAGGTCGTAGGCATCGTCACGCCAGCTGCGGGTGACCGGGTCCCAGCCGCTGGGACGCTTGAGGTACGGCAGATCGTCCGGGGTGAGGACGGGCGCGGAGCGGGTCGCCTCCTCGACGGCCTGACCGAAACCGGTGCGCCGGGCGAGGTGCAGCACGCGGTCGGCGCCGAGGGCCTCGGTGACCAGCTGTGCGGATGCGTCCGCGCTGCCGGTGTCGGCGGCCACGGCGCTCTGCACGGGCCGCTCCTGGCCGAGCAGCCCGGCGAGCGCGTCGGGCAGCCAGCGGGCGCCGTCGTGGGAGACGAGCACCGCGGTGACGACATGACGCGGGAACTCAGGCGCAGCGGCGTCTTGATGGACTGCCTGGTGGCTGTGCACGGACATCGAGGTACGGGCCCCGGTTCGGTGGACTGCGGTGGACGCCCGCGCCCTGTGGGGGCGGCGAGGCGTCTCGGACGAGCGACCACACTATCGGCTGGGCACGAGGGCGGCCCGCCGCCTGTGGACAACCCACTCGCGACGGGCCGTTCGCACCGTTTGCCGCCTTATGCACCCATGTCAGCCGCGCTTGTGCCGACCACACCCCTGCCGTCGAACCCGGGCCGGACGAGCCGAGGTCAGACCGCGGCCTTCTTCAGCCGGCGCCGCTCGCGCTCGGACAGGCCACCCCAGATACCGAATCTCTCGTCGTTGGCGAGGGCGTACTCGAGGCACTCGGAGCGCACCTCGCAGGCGAGGCAGACCTTCTTGGCCTCTCTGGTGGAGCCGCCCTTCTCGGGAAAGAAGGACTCGGGGTCGGTCTGGGCGCACAGCGCGCGCTCCTGCCAGCCGAGTTCCTCGTCCGCGTCGTCGACCAGCAGTTGCTGCACCAGCTCGGTCATGTGCGCCCCTCGTCTGTCTTTCACGTCCCCGTGGTCGTGGCCGTTAGCGGTTCCGGCTGAACGACACGAGTGAAATTACAAGTGTGCCGCTCCGGGGGAGTCAAGCCGAGATCTGCTATTGGGCCCGTTATTCACTCTGCGGAACCAAGGTCAAGCGGAAAGTGTTCAAATCGCCATAAACCTTGACGCGCAGAAGGGGCCCGGGGAGGGCTTCCGACCCGCACACAGACCTGTACGAAGAAGGAGGCCCAAGAGTTCGATCGCGTTCCGACGAGGCTCGTGCGCCCGGATGGACGCCATGTGTCCCGCCAACCCGATGAGCAAACCTTTCATCTAAGGAATGAACCGGATGCGGTGAAACATGTCCCACATACCGGGCGTCGAGTTGACAGGCAAGGTGTGAACCGATGTCCTTATGGGCATGCTCGCGCACTTGGCACTCGTCACGACCCGGCCCGCCGGGTCCCACGGGGCTGCCCGCGCGCGCTGTTGTCGCTGTCACAGCTGTTGAGCCTCTTCCCCCGCTCCGGCTGTCGCCGAGTCCGTCCCACGACTCGGCCGCGTTGCCCCCTCCTGGCCCCACTCTTCCGTTGAGGACCACCGCAACCCCATGAACAGCGACAACGACCTCCAGATCGCCGGCGACATCCTCGAAGTGCCGCACCTGCTCCAGGCACCGCGCGAGCACCCGGCCACCGTCGCCGAGTTCGTCGGCCTGGCCCGCGACATCGCCGCCGACCGCTCCCAGTGGGCGCACCTCGTCGAGTACGACGCGACGAGCCGCTGGTACCACCGGCTGCGCACCGGCCCGGGATACGAGGTGTGGCTGCTGTCCTGGGTCCCGGGCCAGGGCACCGGCCTGCACGACCACGGCCGCTCCTCCGGTGTGCTGACCGTCCTGGAGGGCACGCTGACCGAGCGGACCGAGCGGGGTACGCGCGTGCTGGCCGAGGGCAGCCAGCGGGTCTTCGCGCCGGGGTACGCGCACGAGGTCGTCAACGACGCGCTGGAGCCGGCGGTCAGCCTGCACGTGTACTACCCGGGCCTGACGGAGATGCCGATGCACGCTGCCCCGCACTGCGAGGCACGGACCGAGCCGCGTCCGGTGACTGCCTGACATGATGTCGCACCCGCCTGCGAGACTTCTCCCATGCGCATTGTGGTTCTGGCAGGCGGCATCGGTGGTGCCCGGTTCCTGCGCGGTCTGAAGCGGGCCGTGCCGAACGCGGACGTCACGGTCATCGGCAACACCGGGGACGACATCCACCTCTTCGGGCTGAAGGTCTGCCCGGACCTCGACACGGTGATGTACACGCTCGGCGGCGGCATCAACGAGGAACAGGGCTGGGGGCGGACGGACGAGACGTTCCACCTCAAGGAGGAGCTCGCGGCGTACGGGGTCGGGCCCGAGTGGTTCGGTCTCGGCGACCGGGACTTCGCCACGCACATAGTGCGGACGCAGATGCTGGGCGCCGGGTATCCGCTGAGCGCGGTCACCGAGGCGCTGTGCGACCGCTGGAAGCCGGGGGTGCGGCTGATCCCGATGACCGACGACCGTGTGGAGACGCACGTGGCGGTCGAGGTGGACGGCGAACGCAAGGCGGTCCATTTCCAGGAGTACTGGGTGCGGTTGCGGGCCTCGGTCCCGGCGCAGGCGGTCGTGCCGGTGGGCGCCGAGCAGTCCAAGCCGGCACCCGGGGTGCTGGAGGCCATCGCGGCCGCGGACGTCGTCCTCTTCCCGCCGTCCAACCCGGTCGTCTCCATCGGCACGATCCTCGCCGTGCCCGGCATCCGGGAGGCGATCGCCGACGCCGGGGTGCCGGTGGTGGGCCTCTCCCCCATCGTCGGGGACGCGCCCGTGCGCGGGATGGCCGACAAGGTGCTCGCGGCGGTCGGCGTAGAGTCCACGGCCGCGGCGGTGGCCGAGCACTACGGCTCGGGGCTGCTGGACGGCTGGCTGGTGGACACGGTGGACGCGGGCACGGTCGAGCGGGTCGAGGCCGCCGGCATCCGCTGCCGGGCCGTGCCGCTGATGATGACCGACGTCGACGCGGCGGCGCGGATGGCCGGCGAGGCGCTGACGCTGGCGGAGGAGGTGCGGCAGGCATGAGCGACGCGTCTGCGGATGGTTACCGCGTCTGGGCCGTCCCGGGCCTGCCCGAGGTCCAGCCCGGGGACGATCTCGCGAAGCTGATCGCCGGTGCCGGGCCCGGGCTGGCCGACGGGGACGTGCTCCTCGTCACGTCGAAGATCGTGTCGAAGGCCGAGGGCCGGGTCGTAGAGGCCGCCGACCGGGAGGCCGCGATCGACGCCGAGACCGTACGCGTGGTGGCGCGGCGCGGCCCGCTGCGGATCGTCGAGAACCGGCAGGGCCTGGTCATGGCGGCCGCCGGGGTCGACGCCTCCAACACGCCGTCCGGCACGGTGCTGCTGCTGCCCGAGGACCCGGACGCGTCCGCGCGGGCCCTCAGGGACGGGCTGCGGGACGCGCTCGGCGTGAACGTCGGGGTGATCATCACCGACACCTTCGGACGGCCGTGGCGCGCGGGCCTCACGGACGTCGCGATCGGCGCCGCGGGCGTGCGCGTGCTGGACGACCTGCGCGGGGGCACGGACGCATACGGCAATCCGCTCTCCGCCACCGTCGTCGCCACGGCGGACGAGCTGGCCGCCGCCGGCGATCTGGTCAAGGGCAAGGCCGCCGGGCTGCCCGTCGCCGTGGTGCGCGGGCTGCCGCACACCGTGGCCGACGACCACGGCGAAGGGGCGCGTGCCATGGTGCGCGTCGCGCGCGACGATATGTTCCGGCTGGGCACCTCCGAGGCGGTCCGGGAGGCGGTGACCCAGCGGCGTACGGTACGGGCCTTCACGGACGAGCCGGTCGATCCGGGCTCCGTACGCAGGGCGGTCGCGGCGGCCGTGACGGCACCGGCACCGCACCACACGACGCCGTGGCGGTTCGTGCTGCTGGAGTCGCAGGCCTCGCGCACCCGGCTGCTCGACGCCATGCGGGATGCCTGGATCACCGACCTGCGACGGGACGGCAAGACGGAGGAGTCCATCGCCAAGCGGGTGCGACGCGGCGACGTGCTGCGGGGCGCCCCCTACCTCGTCGTGCCCTGCCTCGTCATGGACGGCTCGCACACCTACGGGGACCCGCGACGGGACGGCGCCGAACGCGAGATGTTCGTCGTCGCCACCGGGGCCGGCGTGCAGAACTTCCTGGTCGCCCTGGCCGGGGAGCGGCTGGGTTCGGCCTGGGTGTCCTCGACGATGTTCTGCCGGGACGTGGTGCGCGAGGTGCTGGACCTGCCGGAGAACTGGGACCCGATGGGGGCGGTGGCGATCGGTCATCCGGCCGAGGAGCCGAGGCCGCGGCCGGAGCGGGAGGCGGGGGCGTTCATCGAGGTGCGCTGAGCGGCCGGCAGGACCACTTAGTCTCGTAGCACCACTCCGGCGGCCCCAGGGATCTCGATCGTGGCAGGACGTTTCGCTCCGCGGCCCACGCGTACGACCGTACGCGGCGGTCATGTCCCCGTGCCCCCCGCGCCCGCGGGCATCCCCCGGCAGGCCGCCGGACCGGGGCGGGGGCGGACGTGGGTGCCCGACGGTCCGCTCGATCTCGGGCTGGTGCTCGGGCCGCTGAGGCGCGGCCCCGGGGACCCGACCTTCCACGCGGCGCCGGACGGGGCGGTGTGGCGGGCCAGCCGGACGCCCGCCGGGCCGGGGACGCTGCGTGTGTCGGCGCACGGCGGCGAGGTGCGCGGCCAGGCGTGGGGGCCGGGGGCCGAGTGGCTGCTGGAGCGGTTGCCGCAGCTGCTCGGTGCCGACGACGATCCCGCCGCGTTCGCGCCCCGGCACCGGGTGGTGGCGATGGCCCGGCACCGGCGGCCGGGGCTCCGGCTGACGCGGACCGGGCTGGTGCTGGAGTCGTTGATCCCGTCGGTCCTGGAGCAGAAGGTCACGACCGTCGAGGCGTACCGGGCGTGGCGGTTGCTGGTGCGGAAGTTCGGGGAGCCGGCGCCGGGGCCCGCGCCCGGGCGGATGTACGTGATGCCGGAACCGCGGACGTGGGCGCTGATCCCGTCCTGGGAGTGGCACCGGGCCGGGGTCGACAACAAGCGGGCGTCGACGATCCTGCGGGCCGTACGGGTCGCCGCGCGGCTGGAGGAGGCGGTCGGGATGGAGCCGGCGCTCGCTCAGGCGCGGTTGGAGGTCGTGCCGGGGGTCGGACCGTGGACGTCCGCCGAGACCGTGCAGCGCAGTCATGGGGCGGCGGACGCGGTGACGGTCGGGGATCTGCATCTGCCGGGGATCATCGGGTGGGCGCTGGCCGGGAACCGAGACGCGGACGACGCCGTGATGCTGGAGTTGCTGGAGCCGTACGCGGGGCAGCGGCACCGGGCGGCCCGGCTGATCCTGCTGAGCGGACGGGTGCCACCGCGGCGGGCTCCGCGCATGCCTGTCGGCGACATCGGCCGGCTGTGAGCCTCAGCCCTGCCGCACGGCCGCGGTGCCGGTCCGGCCGTGCAGCCTCAGCGCCTGCGCCAGGCAGGCCACCGCGGCCGTGGTGAGCACGGTGCGCACGATGTTGGCCGTCGACCAGACCCCCTCGAACCTGTCGACGAGCGAGTGGTCCGCGGCCTTGGCCGGGTCGCCGAGACCGGCGAGTTCGTTGTTCAGGGGAAGGTTCACCGAAACCGTGATCACCAGTACGGCCAGGTAGAGCACACCGGCGGCGGCGGCCCACGCGGCCGCGCCCCTGCGTTCCTGCCGGTAGGCGGCGACCGCAGCCCACACCGTGGCCACCAGCGCGCCGACGAAGACGATCGCGAACGGGCCGCTGTTGTCGATCTCGTCGTTGAAGTCGCGCATCGCGGTGAGATAGGCCGCGTCGTCCAGACGGGACAGGCCCGGCATGACCGACAGATCGTACGCGAAGAACAGGCCGGACAGGAGTCCCATCGCGGTGCAGGCCAGGACGAGCGGCACGCCGGTCGCGCCGCCGGAACGAGGCAGGGGGGTGACGGACATGGGCAGGCCTCTTTCTCAGTGGGATCGTCGGCCCAGGACGACCGTCCTGGACGGTGGCGGAGGGGAAGGCAGCTCTGGCATCCCGCCCGTCGACCGGTGTTCCTGGGGGCTCACGCCGCGCACGCGTTTGAAGGCGGAGCTGAGCGCGAACGCGCTGCCGTAGCCGACCTGGTGGGCCACTTTGGTCAGGGTCGTGTCGGGGTCGCGGAGCAGGTCCGCGGCGAGGGTGAGACGCCACTGGGCCAGATAGGCCATCGGCGGCTCCCCCACGGCCGTGGTGAAGCGGCGGGCCAGGGCGGCCCGGGAGACACCGACCTTGCGGGCCAGGGTCTCCACGGTCCAGGGCCGCGCCGGGTTGTCGTGGAGGAGACGCAGAGCGGGGCCGACGACCGGATCGGACTGCGCGCGGTACCAGGCGGGGACTCCGTTCTCCCGTGCGCCGAGCCAGTCCCGCAGCACGCTGACGAGGAGCAGGTCCAGCAGCCGGTCGAGGACGATTTCCTGCCCCGGCTCGTCGCGGGAGATCTCCTGGGCGAGCAGGGGGATCAGCGGGTCGTCGGCGCCTGCGGCGGTGCGCACGAGAAGGGCGGGGAGGGCGTCCAGCAGGCGGCGGCCGACCGCGCCCGGGGCCTGGTAGGTGCCGCTGAGCATCACGGACGTGTCCGGTCCGCCGGTGTCCCCCCAGGTGCGGACACCGAGCGCCATCGAGTCGGTGAGGTCGGTGCCGTCGACCGTGCTGCACCGCTGGTCGGGCCCCACGACGACGCGCACGGGGGTGGCCGGGTCGTGGGCGACGGTGTACGGGTCGGGGCCGCGCAGCACGGCCAGGTCGCCCGGTTTCAGCAGCACTGGTGTTCCGCCGTCGGGCAGCACCCAGGCGTCGCCGCGGACCATGGTGACGAGGGACACCGGGGCGCGGTCCTCGATGCGCAGCGACCACGGGGGCCGGAAGACCGACTTGAGCAGGAACGAGCCGCGTGCCTTCAGGCCTTCGAGAAGGCCGGCCAGAGCGTCCATGTGATGACCTGTCGCAGACGAGGACGAGGGTGGGGGTCAGGACGAGTGTGGGGCAGGACGTGTGTGGGTCAGGCGGTCCAGACGCCGGTGGCTGCGGCTTTCCCGGCGAACTCGGCGAAGTCCACGGGCTCCCGTCCGAGAGCCTCCCGTACGCCGTGCGTGGCGTCGGCGTTGCGCCCGTCGAGGATGAGCTCGAAGAGATCGGCGAACTCGACCGGCAGACCGTGCTCCCGCAATGTCAGCCGGTAGTCGTCGAGGGAGACCGGGGTGTGCCTGATCTCGCGGCCGGTGGCCCTGGACAGCTCGGCGGCCACGTCGTGGAAGCTCAGCGGCCGGGGGCCGGACAGTTCGTGGGTCCGGCCGATGTGCCGGTCGTCGGTGAGGGCGGCGGTCACGACGTCCGCGATGTCGTCGGCGTCGACGAACGGTTCCACGGCGTCCGCGGTCGGCAGCGCCAGCTCCCCGGCCAGGACCGGCTCCAGGAAGAAGCTCTCGCTGAAGTTCTGGTTGAACCAGTTGGCCCGTACGACGGTCCAGTCCGCGCCCGAGTCCTTGAGCCGGTTCTCGCTGTTCACCGCGCCCTCCTCGCCGCGTCCGGAGAGCAGTACGAGTCGGCGCGCGCCTTTGCCTACGGCCAGTTCGGAGAGTGCACCGACCGCTTCGGCGGCTCCGGGGAAGGCGAGGTCCGGGTGGTAGGTGACGTAGACGGCGGTGGCTCCGTCGAGCGCCGGCTCCCAACTGCCGGGCTCCTGCCAGTCGAACGGCGGCTCGCCCGAGCGGGAGCCGATGCGCACCGGCAGGCCCCGGGCGGTCAGCCGCTGGGCGACACGCCGCCCGGTCTTGCCGGTGCCGCCGATGATCAGGGTCGTCTCGGTGCCGTGTGTGCGGGTCATACGAGCAGTCAACTGTGGCCTGGTGGGCGACGGCCATAGCCGCAACGCTCAGTCGCATAAGCAGGCGTCTCCGCCCCTGCGCGGCCGGCTGTTGCCCTGGGCACCGGCTACTGGTCCGACGAGAACCGCACCGCCCCCGCCGGGATCCGCGCGTCGCACCACACCCGGACCCCTTCGCGGAGTTCGTTGTCGGGGCCGACGATCGCGCCGTCGCCGATCACCGTGCCGGTGAGGACGGAGCGTTCGCCGACGCGGGCGCGGGCCCCGATGAGGGAGTCGGTGATGACGGCGCCGGGTTCGATGACGGCGCCGGACAGGATGGTGCTGCCGGAGACCCGGGCGCCCTCGGCGACGAACGCGCCCTCCCCCACCACGGTGCCGCCGGTCAGCTTGGCGTCGGACGCCACCATGGCGGTCGGCAGGATCAGACGGTCGCCGCAGCGGCCGGGGACGGCCGGGGACGGCGCCCGCCCGAGGACCAGGTCGGCCGAGCCGCGGACGAAGGCGGCGGGCGTACCGAGGTCGAGCCAGTACGTGGAGTCCACCATGCCCTGCAGATGGGCGCCCGCCGCCAGCAGGTCCGGAAACGTCTCCCGTTCCACCGACACCGGCCGGCCCGCCGGGATCGTGTCGATGACCGAGCGGCGGAAGACGTACGCCCCGGCGTTGATCTGGTCGGTGACGATCTCCTCGGCGGTCTGCGGCTTCTCCAGGAAGGCGAGCACACGGCCGTTGTCGTCGGTGGGGACCAGGCCGTAGGCGCGGGGGTCGGTCACCTTGGTGAGGTGCAGGGACACGTCCGCGGACGTCTCCTCGTGCGTACGCACCAGCGCCCTGATGTCCAGGCCGGTCAGGATGTCGCCGTTGAAGATCAGCACCGGCTCGTCGGGGCCGGAGCGCAGGCGCGCGGCGACGTTGCGGATGGCTCCGCCGGTGCCGAGGGGCTCCTCCTCGGTGACGTACTCGATGTGGAGGCCCAGCTCGGCACCGTCCCCGAAGTACGGCTCGAAGACCTCGGCCAGGTAGCTCGTCGCGAGCACGATGTGCTCCACGCCCGCCGCCCTGGCCCGGGCCAGCTGGTGGGTGAGGAACGGGACCCCGGCCGCCGGGACCATGGGCTTGGGCGTGTGCACCGTGAGCGGGCGCAGCCGGGTGCCTTTGCCGCCGACCAGGAGGATCGCTTCTGTCACCTGTCGTCTCTGCTTCCTGCCGGGACCGGCCGAACTGTGTTTCGGCCGGCCAGTGTATGCAGACCGCGGTAAGCAGACCGTGTGACGGCGCTCGACGGCCGCGCGGTGTCCCGCGGCATCGGAAGCGGATTCCCCGGCTGGGCCCCGGCGACGAGTGTCCTCTCCGTCCGTCAGCGCCCCTGGTAGCGCGCCGCGGTGGAACGTGCCGTGCCGAGCTTGGCGTAGAGCCGTTTGCCTGGGCAGTCGGTGGCGTATCCGTCCCGATGTCCGGAGATCACATTGAGTCGTACGTTCTTCCCCTTCGGGTAGAGATTGCCACCGCCCGACTTCAGATATGTCTTTCCGCGGGGATTGCCCCCGTAGAGTCCGAGCTTCCAGGCGGTGAGCCCGGCGATGGCCTTGACCGCGGCGGAGGACGGCTTGCCCGAGCCGTAGGTGCCGATCACGGCGATGCCCATGCTGCTCTCGTTGAAGCCGAGGGTGTGCGCGCCGCGGACCGCCTTGGACACTCCCCCGGCGCGGCCCTCGTAGATGGTTCCGCACTTGTCGATGAGGAAGTTGTAGCCGATGTCGCGCCAGCGCAGGCTGCGGACGTGGTACCGGTAGATGCTGCGGATCACGGAAGACGCCTGGGAGCAGCTGTAGTTGTTGCCGGAGGCGGTGTGGTGGACGAAGGCCGCCTTGATCTTCTGGGTGTAGACGAACCCCTTCTCGCGCAGCGATTCGTCCGCGCCCCAGCCGCGCCGCGTCACGATGCGCGGGCGCGGCCCGATGTACGGCTTGCTGCGCTGAGCCTCGGTCAGCTGGTCGCCCCGCAGGGCCAGTAGCTGCATCTCGGTGTCCGCCCTGCCGAGGGCGGGGATCTCGGTGGCCGCGAAGGGCGCGAGGTCGGTGTTGACCGCGGACGCGGCGGCCTCGGCCTCCGACAGGCCGGCGTTGCTCGGAGGGTCGGCCGCGGGCCCGCCGGGCGGCGGCTCGTCACCGGGGGCGACGAGTTCCAGGCGCAGACCGGAAGGGAGCCGGGGGCGGACGCCGCCGGCCCGGCCCGCGTCCGCCCGGACGCGTACGTCGACCCCGCCCGAGTCGCCCACCCACAGCGGTGCGGTGCCGCCGCGCACCTGTCCCGAGGCGCGCTCCGCCGTGCCGGGGTCGGCGCCGTGGTCGGCGTCGTGCGCCTCGACGTCCTGCCAGCCGGACCACCTGCCGGTGCCGGCGGCGCGGGTGCGGACCTGGACGCGGCCGTGGAGTTCGGTGCCGGGGTCGTTCCAGACGACGCCGAGGAGCGAGAAACGCCGTACCCGCTCGCGGTGCAGGCCCTGTTCGGGGGCCGCCCCGCCGTCGCGGTCGCGGGTCAGGGGCACCAGAGGCAGGGACTGGGTGCCGCCGGGGGCGGCCCGCTCGGGGGTGCGGGTGGCGGTGGCCGCGGCCCGCTGCGCGGTCGGTGCCGGTCTCGCCTCGGCGGCGGCTGCGGGCGTGGCCAGCGGCAGGGTGAGGGCGGCCGCGCACGTGACACCGACCGAGGAGACGCCGATCGAGGAAGTGAGGAATCCGTGCATGCCCATGATCTTGGGCATAGTCATATAAATCTGTCCATCCGGGAACTGACGGATCGTCGGCTGGCGTTCCGCCGAACCGGTGGCCCCGCCGCGCCGTCCCCGGCCGCGCCGCCGCGTACCCTTGCGCGGGTGAACGCCACCGACCGCACCCCTGCCGACCTGCTGGGATCCGCGCTCGCCGCCGATCCCGGACGCCCCCTGGTGACCTTCTACGACGACGCCACGGGCGAACGCGTCGAACTGTCCGTGGCCACCTTCGCCAATTGGGTGGCCAAGACCGCCAACCTCCTCCAGGGCGACCTCGCCGCCGGGCCCGGCGACCGGGTCGCACTGCTGCTGCCCGCCCACTGGCAGACGGCGGTGTGGCTGCTGGCCTGCTCGTCGGTGGGGGTGATCGCGGACGTGTCCGGCGACCCGGCGGCGGCCGACGTCGTCGTGAGCGGACCGGACTCGCTGGACGCGGCGCGCGCGTGCCGTGGCGAGCGGGTCGCGCTCGCGCTGCGGCCGCTCGGCGGGCGGTTCCCGCAGACGCCGGAGGGCTTCGTCGACTACGCCGTGGAAGTGCCGAGTCAGGGCGACCGGTTCGCGCCGTTCTCGCCGGTCGACCCGGAGGAGCCGGCACTGATCGTGGCCGGCGCGGAGCTGACGGGCGCGGAGGTGGTGGAGCGGGCGGTCCGGGACGCCCCGTCGCTCGATCTGACGGGGCCCGGGTCCCGGCTGCTGTCCGGGCTGCCGTACGACACCTGGGAGGGGCTGAGCGCGGGGCTGTACGCGCCGTTGGCCTCCGGAGGCTCCGTGGTGCTGTGCCGGCACCTGGAGAGGCTGGACGGAGAGGCTCTGGCCAGGCGGATCGAGAGCGAACGGGTGACCGCCGCGCGCCACTAGGGCCCCGCCGGACGGGCCCCTGGGGGAGCGTGCTGCCGTCACCCGTTCGGAGTAGCAAGAGCCCTCTCTGACCTCCCCCTCACGTCATGGTCGTAAGAACCAGGAACGTGACGCTCGTACGCCGTGAGGGGGCCGGCCGTGACCGACAGCGCAGGCAGCCCCTCCGGCCGGACCCCGCCTTCCGGTGCCTCCGCCACCGCCGAGGGGCGCATACGCAGGCGCCGGCGGCGGTGGGCGAAGGGGGCGGCCCTGGGGGCCGGGGTCCTGCTCCTGGCGGCGGCCGGGGGCGGATGGGCGGTGTACGCGAAGCTGAGCGCCAACATCACGGCCGACGACGCGGCCGCCGCCGAGCTCGCCCGGTACGAGCGGGAACGGCCCACGGCGCTGGTGCACGACGCGCAGAACATCCTGCTGATCGGGTCGGACACGCGCTCGGGGGACGGCAACGACGCCTACGGGCGGGACCTGGGCAGTGAGCGGTCCGACACCACGATCCTGCTCCACCTGGCCGCCGACCGGCGCAGCGCCACCGCCGTGTCGCTGCCCCGCGACCTGATGGTGGACATACCGAGCTGCCGGCGCGCGGACGGCAGCCGCAGCGAGCCGATGTTCGCGATGTTCAACCAGGCCTTCCAAGTGGGCGGGTCGGCCTGCACCATCCGGACCGTCGAGAAGCTGACGGACATCCGGATCGACCACCACGTCGTCGTCGACTTCAGCGGCTTCAAGGAGATGGTCGACGCCGTCGACGGCGTCGAGGTGTGCCTGAGCAGGCCCATCGACGACAAGGCCGCCAAGCTGCGACTGCCCGCGGGCAAGGTCACGCTCGACGGCGAGCAGGCACTCGGCTACGTGCGGGCCCGCAAGTCCCTGGGCGACGGCAGCGACACCGACCGGATGGGCCGTCAGCAGCGGTTCCTCGGGGCACTGGTCAGCAAGGTACGCAGCGACGACGTCCTGCTGAACCCGGTCAAGCTCTACCCGGTGCTGGACGCGGCCACCTCCTCGCTCACCACGGACCCGGGACTGGCGAGCCTGAGCGGCCTCTACCAACTGGTGCGCGGCTTGCGGAACATACCCACCGACCAGATGCGATTCATGACCGTTCCGCGGGAGTCGTACGTTTACAACTCCAATCGTGACCAGCTGGTGGAACCGGACGCCGAGAGACTCTTCGCACGGTTGCGCGCGGACCAGCCGGTCGCGGTGGCCCGGGAAGTCACACCGGAATCTCACGCGGGCGACCTCGGCGACGACCGCCCTGACGACCCTTCCGACGACCGGCGGAACGCTCCCTCCCCCACCCCGACCTTCCGCGGGAACACCGCAGCAGAGGACAGCTGTGAGTAAAGCGACCGCCAAAGCCGTACCTGTGTTCAGGAGAATGCGACGGATTGCCCAGTTGTAGGAAGGTGGAATTTGTCACGAGCGTCGTTGGACGCTGAACTGGGCGGATAGTGTGAGCGATCCGGTGCACCCGGCCGCGAGGTCTGTCCTGGGGTCGTGCACTGATTGACCGAGACCCGTGCGCCTGGTGGGGGGAAGGGCGCCGCGTGGCCCCAACGGAGGATTCGGACAACCGTGGACGCGCAAGGACGTGGGCGGGCGGACAACATCGATCCCGCAGACCAGTGGGTGCTCAATCCGAACACCGGCGAATACGAACTGCGACTGAGCGCTTCCGCACCGCAGTCGACGGTACCGGGACCACGCAGATCCACCTCGCCCCGTGCGGGCGCGGCGGGAGGCGGGGCCGGCGGCCGGGCCGCCGCGCCCGGGCGCGGGACGCCGGACCTCGGCAGCCGGGACATGTCCGGGCCCGAGTTCCCGGCGCAGCGACGGCGCCGGGGCGGCCCTCCCGAGCCTCCGCCGGGGCGGCGCAACCGGCGGCCGGTGAAGAAGAAGTCGAAGGCCAAGAAGATCCTGCTGTGGACCGGTGGCGGCATGGCGTTCGTGCTGGTCGCCGTCAGCGCGGCCGGCTACCTCTACATCAAGCACCTCAACGACAACATCACCTCCGTCTCCGACGACGGCGCGAGCACCGGTGGCTTCCGCAAGGACAAGGCGATCAACATCCTGCTGATCGGCACCGACAAGCGCACCGGCAAGGGCAACGAGGGGTACGGCGACGCGGGCAGCGTCGGGCACGCCGACACCAACATCCTGCTGCACATCTCCAAGGACCGCTCCAACGCCACGGCGCTGAGCATCCCGCGCGACCTGATCGTGAACGTGCCGGACTGCCCGACCAAGCAGGCCGACGGCTCCATGAAGGTCATCCCTGGTACCCAGAACCAACGGTTCAACACCAGCCTCGGCCAGGACGGCCGGACGCCGAGCTGCACCATGCGCACGGTCACCGAGGTGACCGGGATCAAACCGGACGACTTCATGGTCGCCGACTTCAACGCGGTCAAGACGCTGACCAGCGCGGTCGGCGGGGTCGATGTCTGCCTGGCGAAGGACATCAACGACAAGGATTCGCACCTGAACCTGTCCAAGGGCCCGCACAACATCTCGGGCGAGCAGGCGCTTGCGTTCGTGCGTACCCGGCACTCGGTCGGTCTCGGCGGCGACCTGAGCCGGATCGAGCTGCAGCAGCAGTTCCTCAGCGCGCTGATGCGCAAGCTGAGCTCCAACTCGACGCTCACCAGTCCGACGAAGATGCTGAAGCTGGCCGAGGCCGGCACCAAGGCGCTGACCGTCGACTCGCAGCTCGACAGCATCGGCAAACTGAAGGACCTGGGGCTGGAGCTGGGCAAGCTCAACCCGAAGAACCTGACCTTCACCACCGTGCCGGTGGTCGACAACCCGGCCGACGGTGCCATCCACAAGACGGTGATCGTCAAGCCCAACGCCGCCCCGGCGGTCTTCGACGCGATCAAGAACGACGTCTCCTTCTCCGACGTGAAGAAGAAGCAGAAGGCGGCCAAGGACGCGCAGGCGGCCCTTCTCAAGGGCACCAAGTCCGCCCCCTCCGAGGTCCGGGTGCGCATCTACAACGGCGGGGCCCCGGGCGGCAGCGCACAGGCGGAACTCAGCTACCTGCAGAACGACGCGGGCGTGCTCAAGTCGGACAACGCGGGCAACGCACCCGCCGCACTGAGCAAGACGACGCTCGAGTACGCGCCCGACCAGGCGCCCCAGGCACGTCGGCTGGCCGCCATCCTGGGGCTGTCCGGATCCGCGATGAAGCCCGGCAAGAGCGTGATCAACTCCCAGGGCCTGCCCGCCATGACGCTGACGCTGGGCAAGGACTTCAAGGGTGCGGGAGTGTCCTTCACCGCTCCTAGCAAGGCCCCGAACGTCGACAAGACCACGGCCAACCAGGTCAAGTGCGCCGGCTGAGCCGCTGAGGGCCACCGGACGGGCCTGTCCCACGCCCGAGAGGGCGTGGGACAGGCCCGTTCCGTGTGACACGGCTGTCCCTGGACGGCTCCGGCACCGGTCGGTGCCCGGACGGGTACGCACCGTGTCGCACCTGGAAACCGAGGCCTCCGGTTCCCGCCGGGAACCCCCGGCAGTCTCCTGACTGGCTGCAGAATGATGAGGCGCGCTCAGGTCCGGGAGGCGGGCGTAACCGGGTGTGTTGTCCGCGGCGGACGACATGGTGTGCGCCCGGCAGGTAACCCAATGGGCCCCTCGTGCGTCTGACAAGGGGCAAGGACGTACGTATCCAGGTGAGGGCGCAGGGTGGGGAGGGGCAGGGAGTTGGTGCGGAGCAGCATGCATGGGGAGGGTCCCGCGGTGAAGGACACGATGTCGCTCGAGCCGCAGGGGGCGGACGCGTCGGCCGGACAGGGCCGGCACGGTGGCGGGAGAGGCCGGGACGGTACGCAGGAGAACCCACCACGGCGCAGACGACGTGCGCTGCGCTGGTCGGCGACGGTGCTGGCGGTGGTCATACTCGGCACCGCGGGAGCGGGCTACCTCTACTACCAGCACCTGAACGGCAACATCAGGAAGGACCCCCTGAACATCGGGGACGCCAAGGACAGGGCGGCGGCGTCCCAGGCGAACGCGGCCGGCCAGACGCCGCTGAACATTCTGCTGATCGGGTCGGACGGGCGGAACAACAAAGAGGACCAGAAGCTCGGCGGCGCCAAGGACACGTTCAACACCGCGCCGCGCGCGGACGTCCAGATGCTGCTGCACCTCTCGGCGGACCGCACCAACATGTCGGTGGTCAGCATGCCGCGCGACACCCGCTTGGACATGCCCAAGTGCACGGACCCGGACAGCGGCAAGGTGTACCAGGCCACCACGTTCACCATGACCAACGACTCGCTGGGCCGCGGCGGCCCCGGCTGCACGGTGGCGACCTGGGAGAAGCTCACCGACATCCACATCGACCACTTCATGATGATCGACTTCGCGGGGGTGGTGTCCATGGCCGATGCGATCGGCGGTGTGCCGGTCTGCGTGGACGCCAACATCCACTCCAAGGACCGTCTGGGTCACGGCTCGGGCCTGAAGCTCAAGAAGGGCACCACCGACATCAAGGGCGTCCAGGCCCTGCAGTGGCTGCGCACCCGGTACGGCTTCGAGGACAACACCGACATAGCCCGGGCCAAGGCCCAGCACCAGTACATGAACGCGATGGTCCGCCAGTTGCGTGAGAACGCCACGCTGAGCAACCCGGGCAAGCTGCAGTCTCTCGCCGAGACGGCCACCAAGGCTCTGACGGTGGACGACGGGCTCGGCACGGTGGCGAAGCTGTACGACCTGAGCAAGGAACTCAAGAAGGTCCCCACCAAGCGCATCACCATGACGACGATGCCGTGGCAGTACGTCTCGGCCACCGATGGCCGGGTGGTGCCCAAGCCGGGTGACGCCGCGAAGCTGTTCCGGCTGGTCCGCGAGGACATCGCCCTGGACGGCAAGAGCCAGAGGAAGGAGTCCACCGCCGCGAAGGCGAGCTCCGACCCGGCCGCGGCCGACGACAAGATCGCCGTGCAGGTGGAGAACGGCACGCGGTCCGAGACCCTGGCGCCGGTCCGCGGGCGGGCCAACACGGTCGCCCAGCTTCTCCTCGGCAAGGGGTTCACACAGGCGGTGGCGGATCGTTCCGCCGCGCTGAGCGAGGCCACGACGGTGATCCGCTACCCGAGCGCGGATCTGGAGGGCGACGCCCAGCGGGTGGCCAAGGCGCTCGGCATCCCGGTGGCCGCGGTGAAGAAGTCCACGGACGTCTCCGGGATCACGCTGGTGGTCGGCGCCGACTGGCGGTCGGGCACCAAGTACACCGCGCCCAAGGAGGACGACTCCACCCCTGATTCGGCGCAGGTCATCAACGGCGCGGACAAGAAGCAGTGCATGCACGTCAACCCGGGCTACACCTGGTAGCCCGGGCCGACGGGTGCCTCGCGCGGCCTCAGTCGGTGACGAGCACCGCGGGGCGGCGTGAGGCGATGACCTTCTTGGCCAGGGAGCGGGGGCTGGTCAGGAAGCCCCAGCCCCACGACATGTGCATGGTGGCGAGGGCCAGCGGGATCTGCAGCCGGGCCTTCACCGGCAGGCCCTTGCCCGCGGGCACCGAACCGGCGACGATCGCCGCGAGATAACCGCCGGGGACCACGAAGCCCCAGGGGGTCAGGGCCACGCCCACCACGATCCCCGCCGCTATCGCGCACACCGCGGTCGGCGGGGCGAGGTAGCGCAGGTTGATGGAGCCCTCGTGGTAGCGGGCGACCACGTGCCGCCAGCGGCCGTAGTCCTTGTACTGCCTGGCCAGCGCCCGCACGTTCGGCCGGGGCCGGTACGACACCCGCAGCTCCGGCGAGAACCAGATCAGCCCGCCCGCCTCACGGATGCGGAAGTTCAGTTCCCAGTCCTGGGCGCGGATGAACTCCTCGTTGTAGCCGCCCTGCCGCTCCAGCGCCTCGCGCCGGAAGACGCCCAGGTAGACGGTGTCTGCCGGCGCGGCCTCGCCGCCGGTGTGGAAGGCGGCGTTGCCGACACCGATCTTCGAGGTCATCGCGGCGGCGACCGCGTGCTCCCAGTCGTTCTCGCCCTCGGCGTGCATGATGCCGCCGACGTTCTGCGCGCCGGTCTCCTCCAGCAGCCGCACGGCGGTGGCGATGTAGTTCGGCGACAGCATGCCGTGCCCGTCGACGCGCACCACGATCGGATGGCGGGAGGCCTTGATCGCGGCGTTCAGCGCGGCGGGCGTACGGCCGGTCGGGTTCGGGACGGTGTGCACGCGGGGGTCTTCGGCGACCAGTTCGGCGGCGATCTCGTCCGTGCGGTCCGTGGACGGGCCGAGGGCGATCACCACCTCCATCTCGCCTGCGTACTCCTGCGCGAGGATGGCTCGGACGGCCCCGCGCAGATGCCGTTCCTCGTTGAGGACGGGCATGATCACAGAAACGGCGGGAGGCCGCACGTCGGGGTTGGCGTTCATAGGGGCCTCACGTTACCGCGAACGGGGGATGCCTTTGCGCGCCGCCGGGTCGCTGCCCCGGGCTGGAGATCGTATGGGCCTACGGTGCTCACGGAGGTGTCCCCATGCCCGTCACGCAGCCAGGCTCTCCCGCCCGACCCCGGCAGCGCCCGCGACCGCCCCGGCCGCAGCGGATGCCGCGGCCGCCCGCCCGGCGGAGACGACCGCGCTGGGCCATGCGGGCCGTGACCACGCTCTCGGTGGTGGTGCTCGCCTCGGCCGGGATCGGGCACGCGGTGGTCAGCAGCCTGGACGCGGGGATCGCCCGGGTCGACGCCTTCAAGGACATGAAGAACCGCCCGCGGGCGGGCCACGGCATGAACGTCCTGCTGGTCGGCACCGACGGCCGGGACAAGGTCGACGAGGAGGCGCGGCGGAAGTACCGGCTGGGCGGGGCGCCCTGCCACTGCACCGACACGATCATGATCGTGCACATCTCGGACGACCGGGAGCGGGCGAGCGTGGTGAGCCTGCCGCGTGACTCCTACGCCGAGGCGCCCGCGCACGTCGACGCGATCACCGGGCAGCGCCACGCCCCGCACCCCCTCAAGCTCAACGCGGCGTACGCGGAGGGCGGGCCGCAGCTCACCGTGCGCACGGTCGAGAACATGACCCATGTGAAGATCGACCACTATCTGGAGGTCGACTTCACCAGCTTCATGCGAACCGTGGACGTACTCGGCGGCGTCCGGGTCTGCACCCCGCTGCCGCTGAGGGACGCGTACACCGGGCTGGACCTCCCGGCCGGTACGCACACCCTGATGGGCGGGCAGGCCCTGCAGTACGTCCGCGCCCGGCACGTCGACGCGGCCAGTGACCTCGGCCGGATGAGACGCCAGCAGCGGTTCCTCGCGGCGCTGGTCGAGCGGTCGACCTCCTCCGGGGTGCTGCTGAACCCGATGCGGTTCCGGGACGTGACCCGGGCGGTGCTGGGCTCGGTCCGGGCGGACGAGGGCTTCGGCACGGACGAGCTGCTGGACCTGGGCCGGGCGATGCGGAACTTCTCCCCTTCCTCGTCCGAGTTCACGACCGTCCCCATCGGGCAGATGGCCTACCCGGTGAAGGGCATCGGCTCGACGCTGAAGTGGGACGGGCCGAAGGCCGAGCAGCTGTTCCAGGCCCTGCGCGACGACCGTCCCCTGGCCACCCCCCGCCCGCCCCGGCGGGACCCGGTCGCCCCCGTCGAGGTCGCGCCGCAGCGGATCCGCGTGCAGGTGCAGAACGGCACCCGGACCGTGGGCCTGGGCAGGCGGGTCGACGCGGCGCTGGCGGCGACCGGCTTCGCCACCACCCACCTGCCGGTGGACGCCCCCGTCCACGACGTGCGCCGCACGGTGGTCCTCTTCGACCCCCGCTGGGACCGCTCCGCCAAGTCCCTGGCCGCGGCCCTGCCCGGCAGCGAGCTGCGGGCGGTGCCCGGTCAGGGACCGATGCTGAAGGTGATCGCCGGGTCGGACTTCAGGAACGTACGAAAGGTCCGGGCCGAGGCCCCGGCCGGCCAGGCGGACACGACGGTGCTGCGGGGCGACGAGGTGCGGTGCTGATGAGCCGGGGCCGTGACCATCGTCCCAGGAGTCCCAGGAGGCCCAGGAGGCCCAGGAGGCCCAGGAGTCCCAGGAGGCCCAGCAGAGGGGCCTAGTCCTCGTACCCCTCCGCCGCACGCCTCTCCCTCAGCTCCCGGATCGCCCGGCGGCGGGCGAGACGGTGGGTGCGGCGGATCTGGGCTTCCTGGCAGCGGCGCTCGTCGCGCTCGGTCTCCGGGACGACGGGCGGGACACGGCGGGGTTTGCCGTCGGCGTCGACCGCGGCGAACACCAGGTAGGCGGAGCCGACATGGGTGGGCGGGGTGGATTCGTTCCAGCGTTCGGCGAGGACACGGACGCCGATCTCCATCGAGGTCCGGCCGGTCCAGTTGACCTGGGCCTTCACATGGACCAGGTCGCCGACGCGGACCGGCTCGAGGAAGACCATCTCGTCCATGGACGCGGTGACGGCGGGGCCCCCGCTGTGCCGGCCGGCCACCGCGCCCGCGGCGTCGTCGACCAGCTTCATGATCACACCGCCGTGGACCGTGCCCAGCAGGTTGGTGTCGTTGTGGGTCATGATGTGGCTGAGCGTGGTCCGGGACGCGGACGTCGGCTTGCCGGGGATGTCCGGCGTACCCGACTCCGCCGCGGTGGCCTGGTCTGTCATGACCCCCACCATATGCCGAGGTGACATTCGCGGAATTTGTATGGGGTTCGCAACAGCGGCGCCCTGATTTCCCGACAGGCCTTGTAAGGCACCTGGTCGTGCCCGGCACACTGGGGCCCATGAATGACTGGCCCGAGGGATGGTCCGACGAGAACCGCGGCCCGCGCTACGGACGCGGCAGTGCCGGCGCGCAGCCTGAGGGCGCACGCGTGATGCGCCAGGTCCGGCGCGGTCCCGGGTCCCCGCCGGGGCAGGGCGGGTACGGCACGCCCGGCCCGGCGGCGCCGCCGCCGTACAGCAGCGGGGTCCCGCAGCAGCCGTCGTACGTCGACGGCCAGGGCCACGACGACGGCTACGGGTACGACAGCGGCTACAACACGGGCCAGGTCTACGGCAACCCCGGCGGCGGCCCGGGCGGACCGGCGGGCGCCGGCACCCGCGGCCCACGGCCCGCGCCGAACTGGCGGAGACGCATCAAGTGGACCGCGATCACCGTGGCCACCGTGCTGGTCGTCACCTCGGTGGCGACCTACTTCTGGGCCGACTCCAAGCTCCACCGCGACGTCGACCTGTCCACGGTCATCGACCGGCCGGCGACGGGCGACGGCACCAACTACCTGATCGTCGGCTCCGACAGCCGCAAGGGCATGTCGGCCGAGGAGAAGAAGAGGCTGCACACCGGTTCCGCCGAGGGGCAGCGCACCGACTCGATGATGATCCTGCACGTCGGAAGCAGCGGCGACACACTGATCTCGCTGCCGCGCGACTCGAACGTGACGATTCCGACGTTCAAGGGCTCGGAGTCCGGCAAGATCAAGGGCCCCCTCGGACCGAACAAACTGAACGCGGCATACGCGTTCGACGGCCCGACGCTCCTCGTTCGTACGGTCGAGTACAACACCGGCCTGCACATAGACCACTACGTCGAGATAGGCTTCGCCGGCTTCGCGAAGATCGTGGATGCGGTCGGCGGTGTAGAGATCAACATCGACAAGGGCTTCAAGGACAAGTACTCGGGAGCCGACTTCAAGGCGGGCAAGCAGAAGCTGAACGGCGAGCAGGCCCTCGCCTTCGTCCGCACCCGGCACGCCTTCGCCACCTCCGACCTGCAGCGCACCAAGAACCAGCAGAAGTTCCTGTCAGCCCTCGCGCACCAGGTGGCCACCCCGTCGACGGTCCTGAACCCCTTCAAGTTCTACCCGACGATGAGCGCCGGCCTGGACTCGCTCACCGTCGACAAGGACATGAGCCTGTGGGACCTGGCGTCCATGTTCTGGGCGATGAAGGGCGTCAGCGGCGGTGACGGCACGTCCATGAACATGCCGGTCTCCGGCTCGACGGGCGGCAACCTCGTCTGGGACAAGGCGAAGGTCAAGACGCTGGTGAACGAGCTGAACAACGACGAGAAGGTCACCGTCTCCGGCAACTAGGCCGGTCTGCGGACACGGCCGAGGGCACCCACCAGGGGAGCGGGTGCCCTCGGGGAGTGGGCTCAGGCCCGGGTCACATCGTGGCGCCGGCCATCGAGCGGCACATCTCCGCGCAGCGGCGACACGCCTCCGCGCAGCGCATCATCTGCTGGTCGTCCGGCATGGACATACACGCCTCGGCGCACATGTCGCACGCCTTGGCGCACATCGCGCACATCTCCTGGGCCATGGGCGAGCGCCGCATCATCATGTCGGCGCACATGCGGGTCATCTCCGAGCAGTCCATGAGCGCGCGCATGATCTGCATCTGGGCCTGGCCGCCCAGCTGCATGCAGGAGCTCATGGCCTGCTCGCACATGGTGTGCGCCGCCATGCACGCCTCGACACAGTCCTGCATCTCCTTGCTCATCGCTCCCATGGCGGGCTGGGTTCGGGGTGCGGTCATGGTTCCTCCTCGGAGGCATGGGTGCCCAGGGACGGGCTCCGTGTGCTTCCGTCCTACGCCCGACCCGCGGGTACTGCCATTCCTGTTACGGCTTCCTGCCGACACCGCCGAAGTGGGTGACCGCGACGGGTTCCGGGCCCTCCTCCGGACGCCAGTGGGAGCAGGAGACGATGCCCGGTTCGAGTACGTCCACCCGGTCGAAGAGGCGTACCAGGTCGGCACGGCTGCGCAGGGTCATGGGTGCCGAGCCCTGACTGTTCCAGTACTCCACGGCCTGGGTCATCGCCTCGCCGTCCACCTCCGTGGTGGGGTGGGAGATCACCAGGTGGCTGCCGGAGGGTACGGCGTCCAGGAGCCGGTGGACGATGGAGACCGCCTCGTCCGTGTCCATGACGAAGTTCAGGATGCCCAGCATGGTGATGGCGACCGGCCGGTCGAAGTCCAGCGTCCGCGCCGCGCCCGCCAGGATCCTCTCCGGGTCGTGCGCGTCCGCATCGATGTAGTCGGTGGCCCCCTCCGGCGTGCTGGTGAGCAACGCGTGGGCGTGGGTCAGGACGAGGGGGTCGTTGTCGACGTACACGATCCGGGACGTGGGGTCGACGCGCTGGGCGACCTCGTGGGTGTTGTCGGCGGTCGGCAGGCCCGTGCCGATGTCCAGGAACTGCCGGATCCCCGCCTCCCCGGCCAGATAGCGCACGGCCCGCGCGAGGAACGCCCGGTCGGCCACGGCGGAGCGGGGCAGCGCCGGCACGAAGCCGAGGATCTGCTCGCCGACCTCCTCGTCCACCGGGTAGTGGTCCTTGCCGCCCAGCCAGTAGTTCCAGATGCGGGCCGAGTGGGACACGTCGGTCCGCATCCGGGACATGCGCGCGACGCCTTCGTCACCGGCGGCTTGGGTTTCGGACATGGCGGTCTGTTCTCCTTCGGGCGATCACCGACACGATGCGCACCAAAATAGACAGAAGGCGCCCCTCAGGACGCCTTCTTCCGAAACCTCGCGGTCGGCAACTACCCGATGACTACGGCAGGTTACGGGCCATCACGATCCGCTGGACCTGGTTCGTGCCCTCGTATATCTGCGTGATCTTCGCGTCGCGCATCATCCGCTCCACCGGGTAGTCACGGGTGTAGCCGTAACCGCCCAGCAGCTGGACCGCGTCCGTGGTGACCTCCATCGCCACGTCCGAGGCGAAGCACTTGGCGGCCGCGCCCTGGAAGGTGAGGTCGCTGTCGCCGCGCTCGGAGGCGGCCGCGGCCTGGTAGGTGAGGGCGCGGGCGGCGGCGATCTTCATGGCCATGTCGGCGAGCATGAACTGGATGCCCTGGAAGTCGGCGATCGGCTTGCCGAACTGCTTGCGCTCCTGGACGTAACCCTTGGCGTAGTCGAGGGCGCCCTGGGCGACACCGAGGGCCTGGGCGGCGATGGTGATGCGGGTGTGGTCCAGGGTCTTCATCGCGGTGGCGAAGCCGGTGCCCTCCTCGCCGATCATGCGGTCGGCGGGGATGCGGACGTTGTCGAAGTAGACCTCGCGCGTCGGGGAGCCCTTGATGCCGAGCTTCTTCTCGGGGGCGCCGAAGGAGACGCCCTCGTCGGACTTCTCGACGACGAAGGCCGAGATGCCCTTCGAGCGCTTCGAGGGGTCCGTCACGGCCATCACCGTGTAGTACTCCGACACGCCCGCGTTGGTGATCCAGCGCTTCACGCCGTTGAGGATCCAGTGGTCGCCGTCGCGGACCGCCTTGGTCTTCATACCGGCCGCGTCCGAGCCGGCCTCGGGCTCGGAGAGGCAGTACGAGAACATCGCGTCGCCCTTGGCCAGGGGCGCGAGGTACCTCTTCTTCAGGTCCTCGGAGCCGGAGAGGATCACCGGGAGGGAGCCCAGCTTGTTCACGGCCGGGATCAGGGAGGAGGACACGCAGACCCGCGCCACCTCCTCGATCACGATCACCGTGGCGAGCGCGTCGGCGCCCGCGCCGCCGTACTCCTCGGGGACGTGCACGGCGTGCAGGTCGTTCGCGACGAGGGCGTCGAGCGCCTCCTGCGGGAAGCGGGCCTCCTCGTCCACCGCCGCGGCGTGCGGCGCGATCTTCGCCTCGGCCAGCGAGCGGACGGCGTCGCGGAGCATGTCGTGCTCCTCGGACGGGCGGTACAGGTCGAAGTCAGCCGATCCGGCCAAGGTTTCTCACGCTCCAACGCTAATTACCGTTAAGTAACACAAAGTTTAGGGGTCCACCAGCGGCACGCATACGTGAGCTTCGTGACAGCCGGGAGGCTGCCCATCGAAGCGCCCGCCGAAGCACCGCGGCGCGCCTTGGCTATGCTCGGGCCCGCACCTGACGCGTACCCCTGGAGCACCCATGAGCCTCAAGATCACCGTGATCGGCACCGGCTATCTCGGCGCCACGCACGCCGCGGCCATGGCCGAGCTCGGTTTCGAGGTGCTCGGGCTGGACGTCGTGCCGGAGAAGATCGAGAAGCTGGAGCGCGGCGAGGCCCCGATGTTCGAGCCGGGGCTCGAGGAGCTGCTGAGGAAGCATGTGGCGGGCTTCGAGGGTTCCTCGGGCCGGCTGCGCTTCACCCAGGACTGGTCCGAGGCCGGCGCGTTCGGCGACGTGCACTTCCTGTGCGTCAACACTCCGCAGCGGCACGGGGACTACGCGGCCGACATGTCGTACGTGAACGCGGCCCTGGCCTCGCTCGCCCCGCACCTCGCCGGCCCCGCGCTCGTCGTGGGCAAGTCCACCGTGCCCGTCGGCTCCGCCGACCGCCTCGCGGCCTACCTGGCCGAGCACGCCCCGGCCGGCGCGGACGCCGAGCTGGCCTGGAACCCGGAGTTCCTGAGGGAGGGCTTCGCCGTCGAGGACACGCTGCACCCGGACCGGCTCGTGGTGGG
Organism: Streptomyces sp. NPDC001843; assembly: GCF_042891955.1. Lineage (NCBI taxonomy): Bacteria > Bacillati > Actinomycetota > Actinomycetes > Kitasatosporales > Streptomycetaceae > Streptomyces > Streptomyces sp. NPDC001843. The sequence continues at coordinate 347,300 of NZ_JBIATQ010000009.1, read as the reverse complement.
GGTGCGCAGTGAGCGGGCGGAGAAGCTGCTGCGGGAGGTGTACGCGACGCCGATCGCCGAGGGCACGCCGTTCGTGGTCACCGACTTCCCGACGGCGGAGCTGGTGAAGACCGCCGCGAACTCCTTCCTGGCGACGAAGATCTCCTTCATCAACGCCATGGCCGAGGTGTGCGAGGCAGCGGGCGGTGACGTCGCCAGGCTGGCGGAGGCCATCGGGTACGACGACCGGATCGGCAGGAAGTTCCTGCGCGCCGGGATCGGCTTCGGCGGCGGCTGTCTGCCGAAGGACATCCGGGCGTTCATGGCGCGCGCCGGTGAGCTGGGCGTCGACCAGGCGCTGACCTTCCTGCGCGAGATCGACTCCATCAACATGCGCCGTCGCGGCCAGATGGTCGAGCTGACCCGTGATGCCCTCGGCGGCGGTTCCTTCCTGGGCCGGCGGGTCGCGGTGCTCGGCGCGACCTTCAAGCCCGACTCGGACGACGTCCGGGACTCCCCCGCGCTGAACGTGGCGGGCCAGATCCATCTGCAGGGCGGCCAGGTCACGGTGTACGACCCGAAGGGCATGGACAACGCCCGCCGGGTCTTCCCGACGCTCGGGTACGCCGACTCCGCGCTGGAGGCGGTCCGGGGCGCCGACGTGGTGCTGCACCTGACCGAGTGGCGGGAGTTCCGCGAGCTGGACCCGGCCGCGCTGGGCGAGGTCACGAAGGGCCGGCTGGTCCTCGACGGCCGCAACACCCTCGACCCGGAGTTGTGGCGGCGGGCCGGGTGGACGTACCGCGCGATGGGGCGGCCGACCGCCTGAACGAAGGCGGACGAAGGCAGGTGACACCGGTTCGGCCGAGGCTCAGTCGGCCGAACCGGTGTCTTCACACATTCTGCACCAACGGGGCGGTCACCCGCCGACGAACTCCCTGTGATCGCCGCTGCCTTACGCTTCCTTGGCCCGGTACCGGCGCATCTTCGCGCGTGCCCCGCACACCTGCATCGAGCACCAGCGGCCGCGTCCGGCCGGGCTGCGGTCGTAGTACGCCCAGTGGCAGGTGTCGGCCTCGCAGGCCTTGAGGCGGTTCCAGGTGCCGGCCACCAGCGCTTCGGCGACGGCTGCCGCGATGCGGGACAGCAGGGGGCCGGGGTCGGCCGGGGCGAGGACCGCCGAGCCGTCCCGCTCGTCGACCGCCACCAGCAGCGGGGCCCGGGCCAGCAACTCGCCCAGGGGGGTCACCGCGCGGTGCGGGGGGTGGCCGGCGTGGGCCAGCAGGGTGGCGCGCAGCGCTTCGCGCAGTTCGCGGGCCGCGGGGACGTCGTCCTCCGTGAGCCCGAACCGCGACCGGCCGTCCGCCGTGTCGAGCGCGTCGGCACCCGATTCGATGTCCAGGGTGTTCACCAGGGACTCGACCAGCGCCAGGCCTCCTGGTGCGGCCGACCTCTCACTCATGCTTGCGACGTTACCTCCGATGCGGCAGCATGCAGTAACGGTTACCGGTTACCCGCCTCTACGGGTAACTCCGGCCTGGAGGAACTCCGACCTGGAGGAGGAAGACATGGCTCTCGCCAAGTTCGGTTCGGTCGTGCTGGACTGTCCCGACCCGCGCGCGCTCGCCGGTTTCTACGCCGAGGTGCTCGGTGGCGCCGTCGAGGGCGACGGGGACTGGGTGGATCTGAAGGTGCCCGGCGGACCGTCGCTGGCGTTCCAGGCGGCGCCCGGTTTCGTACCGCCGAGGTGGCCGGCGGCCGATCACTCGCAGCAGTTCCACCTGGACCTGGTCGTGGAGGACCTGGACGCGGCCGAGAAGGGCGTGCTCGCGCTCGGCGCGAAGCCGCTGGACGCCGCCGACCGTTCCCGCAGCTTCCGGGTTTACGCCGATCCGGCCGGGCACCCGTTCTGCCTCTGCGCCTGCTGACACAGGGAGGGCTCATGCCTGGCGTCGCACGTTTGCGTTCCGTCGTGATCGACTGTCCCGCCCCGAGCAAGCTCGCCGCCTTCTACCAGGCGGTGGTGGGCGGCACCCTGCACACCGACGAGGGGGACGACGAGAACGACTGGCTCGTCCTGGACGTACCGGGCGGGCTCCGGCTCGCCTTCCAGCGGGTGGACGACCTCACACCGCCGGAGTGGCCGCGGGGCGACCGCAACGCGCAGCAGTTCCACATCGACCTCGACGCCGGGTCCACCTGGGAGGAGGTCGACGCGGTCCACGAGAAGGTGCTGGCGCTGGGCGCGCGGCCGCTGGATCTGGAGGACCGGGAGAAGAAGGACTTCCAGGTGTACGCCGACCCGGCCGGGCATCCTTTCTGCCTGTGCCGGATCGAGCACACCTGACAGGTCCTACCGGTCGAGCTCCTCGATGCTCGCGTTGGACGGCCCCCGCGTCGCCTGGACGCCGCGCGCCACGTCCTCCGCCGCGCCCAGTACCCGTACCGCGTTCTTCCAGGTCAGCTTGGCCAGGTCGGACTTCGACCAGCCGCGGTCCAGGAGTTCGGCGAGGAGGTTGGGGTAGCCGGAGACGTCGTCGAGCCCGGCCGGGGTGAAGGCCGTGCCGTCGTAGTCACCGCCGATGCCGAGGTGGTCGATGCCGGCGACCTCGCGCATGTGGTCGAGGTGGTCGGCCACCGTGGCCGCCGTGGCGACGGGGCGCGGGTTGCGCTCCTCGAAGGCGCGGTGCGCCTTCATCGCCTTGGCGGTGGTGTCGAGGTGGTGGAAGCCGTGCGCGCGCATGTTCTCGTCGGCGGCGGCCGTCCAGTCCACGGCCGCCCGGAGCACGAACTTCGGTACGAACGTCACCATCGCCACCCCGCCGTTCGCGGGCAGCCGCTCCAGGACGTCGTCCGGGATGTTGCGCGGGTGGTCGCACACGGCCCGGGCGGAGGAATGGGAGAAGATCACCGGCGCGGACGACGTGTCCAGCGCGTCCCGCATGGTCGTCGCCGCCACGTGGGAGAGGTCGACCAGCATGCCGAGCCGGTTCATCTCCCGGACCACCTCACGGCCGAAGGCCGACAGGCCGCCGACGTTCGGCTCGTCCGTCGCGGAGTCCGCCCACGCCACGTTGTCGTTGTGAGTGAGCGTCATGTAGCGGACGCCGAGCGCGTACAGGCCGCGCAGGGTGCCGAGAGAGTTCGCGATCGAGTGGCCGCCCTCCGCGCCCATGAGGGAGGCGATACGGCCCTCCCGGCGTGCCGTCTCCATGTCGGCGGCGGTCAGCGCGGGGGCCAGGTCCGCCGGGTAGCGGGCCAGGAGCTGCCGTACGCAGTCGATCTGCTCCAGCGTCGCCGGGACGGGGTCGGGCAGGTCGGACCGGACGTACACCGACCAGTACTGCGCGCCGACGCCGCCCGCGCGCAGCCGCGGGATGTCGGTGTGCAGGTGGGCGTTCTGGGGCCGGGCGATGTCGCGGGCGGCGAGGTCGTAGCGGACCTGCTCGCGCAACGCCCACGGCAGGTCGTTGTGCCCGTCGACGACCGGGAACTCGCGCAGCAGCTCCCGGGCCGCCTCCACCGGGCTCACCGCGGTCACTTCCCGAAACCGAAGCCGCCGGACCCCTCGACCTTGGAGCGCAGCCGCTTGCCCTTCTCCGTGGCCTGATCGTTCAGGTCCTGCTGGAAGTCGCGCATCCGTGCCAGCAGGTCCTCGTCGTGCGCGGCGAGGATCCGGGCGGCGAGCAGGCCCGCGTTGCGGGCCCCGGCGACGGAGACGGTGGCGACCGGGACACCGGCCGGCATCTGCACGATCGACAGCAGGGAGTCCATGCCGTCGAGGTACTTCAGCGGCACGGGTACGCCGATGACCGGCAGCGGGGTCACCGAGGCGAGCATGCCGGGCAGGTGGGCGGCGCCGCCCGCGCCCGCGATGATCACCTTGAGCCCGCGGTCGGCGGCCTGCTCGCCGTACGTGATCATCTCGCGCGGCATACGGTGCGCGGAGACGACGTCGACCTCGTACGCGACCTCGAACTCGTCGAGGGCCTTGGCCGCGGCCTCCATGACGGGCCAGTCGGAGTCGGAACCCATGACGATGCCAACAACGGGGCTCATTCGGTGATCGTGCCTCTCAGGTAACCGGCAGCGTGACGTGCGCGCTCGAGAACGTCGTCCAGGTCGTCGCCGTAGGTGTTGACGTGGCCCACCTTGCGGCCGGGCTTCACGTCCTTGCCGTACATGTGGATCTTCAGCTTGGGGTCGCGGGCCATGCAGTGCAGGTACGCGGAGTACATGTCCGGGTAGTCGCCGCCGAGGACGTTGACCATGACCGTCCACTTGGCGCGCGGGCGCGGGTCGCCGAGGGGGAGGTCGAGCACGGCCCGTACGTGGTTGGCGAACTGGCTGGTGATCGCGCCGTCCTGGGTCCAGTGACCGGAGTTGTGCGGGCGCATCGCCAGCTCGTTGACGAGGATGCGGCCGTCGCGGGTCTGGAACAGCTCGACGGCCAGGTGGCCGACGACGCCGAGTTCCTTGGCGATGGTCAGGGCCAGCCGCTCGGCCTGCAGCGCGAGGTCCTCGTCCAGGCGGGGGGCGGGCGCGATCACCGTGTCGCAGACCCCGTTCACCTGCCGGGACTCCACCACCGGGTAGGCGACCGCCTGGCCGTGCGGGGAGCGTACGACGTTCGCGGCGAGCTCGCGGACGTAGTCGACCATCTCCTCGGCGAGGACCGGGACGCCCGCGCGGAACGGCTCGGCGGCCTCCTCGGCGGACTCGACCACCCACACGCCCTTGCCGTCGTAGCCGCCGCGCACGGTCTTCAGGACGACCGGGAAGCCGTCGCCCTCCGCGGCGAAGGCGACCACGTCGTGCGGGTCGGCCACGATGCGGTGCCGTGGGCAGGGCACGCCGATCTCGGTGAGCTTCGCGCGCATCACCCCCTTGTCCTGGGCGTGCACCAGCGCGTCGGGCCCGGGGCGCACGGGGATGCCGTCCGCCTCCAGCGCCCTGAGGTGCTCGGTGGGTACGTGTTCGTGATCGAAGGTGATCACGTCGCAGCCCTGCGCGAAGGCTCGCAGCGTCTCCAGGTCGCGATAGTCGCCGACGACGACATCGTTCACGACCTGCGCCGCGGAGTCCTGCGGGGTGTCACTGAGGAGCTTGAACCTGATGCCCAGCGGGATGCCCGCCTCGTGCGTCATACGCGCGAGCTGACCACCGCCGACCATGCCGACTACCGGGAACGTCACGCCCCCAGGGTATCGGCCGCGCCAGGGCGGCCGGATTCCGCTCCTCTTACCCGGTACTTTCCGGGTTCTTTCCGACCTGATAGCCCGTCCGCAGGAAACCCAGCGGGGCGCCGGATAGCATGGCGGAGTTGACGCAACCTAGCGACGGGAGCCTGCACGACCATGGAACATCGTTCCTCGGGGCTGCAAAGGCTCGTACGCGAGGTGGCCAAGTTCGGCGCCGTCGGCGGCGCCGGCATCCTCGTCAACCTCGGCGTGTTCAACCTCGTACGGCACGTCACCGATCTGCAGGTCGTCCGGGCGAGCGTGATAGCCACCGTGGTGGCGATCGCGTTCAACTACGTGGGCTTCCGCTACTTCGCCTACCGCGACCGCGACAAAGGCGGCCGCACCCGTGAACTCACGCTGTTCCTGCTGTTCAGCGCGGTGGGCCTGGTGATCGAGAACGGTGTTCTCTACCTGGCCACGTACGGTTTCGGCTGGGACAGCCCGCTGCAGAGCAACGTCTTCAAGTTCGTCGGCATCGGCGTCGCGACCCTCTTCCGCTTCTGGTCCTACCGCACCTGGGTGTTCAAGGCCCTCCCGGCCGGCGAGGCCGTGACCGGCGCGGAATCGATTCTCGTGGCGGAGTCCAAGAAGCCGCGCCCCAGCCAGCGGGTGCCGTAGGGCCCGGGAGGCCGGGCTGTCTCGTAGGGCTGGAGGCCGGGCAGGTCTCGGGTGCCGCACTGCTGGGGGCCGGCGCCCCCAGATCCCCGCATCGGCCTGAACGGCCTCGTCCTCGAACTCCCCCAGAGGGGGCGCTCCCGGACGGGCTGAGTCATGCCGACCCGGGCTGAAAAGGCCGACGCTGTCTAGCGGACCGTCGGGCTGTCCTCGGTGGGTTTCCGGGCGGGCGGGGTCCGGGAGAGGAACAGGCCGAAGACCGGGGGCTGGGCCTGCAGGAGTTCCAGCCGGCCGCCGTCGGCCTCCGCGAGGTCGCGGGCCACCGCCAGGCCGATCCCCGTCGAGTTCCGCCCGCTGATCGTCCGCTCGAAGATGCGGGCGCCGAGGTCGGCCGGGACTCCGGGTCCCTCGTCGGTGACCTCCACGACGGCCTGGTTGCCGGTGACGCGAGTGCGCAGGGCGACCGTGCCGCCCCCGTGCATCAGGGAGTTCTCGATCAGCGCGGCGAGCACCTGAGCCACGGCGCCCGGGGTGCCGACCGCCTGCAAGTGCCGCTTGCCCGAGCTGACGATCGCCCGGCCCATGCCGCGGTAGGCGGGGCGCCACTCGGCGAGCTGCTGCTGGATGACCTCGTCGAGGTCGAAGGTGACGGCGGAGCCGGTGCGCGGGTCGCGGGAGTTCGTCAGCAGCCGCTGCACCACGTCCGTCAGGCGTTCCACCTGCGTGAGCGCGACGTTCGCCTCCTCCTTCACCGTGTCCGGGTCGTCGGTGAGGGTGATCTCCTCCAGGCGCATGGACAGCGCGGTCAGCGGCGTGCGCAGCTGGTGCGAGGCGTCGGCGGCCAGCCTGCGCTCGGCGGTGAGCATGCGGGCGATGCGCTCGGCGGAGGAGTCCAGCACATCGGCGACCCGGTCCAGCTCGGGGACACCGTACCGCTTGTGCCGGGGGCGCGGATCACCGGAGCCGAGGCGTTCGGCGGTCTCCGCGAGGTCGGTCAGCGGGGACGCGAGCCGGTTGGCCTGGCGCACCGCGAGCAGCACGGCGGCGACCACCGCGAGCAGCGCCACCAGCCCGATGATCAGCAGCGTGCGGCCGACTTCCCGGGTCACGGCGGAGCGGGGCTCCTGGACGGTGACCAGCTCGCCCTCCTCGCCCTTCTGCGTGGCGTGGATCACGTCGCCCTGCGGCCTGTCGCCGACCTCGATCGGCTTGTGGCCGGGCATGCGGATGACCGCGTACTGGTCCTTGGCGACCTGTTTCTGCAGGACCTCGGCGGTGACGTCCTGCGAGCCGAGGATCCGGCTGTCGACGATGCTGGCCAGCCGGACGGCCTCGGAGTCCACCCGTTCCTGGGCGCTGTTGCTGATCGTCCGGGTCTCGACGATGACGAGCGACACACCGAAGACGGCGATCACGACCAGGACGACGGCAAGGGTGGACTGAATGAGACGACGACGCACGGGACCCTCCGGGGGACTCTACGACTGGGGCGAGTGAACCCGCCAAGGGGCGCGGGCCCGCATCGACCTGCGGCTCCGCCGCGGGGCGCGACCAGTCACGGAACACCCCCAGTCGCCGACGAACCCGAACCCTCGAGCTCGAAGACGAACCGGCGACCCGCTCAGCTCTTCTCGAACCGGAAGCCAACCCCCCGCACCGTGGCGATGTACCGGGGATTCGCGGCGTCGTCGCCGAGTTTCTTCCGCAGCCACGAGATGTGCATGTCCAGCGTCTTGGTGGACGACCACCACGTCGTGTCCCAGACCTCGCGCATCAGCTGGTCCCGCGTGACCACCCGGCCGGCGTCCCTGACCAGCACCCGCAGCAGGTCGAACTCCTTCGCGGTGAGCTGGAGCTCCTCGTCGCCCATCCACGCCCGGTGCGACTCGACGTCGATCCGCACGCCGTGCGTGGCCGGCGGCTGCTGCGGCTCGGCGGCGCCGCGCCGCAGCAGGGCCCGGACCCGGGCGAGCAGTTCGGCGAGCCGGAAGGGCTTGGTGACGTAGTCGTCGGCGCCCGCGTCCAGGCCGACGACGGTGTCCACCTCGTCGGCGCGCGCGGTCAGGATGAGGACCGGCACGGTGTGGCCCTCGGCGCGGAGCCGGCGGGCGACCTCCAGGCCGTCCATGCCGGGCAGGCCCAGGTCGAGCACGAGCAGGTCGATGCCGCCCTGCAGTCCGGCGTCGAGCGCGGTGGGTCCGTCCTCGCGCACCTCGACCTCGTAACCTTCCCGGCGCAGGGCGCGGGCCAGCGGCTCCGAGATGGACGCGTCGTCCTCGGCGAGCAGTACACGGGTCATGAGCTGATGGTAGTCCGCCCGCGCGTTCTGCTGGGGTGTGATCGGACTCCGGGATTCTTACCTTTGGGCACAGTGGTACGAACCTATGGCCGATAGGTGCGATCGTAGGAGATACCTTCGAAACCGGTGTCCAGTCATGCCGACACCTGTGATCCGTGTCTCAAGTCCTTCCATATCAGGCGGTGTCCTGCCGTATGGTGAGTTGAACGCCTGTGGCACGCGGCAGACCTTCGGCGCTCGTTCGACGCTGAAGGTCTCTTTTGTGCGTTCGCCGACCGCTGTCGGCCAGAGGACCACCCCAGGGCCGGGGCCGCTACGCGCGTCAACCCGTGCAGAGGCGTGGAACCCCCGCTCCCCCCAACCGGGCGCGCACCCGCTCATCGCGGCGCGTCCCGACCAGCAAGGAACGACCATGGCGTCCAGCCTGACGAAGGACTCGGTCCGCCGGGGCTCCCCCGGCTCCGACAAGACCTTCTTCGGCCACCCCCGCGGACTGGCCACCCTCTTCATGACCGAGATGTGGGAGAGGTTCTCCTTCTACGGCATGAAGGCGCTGCTCCCGCTGTACCTGGTGGCGCCGGCCGGGCTGCACCTGGGCGCGGCCACCGCGACCGCGATCTACTCGGTGTACCTGTCCCTCGTGTACCTGCTCACCCTGCCCGGCGGCTGGTTCGCGGACCGCGTCCTCGGCCCCCGCAAGACGGTCGCGGTGGCCGGCGTGGTCATCATGCTCGGCCACCTGACCCTGGCGCTGCCGAACTCCGGCACCTTCTACGCGGGCCTCGGTCTGGTCGCCATCGGCTCCGGTCTGCTGAAGGCCAACATCTCCACGATGGTCGGCCACCTGTACGACGGTCCGGACGACCCGCGCCGTGACGGTGGCTTCACGCTCTTCTACATCGGCATCAACGTCGGCGCCTTCGCCGCTCCGCTGATCATCGGTACCGTCGGCCAGGAGGTCAACTGGCACCTCGGCTTCGCGCTCGCCGCGCTCGGCATGGCGCTCGGTCTGGCCCAGTTCCTGCTCGGCACGCGTCACCTGGACTCCCGCTCGGACGTCGTGCCCACCCCGCTGTCCGCCGAGGAGAAGGCGGCCACCCTGCGCAAGGCGGCCCTGTGGGCGGGCGTCGCGGTGGTCTTCTACGCCGTCGTCGGCTTCTCCGGCGCCTACACCCTGAACTGGGTGATGGTCCCGATCATCATCGCCGGTCTGCTCATCCCGGTCGTCGTGCTGGCCCGGATCAAGCGGGACCGGGACCTGGACCGCACCGAGCAGTCGCGGATGTCGGCGTACATCTGGTTCTTCGTCGCGGCGGCCGTGTTCTGGATGATCTACGACCAGGGCGGCTCGACCGTGTCGATCTTCGCCGACAACAGCGCCGAGAACTCCATCCTCGGCTGGAAGTTCCCGGTCTCCTGGTACCAGTCGGTCAACCCGGTCATGATCATGGCGTTCGCGCCGGTCTTCGCCGCGCTGTGGCTCGCCCTGAACCGGCGCGGCAAGGAGCCGAGCACGGCGACCAAGTTCGCCGGCGGCCTGGTCCTGATCGGCGCGTCCTTCTTCCTCTTCCTCGCCCCGCTCGCGATCGCCGACGGCGGTCACAAGGCGGCCGCGATGTGGATGGTGGCGATCTACTTCGTGCAGACCGTCGGCGAGCTGCTGCTCTCCCCGGTCGGCCTGTCCGTCACCACGAAGATGGCGCCCGCCAAGTACGCCTCGCAGATGATGGGCGTCTGGTTCCTGGCCGTCACCGCCGGTGACGCCACCACCGGTCTGCTGGGTGTCGCCAACGTCGACCTCAACAAGGCGGGCATCGTGGCCCTGGAGGCCGCCCTCGCCGTCCTCGCCGGTCTCGCGGTATGGATGTACCGCAAGAAGGTGAAGGAGCTCATGGGCAACGTGCGCTGACGCACGCCGAAGGCTCCGCGGAGGGCCGTCGCATCCCGAACGGGACGCGACGGCCCTCCGGCCGTTCCAGCACGGCCGTTTCAGCGGGTCCGCCGGCCCGGCAGGAACGTGAACACGGCCCCGCCCAGCAGGATCGCCGTGCCCGAGACCAGGCCGAGGGCCTTCAGGGCGCCGTGGTCGCTCGCACCCGTCTCGGCCAGGCCGCCGCTGCCGCTGCCGCCGGAGGAGGAGGTGCCGCCGGAGGTCGAGGACCCCCCGGAGGCGCCGCCCGGCTGCCCGCTGGTGTCCAGGGTCAGGGAGACCTCCGTCTTCGTCGGCGTGCAGGTCGTCGTCGTACCGAGGGCCTTGACCGTCAGCACGCCCGGGGACAGGGTCGACTTGCCGCTCGCGCCCGGCTTGTAGGTGCCGGTCAGGTCCGGGATCGCTATCGGGTCGCCGGTCTTGATGTCGGAGGAGTTCGTCGGGCCCTCGACGTGCACCGTGCCCTTGTCCGCGCCGCCCAGCGTGATGTCCATCGACGGTTTCACGGAGCCCTTGGGGATGGGCGCCGGGCTGTCCATCACCGACTTCTTGAACTGCACGGTGAGATCGAAGCTCCCGCCGTTCTTCTTCGCGTTGATCTGCACCGGCGAGGTCGCGCTCTTGGGGCCGAGGGGCGTCTGGCACTTGTACGGGATCTGGACCTCCTTGCCGGTGAAGTCCGTCTGGCCGGTGCCGTGGCTGGCGCTCGAGGTCACGGTCGGGCTGGAGGACTTGGTGGGCGTGGAGGACTTGGTGGGGGTGCCGTCGCCCGCCGACACCTGGATGGTCGCCGAGGGCTGCACCGTCTCGGTCGGCGTGCACTTGGTGTCCGTCGACATGGCGTTGACGGTGTAGGCGTCCGGTGTCAGCTTCACCTCACCGACCGTGGTCAGTTTCAGTGCGCCCTTCATGTCGGACAGCACCATCGCGCCGCCCTTGGGGATCGCCGGGTTCTCGCGCGGTCCCTGCATCGCGATGTCCGCGGTCTGCGCCCCGGACGCCTTGAGGGTGCCGGACGGCTGCACCGAGTTCGCGGGCAGGTCGATGATGTCCGGGTTCTTCGCCGCGGCCTGGGTGAACTTCCACACCACGTCCACGGTGTCGCCGACCTTCGCCGTGGCCGGTGCGGTGATCTCGACCTTCGTGGTGCCGTCGACGGGGTCGATGCCGGCGGGCGGCACGCAGTGGGTGGCGTACGAGACCTCGGCGGCCTCGGCGGAGCCGGCGCTCATGCCGAGCAGCACGCCGGCCGAGCAGAGCACCAGCGCGGCAGCCGCCGCACCCGCTCGCCGCACGACAGGTCCGCCGGTCGGTGTCACTCTCCTTCGCTTGCTCACTTGGGTCCTTTCCACGTGGGAGTCGTCGGACTCGTCGGAGCCGTCGGACTCGTGGGAGTCGTGGGGCTGGTGGGAGTCGCAGGACTCGTCGGGCTGTCGTCGTGCGGTGCGGAGAGCCGGCCGGCCGCGCCCGGAGCGGAGTCCGGGGTGAACCACGGCAGGGTCGAGTCGGGGGCGGGCGGTGCCTGAGGGGTACGGGAGCCGGGCAGTCGCAGGGTCGGCGGTGCGCGGCGGGGCCCGCGCCGCCCGCCGCCCGCCCGGCGCGGCCGTATCCGGTCCACCACCGCCATGCCGACGCGGAACAGCGCGGCCGGTACGACGAGGCACAGCAGCAGCCAGAACAGGGTCACGCCCCAGGGGCGGCCCACACCCCAGGGCTGCTCGGCGAGCACCTTGCCGCCGTACTCCACGGAGACGGTGTAGTCGCCGTGTGCTCCGGCGGCGAGCTCGACGGGCAGCTCGATCCGCGCCTTCCCGCCGGGCGCCAGGGTGCCGCGCCACTGCTGGTCGTCCCATTCGGGGGCGAAGACACCGTGCGCGGTGCCGACCTTGAACACGGGGTTCTTGATGTCGCCCGGGCCGGTGTTGCCGACGGTGAAGACCAGGGTGCGGGACGGCGGCGCCCCGAACCAGGTGAGCAGCCCGCTCGACCCGGCCAGCCGGGTGTCGCTGAGGAGGGAGAGCCGGCCGCCGGAGGACTCGGTGGGCAGCGGCTCGACCGGGTGCCCGGCGACCTTCAGCGCCGCGTCGGCGTTCGCCTTCGCCCCGGTGACGGTGGCCACGTGCACCACGCACGGGCACGGCACCGGTGGCTCGGCGACCGGCAGCTTCCTGCTGAAGCCGCCCTTCGCGTCGGTGGTGACGGCCCGGCCGTCCCCGTTGGCGCAGGAGTTGGTGCCGCCGATCACTCCCCGGGCGGGGGTGGCCCGTCCGCAGACCAGCACCATCAGCAGTGCGTGCGGCCGCCAGCCGCTGCCGCTGACGGTGATCGAGCCGCCGGTGCCCGCCTGCGACGCGGACAGCTCGACGGTGGGCCCGGAGGCCGCCGACGCGCCGCCCGCGAGGGGCAGCAGGAGCAGCGCGAGGACCGCCACCAGTGCCGGGATCCGCCTCTTGCCGCTCATCGCACCGCTCCTGCCTGTCCCTGGTGCGTCGACCGGATCTGTTCGAGCGAGGGTTCGATCTGCGGCGTGCGACGCCTGCGCCGCCGTACGACCACAGCGGTGGCCGACACGGCCGCGGCCCCCGCCCCCGTGCCCGTCACCGCACCCCACGGGACGAACCGCGCCGACGCGCCGGCCGTGGCGTGCGCCCCGCCGGACGCCGTCACCGTCAGCCGTACGTCGACCGCGTCCAGCGCGGGCCGGTCGGGCCACGACTCGTCGAGCCGCAGCCGCTCGCCCGGGGGCAGCCGGACGGGCAGGATGCGCGGGGCCCGGTCCAGGACCCGGCGGCCGAAGACGCCGTCGGCGCGCACCGCGAGCGTCGGCACGAGGGCGGTCGTACCGCGGTTGACCAGCTCGTACGAGATGCGGTCGCCGTGCACGGCGACGTGCTCGACGGTCAGCGCGGACAGCGCCGGTACGACGGCCCTCAGGCGTACGCCCACGGTCGCCGTACGGCCCTCGCCGTCCCGCGCGACGATGGTGCCGGCGCGGTCGCCGGGCGCGGTGACGGGTGGGACGGTCACCGTGAAGGGCACGTCGGCGCGGGTGCGGGCGGGGACGCGGACCCGGGTCTCGGCGAAGGCCACGCGGACGCCGGTGCCGACGAGGCGTACCGCGAGCGGCTTTCCGCCGGGGTTGGTCACGGACACCGTGTCCCGCAGGACCGCCCCGGGGGCGCCTTCGGCGTAGACGTAGGGGCGGTCACCGCCCAGGGGAGCGAGGGTCCAGGCGTCGGCGGCCGAGGCGGTCGGGGCGGCGACGAGCAGGCTCAGGAGGGCGGCCGGCGGCAGGCACAGGCGGCTGACGCGGGTGGCGGACGGCATGGGCGGCTCCAGCGCTCGTACCCGGGGTTCAGCGGCGTACGGCCTGGTTCCGGCGGGTCAGCCACAGCGCACCCGCCGCACCCGTGAGGAGGACGGTGCCGCCGAGCGTGCCCAGCGCTATCGCGGAGTCCTCGGGGCCGGTCCGGGGCAACTGCCCGCCGGAGTCGGCGCCGCCGCCCGATGACGACGGGGAACCGGAGCCGCCGGAGCCGCCGCCCGCACCCGTGACGTCCAGGGTCAGGGACGGTTCGGGGCTGTTGGTCGGGGTGCAGGTGGTCGTCGTACCGAGCGCCTTGATGGTGAGCACGCCCGCCGTGAAGGTGACCTTGCCGGACTTCTCCGGGGTGTAGGTGCCGCTCAGGTCGCTGATCTTGATGGGGGTGTTGGCGGGTATCGCGGCCTGGTTGGCGGGGCCGGACACCGCGAGCGTGCCGCTGTCGGCGCCGCCGAGCCTGATGGTGGCGCTCGGGTTCATCGCGCCCTTGCCGAGCTCGACGGGGCTGGAGGAGACGCCCTTCTGCCAGCTCATGGTGATCTTGTAGCCGTTGCCGCTCCTGACGCCCTTGATGTCGATGGGCGATACGGCGCTCTTGTCACCGATAGGCGTCTTGCACTGGTAGTTGACGTTCACGACGTCGGCGTGGGCCATGGGTGCGGCCAACAGCACCGCGGAACCGGCCAGGGCAGCGGCGGACGTGAACGCGGCGGTTCGTTTCGGGTACACGGCCCACCTCTTTCCTGACGGCGCATCAGATGGGCCGTCAAGGTACGCCCGGGGTCGTGAGGAAGGAAGAGACGGCGCACAGCGGAGTTGTGACGATCCGGCGTGCGGCATCACTCAGCCTGTCCGGCGTTTGAGGACGAGGCCGTCCAGGCCGAAAACGGGGGTCCGGGGGCGGCAGCCCCCAGCGAGGTCGAAGGGGCAGAGCCCCTGGGCATGGGAACGGGTAAGGGCGGCGGGGCGGAAAACCCTCGGCCCCGCCCCGGAAGGCCTACGCCGGAGCGCCCAGCTCCGCCCACACCGTCTTGCCCGACGCCCCCGGCGTACGGACCACCCCCCAGTCCAGGCACAGCCGCTGCACGATGAACATGCCATGACCACCCGGCCGTCCGGCACGGTGCGGCGTGCGCGGCGCGGGCTGACCGGTGCCACGGTCGGTGACCTCTATCCGGATCACCTTGTTGTCGCAGGTCAGAACCAGCTCGTCGGGCCCCTCCGCATGCAGACAGGCGTTGGTGACCAGCTCGGAGACGACCAGCAGTACGTCCTCGGCGGCGGCCCGCTGATCGGCGGACGCGGCGGGCAGCCAGCCCCACGCGTACAACGCCTGGCGGGTGAAGTCACGGGCGAGCGGCACGACGCCGCTCTCGCCGTCAAGACGCAGCCGTCGCTCCTGGCGGGGCATGCGGGCCTCCTCCGCCGGCACGGACGGCACCGCTGCCTTCGCGGACACGCCCGCCTCCGGCGTACCCCCCTCGGACGCCCCGGAAGCGCCGCTGGGCTCCGGGCCGCGGTCGCCCGGCGAGTAAGGCCGGGTGGTGCTCATCAGCGCTTCACCTCACCGATTCACCGTTCACGATTCAGAAGTCGTTCATATAGATCTTGTTACCCATCCCTGTACATACCAACGGGTCACCCGTCGAGGCCGACCGATACCAACCGATCCCCATCAGTACCGTGAGCACCGACGTATTCCAGCCGGTTCCGCTCGGTTCCCGCTCGGTTCCCGCCCGCACCCACCGGACCCCACCGGCGACCCACCGTGTCCGCCGATGCCTTTCGGTACGTACGTCGCACGCGGGCCGTTCGCCGGTTCCCCGATGTTCCCGCACCCCGGAACCGACAGGTTCAGGATGTCTCCTGCCCGGGCGAGCCGGGGCGACACCCCTCCGTTGGGCGTGGCGCCGCGGGCGACGGCGTTCAGCCGGACTCGTCCGCCAGGGCCTCCTCGACGGAGGCGTGGACGGTGAAGACCGCCTCCGCCCCCGTGATCTCGAACACACGCGCAACGACCGGCAGCATGCCCGCCAGATGCACGCCGCCCCCGGCGGCCTCCGCCCGCAGCCGCGCGCCGAGCAGCACGTTGAGCCCCGTGGAGTCACAGAACTCCAGTCGTGAGCAGTCCACGACGAGGCGCGAGAAGCCCTTGTCGAGGAGGTCGTCGAGGGGTTCACGCAACAGATCGGCGGTGTGGTGATCGAGCTCACCCGCCGGTGTCACTACGGCGCTGGAACCCTCTTCCCGCACCTCCACCAGAAGCCGGCCCGACTGTGCGCTGCCGACCGTCCCGCGGTCCATGCCGTGTCTCTCCCGAGGTCGTGGTGCTGCCTGTTGCCCTGCTGACACCCGGCCGGAGCCAGGTTGATGCCCTCGAACACTACGCCTTCTACACGCACTCCGACACCCGAACAACCCCACACAAACGGACATAACCTACCAAAATGCACTTGCGACAGTCATGCGGAAGCGGGTAGGGCTAGTAAGGACACGTACCCGACACGGCCGGCTTTGGAGGCGCCGCACACCGCAGTGCACGCACGGCTTCGGCAGCCTTATGCCGAGAACGATGGAGGACACCCATGTCACCCCGGCTCGACGCATCGCATACCCGGACGGCGACGTCGACACCCCCACCGGAACAACTGGATCCCATCGATCCCGCGGATCCCATCGACGGGCTCCCGGAGATCCCCCCGTACGACGAGATCGCCCCTCTCGACGCACGCGCCCTCTCCAAGACCCTGTTCGAGCGACTGGAGTCGCTCGAGGAAGGGACGCCCGAGTACTCGTACGTCCGCAACACCCTCGTCGAACTCAACCTCGCCCTGGTCAAGTTCGCCGCCTCCCGTTTCCGCTCCCGCAGCGAGCCGATGGAGGACATCATCCAGGTCGGCACCATCGGCCTGATCAAGGCGATCGACCGCTTCGAACTCTCCCGTGGCGTGGAGTTCCCCACGTTCGCGATGCCAACCATCATCGGCGAGATCAAGCGCTTCTTCCGCGACACGTCGTGGTCGGTGCGCGTCCCGCGCCGACTCCAGGAGCTCCGGCTCGACCTGGCGAAGGCCGGTGACGAGCTGGCCCAGAAGCTCGACCGCGCGCCGACACCGGTCGAACTCGCCGAGCGGCTGGGCATCTCCACCGACGAGGTCATCGAGGGCATGGCCGCCTCGAACGCGTACACCGCCTCCTCGCTGGACGCCCAGCCCGAGGAGGACGACACCGAGGGTGCGCTCGCGGACCGCATCGGCTACGAGGACCACGGGATCGAAGGCATCGAGTACGTGGAGTCGCTCAAGCCGCTGATCGCCGAACTCCCGGCCCGGGACCGGAAGATCCTCTCCCTCCGGTTCGTGGCCAACATGACCCAGTCGGAGATCGGCGAGGAACTCGGCATCTCGCAGATGCACGTGTCACGACTGCTGTCGCGCACGCTGGTGAAGCTGCGCAAGGGGCTGACCGTCGAGGAGTGAGGTCCGCGAGGTTTCTCCGGGTGCCCGGAGAGACCTCGTTCACCTCTTTCCCCGTCACACGTCGTCGCCGAAGAGATCCTTCGCGGAGGACGCGTGGACGGCCCTCTGGGCCCACACCTCGAGACGGTCCAGATCGGTGCAGGAGGTGACCCTGTCGCGGACGGACTCCGACACGTCGATGCCGCGCCACTGGAGGATGCGGAGAACCATGGACGCGCGTTCCTGTTCGATGCCCTCTTCCCGACCTTCTTGGCGTACCTGCTCGGCCAGCGGGTGCCGCCAGAAGTACTGCATCGCCGTCATCAGGTCCCTCCACATCTGCTGCGCCTGGGTATCACCCAGGCATGAGTCGACGAACTGCACGAAGGCCGCGGCGCTGTCCGCGTCAATGGTCCGCAGAGCGGTCGCCAGGGATTCCAGTATGGCGCCGGCCTGCGGCCCCCGCCCGTGTGTCATCGCCGAGAGCACCGCAAGGGGTACGTCCCGCTCGGCCTCCCCCGCGTCGACGATCAGGGGCACGTTGTCCGGGCTGAGCACGAGCGGGCGTACGGTCAACGAGGGGAACTCCCGGACACCGAGATGAATGGGCTCCGCCGCCCAGCGAGCGGTGGCGACGCTCTGAGTAATGACGATGAGCACCGGCTCGCAGCGGTACTTGGCGTACAGGTAGCTGAGGTAGTACGGCCAGCTGCCCCGCTTGTCCTCGTCCTTCTTCCCCTGCGACTCCACAACGATGAGATACGTGCCCTCATCGGTGTCCGCCCGCATCAGCGTGTCCACGCGTCGCTCGATCGGCTCGATCTCGGTGAGGTCCACGTTCATCCCGGCGAACTCGCGCGGCTCGGGGAAGGGAACGCCTAAGACATCCTGGATGGCCCTGGTCAGCAATGCAGGGTCCTTCTGGAAGATGCGATGCAGCGCCTCGTGCGACGAGCCGACCATCGGCTCTCCTTTCTGTCCGATGTGATCAACGAGCTACGCCGACGCCAGGTCACACCACACGTACTTCCCCCGGCTCCCGTGCCGGGACAGTGGCTGCCAGCCCCACAGGTCGGCGCACGCGCGCGTGAGCGCCATGCCGCGACCGTTCTCGGCGTCGGTGAGCTCCTCCAGCCGGCCCGGAGGGTGGGGTGGCGCCGGGTCGGCGTCCCATGCGCCCACCCGCAGCACGCCGTCGGCCCAACGCACCCTCAGGTCGGCGGGCCCCTTGGTGTGGAGTACGGCGTTCGAGACCAGCTCCGAGGCGATGAGCTCGGCGGTGTCCGCGAGGCGGATCAGGCCGTGGATGGTCAGGATCAGGCGCAGGGTGCGGCGGCAGACGGGGACGGCTCGGGGGTCGTTGGGGATGGAGAGGCAGTACTCCCAGGGTTCGGACATGCGTCAGCTCCAGGGCGGTGAGGGGTGGGATCGCGGGCGGTGGCATGCCGCAGCCGTCTTGGCAGGACGGAGTGGTGCACTTCCGCTGCGTGTGCGATGCGTCACCGACGGTATTTCCTAACATTAGGAAGATGCAAGCCGTTGCCTTATCCTGACCCTCGAACGAGCTACGTCATGAGGGCAGTTGAGACGAGGAGGTGCCACTTGCCGCCAAAGAGGCATCTCACGGCCCGCAGGATGCGACTGGGCGCTGAACTGCGCAAACTGCGTGAGGCGACGGGCATGAAAGCCCGGGAAGCCGCAGCACTGCTCGGTGCTGACGCAGTACAGATAAGCCAGATCGAGTCCGGAGTGGCAGGCGTGAGCGCGGAACGCGTACGCCGCCTGGCAGCCCACTACGCCTGTACTGATGAGGCGTTGGTCGAGGCCCTGGTGGCCATGGCCACCGACCGCACACGGGGTTGGTGGGAGGAGTACCGAGGCGTCCTCCCACCCGTGTTCCTGGACACCGCCGAGGTCGAACACCACGCGACGTTCCTTCGGGAGGTCGTGATCACACACGTGCCCGGACTCCTGCAGACCGCCGACTATGCACGAGCCGTGTACGCATTCATGATGCCGGGCCTGCCCGAGACCGAGTTGACGCCTCGCGTCGAACACCGCATGCGACGACGCGCCGTCATCGAAGGTGACAACGCCACCCCCTACGAGACGATCGTCCACGAGTTCGCCCTGCGTATCCGCGTAGCCGACCGCCAGGCGTCCCGCGCTCAACTGCTCAGAATTCTGGACCAGATCGAGCAGGAACACGCCACCGTCCGCGTCATCCCCACCGACCAGGACGGCTTCGCCGGAGCCGGGGCTTCGATGATGTACGCGGGTGGAGTGGTGCCTCGATTGGATACCGGCCTGCGGGACGCTCCCACCGGAACCGCATTCATCGACGCCGAGCCCCAACTGGCCCAGCTTCGAACGCTCTTCCGTAAGGTGGAGAAGGCGGCGCTGGACCCCGTTGCCTCACGGGACTTCATCCACCGCCTCACGAAGGAGCTGTGAGAACCCCATGGACCGCACCCTGCGCTGGCAGAAGTCCACATTCTCCGATGGTGGAGACGGCAACACCTGCGTCGAACTGGCCGCCACCCATACCACCCTCCACCTCCGCGAGAGCGACGACACCACCACCGAACTCATCACGACGCCCGCACCGCTGGCCCACCTCATACGCTGCCTGAAGTCGGGCCGGTTGAGCATGCGTTAGGTACCCGTACTCATGCGCCCACCTCGCCCGCGCAGCGAGGGTGGCGCTATGAACCTGCCCGTAGCCCCGCCGGCCTTCGACGCCACCACAGGCCCTCAACGAAGCGACCATGCCGACCGGGGAGCCGACATCGGAGCCGGGTGCGGTCTCGTGCTCCTAGAGCTGATCGCCCTGGTGGTGATCTTCGGGCTCTGGTTCCTGTCCGGGTTCAACCTCGACCCCGCCAAGACCGTGCACACCGACTCCCTATGGGGATACCTGGCCGCCGCCGGTGGAGTCGCGGTCCTCGCCGTCGCGGCGGACGGGGTCGCCGCCCGGGCCGGAGCCGTCGCGACCGTCGCCAGCCAGGGCGTTATGGCGGCCCTGATCTGCGTCATCCTCTTCGGCGGGGCCGCGGCGCAGTCCCACCAGGACAGGTTGTGCCGTGACATACCGACGGCGTCGGGGTGCAACGGCTAGTGCCCTACCGCATGTCACAGAACTATCCGCCGTAGGGGTTCCCGCCGAGCCAGGTGGTGCCGTCGATCATTTCGCGCGCCGCGTCCAAGTGGCCACTGTGGCAAGCAACTTCGGTGAGCACATGGATCAGGATGTGTCGCACGTCTGGCAGCCGCCAGTCCGGCCAGATCTCCACCGGCCAGGCGGCGGGCTCCTGCTCGGGCTCGGCGACGACGAGCACGGCGTCCGCGCGCGCGATGGCCGTCCGGTAGTTGGCGAAGACCTCCCCGGTGCTCATTCCCTCGGGTACGTACCAGTGCGCCTCCGCGCCTGCCGCGAGCTGTCCGGCCATGTCCGGTTCGCCCGCGATCACCCCGGGGAACCAGAAGCGTTCGACATCCAGGGTGAGGTGGCGCAGCAATGCGAGACAGCTCCAGCCGCTGGGCAGCACAGGCCTCCGCAGATCCTCCTCCGAGAGTCCTTCCAGCACTCCGAGGACATGCTCGCGCTGACGGTCCAGAGCGCCCTTGAGGGCTTCGAGTTCCGCGTTCACCGGGCGGTGCACAGTTCAGCGAGGCGATCCAGGGTGCCCGCGATCTGCGTCTGCCACCAGGCGCGTCCGCTGTCCATTTCCGCGCGCTTGTCCTCCGGCATGCGCGAACCGTCGAAGATCTCGGTCACGACCGTCGCCCCGGCCCCGTCCGGGACCAGGTCGAAGATCCAACGGTGGCCCCACGCGGCCGCGGGCGCGGTGGCGTCCGGGTGCCCGCGACCGGGCCTCGGCTCCCATCCGATGCGGCGGTCCGGCTCGTACTCGACGACGTGGTTGTTCATCTCATAGTCGCCGTAACGCTCGTAGTGCATCCGCATCACGAAGACGTCCCCGACGCCCGAGACCACGGCGCCGGAGATGCCACCGCGCAGCATCCCCGAGCCGTCGAAATCCGGATGCCGTCGAGGGTCGGCCAGGATCCGGAATATCTCCTCCGCCGGGGCGCCGATGCGCCGGGACATCATCACCACGGGCTCACCTGTCGTACTCGTCATCCGCGCGCCTCCGTCAACCGCAGAGCATGAACCCGACTATGACCCGGACGCTTCGCCGTTCGCCGACGCGGCCGAGTGGCCGACTCGCCAGTCCACTGCGGGTCGATCAGGCCCCCCGTCGGGCGGCAGGGGGACCCTCCGAATTGCTCGCCGCGCAAGCCGGACCGCAACGCCATTGCCCGCGACGACTTTCGAGCCCCGCTTCTACTCGCCGTGAGTCTCAGCAAGGGTGTGTGCGACAAGGGCGTTGGCGTGGCCATGGCCCAGCCCGTGCACGGCCTTGAGCCAGTTCACGAGCTCCATGTGTCTGGTGAGCGCCGAGGAGCGGATGAGGTCCTTCCACTCCGCTATCGGGCGACCGTACTTCTTCTCGATGGAAGGGAAGTAGCTGGCAGGGCCCTTGGTGGTGTCGGTCATGTCGGCGGTGTCCCGTCTGTACGAGGCGGTGTTGTCGCTCGTATGACTGGTGGACACGGCCCATGTCATCGGCCGCTTGGAGTGTGCTGCATCACAGCCGCGGCTTGCGAGGCGGCGTACTCCGACATGGTGTCGGAGTACGCCGCTGGGGCGCCAGGAGAGCAGCACCGCGAGGCCCCTCTCTCAGAGGCTGCGGGCGGTGATGTCGCCGTAGGCGGTGGTCGCGCTGATGTTCAGGGCGGCGTCGGCGCCGTCGGAGTTCTTGAGCGCGTTGTGGATGCGGCCGTAGGTGGTGCCGGCGTCCAGGGAGGCGGAGACTCCGTGAGCGGCGCCGATCGAGATCTCGCCGTGTTCGGTGCGCAGGGTGACCGTGCCTTGCACGGCCTCGGCGATGCGGAGGTCACCCTTCTGGGTGCTGATCTGCGCGGGACCGCCCAGGCGGCCGACCGAGATGTCGCCCGACAGGACGCTGAGACGGGCACCGGCGGTCTCGTCGAGCTTGACGGTGGCCTGCTGGCCGTCGAAGACGACGTCGCCGAGCCGCCCGACGCCGCGGAGCTCGGCGCTGGCCGCCTTCGCCTCGATGCTCGAGCCGGCGGGCAGCTGGACCGTCACCTCGATGGATCCGGAAGGGCCGAGGACCCGGCTCTTCGCCGCCGGGACCTCGATGCGCAGGACGCCGTCGGCGTAAGCGACCTCGGTCTGCTCCGCCGCCTTCACGTCGCGGCCCTTCGCGGCGTCCGCGGGGAGGATCTCGACCGTGGTGTCGGTCCGGTCTGCGGCGATGAACCGGATGCTCCCGGCGGGGATGTCGAGGACGGCGGCGATCGGGGCGGGGGTGTCGAACTTCTGCATCGTGGTCTCCTGCGTTCGTCGTTGTTTCTGACGTTGGAAACGCTACGTTGCGTTCATGAGTACGGCAACAAGCTTGTTGCTCTTAAGTGAAGAAAATACAGCTCAGAGGCTTTAAATCGTTGCAACGGCTCTGGATTCAACGCAACGTCCACCCTTTCATGCGTTGCAATGAGTCGATAGTGAACGCTATTCTGAAGGCACCACGCACCAAAAGGAGACCGCGATGCCGGGAGGCAGGCTCACCCAGCAGGAACGCCAGCAGATCGCGCTGGGGCTGGCCGACGGCCTCGCCTACGCGGAGATCGCCAGACGTCTGGAGCGCCCCACCTCGACGATCACGCGCGAGGTGATACGCAACGGCGGCCCCACCGCCTACCGCGCCGACCTGGCCCACCGCGCCACCGAGCGCCGCGCCCACCGGCGCAGGCAGGCCGCGCCCCGAGGGCCTCAGGGCCGTGCGCAGGACCAGGGACACGACATGGAGGCCGTGCGCGAGTACGAGGAGGCGTTCACGACCCTCCTCATGCAGCAGGGCCTGCCCAAGATGATGTCCCGTGTGCTGGTGTCCCTCTACACCAGCGACGCGGGCAGTCTCACGGCGTCCGAACTCGTCCAGCGCCTCCAGGTCAGCCCGGCGTCCGTCTCCAAGGCGGTCACGTTCCTCGACGGCCAGGGCCTCGTCCGCCGGGAACGCGACGAACACCGCCGCGAGCGCTACGTCGCCGACAACGACGTCTGGTACCAGGGCATGATCGCCGCCGCCCGGTCCCACGCACAGCTCGCCGAGACCGCACGGCGGGGCGTCAGCATCCTCGGCCGTGACTCCCCCGCCGCCGCCCGCCTCGAGAACATCGCCCGCTTCGTCGACTTCGTCGGCGAGAGCATGATCCGTGCGGCCGAACAGGCCCGCGAGGTCCTCTACACGAAGCCCGAAACGACCTCGGACAGCGCTACCTGAGCGACCGGCGGGCCCGCTTCAGCTCCCGGTCGACGGCCCAGGCGTCGGCGACCGGGCCGAGGTGGCCGAGCTTGTCGGGGTTGATGACCGTGCGGATGGTCTGGATCTGTCCGTCGAGCACATCGAGGGTCAGCGTGTGCAGGACTCTGCCGTCCCGGTCGCGGAAGACCGCGCCGGGCTGGCCGTTGACCTCGCACGGCTCGAACGTCACGTCGATCCGGGCCAGCCAGGGGAAGACGGAGGCGAGCAGCCGGGCCACGTTCTCCGCCCCGTTGACGGCCTTGGCAAGCTGCGGGGCCTTGCCGCCGCCGTCGCCGACGAGTTGGACGTCGGCGGCCAGCAGGTTCTGCAGCGCGCCCACGTCGCCGTCCCTCAACGCGTCGAAGAACCGCGCCGCCAGCTCCTGCCGCTCCCGGCGGTCCGCTTCGAACCGTGGCCGTCCGGCCTGCATGTGCCGCCGTGCCCGCACCAGCAGCTGCCGGCACGCGTCCTCGGAACGCCCCACCGCCGCGGCGACCTCGTCGAAGCCGAAGGCGAACACCTCCCGCAGCACGAACACCGACCGCTCCAGCGGGCTGAGCCGCTCCAGCAGCAGGAGCGCCGCCATCGACACCGAGTCGGCCAGCTCCGCCGAGCGCGCCGGATCCTGGTACGGGTCGCTCAGCAGCGGCTCGGGGAACCACGGGCCCACGTACGCCTCCCGCCGCACGCGCGCGGAGCGCAGCACGTCGATCGAGACCCGTGTCACCGTGGCGGACAGAAAGGCCTTGGCCGACGTGGGCGGGGTCGACGAGCCGTCGAAGCGCAGCCATGTCTCCTGCACCGCGTCCTCGGCCTCGCTCACGCTGCCCAGAATCCGGTAGGCGATCGAGAACAGCAGCGACCGCAGCTCCTCGAACTCCTCCACCTTGTTCACGCCGAATCCCCTCCCCTTGGCACCTTCTCACCCGGCCGTGCTGAGCTCACGCCGCTTCAGTGGCGCCGTCTCAGTGGAACTGTCCGGGCTCGTAGTCGCCGGCCGGCTGCTGGGCGATGATGTTCAGCCGGTTCGCCGTGTTCATGAAGGAGACCAGGATCACCAGGGCGGCGAGCTGTTCCTCGTCGTAGTGCTTGGCGGCGTGCGCCCACACCTCGTCGCTGACCCCCTTGGCCGCGTCCGCGACCCTGGTCCCCTCCTCCGCCAGCGCCAGCGCCGCCCGTTCGGCCTCGGTGAAGACGGTGGCCTCCCGCCATGCCGCCACCAGGTTCAGCCGCACCGGTGTCTCACCGGCCGCGGCGGCATCCTTGGTGTGCATGTCGATGCAGACGGCGCAGCCGTTGATCTGGCTGACGCGCAACGCCACCAGCTCCTGCGTCGCGGCCGGCAGCGGCGAGTCCTTGAGGGCCTTGCCCGCCGACATGAAGTGCTTGAGGATCTTGCCGGCGGTGGGGCTGGCGAAGTAGTTCAGTCGCGCGTCCATGAGGGGCTCCTCGATTGCTCGTGAGTGGCTACACCCCCGAGACGAGACAGCCCGGCCTCCTGTGACATGGGGGAATGTGACCCGCGTCGCACTGTGTCGGCCGAGTCGGAACCTGCTCAAGTCCCGTGACTCCAGCGAGGGTTCCGGGGGCGGTCGCTCCGAACCCATGATGTGGGTATGAAGATTCCCGACCGACGGATCGAACTGTTCACCGGGACCGGCAGCGAGCACCGGTTCAGCGGGCCCGCCACCGGTGACGAACGGAGCATGCTGGTGGCGATGCTCGACGCCCAGCGCGCCACCCTGCGGCTGAAGTGCGCCGGACTGGGAGCGGAGTTGGCCCTGCGGTCCGTGTCACCGTCCTCGCTCTCCCTGCTCGGCCTGGTCCGGCACCTCGCCGACGTGGAACGCCGCTGGTTCCGGGCCGTGCTCGCCGGACAGGACGTCGAGCTGCGCTTCTCCTCCACGGAAGTCCCCGAGGGCGACTTCGACGGCGCTGGTCCCGACCCCGAGGTCGTCGAGGCGTCCTGGGCGGCCTGGCACGCGGAAGTCGCCTTCGCGGAAGCGTTCGTCGCCGAGGCCCCGCATCTCGACATCGAGGGTCACGACGCCTGGCGGGGCACGGTGTCGTTGCGCTGGGTCCTCATCCACATGATCGAGGAGTACGCCCGTCACAACGGACACGCCGACCTGATCCGCGAGCGAATCGACGGAGCGGTCGGGGTGTGATCGCGGCGGCCCTCGGACCACCGTCCTCAGACCACCGCCCTCAGACCACCGCCCTCGGACCACCGCCCTCAGACCACCCGCACGCCCCTCCGCCACACCCCGCTGACCAGCGGCACCCCCGGCCGGTAGGCGAGGTGCACGTGACTCGGCGCGTCCAGCAGAGTCAGGTCGGCGTACGCGCCCGGGCTGACGCGGCCGATGTCCTCGCGGCGCAACGCCGCCGCCCCGCCCGCCGTCGCGGACCACACCGCCTCGTCCGGGGTCATTCCCATGTCCCGTACCGCGAGGGCGATGCAGAAGGGGACCGAGGAGGTGAAGGAGGAGCCGGGGTTGCAGTCCGTGGACAGGGCCACCGTGACGCCCGCGTCCAGGAGGCGGCGGGCGTCGGGCCACTGCGCGCGGGTGGAGAACTCGGCGCCGGGCAGCAGTGTGGCCACCGTGCGGCCGCTCGCCAGGGCGTCGACGTCCGCGTCCGTGAGGTGGGTGCAGTGGTCGGCGCTGGCCGCGTCGAGTTCGACCGCCAGTTGCACGCCGGGGCCGTAGGAGAGCTGGTTGGCGTGGATGCGGGGGTGGAGGCCCTTCGCCTTGCCGGCGGTGAGGATCGCGCGGGCCTGGTCGCCGTCGAAGGCGCCCTTCTCGCAGAAGACGTCGATCCAGCGGGCGTGCGGGGCGCAGGCGTCGAGCATCTCGCCGGTGACCAGGGCGACGTACCCCGCCGGGTCCTCGGCGTAGTCGGGCGACACGATGTGCGCGCCGAGGTAGGTGACCTCGTCCGTGTGCGCGGCCGCGATGCGCAGGGCGCGGGACTCGTCCTCGACCGTCAGGCCGTAGCCGGACTTCGTCTCGAAGGTGGTGGTGCCCTGGCGGAGGGCCTCGGTGAGATAACGCGTGAGGTTGGCCTCCAGTTCCGCGTCCGTCGCCGCCCGTGTCGCAGCGACCGTCGTGCGGATGCCGCCGGCGCTGTACGCCCGCCCCGACATCCGCGCGTTGAACTCGGCGGTGCGGTCGCCCGCGAAGACCAGGTGCGAGTGGGAGTCGACGAAGCCCGGCAGCACTGCCCGGCCGCTCGCGTCGACCCGGTTGTCAGTGGCGGGTGCTTTGCTGGATTCACCGGTCCACGCGACACGGTCGCCGTCGATGACGACTGCCGCGTCCTGGATCAGGCCGAGGGGAGAGTTGTCACCGAGGGAGGGGTCGTTGGTGACCAGCGTGGCGATGTTGGTGATGACGGTGCTGCTGCTCATGGCGTCCTCGTGGGTGGTGGGGGTCCGACGGCTGCCCGGCCTCAGCCCCGCAGGGCTTCGATCGCCTCTGCCAGCGCCGACGGCACATCGGGTACGAGGGCGTGGACGCCGTCCCGTACGACGTGCCGTCCCGCCACGATCGTGTGCCGTACGTCCGCTGCCGTCGCGGCGAATACGGCCGTCTCGGCGCCCAGCCGGGGCAGCGGCCCTGCTGTCCTGACGGAGTCGAGGGCGATCGTCGTGAGGTCGGCGAGCGCCCCGGCCTCGAGGGTGCCCGCCCCGTCCCAGCCCAGCGCCGCGTGACCGTCCGCGGAGGCCGCGCGCAGCAGGGCGGCGGCGGTCCAGTGGCCCCGCGCGCGGGTGCGCAGCCGCTCGTTCAGTTCCATCGCGCGCGCCTCCTCGAGCAGGTCGATGACGGCGTGGCTGTCGGAGCCGAGGGAGAGCGGGGAGCCGGCGCGCTGGAGGGCCGCGGCGGGGCCGATGCCGTCGGCGAGGTCGCGTTCCGTCGTCGGGCACATGCAGGTGCCGGTGCGCGAGCCGCCGATCAGGGCGATGTCCTCGTCGGTGAGGTGGGTGTTGTGCACGCCGGTGGTCCGCGGGCCGAGGACGCCGTGGTCGGCGAGCAGCCGGGCGGGGGTGCGGCCGTGTGCCGCGAGGCAGGCGTCGTTCTCGGCGGTCTGCTCCGACAGGTGCACGTGCAGCGGGGCCCGCCGCTCCTCGGCCCACCGTGCCACCGTCGCCAACTGGTCCGCGGGCACGGCCCGTACGGAGTGAATCGCCGCCCCGATCCGCGCGTGATCCCGCTCCTTGAGAACTGAACAGCGTTCGGCCCAGGCCTCGGCGGTCCCGTCGGAGAACCGGAGCTGGTGGTTGTCGGGCGGCTGTCCGAAGCCGGAGGACAGGTAGCAGGTGTCGAGGAGGGTGATGCGGATCCCGGCTTCGGCGGCGGCCGCGATCAGGGCTTCGCCCATGGCGTTGGGGTCGGCGTACGGGGTGCCGCCGGGGGCGTGGTGCACGTAGTGGAACTCGCCGACCGCGGTGACGCCGGCCAGCGCCATCTCGGCGTACACGGCGCGGGCCAGGGCGTGGTACGTGTCCGGGGTGAGCCGGTCCGCGAAGGAGTACATCACCTCGCGCCAGGTCCAGAAGGTGCCCGAGCCGACCTGGACGGTGCCGCGCAGGGCGCGGTGGAAGGCGTGGCTGTGGGCGTTCGCCAGGCCCGGCAGGGTCAGGCCCCGGAGGATCTCCGCGCCCGGGGGCGGGGCGGGGGTCTGCGTGCGGACGGCCGTGATCCGGCCGTCCGCCACCTCCAGCAGCACCCCGGGCTCGACGTGGGTGTCGAGCCAGGCGTGCTCCAGCCAGTACGTCCGCGTCGGATCGGTCGTCGTCACGTGCAGGCCAGCCCTTCCAGTACGTCGGCGAGCGCGGTCACCCCGGCCACGCAGTCGTCCTCGGCGGCGAACTCGGCCGGGGAGTGCGAGACGCCGGTGGGGTTGCGTACGAACAGCATGGCGGTCGGGATGTGCCCGGAGAGGATTCCGGCGTCGTGTCCGGCGCCGGTGCCCAGCACGGGTACCCGCAGGTCCGTGTCCCGGCCCAGGATGCGGGCGAGTTCGTCACGCAGGGCGTGGTCGAACTCGACGACCGGCGTGAAGGACTCGCGAACGACGTCGAGGTCGACCCCGTGCGCGGCGGCGTACTCGCGCGCGGCCGTCTCCACGCCCGTGACCACGGTGTCGAGGGTCTCCTGGTCGGCGGCGCGGGAGTCGAGCCAGCCGCGCACCAGGGAGGGGATGGCGTTGACCCCGTTGGGCTCCACCGCGATCTTGCCGAAGGTGGCCACGGCGCCGGCGAGTTCGGCCTCCCGACGGGCGGCGAGCACGGTCTCGGCGTACGACAGCATCGGGTCGCGGCGGTCCACCAGCCGGGTGGTGCCGGCGTGGTTGGCTTCGCCGCGGAAGTCGAAGCGCCAGCGTCCGTGCGGCCAGATGGCACTGGCGATGCCGACCCGGTCGCCGGACAGGTCCAGCGCCCGGCCCTGCTCGACATGCAGTTCGACGAAGGCGCCGATCCGGGCGAGCCGCTCCGGGTCGGGTCCGACGGCGTCGGGGTCGTACCCGGCGGCCTCCATGGCCTGCGGCAGCGTGATGCCGTCGCCGTCGGTCAGCCGGTGCGCCTGTTCGACGGTGAGCTGCCCGGCGGTGAGCCGCGACCCGACACAGGCGAGCCCGAACCGGGCGCCCTCCTCGTCGCCGAAGTTGACGATGGCCAGGGGCTTGGCGAACCGCGATCCCCTCCCGCGCAGTTCGTCGAGGGCGGCGAAGGAGGACACGACCCCGAGGGGCCCGTCGAAGGCCCCGCCGTCCGGCACGGAGTCCAGATGCGACCCGGTGACGACGGCATCCCCGGCGGCCGGGTCCCCCAGCCAGGCCCACTGGTTGCCGTTCCGGTCGACCTCGTACGCCAGCCCGCGTGCCTCCGCCTGCTCCTTGAACCAGGCCCGGCAGTCCGTGTCGGCACCGGTCCAGGCGTAGCGACGGTAGCCACCGGAGTCGGCGTGCCGGCCGAGGGGGAGCAGCTCGCGCCACATCTCGTGGAAGGAGCTTCCGGTGCCACCAGGCGAACCCGCAGGCCGTACAGGCTGTGGGCAGTCGTTCCGCAGGGCGATGGGGGTCCCCCCGGTCGAGCGAAGCCGCGACTGGGGGCGGGTGGGCACAGCCGGACCGGCAGGCGGCGACGAGACCTCAGCCCCCGCCGGAGAGTTGCCGTGCCTGCCTTCGCTCCGCGTCACGCCTCGCCACCCTCGCGCATAGGCACCCGCACGCCCCGCTCCTGCGCAACGGACTCCGCGATGTCGTACCCCGCGTCCACGTGCCGGATGACCCCCATGCCCGGGTCGTTCGTGAGTACCCGGCGGATCTTCTCCCCGCCAAGCTTGGTTCCGTCGGCGACGGTCACCTGCCCGGCGTGGATGGACCGCCCCATGCCGACGCCGCCGCCGTGGTGGATGGACACCCAGGAGGCCCCGGAGGCCACGTTGACCATGGCGTTGAGCAGCGGCCAGTCGGCGATCGCGTCGGAGCCGTCGAGCATGGCCTCGGTCTCGCGGTACGGGGAGGCCACGGAGCCGCAGTCCAGGTGGTCGCGGCCGATGGCCAGGGGGGCCGCCAGCTCGCCGGAGGCCACCATGTCGTTGAAGCGCTCGCCGGCCTTGTCGCGCTCGCCGTAGCCGAGCCAGCAGATACGGGCGGGCAGGCCCTGGAAGTGGACCCGCTCGCCGGCCATCTTGATCCAGCGGGCGAGGGACGCGTTTTGAATGGACTCAGCCTCCGGGAAGAGGTCGAGGATCGCCTTGTCGGTCTTGGCGATGTCGGCGGGGTCGCCGGAGAGGGCCGCCCAGCGGAAGGGGCCCTTGCCCTCGCAGAAGAGGGGGCGGATGTAGGCGGGGACGAAGCCGGGGAAGGCGAACGCGCGGTCGTATCCGGCGAGCTGGGCCTCGCCGCGGATGGAGTTGCCGTAGTCGAAGACCTCGGCGCCCGCGTCCTGGAAGCCGACCATGGCCTCGACGTGCCGGGCCATCGACTCGCGGGCGCGGGTGGTGAAGCCGGCCGGGTCCTTGGCGGCGGCGTCGGCCATGTCCTCGAAGGCGACACCGAGCGGCAGGTAGGCCAGCGGGTCGTGGGCGGAGGTCTGGTCGGTGACGATGTCGATCGGGGCGTTCATCGCGAGGAGCTGTGGGACCAGTTCGGCCGCGTTGCCGAGGACGCCGATGGACAGCGGGCGGCGGGCGTCGCGGGCCTCGGTGGCGAGCTGCAGCGCGTGGTCGAGGCTGTCGGCCTTGACGTCGAGGTAGCGGTGCTCGATGCGACGTTCGATGGCGCGCGGGTCGCAGTCGATGCAGATCGCCACGCCGTCGTTCATGGTGACCGCGAGGGGCTGGGCGCCGCCCATGCCGCCGAGGCCGGCGGTGAGGGTGATGGTCCCGGCGAGGGTGCCGCCGAACTTCTTCGCGGCGACGGCGGCGAAGGTCTCGTAGGTGCCCTGGAGGATGCCCTGGGTGCCGATGTAGATCCAGGAGCCGGCGGTCATCTGGCCGTACATGGTCAGTCCGAGGGCCTCCAGACGGCGGAACTCCTCCCAGTTGGCCCAGTCGCCGACGAGGTTGGAGTTGGCGATGAGGACGCGCGGGGCCCACTCGTGGGTCTGCATGACGCCGACCGGGCGGCCGGACTGGACGAGCATGGTCTCGTCCTGCTTCAGCCCCTTCAGCGTCCGCACCATCGCGTCGAAGGAGCGCCAGTCACGGGCCGCCTTGCCGGTGCCGCCGTAGACGACGAGCTTGTCGGGGTGTTCGGCGACCTCCGGGTCGAGGTTGTTCTGCAGCATCCGCAGGGCGGCCTCCTGCTGCCAGCCCAGGGTGCTCAGTTCCGTACCGCGCGGGGCTCGTACGGGGCGGGGTCCCGACATCGTCTGCCTCCTCCTGTTACTGCGTCTATTCAAATCATGTCGACCTGAATAGAGCTAGTCAATACATCGGGGCGCCAAGCCGGCGCCGCACGGGTGTATGGCTGAAGTACCGGAGGAACAGGTACGTACACCGACGAAGGCGGGGAAAACCGTGCAGCAGGGCATCGACGCAACAGGGGAAGGCCGCGCCGCCCGGCGTGACGAGGCGGTGCGGGCCGCCGTGCGGCAGGGGCTGCTCGGCCACGGCGTCGTGGGACTGCTGGACGTGACCGGCATCCGGGAGTCGGCGGCCGAGCTGCGCGCCGCGTTCGAGGCGGTGTCGGCGCCGGGGGCGCCGGTGCTGCACGCCTTCGCGGTGAAGGCGACCCCGCTGGTGCCCGTGCTGCGGCTGCTGCACGAGGCGGGGATCGGCGCGGAGGTGGCCAGCCCGGGCGAGCTGGCCCTGGCGCGGGCGGCCGGGGTTCCGCCGGACCGGATCGTGCTTGACTCGCCCGCCAAGACACCGCAGGAGCTGCGGGAGGCGCTGCTGCTCGGGATCGCCGTCAACGCGGACAACCCTCAGGAGCTGGCCCGCATCGACGCCGCGGTGCGCGCCGCGCCCAGCCCTGCCCCGCTCGGGCTCCGGGTCAATCCGCAGATCGGCGGGGGCACGATCGAGGCGACCTCGACGGCGACGGAGACCTCGAAGTTCGGGGTGGCGCTGCGCGACGAGGGGGCCCGGGAGTGGGTCGTGCGGGCGTACCTGGACCGGCCGTGGCTGACCCGGCTGCACGCACACACCGGCTCGCAGGGCATCCCGCTGTCGCTGATGGCACGCGGAGCGGCGGAGACCTACGGGCTCGCCGAGGAGATCAACGCGCGCGCGGGACGGCGGCAGGTCGACACGCTCGACATCGGCGGCGGCCTGCCGGTGAACTTCTACTCCGACGCGACGACACCGACGTACGCCCAGTACGCCCGGCTGCTGCGCGAGGAGGTCCCTGGGCTGTTCGACGGGCGGTACGGGCTGGTCACGGAGTTCGGGCGGTCGCTGCTGGCCAAGCACGGGACGACCCTCGCCCGGGTGGAGTACGCCAAGAGCGCGGGCGGGCGGCGGGTGGCGGTGACCCACGCGGGCGTGCAGGTGGCGGCGCGGACGGTGTACGTGCCGGGCGCGTGGCCGCTCAGGATCGCCGCCTACGACGCGGAGGGACGGCCGAAGACGGGGCCCGAGGTGGTCCAGGACATCGCCGGGCCGGCCTGCTTCTCGGGCGACCTGCTCGCGCAGGCGCGCGCCCTGCCGCTGCTGGAGCAGGGCGACCACGCGGCGGCACTGGACACCGGCGCCTACTGCTTCGCCTCCCACTACGCCTACAACTCCCTTTTCCGGCCCGGCATTTACGGCTTCGCTCCGGACGGGGCGGGAGGCGTTGCGTTCGTGACGGTGCGCGAACCGCAGACGGTCGAGGAGATCGTGTCCGAATCCGGAGGGGCGCACGTCACCGCCCTCACCACCCTCGGGGCGTCCCCACGCCGTTGACGCACCCCCACGTTCACTCGATCAAGTGGGATGACATCAGGGCAAGTTGACCCACACTAGTCCCCCGGAAGCATGTTCCACTGGAAAATGCCAGAAGGCTCACCTGCCACGCACACGTTGCGTAGTGTCTGCGTCACTCAGCCGGAGTCCCAGGCGGGAGGGGAGCCCTACGGTGCCCGGAATCGACGAGTGCTTGCTGGAAGCGATGCGCCTGCCCGGTGCCCGGGGGGCGGCGCTGGTGGACTGGACGAGCGGGCTGGCGCTGGGCACGGTCGGGGACTCCCCCGGCGGTGACCACGAGACCACCGCGGCCGAGGCGGCGGAACTGGCCCGGCTGGCGGCGGAGCACGGGGCGTTCGCCGCCGCCGGGGACGCCGGGGACGAGCATCCACCGGTCGAGGACCTGATCATCAGCAACCGGGACAGCTACCACCTGCTGCGGTTCGTGGACACGTCGTTCGACAGCACCGTGCTGCTGCACCTGTGGCTGACCCGCGAGGACGGCAACCTCGCCCTCGCCCGAATAAGGCTCGGCGAGATGGCTGCCGGGCTGGTGCTGGGATGACCATGGTCAGAACGCCTACGCCGCCGCCCCTGCCCGTGCGGGACAGAGCAGCCGAACGGGAGTGGGACCGCGCCGCCCTCTCGCCGATGCTGACCCGGCTCGCGGAGGAGCGGGCCACCGGTGTCCTCGTCCGCGAGCACGGCACCCTGCATCTCGCCGAGGGCCGGGTGGTGCATGCCGAGAGCCCCCTCGCCCCGGGTCTCGGCCTGCTCCTCACGGCCCACGGCACACTGGCGCCGGCCACCTGGCGGCAGGCCGCGGAACGGGCCGGCGACGCGCCCGGCGCCGCCCGTCTGCTGCTCGGCGCCGGACAGCTGACGGCGGGCGCCCTGGAGCTGTGCCACCTCGGCGCGGTGTTCGACGCCGGGTACTTCGCCCTGGCCCCGAGCAGCACCCCCGGCCACTTCCGGTACGGGCCCGTGACCGCCCCGGCCACCCCGCACCCCGTCCCGGTCACCGTGCTGGAGCGGGAGACCCTGCGCCGCCGCCTGCTGCTGCACCGCGTCTGGCCGGAGCCGGCGACCGACAGCGCGCCGCTGATCCGGACCGCCCCGCTCTCCGCCCCGCAGGTCACCCCCCGCCAGCGAGCGGTCCTGGCCCGGGTGGACGGGGTCCGTACGGCGGCGGGCATCGCGCTGGAGCTCGGCCGGCCCGCCTTCCACACGCTGATGGACGTACGACGCATGGCGGCGGCCGGCCTGGTGGCACCGGACCCGGCGGTGCCCGCCCCGCCGGCTCTGCCGCCGCCCCCGACCCCGGTGACCGACCCCGACATCGCGCTGCTGAAGAGGCTCAGGGATGCGCTGGAGGCCCTTTGAACGGCACCGCCCCGCCGAGAGGAGACATCTGATGGCGGCCGAGCCGGAGATCCACGTGATCCTGGACGAACTACGACGACTGCGCAGCCGCGTCCCCCAGCTCACCGGCGCCCTTGCCGCCGGCGTCGACGGCCTGGTGGTCGCCCACGACACTCCCGGCGTCGATCCGGAGGGGCTGGCGGCACTCACCGCGGCCGCGCTGGGCGTCGCCGTACGGGTCGCGGACGCCACCGGGCAGGGCGGCTTCCGTGAGCTGCTGGTCCGCGGCGAGCACGGCTACGTCGCCACCTACGCGGCAGGCCGCACCGCGGTCCTGACCCTGCTCGCCCAGGACCGTGTCAACGTCGGCCGGCTGCATCTGGAGGGCCGCCGCGCCGGCGCCCGGATCGGTGAGCTGGTCGACGCGGCGGAGGCGGCCGCCCAAGCCGCCCAGACGACGCAGACGCGGACAGCACAGACCGCACAGGCGGCCCAGCCCGCCCCGCGCGCCCGGTCGTCCGGCCGGAGCACCACCGCACTACCACCCAGACCCACTCGCACGCCACGCGCCGCGGCCACCGACGCGCGCACCGCAACCGAAAGTTGAAAGGACAACAGGAACCATGGCGAACACCGAGACCGCACTGAAGGAATGCCTCGCCTCCATCGAGGGAGCCACCGGCGTCGCGCTCGTCGACTACACCAGCGGGATGGCGCTGGGCACGCTGGGCGGCAGCAAGAGCTTCGACCTGAACGTGGCCGCCGCCGGCAACACCGACGTCATCCGGGCCAAGATGCGCACCATGGAGCACCTCGGCCTGAAGGGCGAGATCGAGGACATCCTGATCACCCTGTCGAACGCGTACCACCTGATCCGGCTGCTCAAGGGCCGCGGCGGCAACGGTCTGTTCCTCTACCTGGTCCTCGACTCCAGCCGGGCCAACCTGGCGATGGCCCGGCACCAGCTGAAGAAGATCGAGGAGGACCTGGAGGTCTGAGCTCGGCTCACACGAGGGCCGCGTCGCGGCGGCGCGCCCCGCCCGGGGCCGCGTCGCCCGCGGCGATGCCCGTACCGCGGTAGGCCCTGACGGCCTTGCCGGCGGGGCTTCCGCCGCGCTTGTCGAGCCAGTCGACGCGCACCCACAGCAGCGTGTCCAGGGACCGCTCCCGCCGGCCCAGCCAGGCCGCCTTCAGCCGCAGCCCGGTGCCGGCCCCGGCCAGCAGCATTCCGCCGGCCGCGGGCACCGCGAAGGAGCTGCCCAGCGCGGCGGCGTAGGCCGCCAGCAGCCACCAGCGGTTGCCCCGGCGCCAGTTGCGCACCGTCACCGCGCGGTCCTGGAGCACGTCGTGCTTGCCCGCGCGGGCCGCCCCGCGGGCGAGGTCCGCGTACCGCCGACGGCGCGCGAGGGCCACCACGACGGCGGTGACGAGGAACAGCGCGGCCCCGGCGAGGACACCGATCCGGCGCCCGGTCACGCCGGGCGGCAGCACCCCGATGCCCGCCGCGAACACCCCGACCCACCACAGCGGGGCCGCCCCCGCCCGTACGACGACGGCGACCCTTGCCAGCCCCTGTCCTCCGCGCGCCACCTCAGCCTCCCGTCTCGTGGTCCGCAGCGCCTGTGCGCAGGAACGTTAACGGGACAAGGTGAGACGAGTCTTAAGAGCGCGCAGGGCGAACCGGGCCGGTCACTCGACGAACAGGCCCCGCGACGCCGCCTTCGCGTCGAACTCCTCCAGCCGGGCCTGCGCGTCCGGCAGGTCGTCGCACATGGCCTCCAGCAGCACCCGCCCCAGCAGCATGGGCGCGCACGCGGTGTCGAAGGCGAGCCCGGTGCCGACGGCGGCCGGCAGCAGCAGGTCGGAGGCCTTGGCGACCGGCGCGAACGCCGAGTCGGCGACGGAGACCACGGTCAGGCCCGCCTCCTGGGCGTAGGCGAGGGTGTCGACGACCTCGCGCGGATGCCGGGGCAACGCGAAGCACAGCAGGGCGGTGGCGCCGGCCCGGACTGCCGCGTCGATGCGGTCGTGGAGCATCGTGCCGCCCTCGTTGAGCAGCCGGACGTCCGGGTGGACCTTGGCGGCGAAGTAGGCGAAGCCGTACGCCTGGGAGGCGGCGGCCCGCAGCCCGAGGACCGGCAGCGGGCGGGAGGCGGCGAGGATCCGTCCGGCGTTGTGCACCGGCCGCGGGTCGCCCAGCAGCTCCGCGAGGTGCCTGAGGTTCTCGATCTCGGCTTCCACGGCCTGCTGGTACTCGTTGTACGACGCCGCGCCGGCCGCGGGCTCGGCGGGCACGACCTCGCGCAGGTGCTTGCGCAGCGCCGGGTAGCCGTCGAAACCGAGGGCCACCGCGAACCGGGTCACGGAGGGCTGGCTGACCCCGGCCAGCTCGGCCAGCTCCACGCTGGACAGGAACGGCACGTCGGCGGCGCGCCGCACCATGCTGTGCGCGATGCGCCGCTGGGTCGGTGTCAGCCGGTGCCCCTCGAAGAGCGCCTGCAAGCGGGCGGCAGGACTGTCGGTCACGTTCATGACGTGCTCCCCCTCCAGATGTCCGTGAACCGGTCGAGCAGTGCGGCCGCGGCCGTCACGTCGTCCGTGAGCGGCCGGTCGGCCTGGTCGTCGTCGAGTACCGACTCGGCCAGTGCCAGCGCGTGTCCGGCCGGGAGGTCCGGGTCCGGCCTGATGCCGCGCTGGCGCAGCGCGCGGACGGCGGCGACGAGTTCGCAGCCGACCACCAGACGGTACGCACCGCAGGCGCGCAGCGTCTGCCGGGCGGCGAGCGAGGCGAAGCTGGCCTGTTCCTCGACGCCCCGGGAGAGTACAGCGTGCCCGAGCGACGCGGGAGCCGAGAACGCCCGCAGGTCGCCGAGGGCGGCCGCGGCGGAGTACTCCAGGATCATCACTCCGGAGGAGGCGGCCTCCTGGTCGGCGAGGAAGGGGCGCAGCCGGGTGTAGGCGGGCTCGTTGAGGGTGGACAGCCGGGACGTGGACAGCCGGGCCACCTGGGTGACCGCCAGCCTGAAGTGGTCCAGTGCCAGGGCCAGTCGGGCCTGGTAGAAGCCGCCGTGGTGGTAGGCGGCCATGTCCTCGGGGCAGATGAGGGGGTTCTCGGCGGCCGCGTTGATCTCCGTCGTGAGCACCTCCTCCAGCAGGTCCGCCGCGTCGTGCGCGGGGCCGTGGATCTGGGGCAGGCAGCGGAAGCCGTAGGGGTCCTGGATACGGCCGAGCGGCGGCGTGGGCCGGTCGGCGGCGCCGATCAGCTCCCGCATCCGGCGCGCCACCTCCGCGCTGCCCCGGTGCGGGCGGGCCGCGTGCACGGGAGCGGCGTAGGCCTCGTGCGAGCCGTCCACGGCCACCAGGGAGAGGGCCGCGACGACCTGGGTGGCGGCGATGAGGCCGCGCAGCTCGTGCAGGGCGAGGGCGGACTGGCCGAGGGTGAGGGCGTTGCTGCTGATCAGGGCCAGGGCGTCGTTGTTGTCGAGGGGCTGCGGCTCGGGCGCGCGGACGGCGGGCGGTGCCGCCGGCCCGTCCGGCCCCCGCCAGGGATGCTCGCCCGCCAGCGCCAGCCCGACCTGCGCCAGGGCCGCGATGTCACCGGTGCCGACGGAGCCGAACTCGTTGACGACCGGGTACGCGCCCGCCTCCAGGGCCTCGCACAGGGCGGTGACGACGCTGGGGCGCAGGCCGGCGCCCCCGGCCAGGAGCTGGTTGGCGCGGACGGCGAGCATCGCCCGTATCTGACGGGCCGGCAGTTCCGCGCCGATGGCGCCGGCGTGACTGCGCAGCAGGCGCAGGCCGTGTCCGGCGGCGGCCTCGGTGGGCACGTCCTCGTTCCGGTTGGCGCCCACGCCGGTGGAGCGGCCGTAGACCCGCCCGGTCGCGGCGATCCTCCGGGCCGCGTCCCAGGACTCCGCCGCCCGCTTCATCGCGTCGGTGCCGGGCACCGGCCGCGCCGCGCCGTCGGCGAGCCGTACGACGTCCAGCACGCCGAGACCGACCCCGTCGAGGACGACGAGTCCGCGATGCCCGGAGGTCTCGACTCCCGGCAAGTCCACGATTCGAGACGACATAAAGCCCAAATCCCCTCCAGCCGGACATTCCATCTTGCCTGCCGGTCATCGTTACGCCGGATTAACGCCGGAGCATTGACAACCTATTCAGACACCAAGAACTCTGCATGACGTTATACAGCCGGGCAAGGGACATCTCATGATCCAGTTCGACGCGGTCCACAAGCGCTTCCCCAACGGCACTACAGCGGTCCACGACCTCACCCTGGAGATGCCGGAGGGCGGAGTGACCGTCCTGGTGGGATCTTCCGGTTGCGGCAAGACGACCACCCTGCGGATGATCAACCGAATGGTGGAGCCGACCTCCGGCACCATCCGGGTCGGCGGCCGGGACGTCACCGAACAGGACGCCGCCGAACTGCGCCGCTCCATCGGCTACGTCATCCAGCAGGCGGGCCTCTTCCCGCACCGCACGGTGCTCGACAACGTCGCCACCGTCCCGCTCCTGCTCGGCTGGAACCGCAGGAAGGCCCGCGCCCGGGCGGCCGAACTCCTTCAGACCGTCGGTCTCGCCGCCGACGCCGGGAAGCGCTACCCGCACCAGCTCTCGGGCGGCCAGCAGCAGCGGGTCGGCGTCGCTCGCGCCCTGGCCGCCGACCCGCCCGTACTGCTCATGGACGAACCCTTCGGCGCCGTCGACCCGGTGGTGCGCACCCAGCTCCAGGACGAGCTCCTGCGTCTGCAGACGGAGCTGAGCAAGACCATCGTCTTCGTCACCCACGACATCGACGAGGCCGTACGGCTGGGCGACCGCATCGCGATCTTCCGCACCGGCGGCCACCTGGTCCAGTGCGCCCCGCCCGCCGAACTGCTCGCCCGCCCCGCCGACGACTTCGTGGCCGACTTCCTCGGCGCCGAGCGCGGCCTGAAGCTGCTGTCCCTCAAGTCCCTCGCCGATGTCCCGCAGGGCCCGGCGCCCGAGGGCGGCACCTGGTCGCTCGTCCTGGACGAGACGCGCAAGCCAACGCACTGGCGTTCGACACATGGCGCCGAGCTTCCCGTACGGCCGCTGCGGGACACCGACTCCCTGCTCTCCGCGCTCAACGAGTCGGTCTCCTCCCCCACCGGCCTGATCGCCCGCGTCGACGCGACCGGCACGCTCACCGGCGTCACGTCCCGCGACGACATCCACGAGCACGCGGGACGGGCCCACACCGAAGTGGGCGTGGCCGCGTGACCGTCGACTGGTCGTGGATAGGCGACCACACCGACGACCTCACCAGCCTCACCCTCTCCCACCTCCAGGCCGCCCTGACCGCCGTGTTCTTCGGCCTGCTGATCTCCCTGCCCCTCGCGGTGATCGCCCACCGGGTCCGCCCCCTGCGCGGCTTCCTGCTCGGCGTCTCGAACATCCTGTTCACGATCCCCTCGATCGCGATCTTCGTACTCCTGCTGCCCGTCAGCGGCCTGACCCGCACCACGACCGTGATCGGCCTGACCGTCTACACCCTGGTCGTCCTGCTCAGGAACACGGTCGAGGGCCTCGAATCGGTCCCCGCGAAGACGAAGGAGGCCGCGAAGGCGATGGGCACGCGCCCGCTGCGCACCCTCCTCACCGTGGAGCTCCCCCTCGCGCTCCCCGTGATCATGGCGGGCGTCCGCATCGCCACCGTCATGTCCATCTCCCTGGTGTCCGTCGCGACCTACATCGGCGACGGCGGCCTCGGCCAACTGTTCACCGACGGCTTCCAGCGCGACTTCCCGACCCCGGTGATCGTGGGCGTGGTCCTCACCATCCTGCTCGCGGTGGTCGCGGACGCGCTGCTGGTGGCCCTCCAGTACGTGCTGACCCCGTGGCGCAGGAGGCGGGCCTGAGATGTACGAGCTGTTCAAGAACCTCGCCGAGTGGCTGACCAGCGGCTCCCAGTGGGCCGGCCCGGACGGCATCGCCCACCGCCTCGCCGAGCACCTCCAGTACTCGCTCCTCGCCACCGCCATCGCCGCCGCGATCGGCCTGCCCCTCGGCCTGCTGATCGGCCACACCGGCAAGGGCGCGTTCATCGCCATCAACCTGGCGTCCTTCGGCCGCGCCCTGCCGACCGTCGGCCTGGTGGTGCTGGTCTTCCTGGCCGGCGGGCTGTCGATGCTGCCGGTGTACGTCGCGCTGGTCGCCCTGGCCGTCCCCGCGATCGTCACCAACACCTACGCCGGGATGACGGCCGTGGACCCGGACGTCCGCGACGCCGCGCGCGGCCAGGGCATGCGCGGCCACCAGGTGCTGTTCCAGGTGGAGCTGCCGCTGGCCCTCCCCCTGATCATGACCGGCCTGCGGCTCGCGCTCATCCAGGTCGTCGCCACGGCCACCATCGCCGCGTACGTCTCCTTCGGCGGCCTCGGCCGCTACGTCTTCGACGGACTCGCCCAGCGCGACCTCGTCCAGGTGCTGGGCGGCGCGGTGCTGGTCGCGGTCGTCGCCGTCGTACTCGACCTGCTGCTGAGCACCCTCCAGCGCTTCCTCTTCCGACACCGCACTGCCTAGGGGCCCCTCGATGAACCGACGTACTCTCCTCGGCGGCCTCTTCGCAGCGGCCTCCGTCCCCGCCCTCTCCTCCTGCGCCGGCGGCATCACCTCCCTGAACGGGGAGAGCGGTTCGACCGCGGGCGGCGGCTCCAGCAAGGGCGGGATCACCATCGGCACCGCCAACTTCACCGAGAACCAGGTGCTCGGCTACCTCTACGCGGCCGTCCTGTCCGCGGCCGGTGTGAAGGTGAAGGTCCGCCCCAACCTCGGCACCCGCGAGATCGTGATCCCCGCGCTCAAGGCCGGCGACATCGACCTGCTCCCCGAGTACCAGGGCGCCCTGCTCAACTACCTCGCCCCGAAGGACGATTCGGCGGATCCGGGCACCATGCAGAACGCGCTCACCCTGGCACTGCCCGCCGGCCTCCAGGTGCTGCCGTACGGGGAGGCGGCCGACTCCGACTGCTTCGTCGTCACCCGGGCGACCGCCCGGAAGTACGGCCTGGCCTCACTCGCCGACCTGGCGAAGCAGAACGGCAAGCTGGTCATCGGCGCCGCGCCCGAGGTGAAGAAGCGCCGGGTGGGCGCGGTCGGGCTGAAGGACGTGTACGGCGTGGAGTTCAAGGAGTTCAAGTCCCTCGACTCCGACGGCCCGCTGGTCAAGGGCGCCCTGAAGAAGGGCGACGTGGACGTGGCGAACCTGTTCACCACCGACACCGACATCGCCGCCAACGGCTGGGTGGTGCTGGCCGACCCCAAGAACCTGATCCCGAGCCAGCACATCGTCCCGCTCATCGCCGACCGCAAGGCCGACTCCGTCGTCCGCAAGGCCCTCGCCCGCCTCGGCAACACCCTCACCACCGCCCAGCTCACCCAGCTCAACAGCCAGGTCGACAACGACAAGAAGGACCCGGAGGACGTGGCGAACGCCTACGCGAAGCAGCACGGGCTCATCAAGTGACCGTCCGGGAACAGGGGGGCTAACCCCAGTGCGGCGGGCGTCCCCGCTGCCTAGCTTGGTCCCATGACCGCTATGGAGGCGCGGGACGCCGATCTGAAGAAGGAACTCAACGCCACCCTGCAGGCGCGCAGGGAGCTGGGTGAGGAGTACGAGTCCGCGCTGGTGGAGTCGTTCCTGGAGAAGGTCGACCAGCGCATCGACGGCGCGGTGGAGCGCCGCGTGCGCCGGCAGCTGGCCGAGCAGCAGCTGCAGGTCGCCCGGGGCAGCCGCGAGCCGAAGAACGGCGACTCCTGGGGCGAGCGCTTCGGCTTCGGCATCGTCTCGCTGGTGCTGGCGATTCCGCTGTCCGCGATCGGCGGCGGCATCGCACACCTGCCCGGCCTGCTGGCCGCCTGGGCGGGCATCGTGGGGGTCAACGTGGTCCAGGCGGCCCGCGCCAACCCCGGCCTGTTCGGCCACCGGCGCCACACCTCCTCCCAGGGCTCCGACTGGGAGGAATGACAGGGTGGCCCCTCACGCCTGCCGGGTCGGCAGCACCATGATCTGCCGCAGGTTCACGTGCCGGGGGCGGCTGGTCGCGTAGGCGATGACGTCCGCGACCTCCTCGGACGTCAGTGCGCCCATCGCCTCCAGCATGCCGTCCAGCTGTCCGGACAGCTCCGCGCTGTCCACGTGCGTCGCGAGCTCGGTCTGCGTCAGCCCCGGCTCGATGTTGGTGACGCGCACGTCACGCGGCCCGAACTCGGTGCGCAGCGACTGGGAGAGATAGGTGACGGCGGCCTTGGTCGCCCCGTACACCGCGTAGGTGGGGAAGGGGATGTGGGCTCCGATGGAGCTGATGTTCACCAGGTCCGCGGTACGGCCCTCGGCGGCGGCCCCCACCAGGTCGGCGGTGAACGCGCGGATCATCCGCAGCACGCCGGTCACGTTGGTGTCGAGCATCCGCTGCCACTCGTCGATACGGCCGTCGTCGACCGGGTTCGGCAGCATGACGCCGGCGTTGTTGACGACCAGGTCGACGGGCCCGTAGGCCTTCTGGATCCGCTCCTTGGCGGCCCGCACGGACGCGTCGTCGGTGACGTCGGCGACGACGGCGAGCGCCTGCCCGCCGTCGGCCCTGATCTTGGCGGCGATCTCCTCCAGCCGCTCCCCGCGCCGGGCGAGCAGCGCAACCCGCGCGCCCCGCGCCGCGAGCAGCACGGCGACGGCCTCGCCGATTCCGCTGGCGGCGCCGGTGACGACGGCGGTGCGACCGGAAAGGTTCTCGTACGACATGGGTGGCTCCCTGGGTTCGCGGCCGGGGCGTCTCCCCGGCGGCACTCACCACCCTGCGCCGTCGTCGCGGCCGTACCCAGGGATGCGCTTTTCCTGGGTCTGCCAGTACCAGGTTCCGGGCCGGCCGTTCCCCTACGATCGAACCCATGGACGGGGACCTCGGAGATTTCCTGCGCTCACGCCGCGCCCGCATCCAGCCCGAGGAGGTGGGGCTGGCCACGCACGGCAGGCGCCGCGTCCCGGGCCTGCGCCGCGAGGAGGTGGCGCAGCTCGCGGGGGTGAGCGTCGACTACTACATCCGGCTGGAGCAGGGGCGGGGGCCTGGGGGCCCCTCCCGGACGAAGTCTGGGGGAGTCTCCGACGCGGTGCTCGACGCGGTCGCCCGGGTACTCCGGCTGGACGAGACGGAGCACGAGTACCTGCGCACGGTGGCGCGGCCCGCGCGGCAGAAGCAGAGCAAGCGCCCGCCCGCGCCCCGCGTGCGCCCCGGCGTGCAACTGCTGCTGGACGGCATGGAGCGCAGCCCGGCCTTCGTCCTCGGCCGCCGTATGGACGTACTGGCCTGGAACGCCCTCGGGGACGCGGTGAACGGCTTCGGCCGTATGGCCCCGGGCGACCGGAACATGCCCCGGCAGGTCTTCCTCGACCCCGCGGCCCGGGACCTCTACCCGGAGTGGTCCGCGGTGGCCGCCCAGACGGTGGCCTATCTGCGGCTGGCCGCGGGGACGTACGCCGACGACCCCGCGCTGTGCGCCCTGGTCGGCGAACTGTCCCTGAAGAGCGAGGACTTCCGCCGACTGTGGGCCGACCACCAGGTCGCGGAGTGCGCGTACGGCGTGAAGAGGATCCGGCATCCGGTGGCGGGCGTGCTCACCCTCCCGTACGAGACCCTGACCGTGCCGTCGGAGCCGGAGCAGACGATCGTGGTGTACACACCGGAGCCGGGTTCGGAAACGGCCGAACGCCTCGCGCTGCTGGGCAGTTGGGAATCCGCGCACGCTTGCTGAGAAGCACATGCGCGGGGACCGCCGCACCCCCGTGACCGGGGGGCGGGACGACGGCGGTCCCCGCGAGGGACGCGGGCCGGGTCAGGGCCGGGCTTGCGCGTCCGTGGCGTCCATGGAGGTCCGGGAGCCGCTCCGGTAGTCCTTGGCGCCGCTGGGCGCCGGCCTGGGCGGGGAGCCGCTCCCGCCC
The DNA here is from genome assembly GCF_042891955.1 of Streptomyces sp. NPDC001843. Taxonomy (NCBI): domain Bacteria; kingdom Bacillati; phylum Actinomycetota; class Actinomycetes; order Kitasatosporales; family Streptomycetaceae; genus Streptomyces; species Streptomyces sp. NPDC001843. The sequence goes on along the minus strand of NZ_JBIATQ010000009.1, from coordinate 303,335 downwards.
TGCCGACACCCACCAATGTGCCGTACATGTGTTAAGCGGGTGCTGCGCGCACGTGACGCGCTCGTACCACTTCCGCGAAGTCCACCGCTGGGACAGGAGACCGCAACTACCGCACGGCTACCTGCCGTTCACCGGCCGTTCGCCAGGACCTGTCCGGCGGATCAGGTCCCGCTCCTGCGGCATGATCCGCCGGACAGGCCCTAGTGTTTCCCGCCCTTGGCGAGGAAGGCCAGCAGGTCCTGCCGGCTGACCACGCCGGTCGGCTTGCCCTCGACGAGGACGATCGCCGCGTCCGCCGAACCGAGCACGGACATCAGGTCCGCGACCGGCTCGCCGGAGCCGACCTGGGGCAGCGGGGCCGACATGTGCTTCTCCAGCGGGTCCTCCAGCGAGGCCCGCTTGCTGAACAGCGCGTCGAGCAGCTCGCGTTCGACGACCGAGCCGACGACCTCGGCGGCCATCACGTCCGGGTGACCGGCGCCCGGCTTGACCACCGGCATCTGCGAGACGCCGTACTCGCGCAGCACCTCGATGGCCTGGCCGACGGTCTCGTCCGGGTGCATGTGGACCAGGGACGGGATGATGCCGCCCGCCTTGTCCTGCAGGACGTCGGCGACGCGGGCGCTGGGGCCCTCGTCCTCGAGGAAGCCGTAGTCGGCCATCCACTCGTCGTTGAAGATCTTGCTGAGGTAGCCGCGCCCGCTGTCGGGGAGCAGGACCACGACGACGTCGTCCGGGCCGAGCCGCTCGGCGACCTTCAGCGCCGCGACCACCGCCATGCCGCAGGAGCCGCCGACCAGCAGGCCCTCCTCCTTGGCCAGCCGCCGGGTCATCTGGAAGGAGTCCTTGTCGGACACGGCGACGATCTCGTCCGCGACCGTCCGGTCGTAGGCGGTCGGCCAGAAGTCCTCACCGACGCCCTCGACGAGGTAGGGCCGCCCGGAGCCGCCGGAGTAGACCGAGCCCTCGGGGTCGGCGCCGATCACCTGGACCTTGCCGTCGCTGGCGTCCTTCAGGTAGCGGCCGGTGCCGGAGATGGTGCCGCCGGTGCCGACACCGGCGACGAAGTGGGTGATCTTCCCCTCCGTCTGCTCCCACAGCTCGGGGCCGGTCGAGTGATAGTGCGACAGCGGGTTGTTGGGGTTGGAGTACTGGTCGGGCTTCCAGGCGCCGGGCGTCTCACGCACCAGCCGGTCGGACACGTTGTAGTACGAGTCCGGGTGCTCGGGGGCCACGGCGGTCGGGCACACGACCACCTCGGCGCCGTACGCCCGCAGCACGTTGATCTTGTCGGTGCTCACCTTGTCGGGGCACACGAAGATGCACTTGTACCCCTTCTGCTGGGCCACGATGGCCAGGCCCACGCCGGTGTTGCCGCTGGTCGGCTCGACGATGGTGCCGCCAGGCTTGAGCTCCCCGCTCTGCTCGGCGGCCTCGATCATGCGCAGGGCGATGCGGTCCTTCACGGAACCACCCGGGTTGAAGTACTCAACCTTGGCCAGGACGGTCGCCTGGATCCCCTTGGTCACACTGTTGAGCCTCAGCAGCGGGGTGTTGCCGACGAGGCTGATCATCGAGTCGTGGAATCGCACCGTTGTCTCCGGTTGCTTGCAAAAAAGGTGGTCGTGATTGGTGCCGCCAGCCTACGGCCCCCGTCGGCGCCGCGGTGGGCGTTCACTGACCGTTGAGATTGGAGTACGGGCCGTACGGGGCAAGGAGTGGGTGAACGGTAAGAGGAGGTGGCGGCGAGGCATGACGAGCATGTCAAGGGCGAGAGTTGCCCGGCGGATCGCGGCCGGCGCGGCATACGGGGGCGGCGGGGTCGGGCTGGTCGGCGCGGCCACCGTGGGGGTGATCCTGGCCGAGGTCCGGCTGGCCAGGCGGCACGTGGGCAACGGCGTGCGCGGGCGGGTGCCCGTGGCCGACGGTGTGTACGGCTGCTCCTACGAGACCCCCGGCGAACCGCCCCTCCGGCTGGCCATGCTGGGCGACTCCACGGCCGCGGGCCAGGGTGTGCACCGCTCGGGGCAGACACCGGGCGCGCTGCTGGCGTCGGGGCTGGCGGCGGTGGCGGAACGCCCGGTGGAGCTGCGCAACGTCGCCCAGACCGGCGCCCGGTCGGACGACCTGGACCGCCAGGTCGGCCTGGTCCTCGCCGATCCCTCCGCCGTGCCCGACATCTGCGTGATCATGGTCGGGGCGAACGACGTGACGAACCGGATGCCCCCGACCCGCTCGGTCCGTCACCTGTCGGCCGCGGTACGCCGGCTGCGCACGGCGGGTGCCGAGGTGGTGGTCGGGACCTGCCCGGATCTGGGCACCATCGAGCCGGTGCAGCAGCCGCTGCGCTGGCTGGCCCGCCGCGCCTCCCGGCAGCTGGCGGCGGCCCAGACGATCGGGGTGGTGGAGCAGGGCGGGCGCACGGTGTCGCTGGGCGACCTGCTGGGCCCCGAATTCGCCGCGAACCCGCGTGAGCTGTTCGGCCCCGACAACTACCATCCCTCCGCCGAGGGCTACGCCACGGCGGCGATGGCGGTCCTGCCGACCGTCTGCGCCGCCCTGGGGCTGTGGCCGGCGGACGAGGAGCGCCCGGACGTCTCGCGGCGCGAGGGCTTCCTGCCGGTGGCCCGCGCGGCGGCGGAGGCGGCGGACGAGGCCGGTACGGAGGTCACCGCGGCGATGCCGACCGGACCCCGGGGGCCGTGGGCCCTGCTCAAGCGCCGCAGGAGGCGGCGGGTGGCCGAGCCGGAGCCGAGCTCCGAACCGGCCCCGACGACCCGCCTGACGTGACAAAGCAAGCGCTTAGAAAGTGCGGTCAGAGTCACACCCGGTTACCCGTGACCTGAGCCATACGTACGGGTAACTTCCGAGGGAGCCGACCAGATCCCCGTAGCCCGCGAGCGCTACGCGCTGCCTTTTGAACTGGAGCCGTGATGCCCGAAGCAGTCATCGTCTCGACCGCCCGCTCCCCGATCGGCCGCGCCGGCAAGGGCTCCCTCAAGGACCTGCGCCCGGACGACCTGACCGCCACGATCATTCAGGCCGCGCTGGCAAAGGTCCCCGAGCTGGACCCGAAGGACATCGACGACCTGATGCTCGGCTGCGGTCTGCCGGGCGGCGAGCAGGGCCACAACCTCGGCCGGATCGTGGCCGTGCAGATGGGCATGGACCACCTGCCGGGCTGCACGGTCACCCGCTACTGTTCCTCGTCGCTCCAGACCAGCCGCATGGCGCTGCACGCCATCAAGGCCGGTGAGGGCGACGTCTTCGTCTCGGCCGGTGTGGAGATGGTCTCCCGCTACGCCAACGGCACCTCCGACATGCCGGGCACGCACAACCCGCTGTTCGCCGAGGCCGAGGCCCGCACCGCCGCCGTCGCGGAGCAGGAGGGCACCACCTGGCACGACCCGCGCGAGGACGGTCTGCTGCCGGACGCCTACATCTCCATGGGCCAGACCGCCGAGAACCTCGCCCGCTGGAAGGGCGTGACCCGTCAGGAGATGGACGAGTTCGGCGTACGCTCGCAGAACCTCGCCGAGGAGGCCATCAAGAACGGCTTCTGGGAGCGGGAGATCACCCCGGTGACCCTGCCGGACGGCACCGTGGTCAGCAAGGACGACGGCCCGCGCGCCGGCGTCACCCTGGAGGGCGTGCAGGGCCTCAAGCCGGTCTTCCGTCCGGACGGCCTGGTCACCGCCGGCAACTGCTGCCCGCTCAACGACGGTGCCGCCGCGCTCGTCATCATGTCCGACACCAAGGCCCGCGAGCTGGGCCTGACCCCGCTCGCCCGCATCGTGTCGACCGGTGTCTCCGGCCTGTCCCCCGAGATCATGGGCCTCGGCCCGGTCGAGGCCAGCAAGCAGGCCCTCCAGCGGGCCGGTCTGACCATCGACGACATCGACCTGGTCGAGATCAACGAGGCCTTCGCCGCCCAGGTGATTCCCTCGTACCGCGAGCTCGGCATCGACCTCGACAAGCTGAACGTCAACGGCGGTGCCATCGCCGTCGGCCACCCCTTCGGCATGACCGGCGCCCGGATCACCGGCACGCTCATCAACTCGCTGCAGTGGCACGACAAGCAGTTCGGCCTCGAGACGATGTGCGTCGGCGGCGGCCAGGGCATGGCGATGGTCATCGAGCGCCTGAGCTGAGACCCGGCGGGCGCCGCGCGGTGACCGCCGCGGGACCCAACGTGACCCAATGGCCCGGCGTTCGAGAAAACCTCGAACGCCGGGCCGGTTTGTGATCCAATCTCCCCCAGGATGTGACCTATCTCCTGCAGGAGGTATCCAGCCAGGTCAGAGCGGCCAACACAGGAAAACCCGGGCAGAGAACTGTCCGTTTCGTGACGTTACGCACTGACAGCTGGTTAGTCCGCCCTTCAAGCTGATGTAGGAAATCGGGGGTCGACTTTTAACCGGGAGTACGTCAGTGAGCGCCATGCCGATCGCCCTGCTGGTCACCACGGCCGCCACCGGCGCCGTGGGCGTCGCCGTCCTGCGCGCACTGCTGGGCTTGCGTCGGCAGCTCGCGGCCCTGCACCAGCAGCTCGCCGAGAACCGGTCCGCCGCGACGCGCGCCCTGCTGCCCGCCGCCCGCACCGCGGCCGACACCGACGAGATACGCGCGGCCGTGGCCGCTGCGCTCGCCGAGGAGCGGGAGCGCGAGCTGGCCGAGGCGCGGGCGTTCTGGGCCGCGCAGGAGGCCCGTGAGACCCCGGACGCGCCCACCCTGCTCGGTCTCCCCGACAGCGAGCTGTTCCTGCCCCGCCCGTCCGACTTCGCGGGCCTGGAGCCGGTGGCGGAGCCCGGCGTGGACACCGACGAGTTCGCCGGGGAGTCCCCGGAGCTGGCCGCGGCCCGCCGCCGCCATCCCTCCCACCCCGACTTCGTCCCCGTGCAGTCGCCCGCCGTGAACGACCATGAGCGCACGGTCACCATCCTCGAACAGCTCGCCGATTCCCGCGTCGAACTCACCGACGTGCGCCCGGGGCCCCTCGGCACCCTCGACGTCTACGTCTTCGCCGACGGCACGACCCTGTGCATGACCCCCGGCCACCGCGAAACGGCGGAGCGCCTGGCGGCGGCCCTGCGGGCGGGTGAGAAGCCGTACCTGATGGGCGGCTCGGGCATCTCGGGCGCCTACACGCTGACGTTCGCGTGCGGCGAGGAGAGCGTCTACATCCTGGCGGACCGCGTCATCGCGTCCCAGTAGCGGAGCGCCCCGGCGAAAGGGGCGAACCTCGCGGCGATCGCGGCAAGAGGGGCGACGCTCAGACCCCCGCCCGCTTCTGCGCCTCGGCTACCAGCCGCACCGCCTCCTCGACCTCGGTGTCACTGGACAGCAGGAGCGCCAAGTCGTGTGCGGCGACGGTGATCTGGTCGGCGGCCGCGAACATCCCCGCGTCCGGCATCTGCCTCGGCTCGAGATCGGGGCACTCGATTCGCTGGGCCCGCACCGCCAGGTCCCTGGCCAACTGCAGTGCCTCGGCGGCAGCGCTTCGTTGCAGTCGGGACTGCGGCGCCGCCCGCAACCGGTCGGCGAAATGTTCCACGGCACGGGTCAGGGGCGTCGTATCAACCACGCGGTGAGCGTAACGCGTCCCATCGGGACTGTTGCCAATACGCCAACGCTAGGGCACGGTGACCTGAAGGACCGGCTTACATCCCCTTTGCGTTCGGAGGCGCCGATGTCCCAACTGTTCTCCGAGGAGACCCACCGCAACCTGCTCGCCCGCATCCCCCACTGCACCGGTCGTGAAGTATCCGACTGGCTTCGCGCCGTAGAAGAAGGTCCCGCTCTCTTCCGCTTCGAGGAAAAGGTCAGCTGGCTCCGGCACGAGCACAACCTCGCGTACGGCCACGCCAAGGCGATCGTCCATGAGTACGACCTGAGGAGGGCCGCGCGCAAACTCCTCTAGTCGCGCATCACGCCGTACCCAGACGGCGAGACGGCGAAGGGCCCCGGGAAAACCCGGGGCCCTTCTCGCAGCCGTTGTCCCGCTACCGCCGGGCGGTGGCTAGTCGTTGCTGCTGAAGATCGCCGCGAGCCGCAGCATCTCCACGTAGATCCACACCAGGGTCATGGTGAGGCCGAACGCGGCCAGCCAGGCCTCCTGGCGCGGGGCGCCGTAGGCGATGCCGTCCTCGATCTGCTTGAAGTCGAGGGTCAGGAAGAACGCGCCGATGATCACCGCGAGGATGCCCACGGCCGCGCCCAGCGGACCGAAGCTGCGCAGACCGCCGTCGCTCGCGACGCCGAACGCGACCAGCAGCAGGTTGACCGCCATGACCAGCACGAACGCCATGGCGATGGCCAGACCGATGCGGGCGTACCGGGCGGTGACGCGGATCCAGCCCGCCTTGTAGACCAGCAGGGTGGCGGCCGAGACCGCCATGGTGCCGAGCACCGCCTGGAACGGGGCGCCGCTCCACTGGCTGTTGTACATCTCGCTGATCACGCCGAGGAACACGCCCTCGAAGGCGGCGTATCCCAGGATCAGCGCGGGCACCGGGGTGCGCTTGAAGCTCTGGACGAGGGCCAGGACCATCGCGACCAGCGCGGACCCGATCGCCAGGCCGTAGCTGCCGGCCGAGACGGGAAGCAGGGCCCAGGCGAGGACCGCGCCGACGGCGACGGTGCCGAGCGTCATGGCCGAGCGCATGACGACGTCGTCCATCGTCATCCGGCCGGTGGCGACCGGTGCCTGCGGCGGAGCGCCGAGCTGCTGGTCCTGCTGGGCGTACGGGTTGGTCGCGTAGGGGTTCTGCGCGTAAGGGTTGCCCTGCGCGTACGGGTTGCCCTGTGCGTACCCGGCCTGCGGCGCGGTGTTGAAGCCCGCGTAGCCGTTGTCGCGGCTGAACCCCCGTCGCGAGAAGACCGGGTTACTGCTCCTCATTTCACTCCTCCATGGCCACCCTTCGTGGCCTTGGCTCAAGAGTAATGGATTGGCAAAGGAATGCCCCTCGTACTTGAGGAGGATCTTTCCCTGCCCGTGCTGGCCAACACGCTACGCGGATGCGTGATTCCCGGCCACGGAGGGATCCATTCCTCACCGAACCGGTACACGGCCGGAACCGGACAGGGATGACGGCGTCCGTCATCGGCCGTCGATCGCCGGCCGCCGGCCTCCGTCAGTCGAACGCGAACCCCGTGTACGCCTCGGCCAGGTCGGTCTCCGCGGCCCGGGAGGAGGCGATCCGCTCCAGGCGGGCGAGCTGCAGGCGGTCCTCGAACACCGTGGTGTCGGGGGCGCGGTGCAGCAGGGTCGTCATGTCGTAGGAGAACCGCTCGGCCTGCCACACCCGGCGCAGACAGGTCTCGGAGTACAAGTCGAGCAGCTCCGCCGAACCGGTCTCCCGCCGGTGGGTCAGCGCCCGCGCGAAGGTGACGACGTCACCGACGGCGAGATTCAGTCCCTTCGCACCGGTCGGCGGCACGATGTGGGCGGCGTCCCCGGCGAGGAAGAGACGGCCGTGCCGCATGGGTTCGTGGACGAAGGAACGCATCGGGGTCACCGACTTCTGGGTGATGGGCCCGCGCTCCAGCCGCCAGTCGTCGGCGGTCTCGAACCGGCGCTCCAGTTCGTCCCAGATCTCACCGTCGGCCCAGGTCTCCGCCTCGGTTCCGGCGGGCACCTGCAGGTAGAGGCGGGAGACGGACGGGGAGCGCATGGACAGCAGGGCGAAGCCGCGGTCGTGGCGGGCGTAGACCAGTTCGTCGTGCGAGGGGGCGACGTCGGCGAGGATGCCGAGCCACCCGAAGGGGTACGTGCGTTCGAAGACTTGGGAGAGTGCGGCGGGAACGGCCTTCCTGGACACCCCCCAGAAGCCGTCGCAGCCGACGACGTACTCGCACTCCAGCACGTCCTCACGCCCCGCGTGCCGGAAGGGGACGCGGGGCCGGTCGGTGTCCACGTCCTCGACGGCCAGGGCCTCCGCCTCGAACAACAGCGGGCCGCCCTCCTTCAACTGGAGGGCGATGAGGTCCTTGCAGACCTCGGTCTGGGCGTAGACCGTCACGGACCGGCCGCCGGTGAGCGCCGGGAAGTCCACGCGGTGGCGCCGCTTGGCGAACCGCAGCTCGATCCCGTCGTGCCGCAGCCCCTCCCGGTCCATGCGCTCCCCCGCGCCGGCCGACCGCAGCACGTCCACCGTGCCCTGCTCCAGGATCCCGGCGCGCTGCCGGTGCTCGACGTACGCGCGGTCACGGCTCTCCAGGACGACCGCGTCGATGCCCGCGGTGTGCAGCAGCCGCGCGAGAAGAAGCCCGGCGGGGCCTGCTCCGATGATGCCGACGGTGGTGCGCATCGGTCGTTCCCTTCGGTCGGTGCGCGGTCTCGCGCCGTCTGCGTTCGCCTGGTGAAACTTCCTTCACTGTTCGCTTGAGTTTCCGCCCGGCCTGCGGTGATGTCAATGGCCGTACGCGTACAGCCGTCCGCCGGGCCGGCGAACAACGCGCGGGCCCGGCGGAGGGTGGGGGGCGACGGCGGCTCGGGTCAGTGGCCGGGCCAGCCGTCGAGGTGGCGGTGCACGGTCACGTCGGGCTGCGTGTCACCCTTCGGTGCCTGTGCCACCGCGTCGTGGAGGACACCGGTGACCTCAGCGGCGAGGCCGTCGACCTTCGACTTGAGCTCGGCGGCCGGGAGCGTGGACCGCGTCAGCTCGTCCAGCCGGCGGTGGATGTCGGCGAGCTGTCCGCGGGCGGTGTCGTCCAGGGCGAGCGGGGTCGGCGTGGAGACGACGAACTGGTAGGCGCCGGCCAGTGTCTGACAGCCCGTGCACTTCTTGTTCGCCGCGTCGCTGAGGTTCACGGCGTTCAGCCTGGCGTGCTCCCCGGCGACCGTGACGATCTGGAAGGACAGCGCCACCGAACGGCAGTGGGCGTCGGCCGAGCAGCCCGCCGAGACCGCGTTCGCCTGGTTGCGCACGGCGGTGGCGTCCACCTTGCCGAACTGGCGGATGGTGAAGGAGTCCTTCGTCTGCGTGTGGTGCGCCCGGTCGGCGTGGCTGAACACGTGGTCCGAGGCGAAGGCCATGTGCGTCTGCGGCGCGGCCGTCGCGGCCTGGGCCGGCACGGCGGTCGCCACACCGGCGATACCGGCGGCGAAGAGCCCTATGCGGACGGCCCGCTGGGTGAGGTGGCTGGTGGTGGAGCGTGGCTTTCGATGGCTGTTCATGGGATCTCCAGCGATGGATCGGACACGTACGGATGGCTGCCGCCGCAGGTGGGCGATCGGCTGCCGAGGCCGGGGCATGGTGGGTGGGGGCCACCGCAGGTGGGCGGTGGCCGGCCACCACCGGCCCCCGCATGGCCGCCACGGGCTCCGGCGGCGACTGCCGCGAACACGAGCTTCGCGGCTGCGACAGGCCTGCGGCTCGCGGCCGGCACGGCCGGGACACCGAGGGTGGCTGCCACCGCAGGTGGGCGGTGGCCTGCCACCACCGACGCCGCCCGGCTGCCGCGGGCGCTGTCGGCGGCTGCCCTCACGAGGGCACGGTTCGCGGCTGCCGCCGCAGGTGGGCGGTCGGCTGCCGTGACCGGCCGGAGTGGCGAGGTGACTGCCGCCGCCGGCGTTCAACGGGTCGTCAGGACGTCGCCGGCGCGGGCGAGTCGGAGACCGGTGGTGCGGAGGGGCTGTCCGTCGGGGTCGCCGGGACGCTCTCGGACGGGGTGGGCGTGGGATCGACCGCCGGCCCGCCGCCGGTCCCGCCGGAGGTGGTGGGCGGCACGGGATCCCGGGTGGGCGGGACGCTCGGCGCCCCCGCCTTCGGCGAGTGCGCCGTCCGGCTCGGCTTCGCCGAGGCGGAGGCCGAAGCCGACGTGGACGCGCTCTGCGAGGCCGAGGCCGAGGCCGACGGACCCGCCCCCGGCCGCGCCGATCCGGTGCCCGCCACCCCCGACGGCGACGAGGCGCCCCCGCCCGACGGGGCGTACGAGGTGCCGTCGTCCGGCGTGGACGCCTCCCGCGGCTCCGGATCCCGCGTGGAGACCCCCGGCTGCAGAATCGGCGCGATCGGCGGCTTCTTCGGCAGCGGCTGCGGCGTCACCCCGGACACCCAGGCGTAGCTGAGCCCCGCCAGCCCGGCCAGGGCCAGCGCGCACAGCACCACCCGCAGCCGCGGCCGGCCGTCGGTGGAGCGTTTCGCCGCCCGCAGGATCCGGCCGCCCATCTTCACCGACAGGTAGACGACTCCGGCCATGGGGCACAGCAGCATCACGCAGCCGATGACCCCGACCAGACCCTCGACGATCTGCCCGTGCACGAAGGCCGACCCGGTGCCGAGGAGCTGCTCGGTCAGCGACCGGGTCATCGTGGCGACGATCCGGGGCAGGTTCCACAGGGCGTACCCGAGTTCGCCGACGATCAGCGGCACCATCGTCAGCACCCAGGTGGCCACGATGGTCCGGGCGGACTTCTTCAGCCCGGCGACCTCCTCGCGGGCCGCGCGTCCCTTCGCTCCCGGGACCAGGCTCAGCAGGATCGGTTTGATCTTGCCGTACAGGTCCGGCACGCCGGCGAGGTCGCCCAGGATGTAGTAGCCGTCCAGCCGGACGGCCGGCATCAACTGCTCCAGGATCTCGAAGTGCCCGAGATAGACCGTGGCCAGCAGGAACTGCGCTCCGGTGGCGAAGTACAGCCCCGCCATGGCCAGCATGAAGACGATGTTGAAGTACACCCCGCCCAGGTCGGTGCGCAGCCGGCCGCCGCGCCCGATCCGGTAGACGTCGGTGACGTCGGTGTACATCGACGGCCAGATGAGGAACAGCCCGCAGCCGATGCAGCCGGGTCTGGCACCGCCGTATCTGCAGGCCGACGCGTGACCGAACTCGTGGAAGACGAGGGAGGCCACGGTGAGCACGAAGACGACGAGGATCAGCACCGGCTGGTCGAGAACCTCCAGGACCGGCTCGATCGCCCCGAAGAACCCGAACAGCCAGACGTCCATGGCCACGGCCGACAGCAGTACGAACGCGACCGCGGCCGGCCGGTGCAGCCAGGCCAGCGCCCGGGCGATCTTCGCGGTGCGCCGCTCGTTGAAGATGACCCGGTGCCCCTTGAGGGCGAGCAGCAGATCGGAGCGCGGAGCCTCGACCTCGTCGTCCTCCTGGCCCTCGGGAACCGTCAGCCCGAGCGGCTCGAGCTTCTTCTCGACCAGGTAGCGGATGTTGTCACCGCTGACCTCCTTGCCGTACCGGGCGCTGACCCGGTGGGCGATGGCCTCGACGTCCCGCTCGCCGTCCACGGACGACGCGACGAGGTACAGCAGCCGCGACAACTGCACGACCTGCCCGTCCCCCCGACGGGCGATGTACTTGGGGTCGGTGAAGCCCGATCCCTGGTACTCACCGTGCAGTTGCAGCCCCGCGCTCAGTCTCGGCACCAGCGGTGGCGGCTCGACGACCGGCAGGCTGCCCGTCGCCACCTGCTCGTAGGTCACCGGCCAGCCGCCGGGGCCGGGGACCGGTCCTGTGTCGTGAAGCGCCGCGGTCCCGTCTCCGAGCACCGTCATCCGTGATCTCCCCCCACGTGCTCACCGCTCCCCCCCATCCGGCTGACGGGGGCGGACCGCGCCACCTCGCGGTCCGCCCCCGTCAGGCCGTCGTCGCGGCGCCGCCGCTTACTGCGTGACGTTGATCGTCTGGGCGGCCGAGGACTCGGCGGCCGACCACGCCGAGTGGTCGTTGAGCGCGGCCGACTCGTTGTGCGCGTTGATGTTCGCGACGTGCTTGGTGACGTTCACGGTCTTGCCGAAGCTGAACTTCAGGCGACCCAGGGCCTCACGGCCCGGCAGCAGCTCCGCGGACTCGGTGTCGAGCTCGTGCATGTCCATGCTCATGATGGATGTCCTTTCGGGTGTTTCCGACGTTTCAGGTGTTTCGGTGTTGCAGATGCTCAGCTACTCAGCCGCCCAGCCGCTCAGCCGGGCGTACGTGTCACTGGGCGACGTTGATGGCCTGCGCGGCACCGGAGTCGGCCGCGGACCACAGCGAGTGGTCGTTCACGGCGGCGGACTGGTTGGCGGCGTGGATGTTCGCGACGTGCTTGGTGACGTTCACGGTCTTGCCGAAGCTGAACTTCAGGCGACCCAGGGCCTCGCGGCCCGGCAGCAGCTCCGCGGACTCGGCCTCGAGCTCGTGGGCGTCCATCATGATCGATTCCCCCTCAGGGATAGACATTTCCGGTCGGACGAAGTCAGGTTCCCCCCGGACTCTGTCCAACGTGGTCGGACGTGCTGTCCAACGAGATTGGACACTACGGGGTCGAGGACCCTCCGCGCAACCCGTTCGGGTAATCACCCTTTCGGCCGCACCCGCCCCCGACCGTAGAATCGGCCCCGACATGGACAGCCAGGCCCCAAGCCGAGCGGCGAGCAGGAAGTGACCGTCAGTGGCCAACGCACTGCAGCAGTTGATCCGGGAACGCCTCGACCGCAAGAGCTGGTCCTACGGTGACGTGGCGCGCCGCGGCGGCATCCCCCGCTCCACCGTCCACCACCTGGCCACCGCCGACCGCGTCGTGCGCATGCCCCAGGCGGCCACCCTGGAGGGCCTGGCCAAGGGGCTGGAGCTCCCCCTGGACACCGTGCGGCGCGCCGCCGCCGAGGCCTGCGGCATCCACGTCTACGGCGCCCCGTCCGCCACGGCCGCCGACGCCGGGGCCGCTCCCGCCACCGACCCCGAGGTGGACCTGCTCATCGCGAGTGTGCAGAAGCTGTCCTCGGACGACCGCCGCCACGTCGCCGCCCTGGTGGAGTCCCTGCTGGACCGCTCCGCGCGGGAGAACTGACCGCGGCCCCGGCCGGCCCGGCCGCGCCCTGAAACGCGAACGGTCGCTCTGTCACCAAGTCGGTTAAAGAATCCGACACCGCCCGAAACCGCCGAGAACCCCCGCTAGTCTCTCGTCCTGCCCGACAGCCTCTCGTCCTGCCGACGCGCGAGAGCCGCACGACCACGGGCTCTCAGGGGGGAATGTGTTGTTCGTGCATGGCGGACCGACCACGGCAGTGGTCCGGGGACCCGCCGGTGAATCGGTCGTCCTGCTGTCCGGAGACCTGCCCGAGGTACTCACCGTGGAGGCGGTCGACGGCCTGCTGGACCTGGCCGCCGCCATCCTGGACACGGAAGAACTCGCCCTGTTCCGCACCTGCCTGGAAACCCTCCGCCGCAACGGCATGCGCGCGGGCCGGCGGATCGAGGTGGGGGGCGCCGTGCTGACCGTTTACGAAGGCTGAATCCTTCTGCAGGGGCCCGCGGAGTTCTCGTCTCGGGGGGAGACGACTCAGCAAGCCAGGGATTACGCCAACTAAGCCGCACCGGCTGCCCGTTGTGCGGTAAACCGGTGTGGAACGTACTGGAGTCGCCACAACGGGGGTGTTTAGTCATGGCACGCGTGGTCGTCGTCCACGGCATCGGGCAGGAGTTCCTCGGACCCGAGTCGATGGGACTCGAGGTCGGACCCGCACTCCGGGACGGGCTGCGGCTCGCGGGTGGGCCCCATCTGCGGCCGGAGGATGTGGCGTGCGCGTTTTACGGGAACCTGTACTTCGAGGCAGGAACCCGCTCCCTCGACCTGCCTCCATGGGACGAGACGGACGTGGAGGACGGCCTCGAAGCCGAGCTGCTCGAGGCCTGGTGGGAGCAGGCCGCTCAAGTCGAGCCGGAGATCCTCGGGCCTGACGCGACCGGTACCCGCGGGGCAGTCGGTTTCGGTGCGTCCCGGCTGCTGCTCTCCGAGCGGGTACGCGCCGCTCTCGACGCCCTCAGCGCGTCCCGGTTCTTCGCCAAGGTGTCCGACCGGCTTCTCATCTTCGCTCTGAAGCAGGTACGTCGCTATATGACCGACCCGGAGTTGAGGAGCGAGGCACAGACGCGTATCGCCGAGGAGATCACCGACGAGACCCGGGTGCTGGTGGCCCACTCGCTCGGCTCCGTGGTGGCGTACGAAGCGCTGTGTGCCCATCCCGACTGGCCGGTCACCGATTTCGTCACGCTGGGGTCGCCGCTGGGCATGCGCAGCGTGGTCTTCGACCGACTGCAGCCCCGGCCCACGGATGGGACCGGCGCTTGGCCCGGCTCAGTCGCGCGGTGGACGAACGTGGCCGACCGCGGGGACATCGTGGCCCTTGCCGACCATCTGGCGCCCCGATTCGGGGGCCGGGTCCAGGACGTCTCGATCAGCAACGGCATGCGTATGCACGACCTGCTGCGCTACCTGACCGCGACCAGCACGGGCAGGGCCGTCGCACGCGGTCTGGAGGGCTGAGTACATGGCAGCACAAGGCCGCAGGTTCCTGATCGCGGTGGGCGTCGGGAGGTACGCGGACCCGGGGATCGATGACCTGCCGGGCGTGCCCCAGGACGTCGCACGGGTGAGGGAACTGCTGGAGCCGATGGACTACACCGTGGTTCTGCCCGAACTGGCGGCCGACCCCGGCAAGGACCTGGTGGAGCACATCGAGGACTGGTCGCTGCAGGCGGACCTGGGGCCGCAGGACGTGGTGGTGGTCTATTTCGCCGGCCACGGCGTGAAGGCGGCCGACCGGCACTACCTGCTCTGCGCGGGCAGCAAGGCAGGGCGTTACACGTCGGCGTTGGCCAGCGAGGACCTGTGCCGTCCGCTGATGACAAGTCCGGTCGGCCATCTCCTGGTCGTCCTCGACACCTGCTACGCCGGAGCGGGCACCGAGGACATCGCCAAACTGGCCGCCGAACTGGCGGCGTCCCAGCGAGGTGCGGCGGGGCGCTGGATGATGGCGGCGGCCCGGGGGAAGGAACGGGCCCGCGAGAACGCCTTCGTGGATGCCCTGGCCCATGTCCTGCAGCAGCCGCAGGCGGGAGCCCGTCCGGAGTACCTGGGCGTCCGGGAGATCACGGAGCGCGTCAACGAGTACTTCCGGACTCGGCACCCCGCACAACATGCCCGCCACTCCACCATCGATAGTGACGGCCACGCCCCGTTCTTCCGCAACCGAGCCCACATCCCGGGCCTGCCGACCGACGACCTGGACGTCGACACACTGACCCGTCTGCGCAAGCAGACCCGCGGCCACTTCGAAGCGCGCGGCCGGGGCGTGGAGCACACCAGCGATCGGGGCGACTACTTCACGGGCCGAACCACCGCGCTCACCGCTCTGGCGTCGTGGCTCGCTGCGCCACAGCATGACCGCAAGGCACGCGTGATCACCGGTGACCCCGGATCGGGGAAGTCGGCCCTGCTCGGCCGCTTCCTGATGCTCAGCGACGCCGACCACCCGGCACGTGCCAACTCTCCCGAGCGGCTCCTGCCACCAGCGGGACTGGCAGTCGTACGGCTCCACGCCCGGCGTGCCGTCCTCGACGATCTGGCCGCCGATCTGGCCGCCGCGCTCGCTCTGCCCAAGGGCAGCGACCAGGAGGAGCTCCTGGACTCGCTGGGTGAGCGCGCCCAGCCGGTCGTCGTGGTCATCGACGCCCTCGACGAAGCGGGCACGGCAGGTGACACGGCCGAGGGCAACCGCATCGCCCGTGAGTTCCTGCAGCCGTTGAGCACGCTTCCCTCAGTACGCCTCATCGTCGGCACCCGCCGCCCGCTGATCCCGGCCGTGGGCCGCGCGGTGGTGACGCTGGACCTGGACGAGCCCGAGCACATCACCCACCAGGACGTGGTCGACTACGCCCGGGCGCTCCTCCTCGACGCCCAGGACCCGGCCAGCTGCTCCCCGTACAAGGGGCTCCCTGACGAAGCGGACAGGGTCGCCCGAGGGATCGCGTCCAGGGCGGAGAAGTCGTTCCTAGTCACACGAATGACAGCACGAGCCCTGGTACACGGCCAGATCACAGTCGACACCACCCGCCCCGGCTGGGAGAAGGAACTCCCCAGCGACGCTGGACAGGCCTTCGCCGCCTACCTGGCTCGGTTCGGTCCCGACCGGCCGAAGGTGGAGCGGCTCCTGCGTCCGCTGGCCTACGCCCAGGGCGTCGGGCTTCCCTGGTCGACCCTGTGGGGACCGGTGGCCGAGGCCCTGTCCGGCATACCCTGCTCCCAGGACGACCTGTACTGGCTTCACGAGCACGCCGGGGCCTATGTGGTCGAGACCTCGACGCCGGCCGGCTCGGCCTTTCGTCTCTTCCACGAGACCATGGCCGAGCACCTGCGCGAACGGGATGACGACCTCACCGCGCACCGGGCCATCACTTCGGCCCTCCTGGCGCAGGTTACCCACGATCCGATCACCGGACGCCGGGACTGGCCCGCCGCTCACCCCTATCTGCGTGACCATCTCGCCACACACGCCGCGGCAGGCCGCTGTCTCGATGAACTCCTCCACGACGTCGAGTTCCTCGTCCACGCCACGCCCGCGCACCTGCTCCATGCACTGCACGCCACCACCTCCGACGAGTGCCGTCTTCGCTGCGCCATCTATCGGGCCTCAGCAGACGTCCATTCCTCGGCCGGACCACAGCAGCGCCGAGACATCCTCGCCGTCGACGCCGCCCGGTACGGGGAAAAGGACCTGGTCCGGGAACTGTCGCAGGGGCGCACTTGGCGCCCTCGCTGGGCGACGGGGTCCCTGGTGCATCCCGCCTTCCACAGCGCCCTCAGCGGCCACCACGGAGTGCACGCTGTCGCCTGCACCACGATTTCTGACCGACCCCATGCCGTCACCGCCGGCAACGACAAGGTCATCCATGTCTGGGACCTCACCGACGGCACCCAACGCGCCACTCTCACCGGCCACACCAGCAGTATCAACGCCATCGCCTGCACCACCATCGAAGGCCGACCCCACGCCATCACCATCGGCCACGAGCAGGTCGCTCGCGTCTGGGACCTCACAGACGGCACCCAACGCGCCACCCTCACCGGCCACACCAGCACCATCAACGCCATCGCCTGCACCACCATCGAAGGCCGACCCCACGCCATCACCGCCGGCGCCGACGACGTCGCTCGCGTCTGGGACCTCACAGACGGCACCCAACGCGCCACCCTCACCGGCTGGATCAGCGCGATTGCCTGCACCACCATCGACGGCCGACCCCACGCCATCACCGCTTACTACGACAGTGCCGTTAGCGTCTGGGACCTCACCGACGGCACCCAACGCGCCGTCCTCACCGGCTACACCAACTGGATCAACGCCATCGTCTGCACCACCATCGACGGCCGACCCCACGCCATCACCATCGGCCACGAGCAGGTCGCTCGCGTCTGGGACCTCACAGACGGCACCCAACGCGCCACCCTCACCGGCCACACCGACACCATCAACGCCATCGCCTGCACCACCATCGACGAACGGCCCCACGCCATCACCGCCGGCGACGACGAAGTCGCTCGCGTCTGGGACCTCACCGACGGCACCCAACGCGCCGTCCTCACCGGTCACACCAACGCCATCAATGCCATCGCGTGCACCACCATCGACGAACGGCCCCACGCCATCACCGCCGGCGACGACGAAGTCGCTCGCGTCTGGGACCTCACGGATAGCACAACACGCGCCAATCTCCCAGGCCACACCGACTGGGTCCAAGCGGTCGCTTGGACTCCCATGAAAAACCGGCCATACGTCGTCACGGTAGGCGGCGACGAGGTTGCTCGCGTCTGGGACCTCACCGACGCCACCCAACGCGCCACCCTTACCGGCCACAAAAGCTGGATCGAAGCAGTGGCCTGCGCCACCATCGACGGCCGACCCCACGCCATCACCGCCGGCCACGACAGAGTCGCTCGCGTCTGGGACCTCACCGACGCCACACAACGGACCACCCTCACCGGCCACACCGGCACCATCAACGCCATCGCCTGCACCACCATCGACGGCCGACCCCACGCCATCACCGCGGGCGCCGACGACGTCGCTCGTGTCTGGGACCTCACCGACGGCACCCAACGCGCCACCCTCACCGGCCACACCAACACCATCAACGCCATCGCCTGCACCACCATCAATGATCGTCCCCACGCCATCACCGCTGGCCACGATCGAGTCGCCTGCGTCTGGGACCTCATTGACGCCACAAAACGCGCCACCCTCATCGGCCACAAAAGCTGGATCGAAGCAGTGGCCTGCGCCACCATCGACGGCCGACCCCACGCCATCACCGCCGGCCACGACAGAGTCGCTCGCGTCTGGGACCTCACCGACGCCACCCAACGCGCCACCCTCACCGGCCACACCGGCACCATCAACGCCATCGCCTGCACCACCATCGACGGCCGACCCCACGCCATCACCGCCGGCCACGACAGGACTGTTCGCCACTGGGATCTTGGAGTCCACCGGCTCGTGGAGACCATCGCCTTGCCTCTGCCCATCGATGCGATAGCCGTATGCGGCGACGACATCGTCATCGGCATGCGCAACGAAGTCGTGGTCATGACCAAGTGCCGGTGACTGGGCGTCAGGTCCACGCGCCATGCAGCCCGGGGGGTGCCCCCAGGGCGGTGGCGTCCCGCTTGTTGCAGATCGAAGTGCCCGGAACCGGACTTGAACCGGTACGCCCGCGAGGGGCAGCGAGGTTTAAGCTCGCCGTGTCTGCATTCCACCATCCGGGCAGGCCATGGGCTCCGCTTCGAGGTTCGACCCTATCGGGGGTGCATCCCCCGAACAGCGGGAGGTCGGACCGATGTTGTCTTATTTTATTGAGGTCTGAGGGTGCATCAGCCCACTGAACTAGCCATCAGCACTTGCCAATAGCGTTACGCGCGGTGGGTTCCCGCGTACGTGGAATGACGGAATTTCACCGTACGAACAAGGGGGCCCCACCTGTTCTCGACAGCTTGTCCACCTCCCTGAGGGCCTTTCAGGGTTCGGCCGTCATCCCCAGGTATGACATGGCGCCGCCCGGTCCGACCGCAGTCGGCCCCCGGAACCGGAACAGCGGCTGACTCCGGGGCGCGCAGCGGCCGGGACGATGGTTCACGTCCCCGATGAACGCCGTCGTCCCGACAGGAGCACGTTTCCGTGACCACCACACCCACCGCCGACCGGACCACCGCCGTGGCCGCGCGCGCCTCGGAGCTGTCGAAGATCTACGGTCAGGGTGAGACCCGGGTGGTCGCCCTGGACCAGGTCTCGGTCGACTTCCGGCAGGCCGAGTTCACCGCGATCATGGGCCCGTCCGGGTCCGGCAAGTCCACCCTGATGCACTGCGTGGCCGGGCTGGACACCTTCTCCTCCGGGTCCGTACGGATCGGCGACACCGAGCTGGGCTCCCTGAAGGACAAGCAGCTGACCAAGCTGCGCCGGGACAAGATCGGGTTCATCTTCCAGGCGTTCAACCTGCTGCCCACGTTGACGGCGCTGGAGAACATCACCCTCCCGATGGACATCGCGGGCCGTAAGCCGGACAAGCAGTGGCTGGACACCGTGATCGAGATGGTCGGCCTGTCCGGGCGGCTGAGCCACCGGCCGTCCCAGCTCTCCGGCGGCCAGCAGCAGCGCGTCGCCGTCGCCCGCGCCCTGGCCTCCAAGCCGGACATCATCTTCGGCGACGAGCCCACCGGAAACCTCGACTCCCGCTCGGGCGCCGAGGTGCTGGGCTTCCTGCGCAACTCCGTGCGGGAGCTGGGGCAGACCGTGGTGATGGTCACCCACGACCCGGTGGCCGCGGCGTACGCGGACCGGGTGGTGTTCCTGGCCGACGGCCGGATCGTCGACGAGGTGTACGGGCCCACGGCCGAGTCCGTGCTCGACCGCATGAAGCAGTTCGACTCGAAGGGCCGTACCAGCTGATGTTCCGCACCGCCCTGCGCAACGTACTCGCGCACAAGGCCCGGCTCCTGATGACCGTGCTCGCCGTCATGCTCGGCGTGGCGTTCGTGTCCGGGACCCTGGTCTTCACCAGCACCATCTCCCAGGCCTACCAGAAGAGCTCCGCCAAGGGCTTCGACCGGGTCGACGTCGCCGTCACGGCCCAGTACCAGGAGGACGAGGGCAACACCGTCGGGAAGACGGTGAAACTGACGCAGACGATGCTCGACAAGAGCGCGAAGGTGCCGGGGGCCGCCTCCGCGACCGGTGTCGTCACCGGCTTCACCGCCATCGCCGACAAGGACGGCAAGCTGATCGGCGGTGGCTGGCAGTCCGAGGGCGGCAACTACTGGGGTACCAAGGACGCCCGGTACCCGCTGGTCGACGGCCACGCGCCGAACGGCAAGGACGAGGTGCTGATCGACTCCAGGACCGCCGAGCGGGCCGGTTACAAGGTCGGCGACAAGGTGCGCATCTCGGTCGACGGCCCGGTGCTCGAGCCGACCGTCAGCGGCATCTTCACCACCGACGACGGCAACGTCGCCGCCGGCGGCAGTCTCGCATTGTTCGACACGGCCACCGCGCAGAAGCTGTTCGGCAAGCCGGGCACGTACGACGAGATCGACGTCGAGGCGAAGCCGGGCACCAGCCAGACCGCGCTGCGGCACTCCGTGGAGCAGGCCCTGTCGAAGAAGCTCGTGGAGACCACCACCGGGAAGGAACTCGCCGACCACCAGGCGAAGGCGATCTCCGCGCAGATGAGCGGGATGAAGAAGAGCCTGCTGGTCTTCGCGGGCATCGCGCTCTTCGTCGGCACGTTCATCATCGCCAACACCTTCACCATGCTGGTCGCCCAGCGCACCAAGGAGCTGGCCCTGATGCGCGCGGTCGGCGCCTCCCGCCGCCAGGTCACCCGGTCGGTGCTGATCGAGGCGTTCGTGGTGGGTGCGGTCGCCGGTGTTTCCGGGCTGGTCGCCGGCATCGGCATCGGCGCCGGGCTGCGGTCGCTGATGGGCTCGCTCGGCGCGACCGTCCCGGACGGCCCGCTGGTCATCACGCCCGGCACGGTTGTCACCGCCCTGGCGGTGGGTGTCGTCATCACCATGCTGGCCGCCTGGCTGCCCGGCCGCCGCGCCGCGAAGATCCCGCCGGTTGCCGCGATGAGCGCGATCCACGCGAAGGCCACCACCAAGTCCCTGGTGCTGCGCAACACGATCGGTGCCCTGTTCTCGGCGGCCGGCATCGCGGTGGTCCTCGCGGCCACGACGATGGACGCCGACGCGGCCCAGGGGCCGATGGGTCTGGGTGCCGTCCTGTTGATCATCGGCGTGTTCATCCTGACACCGCTGCTCTCCCGTCCGCTTATCGCGGCCGCCGCGCCGGTGCTGCGCGTGTTCGGGGTCTCCGGCAAGCTGGCCCGGCAGAACTCGGTGCGCAACCCGCGCCGCACGGCCGCCACGGCCTCCGCGCTGATGATCGGCCTGACCCTGATCACCGGGATGACGGTGATGGCGGGCAGTCTGCAGAAGTCGATCGACAAGATGGCGAGCTCGGCGATCCGCGCGGACTACGTGGTGTCGATGGCCAACGGCAACCCCCTCTCCCCCGACGTGGCCGAGAAGCTCTCCGCCGCCGACGGCGTCACCGCCAGCAGCCCGATGCGCGACGGCTACTCCCGCATCGACGGCACGTCCGAGCTCCTGACCGGTGTCAACGGCTCCGCCATCGCCGAGCTGACCGATCTGAAGGTCGACAACGGCTCCTTCAAGGTGGGCGGCTCACAGGTGGTCGTCGACGCCGACACGGCCAAGAACCACCACTGGACGGCCGGTTCGGGCTTCACCGTCCACTACGAGGACGGCAAGCAGCAGAAGCTGACGGTCGCCGGGGTGTACGAGGCCAACGACTTGATCCAGGGCATCATGCTGGACAACAAGGCCCTCAGCCCGCACCTGACGGACCCGGCCGACGCGCGGGTCATGGTCAGGACGGCGGGCGGCGCGTCCGACACCACCAAGGACAGGCTGGAGAAGGCGCTCGGGAACAACCCGGCGATCCAGGTGCAGGACAAGCAGGACCTGTCCGACTCCGTCGCCAAGATGTTCACGCTGATGCTGAACATGGTCTACGGCCTGCTGGCGATGGCCGTGATCGTGGCGGTGCTCGGGGTCGTCAACACCCTGGCCATGTCGGTCTTCGAACGCTCCCAGGAGATCGGCATGCTCCGTGCGATCGGCCTGGACCGCAAGGCCGTCAAGCGGATGGTCCGCCTGGAGTCCTTGGTCATCTCCCTCTTCGGCGCGGTGCTCGGTATCGGTCTGGGCGTGTTCTTCGGCTGGGCGGCGGGTCAGTTGCTCGCCACGAAGATGGAGACCTACGAACTGGTCGTGCCGTGGGCCCGGATCGCCCTCTTCCTGCTGCTGGCCGGCGCGGTCGGCGTCCTGGCGGCCCTGTGGCCGGCCCGGCGGGCGTCCCGGCTGAACATGCTGTCCGCCATCAAGGCGGAGTAGCCGTACGGACGCCGGGGCCCCGCACTCCTCCCACGAGTTCCAGGAGGAGAGCGGGGCCCCGCGCGTTTCAGTTCCAGGTACGGGACCGCAGCGGCAGCCCCGACTCACCCGACTCGGGGGTGCGTACCGCGAGGACCTGGTTGACGCCGATGCGGTTGGTTTCGAAGGCGAGGGCGGAGGCGGCCATGTACAGGCGCCAGACGCGGGCGCGGCCGGGGCTGGTGAGCCGGACCGCGTGCGGCCAGCCGGCCTCCAGGTTGGCGACCCACCGGCGCAGGGTGCGGGCGTAGTGCTCGCGGATCGACTCCACGTCCCGGACCTCGAAACCGGCCCGCTCCAGCTGGGTGACCGTGGTGCCGAGGGGGGCGAGTTCGCCGTCGGGGAAGACGTAGGCGTCGATGAACTCGTTCAGCCGGTAGGCGGACTCCTCACGCTGCGGGCGGCGGGCGATCTGGTGGTTCAGGAGGCGGCCGCCGGGCCTGAGCAGGGCGTACAGAGCGGTGGCGTACTCCAGGTAGCGTTCGGCGCCTACGTGTTCGGCCATGCCGATGGAGGAGATCGCGTCGTACGGGCCGTCCGTGACGTCCCGGTAGTCCTGGACCCTGATCTCCACCCGGTCGGTGAGCCCCTCGTCGGCGATCCGCTTGCGGGCGTAGGCGGCCTGCTCCTGGGAGAGCGTGACGCCGACGACGCGCACGCCGTGCTCGCGGGCGGCGTGGATCGCCATGGAGCCCCAGCCGCAGCCGACGTCCAGGAGCCGCTGTCCGGGCGTCAGGGCGAGCTTGCGGCAGACCAGTTCCAGCTTGTCGCGCTGGGCCGACTCGAGGGTGCCGGCCTCCTCCCAGTAGGCGCAGGAGTACACCATGGACGGGCCCAGCACGAGCTCGTAGAAGTCGTTGCCGACGTCGTAGTGGTGGCTGATGGCGCGTCTGTCGCTGCGTCTGGTGTGCAGGTGGCCGGGCCTGCGCACCTCCTCGCGGGGCGGCGTGGGCGGGATCGGGGGCCCGGCGAGCCGGAACAGCCCCCGGGCGGCGGACCTGAAGTCCGGGTCGCGCAGTGCCTGGGCGAGGGTGCGGGCGTCCTCCCCGCGCTCCCAGACCAGGCCGGACATGGCCCGCAGGGTGGCGTACAGGTCACCCTCGATCTCCAGGTCACCGGCCACCCAGGCGCGGGCCAAGCCCAGTTCGCCGGGCTTGAACAGCAGACGGCGCAGGGCGCGGCGGTTTCTGATCACCAGGGTCGGTGCGTCCGGCGGGCCGGCCTGCGAACCGTCCCAGGCCCGGATGGACACCGGGAGCGGTACTCCCAGCAACTGTTCGAGCAGGCTCTTGAGCCGCGACGCGGCGTCGGCCATGGCGCGTACCTCCGTGACGACGTACCCCGGAATGTCCTCCACCACGTAAACATCCCCATACCCTCCGGGGAGTCCCGCAATGAAGTCATGTCTGGGCAAACACCCTTTCCGAGCAACGCGCGGGACCGGGAAACGCCGAAGGACCTCCCGCACCACGGATGGCGGGAGGTCCTTCGGTGTGTTCAGCGACCGATGAGGGTCAGGAGGCCTTGGCCTTCTCCTCGGTCTTGCTCGCGGCGGCGACCGGCGCCGGCTTGGCGGCCTCGTAGAACTCCTCGCGGGGGTTCTCCATGGCGCCGAGGGAGACGACCTCGCGCTTGAGGAACATGCCGAGCGTCCAGTCGGCGAAGATGCGGATCTTGCGGTTCCAGGTCGGCATGGCCAGACCGTGGTAGCCGCGGTGCATGTACCAGGCGAGACGGCCCTTGAGCTTGATCTTCATCTTGCCCATGACGATCATCGCGACGCCCTTGTGCAGGCCGAGGCCCGCGACCGCGCCCTTGTTGGCGTGGCTGTACTCCTTCTGCGGGAAGCCCCGCATGCCGGAGATCACGTTGTCGCCGAGGACCTTGGCCTGGCGCAGCGCGTGCTGGGCGTTCGGCGGGCACCAGGCGTTCTCGTTGCCCGCCTTGCGGCCGACGAGGTCGGGAACCTGGGCGTTGTCACCGGCGGCCCAGATGTAGTCCGTGCCCTTGACCTGGAGCGTGGGCTCGCAGTCGACGTGGCCGCGCGGGCCGAGCGGCAGGCCGTAGCGGGAGAGCGCCGGGTTCGGCTTGACGCCGGCGGTCCACACGATGGTGTTGGAGTCGACCTCGAGGCCGTTCTTCAGCACCACGTGGCCGTCGACGCAGGAGTCCATGGAGGTGGAGAGGTAGACCTCGACCCCGCGGCTCTCCAGGTGCTCCTTGCCGTACTGGCCGAGCTTGGGGCCGACCTCGGGGAGGATCTTGTCGGCGGCGTCGACCAGGATGAAGCGCATGTCCTCGCGGGACACGTTCTTGTAGTACTTGGCCGCGTCCCGGGCCATGTCCTCGACCTCGCCGATGGTCTCCGCGCCGGCGAAACCGCCGCCGATGAAGACGAAGGTGAGCGCCTTGCGGCGGATCTCCTCGTCGGTCGTGGAGTCGGCCTTGTCGAGCTGCTCGAGGACGTGGTTGCGCAGGCCGATGGACTCCTCGATGCCCTTCATGCCGATGCCCTGTTCGGCGAGGCCGGGGATCGGGAAGGTGCGGGAGACGGCGCCGAGCGCGATGACGAGGTAGTCGAAGGGCAGCTCGTACGCCTCGCCGACCAGCGGGGCGATCGTGGCGACCTTGCGGTCCTGGTCGATGGTGGTGACCCGGCCGGTGAGGACCTCCGCCTTCGGCAGCACGCGTCGCAGCGGGACGACGACGTGGCGAGGGGAGATGCTGCCGGCGGCGGCTTCGGGGAGGAAGGGCTGGTAGGTCATGTACGACCGGGGGTCGACGACCGTGACGGTCGCCTCGCCGTAGCGCATCTTCTTCTGGATGCGCCGAGCTGCGTACAGGCCTACGTACCCACCGCCTACTACGAGGATCCTGGGACGCTCCGTGGTGCTCATGCCATCGAGTATCCACCCGGCCCTAGGGGGTCGCTCGTGCGCCCCTTCACAAGCTCCTTGAGGGCCTGTGTTAGACTCCGCGGCCCTCGTGACACAGATCATGATCACGACCGGGAACCGGCGGCCACCTTGATCCGTTGTCAATGCCGCATGAGCTGCCTCTCCGGCGGGCTGCACCCCCCTGAGAGCCCCCGGAAACACCCACTTCCGGAGTGCACCGAACACCGGCACACAAGCCCTTCTGAGCAGGTTCTCCGGCGGCTGGAACCCCCGAACGGCGCAATGGGACCGCCTGGATCCCTCTTGGGGGCAGAATTCCTTGTGAAGAACTTCACGAACTTTCTCGGCGGGGGTGCGCCGAAGGGCCCTGGACGGGCCCCCGGCAGCGCTCAAACGTTATCCGACCTGCTCACCCGTCGGCTACCGATCAGTAGCAAATGAGGCCTAGGACACCGACCACGCGATGCCGTCGAGGATGTCGTGCTCGCTCACGACGACCTCCTCCGCCCCGATGCGTTCCATGATCGCGAGCAGCACGAGGGCACCGGCGCCGATGACGTCGACGCGGCCCGGGTGCATGGAGGGGATCGTCGCGCGCTCGGCGTGGGTGGAGCGGAGCAGCTCACTCGTGATCTCGCGGACGCGGTCGAGGGGGACCCGGGAGTGGTGAATGGCCTCGGAGTCGTACTCGGGCAGGTCCTGCGCGATCGCCGACACGGTGGTGACCGACCCGGCGAGACCGACCAGGGTGCGCGCCTCGCGCAGGGGGACCGTCTCCTCGGCCAGGTCGAGGGCCGCCTCGATGTCCGCCCTTATCGCCGCGATCTGCTCCTCGGTGGGCGGGTCGCTCACCCTGCCGTCGCGCACCAGGTGCCGCTCCGTCATCCGCACACAGCCGACGTCGACGGAACGGGCGGCCCGCACGTGGTCGTCGCCGACGACGAACTCGGTGGAGCCACCGCCGATGTCCACCACGAGGAAGGGCCGGGCGAGGTCCGCACGCCCCGTCAGTTCCTTCGTGGCACCGGTGAAGGAGAACTCGGCCTCCTGGTCGCCGGAGATCACCTCGGGCTCGACCCCGAGGATGTCCACGACCCCGCGCACGAACTCGTCCCGGTTCTCGGCGTCCCGGGAGGCGGAGGTGGCGACGAACCGCAGCCGCTCGGCGCCGTGTTCCTTGATGACCGCCGCGTACTCACGACAGGCCGCGAAGGTCCGCTCCAGCGCCTCGGGGGCGAGCCGCCCGGTGCGGTCGACGCCCTGCCCGAGCCGCACGATGGTCATGCGCCGGTCCAGGTCGACCAGTTCGGCCGTCTCCCCCGCGCCGGAGGCGCTGTCGGACACGGTCGCGTCGGCGACGAGCAGGCGGATGGAGTTCGTACCGCAGTCGATCGCGGCGACGCGGGTCATGAGCGGGCCCTTCTTCGTTGGGGAGATGTTGCAGCGCCGGTGTGTCTCAGCCCGACTGGGGGCCCCAGCCGCCGGGGGCGGGAGCGGACCCACCGTCACTCGTCGGCGGCGGGAACGACGCACGGCCCCTTGCGCCACCACTCCGGCAGCATCGCGATCGCCTCGTCGCCGAGCGGGTTGACGCCCGGGCCGGCGGCCAGGGAGTGGGCGACCAGGACGTGCAGGCACTTCACCCGGTCCGGCATGCCGCCCGCGCTCGGGAAACCCGTCAGCTCCTCGATCTCGTCGCGGCGCCGTATGTAGTCCTCGTGCGCGGCGCGGTAGGCGGCCGCGAGCCCGGGGTCGGTGGCCAGCCGCTCCGTCATCTCCTTCATCACGCCGTCGGCCTCGAGCGTGCCGATCGCCGAGGCGGCACGCGGGCACGTCAGGTAGTACAGCGTCGGGAAGGGCGTGCCGTCGGGCAGCCGCGGGGCCGTCTCGACGACGTCCGGCTGCCCGCAGGGGCACCGGTGCGCGATGGCGCGCAGTCCGCGCGGCGGCCGGCCGAGCTGCTGCCTGAAGGCCTCGACGTCGGCGTCGGTGGGCTCGGTGCGCGGGGTGGAGGGAGGGGGCGTTTCCATGCCTGTACGAAAGTCTCTCTGTCGTGTCACTGGTCGGAGGCGTCGGACTTGTCGACCCCGTCCCAGACGTTCGCGTACCAGGGGCGGTCGGCCGCCACCAGATCGGCGCGCGCCTGCTTGGCCGCGTCGGGGTCGATCACGACGTATCCGGTCTCCCCCGGCATCACGTAGTGCAGCCGCCGCCGGATCTGCTGTTCGGCGTAGGCGTCGTCCTTCCACCGCGCCTTGAGGTCGCGCAGCTCTTCGACCCGCTGCTCGGCCTGCTGCTTCTGCCGCTGCAGGTCGGCGATCTGGGCGCGCTGCGAGACGTACTGCCGCATCGGGTAGGCCAGGGCCACCACCATGGTGCAGACCACGAGGGCGAGCAGCGCGGCCCGGCTGGTGAGCCGGGAGCGGCGGGCCTGCCGTTTGGTCTGGGAGCGGTAGACCCGGGCCGCGGTCTGCTCGCCGAGCAGCCGGATCCTGGTCGCGGTGGAGAAACGGTCCCGTTCCTTCGCGGCCATCTGGCTCTCCGCCTCCCCTGGGTGCTTCCTACGTGCGTACGTCCCCGGACACGGTACGGGACCGGGTACGGGGACGTACGTACGACTGGCTGTCGCTTGACCCTGGCGGGGTCAGCCCTTGGAGATCGCGCCCTTGAACCGCGGGAACGCGCTGCGGCCCGCGTACACCGCCGCGTCGTCGAGGATCTCCTCGATGCGCAGCAGCTGGTTGTACTTGGCGACGCGCTCGGAGCGGGCCGGGGCGCCGGTCTTGATCTGGCCGCAGTTGGTGGCGACGGCGAGGTCGGCGATGGTGACGTCCTCGGTCTCACCCGAGCGGTGCGACATCATGCACTTGAAGCCGTTGCGCTGGGCCAGCTCGACGGCGTCCAGGGTCTCGGTCAGCGAGCCGATCTGGTTGACCTTGACCAGCAGGGCGTTGGCGGTGCCCTCCTCGATGCCGCGGGCCAGGCGCTCCGGGTTGGTGACGAACAGGTCGTCGCCGACCAGCTGGACCTTGTCGCCGAGCTTGTCGGTGATGACCTTCCAGCCGGCCCAGTCGTCCTCGAACAGCGGGTCCTCGATGGAGACCAGCGGGTAGGAGGCGACGAGCTCCTCGTAGTACTCCGTCATCTCGGCGGCGGAGCGGGACTTGCCCTCGAACTCGTACGTGCCGTCCTTGTAGAACTCGGACGCGGCGACGTCGAGCGCGAGCGCGATCTGCTCGCCCGGGACGTAGCCGGCCTGCTTGATCGCCTCGAGGATGAGGTCGAGGGCGGCGCGGTTGGACTCCAGGTTCGGGGCGAAGCCGCCCTCGTCACCGAGGCCCGTGGACAGGCCCTTGGCCTTCAGGACCTTCTTCAGGGTGTGGTAGACCTCGGCACCCCAGCGCAGCGCCTCGGAGAAGGACTCCGCGCCGATCGGGGCGATCATGAACTCCTGGATGTCCACGTTGGAGTCGGCGTGCGAGCCGCCGTTCAGGATGTTCATCATCGGCACCGGCAGCAGGTGCGCGTTCGGGCCGCCCAGGTAGCGGAAGAGGGGGAGGTCGCTGGCCTCGGAGGCGGCGTGGGCGACGGCGAGCGAGACGCCGAGGATGGCGTTGGCGCCGAGCGAGCCCTTGTTGTCGGTTGCGTCCAGGTCGAACATCGCCTGGTCGATCAGGCGCTGCTCGGTGGCGTCGTAGCCGACCAGCTCCGGGCCGATCTGCTCGATGACGGCGAGGACGGCCTTCTCCACGCCCTTGCCGAGGTAGCGGTTCGGGTCACCGTCGCGGAGCTCGATGGCCTCGAAGGCGCCCGTGGAGGCGCCGGACGGGACGGCGGCACGACCCGTGCTGCCGTCGTCGAGGCCGACCTCGACCTCGACCGTGGGGTTGCCTCGGGAGTCCAGGATTTCCCGGGCTACGACGACGTCGATGGACGGCACGAGCATCTCCTTCTTGGATGTGACGCTGGAAGTGCGGGGCTGTCTGCCTTGCGGCTGGGCCTTGCGAC
Source organism: Streptomyces sp. NPDC001843 (assembly GCF_042891955.1). Classification (NCBI taxonomy): domain Bacteria; kingdom Bacillati; phylum Actinomycetota; class Actinomycetes; order Kitasatosporales; family Streptomycetaceae; genus Streptomyces; species Streptomyces sp. NPDC001843. Next base: position 274,139 of record NZ_JBIATQ010000009.1, on the reverse strand, counting down.
TAGAGCCTAACCGTCCCCGGGGCGTCGGCAGCCGACCGACCGCCCCGTGGACACGGTGACCGTACACATTGTTCCTTGTCGGAACAAAGGGTGGGGTGAAGAGAAACCCCGGGGGAACGAAAAACCCCGCCCCGGTGCGTACGGGGGAACACGCACCGGAGCGGGGAGCCCGTGAGGGCGGGGGCGACCCTTACCTGGCCCCCACTATGGGAGCCAGGGTTATGAGGGCGCTGTGGTTCGGGTAAGGACCAGGTGTCACTTGAGGTGCAGCTGCTGGCCCGGGTAGATGACGTTGGCGTCGTCGATGATGTCCTTGTTCAGCTGGAACAGCTTCTCCCAGCCGCCGGCGACGTGGTGCTTCGCGGCGATCGAGCTGAGGGTGTCACCCGTGACGACCTTGTACTCGCCGTCGCCCTTCTCGACCTTCTTGCCGGTCGGGGTGGTGACGGTCTTCTTGGGCGTCGACCGCACCTCGGAGCGGTTGGCCGCCTGCTGGTCGGTCGAGCGGGTGGTGGTGCCGTTCGACGAGGAGCCGGCGGAGCTCGACGAGCTGCTGGAGCTGCTGGAGCTGCTGGAGCCGCTATAGGTGGCGCCGGACAGCCCCTTGCCGCAGACCGGCCAGGCGCCCTTGCCCTGCGCGGCGAGGACCTTCTCGGCGATCTCGATCTGCTGGGACTTGCTGGCCTGGTTGGCCTGCGGGGCGTACTTGGTGCCGCCGTACGCGGCCCAGGTGGAGGCGGAGAACTGCAAACCGCCGTAGTAGCCGTTGCCGGTGTTGATGGACCAGTTACCGCCGGACTCGCACTGGGCGACCGAGTCCCACTCGGAGGCAGTGGCGGCGGAGGCGCTGCCGGACGCCATCAGCGGGGCGGCGACGGCGGCGCCGGTGACACCGGCGACAGCGATGGCGCGGACGGCCTTGGACGGACGACGGTGCTTGCCCTTGCCGGAAAACAGCATGGATCGATCCCCTCACCGACGCCTGCGAGGTGAGCTGTCGGGTTCGGGCCGGTTGAGTTGCCCGGCCGCACCTCGCGTGGTTCTCGTGCGAGACGCGGCTCCACCCCTAGCCGTTTCCGTCGGTCTGTCGACCTCCGGACCCGGCGCCTACCTTGGGTCCCCCGCTCCTGCCTACGGCGCTTGACGCGACGACTGTTCCCGGGCAGCCGCTGGCAGGATTCGGCGTTGCGGCAGCCGGGGCTCGCGTTGGCGAGCGGTCATGACCGTAGACATGCGATCCGCCGGATTTCAAAGACGATCAGGGCTTCTGAGACTCATCCCACACTTTCACCAAACCGGACAATCAAGCCTAAAACGGGGCGTCAACTACCCCTGTTTTCAACCGTTTTCGGCGCTGAGTTCCAACGTCTGACCGGGGGCGATGTTGTTCGGGTCGGTGCCGATGGCGTCCTTGTTGGCGGAGTAGAGCGCCCGCCATCCACCCTCGAGGTCGAGGGAGTCGGCGATGGAGGCCAGGGTGTCGCCGGCGTGGACGGTGTAGTCACGTGCGGCGTGACGGCCGGAAGAGGGAGCCGTCTGGCTTTTTGTCACGTTTTCCTCCGCACTGCCGCCTCGATGGCGGCCACCGCTGATAGCCCCGGTGTCGACGAGGCTCCAGGAACCTCCCGTCTGCCATGAATTGTCCGAGTCGTCGACCTCGGGGGTCGACGCGGACGAACCGCTGGCGCCCTGCGAGTTCCCGGAGCCGGAAGATGTCGACTTGTCCGGCTTGCCGGAACCGGAGGAGCTGTCCGCGGCGCCGGTCCCCTTGCTCGAGCCCGGCGAGGGCGAGGGTTCCGACGAGGGGCCGGAATCGGACGACCCGGATGAACCGGACGCGGAATTCGAGGAATCGGCGGAATTCCCGGAAGGCGCGGACCCCTTGGAACCGGATGATTCAGATGAACCGGATGAACCAGATGAGCCGGTTGAATGGGAGGAGTTGCCGGAATCGGATGATCCGGAGTCTCCGACACCCGTGTCGACGTCCACCGAACCGGAATTCGACGTGAGACCGGAAAGCAGGGCACAGGTGGCCCAGGGCTTGGTGCCCAGGTCGGCGAGGATCTTTTCGGCGACCGCGATCTGCTGCGAGCGGCTGGCCTCTTCGGGGCTGGAGGCGTACTCGAGGCCGCCGTGGTTGTCCCAGTCGTCCTGGGAGATCTGCAGGCCGCCGTAGTAGCCGTTGCCGGTGTTGGCGCTCCAGGAGCCGCCGCTCTCGCACTCTGCGACCTTGTCCCAGGTGGTCCCGTCGGCCGCGTTCGCGGCGGATGCGCCCATCAGCGGGATGGCGATTGCGGAGCCGGTCACTCCGGCCGCGACGAGGAGAGCCGGAGCCTGACGGGGGCGACGGTGGCGACCGTTCCCGGAGAGCATGCGGTGACCTTTCGCAAGACAGCAGTGACCCAGCGCGGCGAATACCGTGAGGCACCGCGCTGACGAGTGAACGTATCGGCAGACGATCACTTGTCACAAGTTAATGCCGCGCAGATCACGTGAAGATCACAGAGTTGAACGCCGGTCACTTTTTGTGGTGGCCGCCCTGCTTTTCAGCCGATTGCGGGGCGGGTGTGAACTCCACGGGCAAGGTGCGCAGTCCACGCATGATGAGTCCGCCGCGCCAGCGCAAATCGGTTTCTTCCACCGCGAGTCGGAGGTCGGGGACACGGGTGAGGAGGGTGGCGAGCGCGGTCTGGGCCTCCAGCCGGGCGAGCGGGGCGCCGAGGCAGTAGTGGATGCCGTGGCCGTAGCCGAGGTGCTGATTGTCACGGCGTGTGAGGTCGAGGACGTCCGGGTCGGCGAACCGCTCGGGATCCCGGTCCGCCGCCGCCAGCACCACGAGGACGGGGTCGCCGGGTGCGATGTCCTGTCCGCCGATGGTGAGGGGCCGGGTGGCGAACCGCCAGGTGGCCAGTTCCACCGGGCCGTCGTAGCGCAGGAGTTCCTCGACCCCGGTCTCCAGGAGGCCCCGTTCGCCGCGTTCGAGGGAGGTCTGCAGCCGCTGCCGCTGTCCGGGGTGGGTGAGCAGGGCGTAGGTGCCGTTGCCGATCAGGTTGACCGTGGTCTCGAAACCGGCGAACAGGAGGATGAAGGCCATGGCGGCGGCCTCGTTCTCGGTGAGGTGCTCACCGTGGTCGGAGGCGCGGATGAGACCGGAGATGAGGTCCTCGCCCGGTGCCGGCTCGGCCGGGAGCGCCTCCCTTTTCTTGTGGATCAGCTCGGCGAGGTAGCCCCGCATCTTCTTCACCGACCGCGCCACCCCGCCACGCGGGCCTCCGCCGTGCCGGATCATCATCCCCGCCCAGTCCCGGAAGTCGTCCTGGTCCTCTGCCGGGACGCCGAGCAGGTCGCAGATGGCGTAGATGGGGAGCGGGAAGGCGAACTCGTGGATGAGGTCGGCGGAGCCCTTCGTGACGAACCGGTCGATGAGGTGGTCGGTCAACTGCTGCACGCGGGGGGCGAACTCGGCGACACGGCGAGGTGTGAAGGCCTTGGAGACGAGTCTGCGCAGCCGGGTGTGGTCCGGCGGGTCGATGTTGAGCAGATGCGTCATCAGCTCGGCCTTGCGTTCACCGGGGATCCCGGTCTTGCCCTTGGCGTGCTCCGGCTCGTCGTGGTGCGCCGGGTTCTTGGACAGCCGCTGGTCGGCCAGGGCCTGCTTGGCGTCGGCGTACCGGGTGACCAGCCAGGCCTCCACCCCGCTGGGGAGGGTCGTCCGGCGCACGGGCTCTGTGTCGCGGAGCTGCGCATACGTGGGGTAGGGGTTCGCCGCGAACTCCCACGAGAAGAGTTCGGGTAGGCGAGGCTCGTCATGGTGCATGGCCTGACCCTATGCAGCGATCCGCAGCGCACCTCTATATAGGGAACCAGCAGACGAAAGCTCCCTCCGCCTCGGGGGGAAACGGAGGGTCATCGTCCGCCCCGAGCAGTCCAAGCGTGGTGGACCTGACTCAGGTCACTAGCAGAGGGCCGGCCTCACCCGGCACCGGACACCTCCGCTGCGCCCACCGCGAGCCAGGCGCACGGGCGCCCAGTCCGTGGGTCTATGGGGTTTCTGCCTCAGGCTTGTCGTTGTACTGCGGGAGGAAGCGCCAACCCGTCCGCCGGACAACGCGGTAGCGGTCGTGTCTAGGGTTTGGCTTGAAGTGCTCGCGGGCCCATGTCTGGGCTTCACTGATGGGGTCAATGCCTACGAAGTCAATGCAGGACGCGCACTCAACCCACCGCCGGAACGGGAGGTTGTCGACGACGAGCCGGTCACCCACTTCCACTTCCGGGACCGCGTAGCTCCTCACTTCGGACGTCACGCAGTCGCCTCCCCGAGTGATGTCGCGCCATCTCGACACGCAGGTCCGACGCTTTCGACGGGTTGTAGCTCGGGTCGTCAGGGTCTTCCGCACTGGCGATCGGGTGCGACGAAAGCGATGCAGGAGATCTACAACGCCGAGGGCCGCGCCCACGCCGAGAAGGCCATCGAGGCGTTCGCGCGCACCTACGGCGCGAAGTGGCCCAAGGCCGTCGCCAAGATCACCGACGACCGGGAGGAGCTGCTGGCGTTCTACGACTTCCCGGCCAAGCACTGGATCCACCTGCGGACCACGAAGCCGATCGAGTCGACGTTCTCCACGGTCAAGCTCCGCACCAAGGTCACGCGCGGCGCCGGCAGCCCGGCCACAGCCCTCGCGATGGTGTTCAAGCTCGTCGAATCCGCTGGCGCGCGATCACCGGAGCCCACCTGGTGCCACTGGTCCGTGCGGGCGCCCAGTTCGAGAACGGCGCCCTGGTCGAGCGTTCTGAGAGGATCACAGCATGACCGGTCAACGCCACGCCGTCACCGAATCCCACCAATCCATTGCCGAACCGGTCCGGCTCGACCTGTCCGATCCCGACACCCTGCGTCATCTGCGGGACCTTCAGCGGGCCTCCTATGAGGTCGAAGCCCGGCTTATCGGCTTCGACGGCATCCCGCCCCTGCACGAGTCCCTTGAGCAGTTGCGCGCATGTGACGAGTCCTTCCTCGGGGTTCGCGACGAGTTGCGACTGGTCGGAGCGGTCGCCTGGACCCGCTTGCCGAACGGGGCTCTGGACATCTGCCGCCTCGTGGTCCATCCCGTCGCGCATCGTCGCGGCGTCGCAACGGCACTGCTCGACGCTCTGGACTCGATCGAGCCCGCGGAACTGACCGTAGTCTCCACCGGAACCGCCAACCTACCCGCGGTCGCGCTCTACCGTCGGCGCGGATTCATACCTGTCGGCGAGCGCCAGATCGCGCCCGGCGTCACGGTCACGCTGCTGGAACGCAAGAACGCATCAGCATCTCAGTCAGCCGACAACTCTTGACTATTGCTCTCTCGATCACGATGTGCAGGGGTGGGTGGGGAACGAGAGTTCTTGCGTCGAATGCGTGACCTTTGCGTAAGGCGTTCGTTGAGCGTCGTGACGGCTTCTTGGTCACCGGGCAGGGGGTGGGGGCGATGGGCGGGTTGCGTGGGGTGGCGGCTTCGTTCGTGGTGCCCGGCCCGTCCGGGGTGGCGATCCGGGACAGCCTCAAGGGGCTGACCGAGCAGGACGAGAAGGTCCTGCGCCTGGTCGGTGACCTGCTCGGTTCCCTGGCCTGCCGGGACCTGAAGGCCCGCTGCGCGGCGGGCCTGGACCATGACAGTGAGCAGTGGGCGCGCCGCAAACGTGCTCTGACCGGACAGTCCTCTTCACGTTGGGCGGGCAGCATCACCAAGGCCACGCATGACCAGTGGGCGCTGGCCCGGCGAGGCCAGCTCGCCCACATCCAGCATCTCCAGGCAGGCGTGGACACGATCACATACCGGCTGTCACTGCCCATCGGCACCAAGGGCTTCCAGGGGCGGCCGGGCGGGTACCGCTCGAAGCGGGAATGGTTTACCAAGTCCCGGCGCCTGCACCTGCTCGAAGACCGGCTGGAATGTGCAAAGGCCGACCGTGAGGCCGGGCGCGTGCGGGTGGTGCGTGGCGGTAAGAAGCTGCTGCGCTCCCGGCACAACCTTCAGGCCGCCCACTTGACCGAGGTCGAGTGGCGTCTGCGGTGGGAGGCCGAGCGCTGGTTTCTCCAGGCCGATGGCGAGTCGGGGAAGCGGTACGGGAACGAGACCATCCGGGTCAGTGCGGACGGTGAGGTGAGCATCAAGCTTCCCGCGCCGCTGGCTGGTCTGGCGAACGCGCCGCAGGGCCGGTATGTGCTGACCTGCCGGGTCGGCTTCCGGCACCGGGGCGAGCAGTGGGCCGACCGCATCACCGCCAACCGGCCCGTTGCCTACCGCATCCACCACGATGTCGGCCGTGGCCGCTGGTATCTGACCGCCTCGTGGCAGATCCCGCCCGTGCAGACGGTGCCGCTGGAGGCCGTCCGCGCCACGGGGCTGACCGGTGTCGACATGAACGCCGACCACTTGGCCGCCTGGCGCCTGGACGCCCACGGCAACCCGGTCGGTGAACCACGCAGATTCGACTACGACCTGACTGGCAGCGCACCACACCGCGACGCCCAGATCCGCCACGCCCTGATCCGACTCCTGCACTGGGCCAAACGCCAGGGCCTGGCGGTCGCGATCGAGGACCTGGACTTCCACGCGGAGAAGACCCGGGAGAAGCACGGGCGGCGCAAACGATTCCGCCGGCTTATCTCCAGCCTGCCCACGGCCAAGGTGCGCGCCCGGCTGGTATCGATGGCCGCCGAACTCGGTATCCCCCTCGTCGCTGTCGACCCCGCCTACACCAGCCGATGGGGCGCCCAGCACTGGCAGAAACCCCTCACCACCACAACCAGGAAGACCACACGCCACGAGGCTGCCGCCGTGGCCATCGGAAGGCGCGCCCTGGGACACCCGATCCGGCGACGGACGACACCGCCCCCACCGCACCAGCGTGATGCAGTGGGGCATCGGACCGTCCAGGCCGCACCGAGCATCCCAGGGCGTGAGGGAACCCGCCCCCGCATCCCCGGACCACGGACACGATCCGTCGGCACCGGACGCGGAGTGAAAGCGGGCCACCAGCGTGCCCACAACCGTTCGGGGCACGCGACTGAGCACGAGCCCTGGCACCAGGACTCACTCCCGCTCAGTCCCTAAGAACGGTGGTTGGTCACCCCCTGAACGCCCGCGCCCGGGGCCGTGCCCCCTGGGCCGCTACTCCGCCACGCCCTCGGCGACCCGTATCGCGTCCCGGTAGGCTCGCGCGGCCGCACGCAGTGCCGCCTCCGGGTCAACGCCGTCCGCCTCCGCCCGGACCGCCAGTGCCAGGAGGTCGTAGCCGATGCCCTCGCCCTGGGGCAGGGGCACGTCCAGACCCGCGGTGCGCACACGGGAGGAGAGCTTCGCGGCGAGGGCGAGGCCGGGCTGGCCGAGGGGTACGCCCTCCGTCACCGAGGTGCGCTGCTTCTCGACCGCCTTGGTCCGCAGCCAGTGCTCCTTGACCTCCTCGGGCGTCTTTGCCGTCGCGTCGCCGAAGACATGGGGGTGGCGGTGGACGAGCTTGGCGACGATGCCGCCGGCCACGTCGTCGACGGAGAACGGGGCCTCGGCGTCCTCCTCGGCTATGCGGGCGTGGAAGACCACCTGGAGCAGGACGTCGCCCAGTTCCTCCCGCAGCTCCTCACGGTCGCCCGCCTCGATCGCCTCGACGAGTTCGTACGCCTCCTCGATGCCGTACTTGGCCAGGCCCTGGTGGGTCTGCCGGGAGGACCAGGGGCACTCGGCGCGGATGCGGTCCATGACCTGGACGAGGTCGAGGAGACGGGCGCCGGGCAGGTCGTAGGAGGCGGGGAGCAGCTCCAGCTCCGGCATGGTGACGCGGCCGGTGCCGGCGAGGCGGGCCAGGCCGTCCGTGAGGGCCGGATCGCCCTCGCCCGTCGCCACGACCACCACCGTGCGGCCGCCGGCGCAGGCGTCGACGAGTTCCTGGGCGGTCGGGGCGGCCTCGTCGACGGATATCCCGGCCTCGCGCAGATAGGGCAGCTGCGGATGGGCACCGTCCGCGCAGAGCACACGGTCGGCGGTGCGCAGCACCTGCCAGGCGGGCCAGGACAGCAGGCCGGGGGCGACCCGGTGGCTGGTGGTGAGCAGGACGATCCGGCCGGGGTCCGTGTCCGGGCCCGGTGCCTGGGTGTCTTCGAGGCTGGTGGTGTTCACGCTTCGAACGTAACGCACGCCTGCCCGTCACCTCCCGCGTTGTCCACAGGGTGTGGGCGATGATCGGTTCGTACGACTGACCTGGTGTGACCGATCTGGTGTGACCGCCCTGGTGCCGGCCTACGCCGTCTCCTGCGCCCCGCCCGCCGTGACGTCCCGTACCCACGGCGTCTTCGCGTCCACCCGGCTGCTCTTCTGCACGTCCCAGGTGCCGTAGCGCGGGTTCAGGTCGACGTGGAGCTCCTCGGACGCGGTGGACAGCGCCTTCCAGAACGCGGGGTCCGTGGTCTGCGTGCCGAGCTTGCCGGCGAGCTTCGTCGCCTCGACCTGCAGGCGCAGATTGTCGTCGAGGCGCTTCGGCGCGATGCCGTACTTCTGCAGCCAGGTCGCCTCCAGCCCCTTCGAGCCGCCCGCCTGCTGCTCCAGGCGGGCACGCATCTGCTGGATCTCCAGGCGGCTGATCGTGATGCCCTGGTCCTGCGCGGCGCGGTGCAGCACCCGGTCGAGGACCATGTTGTGCAGGGTGTCGCGGGTGAGGCTGCTGGTGGCGGCGAGGACCTGCTGGTACTGCGCCTCGTCCGGGACCGCGGCCTTCTGCGCCTTGCGGACCTCGTTCACCCGGCCTTCCAGCTGGGCCACGGTGATCCGCTGCCCGCCGACGACGGCCGCCGCGCCCGGATGCGCTTCGTCTCCGCACGCGGTGAGCAGGGGGGCCGCGGCGGCGATCGCGGCGGACAGGACGAGCGCGGTGCGTCGGCGGCGGTGCAAGGGAACCTCCCGAGGAGATTGTGCGACGGTGCACAAAGTCTTGCGGTGATCGATGGTAGGCAGTGGGCAAGCTCTGGCCAACCCATTCGACCAACGATTCGCGCGCGCTTCGGGCACCGTCGCGCCGCCCCGGCCGGACCGCCGGTCAGCCGGTGATGGCCACCGGCGCGTCCCACGCGTCACGGTCGACGGTGATCGTGACGCCGCCGTGCGTCTCCTTGCTGTTGACCAGGTACTGGTGGGCGCGGCTGTGGCCGGTGAACTGGGTGGAGCCCCACGGCCAGTCCGCGGTCGTGGTGTTCTGCTTGTCCCACAGCGCGTACCAGAGGTTGCCCGGCAGGTCGGTCTTGTTCGTGGCGGTGGCGACGGCCTTGGCGCTGGAGCTGGTGAAGCCGTAGTAGCCGGTGCGGTACGTCTTGGCGTGCAGGGCCTTGTCGAAGGCGCGGACATACGTCAGCACGGCGTCGTTGCACGACTTGTTCGTGATGTCGTACGCCTCCATGTCCAGGTAGATCGGGCTGCCCGCCTTCATGCCCAGGGCGGAGGCCTTGGCCACGGCGTCGGAGGCGTCGGAGGCGCCGAGGGAGGCGGCGGTGGACGCGGTCAGCTTCTCCGGGTTGGAGCCGGACTGGCAGGGCGGCTGCGCGCCGACGTAGAGCGGGATCAGCTTCCAGCCGATGCCGCTGACGGACTTGACCCAGGAGGCGGTCAGGTTCGGCTGGTTGCAGCCGCGGTTCTTGCCGCCCACGTAGACGGCGGCGGCACCGTAGAAGCCGGTGTGCCAGGCCTTCATGGCCGACAGGGAGGGCGCGGTGCAGGTGTCGAACGCGCGGCCGGTGTACGTCTTCTGCGCGGGCCAGGTGGTGGCGGCCATGGAGGTCTGCGCGGCGATGCCCGCTCCGGCCACGACGGCTGCACCGGCGACGCCCCACGTGATGTATCTGCGCTTCTTGGACTGCCGATGGCTCGACATGAAAATCCCACCCCTGTGTGTGCTGCTGTATGCGCTGCTTGGTGTATTGCTGTGCGAAAAACGGACCGCAACCTATCCGATGCCGGGTCCGTGTCCGGAGAACTCCGCCTCAGGAGGGCCACAAGGATCTCCCAGGGAACGGCAAAGACTAGCCACGGACCTGCCCCAGCCACTGCAGGGTCCGCCTGATCTCGGCGGCCAGCGGGTTGCCGGGGCCGTGTATCCGCTCGACGTCCAGCAGCAGCCGCGCGAGCGTGTCATGGGCGGCGGGCCGGTCGCCGAGGGCGAGCAGCAGGTGGCCGATGCGGCGACGGACGTCGTGGGCGAGTTGCGGATCGCCGGAGACGTACTGGTTCTCGTAGTACGGCAGCAGCGCCCGGTACTCGGCGAGTGCCGCCGCCGGTTCGCCGAGCTGTTCCAGGCACTGGGCGGCGTCGTAGCGGAAACGCAGGGACTGCGGGTCGGCCTGGCCGGCCTCGGCGGCGCGCTCGTCGGCGAGGCGGCGCAACTCGGGCAGCGCGCGCCGGTACTGGCCGTCGTCCATGAGGGTGGCCGCGTACTGCTTGCGCAGGGTGCGGACGACCGGGGAGTGCTCGCCGTGCTGGTCGGCGGCGACGGGCAGGATCGCGCCCAGGATGTCGACGGCCTGGGTGATACGGCCCTCGCCGAGCAGCCGCTTGACCTCGTCGACGGCGGCGGCGACGTCGGGCTTCTCGGCCACGGGCGGCGTGGGTGCCACGGGGGCGGGCTGAGGCGCGGGCGTGCGCGCCCGGTCCGGCCAGGGGGCGTGCGGGCGCAAGAAGGGGCGCGTCGGGTCGAGCGGGGCTCCGGTGGGCGTACCGCGCGCGGGCAGGAGCAGCGCGAGGTGCTCGTACACCTCCTGCGCGGAGGCGGGCCGGTGCTGCGGGTCCTTGGCCAGCAGGCGCAGGACCAGCGCCTCGAGGGCTTCCGGGACCTCCGGACGGATCCGGCGCACGGGCAGCGGCGGCTCGTACAGATGCCGGTGCAGCACGCCGAGCGCCGTGGAACCCACGAACGGGACGTTCCCGCTGAGCAGTTCGTGCAGCAGCACACCGAGCGCGTACAGGTCGGTGTACGGGCCGACCGCGCCGCCCATGGCCTGCTCCGGCGCCATGTAGGCGGGCGAGCCGATGGGCGAACCGGTGTGCGTCAGTCGTGTGGTGTCGGTGTCCATGACGGACGCCACGCCGAGGTCGAGGACGGTGACCGTGCCGTCCTGCTTCACCATCACGTTCCGCGGTTTCAGGTCGCGGTGGACGATCGGCACCGCGTGCACGGCGCTGAGGACGGCGCACAGTTGCGCGGCCACGGCGACCGCCCACTGCCACGGGTAGGGGTCGTGCTCGGCGAGGTGGTCGGAGAGGTCGGCGCCGTCGACGTACTGCATGACGAGGAACAACTCCTCGCCCTCGCTGCCCGCGTCGTGCACGGTCACCAGTCCCGGATGGTCGACCTGCGCGGTCACCCGGCACTCGCGCTGGAAGCGGCGGCGCAGCTCGTCGGCCTCCTGGCCGGCCACCTTGTCGGGGCGCAGCAGCTTCACCGCCACACGCCGGTCGAGCCGCTGGTCGTACGCGGTCCACACCTGGCCCATGCCACCCTGCCCGATGAGCGTGGACAGCTCGTAGCGGCCGGCGACGACGCGGCCTTGCGCCACGCTCACCTTCCGCTCTCGTGGTTGCCGTCGTGGTTGCGCAGGTAGTCACTCAGTTCGTCCAGCTCCGCGCGCACCTGGTCGATGCGTGCGGGCGCCGGGCGCTGGGGCGGCGGCGGGGTCGACACGGGCGGCTGGGGCAGGGGCGTGTGCGGCATGGGGGGCGGTGTGTGCGGGCTCAACGGTGTCTGGGGCACGCTCGGCACCGTCGCCGCGGTGAACGGCGACGGCTGCTGGTAGCCGTACGCCGCCGCGGGCTGCTGCGCGCGGAAGGCGCCGCGGAGTCGCTGGAAGTGGCGTATGTCCGCGGCCAGGTAGTACGCCAACGCGGCCACCAGCGTACCGAGGAGCAGGGTGATGCCCACATAGCCGCCCGCGGTGTGGATGTCGTCGCCCGGCTCGCTGCCGATCAGCACGATGCTGAGGACGTCGGCTGCGAGCACCGCCACGAACAGTCCCCAGTCCAGCGACCTGCGGGTCACGATGGCCAGGCGCAGCAGCATCGCCCAGGCGAAGAACCCGATGCTGAAGAAGGCGATCACCACGAACAGCAGGCGCAGGAAGATCAGCCACCCGGTGTGCGGCGGCTGCTGCACCGGCTGTGCGTAGCCGTGGCCTTGCATGGCTGCTCCTGTTCGCCTGAAGAGGACCTGCGATCGTCGCGTTGTCGCTTCGAGCGTATAGGCCGACACGGACAAGCGGCCCCGGGTTGTGCCGAACCGTTGTACTGCTGATCACAGCACGGCTCAGCCGGGCGCCACCGTGCCGTCCGTCAGGCCGTCGTACATGCCGCGCACGAGCTGCTCGCCGAGCCGGCCCGCGTGCCTGAGCGCCCGCTCGAACTCGTCGAGGGCGCGGAAACGCTCGCCGTAGCGCCGCTGTTCGTCGAGCGGCAGCCGGGGAAGCTGCAGGCGGCGCACGTCGAGGCGGGTGGCGGTGGACGCGTAGCTGCTGGCCTGGCGGTTGTTGGCGGTACCGCGCAGGAACCCGGCGACGAACCACGGATCGAGCGCGGTGGAGTCCGGGCGAAGCAGCACAAGGTTGCGTCCCAGGGCGGCGCCCGCGGTCGCGTCGTCGATCACGCGCGCCACCGAGCCGCCGCCGAGCACCGGGACGACGACGTCGCCCGGTTCGGTCAGCACGGCCTCGTCGTCGCTCTCGGGGAGCGTCCCCGAAGGCGCGGTGCCGGCGAGGACGTCGTGGTCGGTGAGAACGGCTACGCGCGCGTGGCCGCCGCTTCCGCCCGTGCGCATCACCAGGGCGCCTCCGCGCGCGAGTTCCCCGACGGTGGTCAGCGGCCAGCGCGCCGGCTGCGCGGAGTCGGCCGGGGGCGGGGTGAGGTCGGCGGTCAGGCGCAGCGTCTCACCGAGGCGTTCGCGTACGGCCGTGAGCTGTCGCGCGCCGTCGGGTGCGGCGGGCGGCGGCAGGTGGCGGGCGGGGGCGAGGTCCACGTCGTCGTCGAGGAGTTCGATGACCGGCACCGAACGGGCCAGCCCCGGCCGTTCCTCGCACCGTCCCTCGCGCGCGAAGGCACACCAGGCGTCGAGGACCGCGTCCCGCACGGCCTGCCAGTCGGGGCCGCCACGCCCCCCGGTGGCGAACCGCCCGGTGTCCGCCAGGAGCACCTCGGGGTGCGCGGGCGTCCGGTCCGGGCGGCGCAGCACCCACAGGTGCAGGGGGATGTTGTACGGCGGCGCCGCACCCACCGGCAGCGCGACGACGGCGCGCAGCGCGCCCCGGCGCAGCAGGTCGGCGCGGATACGGCGGCCGGAGCGGCGGGAGGCGGCGGCGGGCGGCATCAGCAGCACGGCGGTGCCGCCGTCCCGGAGCCGGGCGAGCGCGTGCTGCACCCAGGCCAGCTCGGACTCGGTGCGCGCCGGGAAGCCGTACTCCCAGCGGGGGTCGTAGGCGAGTTCGTCGTGCCCCCAGTTGCGCTCGTTGAACGGCGGATGGCACAGGACGGCGTCGGCGCGCAGCTCGGGGTAGGCCTCGGCGCGCAGGCTGTCGCCGACGGCGGCGCACACCGCCACGCGCGCGTGCAGCGCGATCCGCAGCGCGGTGAGCGCAGCGAGCTCGGGGGCGCTGTCCTGCCCGTACAGCTCCTGGTCGGGGCCGGTTTCGACGGCGCGGAGCAGGGCGCCGGTGCCGCAGGCCGGGTCGAGCACGGTGCGGGCCGGACCGGCGAGCTCGGCCATGAGCCGGGCGAGTTCGGCGGGGGTGAGCGTGTACTGGCGGGGGTTGGCGTCCAGATGGCGTCCCAGCAGGAACTCGAAGGTCTGCCGCGCCCCGAGCTCGGCCGCGAGTTCGGCGGCGCCGCGCAGGAGGGGCGCGGAGGGGAGCAGTTCGGGGCCGGCGGGGAGGTGAACCGCTGGGGCGCTCGGGGCGCTGTTCACAGCGCCCGCCCCGGCCGCATCGCGCCGCTGGTGGACGCGACGGTCGGGGGTCGGACCGAAACGCGGGACGAGCACCTGTTCGAGCGCGTCGGGCAGCATCGCGGCCATGCGCGCGTCGGACCCGGCGCTCACGTCCAGCCAGACGGTGGGGCGGTCGTGGATCAGCAGCAGGACGCAGCCGGCGTGCACCAGCGCGGTGACCGGGCCGCCCGGGTGTCCGGCGAGCTGCTGCCAGACGCGTTCCCGCAAGGGGACCTCGGCGAGTTTGCCCTGCTTGCGCAGCCATGCCTCGACCTCGGCCAGGGCGAAGGAGGGGCTGGTCTCGGTGCCGCCGACGGGCTTGGGGAAGTCGGCGTGCCGACGGCGCCAGTTGCTCACGGCGGCACGGCCGACCCCCGCGAGCCGTGCGATTCCGGCGGCGGTCACTTCTGTGGCGTTGTCCTGCACCCGCGCCGCTCCCCTCGTCCTGTGTGTGCGGCGAGCATACCGGCGTACACAAGATCCACGCATTCACGAGCGTGTACCCACTCGATACCGTGAACCGTGTTGACTCGGTTCACAGGTTCTGTTCTTATTGACCCAGCGAACGGGCGACAGCCGGTCCCGGACCGGCCCCGCCCCGCCCCACCCACACCGCGCCGTCTCCCAACCAAGGAACTCCCATGCGTCGCACCGCACTTGCCGTTGTCTGTCTCGCCGCCGCGGCCACCGTCGGACTCACCGGCTGCATGCCCGGGCAGGCCAAGGCGGACAGCAAGCCGAAGGGCCCGTTCGCCGGACTGACCGGTGGCGAGATCGTCGACCGGGCGATGAAGTCCACCACCGGAGCCGCGTCGCTGCGGATGAAGGGCGACGTCAGCGACGACGAGAGCGACGGCACCATCCAGATCGACATGGCCGTGAACAAGAAGGGCGAGTGCGCCGGCACCATGAGCATGGGCGGCCAGGGCAAGGCCGAACTGATCAAGACCGGCGACACCGTCTACATGAAGTACGACGAGGCGTTCGTACGCGCCCAGAGCAAGGGCGAGTCCAAGGAGGACACGGACGCGGCCGTGTCCATGCTGGCCGGGAAGTGGACCAGGATGGCCGCCAAGGGGCAGGACGCCAAGGACATCGCCGGCCTCTGCGACCTGGACTCGGTGCTCGGCGGCGCCGAGGACGGCGACTCGGACGCCACCCGCGGCAGGACGACCACCGTCGACGGCACGCCCGCGATCGTGCTGCACGAGAAGGACGGCAAGGACCGTTACACCGCCTACGTCGCGACCGAGGGCAAGCCGTATCTGCTGCGGATCGACGGCTCGTCCGCCAAGGAGCCGCTGAACCTCACCTTCAGCGACTACAACCGGCCGGTGCCGGCGAAGAAGCCCGCCGGCAAGATCCTCGACCTGGACGCGCTGGACGGCTGAGCCGGTCCCGGCACCCGCTCACAGCGGGTGCCGCATCCATACGTTGGGCTCGACGTACACGGCGTACCCGCGCTCCGGTTCACAGCGCACCGGCACCAGCGCGCCGGGCACCTCGATGTCGCCCTGGGTGTCGAAGGGCAGCCCGGTCCAGCGGCGCCACTGCTCCAGCGAGCCGGAGACGGTCATGGAAGCCGGGGCGATGGAGTCGATGGTCGCGCCGGCCCGGGCGTGGACACGCAGCCACGGGTCGTACGGCAGCCCGTCCTCGCGCACCCGGTGGGCGTACTCGGCCATGGGCGTATGCGGTTCCAGGTGCTTGGCGTTGGGACGGACCGGGGCGACGACCTCGGTGAAGCCCTTCGCTCGGGCGTTGTCCCGCATCGCCGACAGCATCCGCCCGGACAGGCCGAGCCCCTGGGCGTGCGGGGCGACCACGATCGAGATCGCGCTCACCGTGTCGGGCCGCACCCCGCGGCGCAGATCGGAGAAGGCACGGACGAGCACCTCGTCCCAGCCGCGGGCGGGCAGTTCACGACAGCCGTCGGCGTGGAGCGCGAAGGGCACGCTGTAGGCGTGGGCGACGACCTCGCCGCCCTCGTCCTCGGCGAACAGCACGTACTCCGGGAGTTCGACGGGGATCCGCGGGTAGTGCGCGCCGCCCACCGCGTCCTGAGTGGTGAACTCCGCCCAGGTATCGGGCATGTCGAGAATCGCACCGAGCATCTCGGGGCGGTCGGCGAGACTCGACACCTTCAGTTCCATGCGGTCACGGTAGGGGAGACAACCGCCTGGCGAGAACCGGGTTTTCCCCCACCGGTCGGCTCACGCGCCGCACTGCGCCAGCATCATCCGCTTGTCGGCGACCGTCACGGGCAGTTTGTACTTCAGTGACACCTGGGCGACGCGCACGGAGTACGCGCAGCGGATCGTCTTGTCCGGCGGCAGCCAGGTCGCCGGGCCGGAGTCGCTCTTCGCGCCGTTGGTCGGGCCGTCCACCGGGATCAGGTTGAGCGGATCGTTGGCGATGTCCTCCCGCTCACCCTTCGTCCAGCGTGCCGCGCCCATCTGCCAGTCGTACGACAGCGGCATGACGTGGTCTATCTGGACCGTGGTCGCACGGGACTTGGTCCACTCGATCGTCTTCCCGGTGTACGGGTCGTGCAGCGTCATGGAGGTGACGACGCAGTTCGAGCCCGCCCGGTAGCGGACCTGCTCCCCATCACGCTTCAGGAGGTCGTTCCGGGTGTCACACCCGTTGTGGGCGAAGGGGATGCCGCCCGGGGCCGAGTCCATCCAGGCGTAGCCGAACTTGTCCCGCTCGTAGCCCGTCTTGGGGCCGCGACCCTTCGTCGCCACCTTCTCGATCAGCGACCGTGCCTTCGCCTTGTCCGCGGCCGACGTGATCGCCGCCAGCCCCGGCTTCGTTCCGTCCGGATTGTCCAGCGGACTCACCGCCCGGCCGTTCCCGCCGGTCGGGACGGCGGAACCGGAGGGCCCTCCGTCCGCGGGTGTGGTGAGGTCCTTGCAGCCGGCGAGCATGACTCCGGTGGCCAGCACCGCGGTGGACGCCAGGAGGACGCGCCGCCTTCCGGCACCGCGTCCCGTACAACCGGCCCCGTTGGCATGCCCCTTGACCGTCCCGCCCCTCGGACGCATCACGTGCGCCTCCTCCTGCCCGCCCTGTGCCGCCGCCGCACGGGCGGATCCTTCCTGGTCCACCGTAGCGGCCGGCCGGTGGGGAACGGAGAGCGCCCGGGGGCAGAACGGCAGGCGCGTGCAGCGCGCGAGCAGTCCTGACCCGGTGAGCCTCGTACCCCGTTTTCCTCCAACCTTGCCTCGGCCGACCGGGCTTGACCCTGACCCTGGCGTCAGGGTCCGACGATCCCGGCATGAGCGAACCGAGCACACCACACCGCACCCCTCGCACCGTCCTGGTCACCGGAGCCGGCACCGGCATCGGCCGCGCCACCGCCCGCGCGTTCGCCGCCGAGGGCGCGCAGGTCCTGGCCGTCGGCAGACGCCCCGCACCCCTCGCCGAGACCGCCGACGGGTATCCCGGGATCGTCCCTCTCCCCGCCGACATCACGGCCGAGGACGGCCCGGCGACCGTCGTCCGTGCCGCACTCGAACGCCACGGCCGTATCGACGTACTGGTCAACAACGCGGCCGTGGTCAACACCGAGTCCCTGCGCACCTACACGCGTGCCTCCGTACAACCCCAGCTCGCCACGAACCTCCTCGCCCCCGTCCTGCTCACCCAGGCCGCGCTCCCCGCGCTGGGGGAGAGCCGCGGTGTCGTGGTGAACGTGACGACGTCGGTCGGCCAGCGCGGCTGGCCCGGCAACTCCCTGTACGCGGCGGGCAAGGCGGCCCTCGAAGTACTCACCCGCAGCTGGGCGGTGGAGCTGGCACCGCTCGGGATCCGGGTCGTCGCCGTCGCCCCCGGCGCCATCGAGACGCCGATCGCCGACCACTCGGGCTACACGCCCGAGCAGCGCGCCGCCATCCGCGCATGGCAGCTCGACCACACCCCGCTCGGGCGGGTGGGCCGCGCCGAGGAGGTGGCCTGGGCGATCAGCCGACTGGCCTCGCCGCAGGCGTCGTTCATCACCGGCGTGGTCCTCCCGGTGGACGGCGGCGCCGTGGTGGGGTGACCTCCAGTGGTCACGTGGCCTCGCGCAGCGCCGCCGCCAGCCGCTCCCGCACGGCCACCTGTGCCGCGATCCGTGCGTCGATGACGGCCAGCCGGTCCTTGGCGACCTGCAGTCCCTTCGGGGAGATCCCCCCGGCCGTCACGTCTCCGTCCAGACAGGGCAGGAACACCCGTACGTCGTCCAAGGTGAGCCCCGCGTCCAGCAGATACCGGATGTTGCGGACGCGGACCACCGCCCCGGCGTCGTACTCGCGGTATCCGTTGGGGGCGCGTTCGGATGCGATCAGTCCGGCCTGCTCGTAGTGGCGCAGGGCACGCGGCGTCGCCCCGGTCGCCGCCGCCAGCTCACCGATTCGCACGCGCCCCCCTGCTCAGGACCCCAGGACGGAGGCCAGGAACTCCCCGACCCAGCCCAGCAACTCCCGTCCGACCAGCGGTTTCCCGCCCACCTTCGCGGTCTTGGGCCGCGGCACCAGCACCTGGTGGACGGCAGGCTTGATGACCGTTCCCGGGTACAGCCGCTTGAGCCGCAGCTCCTGCGACTCCCGCAACTCCACCGGCGCGAAGCGGACGTTGGTGCCCTGCAGCACGATCTCGCCGACCCCGCACGCGCGCGCGAGCATGCGCAGCCCCGCGACCAGCAGGAGGTTCTCCACCGGCTCGGGCAGCTTGCCGTACCGGTCGGTGAGTTCCTCCCGTACCGCCTTGATGTCCTCCTCGGAGTTGGCGGAGGCGATGGCCCGGTAGGCCTGCAGGCGCAGCCGCTCGCCGGGCGCGTAGTCGTGCGGGACGTGCGCGTCGACGGGCAGCTCGATCTTGACCTCGAGCGGCGGCTCCTCCTCGATCTCGCCGGTCTCCAGCTGGCGCCGGTAGTCCGCGACGGCCTCGCCGACCATGCGGACGTACAGGTCGAAGCCGACGCCGGCGATGTGGCCGGACTGCTCGCCGCCGAGGAGGTTTCCGGCGCCGCGGATCTCCAGGTCCTTCATCGCCACGTACATGCCCGCGCCCATCTCGGTGTGCTGGGCGATGGTGGCCAGCCGCTCGTGCGCGGTCTCCGTCAGCGGCTTCTCCGGCGGATAGAGGAAGTACGCGTACCCGCGCTCGCGTCCTCGGCCGACCCGGCCGCGCAGCTGGTGCAGCTGGGACAGGCCGAAGGTGTCGCCCCGTTCGACGATCAGGGTGTTGGCGTTGGAGATGTCGATGCCGGACTCCACGATGGTGGTGGAGACGAGCACGTCGAACTTCTTCTCCCAGAAGTCGACGACGACCTGTTCCAGCGCCGACTCCGACATCTGGCCGTGCGCGGTGGCGATGCGCGCCTCGGGGACGATCTCCCGGAGTCTGGCGGCGGCCCGGTCGATGGACTCGACCCGGTTGTGGATGTAGAAGACCTGGCCCTCGCGCAGCAGTTCGCGGCGGACGGCCGCGCCGATCTGCTTCTCCTCGTACGGGCCGACGAAGGTCAGCACCGGGTGCCGCTCCTCCGGCGGGGTGGTGATGGTCGACATCTCGCGGATGCCGGTGACCGCCATCTCCAGGGTGCGCGGGATGGGCGTGGCCGACATGGTCAGCACGTCCACGTTGGCCCGCAGCTTCTTCAGCTGCTCCTTGTGCTCGACGCCGAAGCGCTGTTCCTCGTCGACGATGACCAGCCCGAGGTCCTTGAACTTGGTCTCGGAGGAGAACAGCCGGTGGGTGCCGATGACGACGTCCACCGAGCCCTCGCGCAGGCCCTCCAGGACGGCCTTGGCCTCGGTGTCGGTCTGGAACCGGCTGAGCGCCTTCACGTTGACCGGGAACTGGCCGTAGCGCTCGGAGAACGTCCCGAAGTGCTGCTGCACCAGCAGCGTGGTCGGCACCAGCACCGCGACCTGCTTGCCGTCCTGGACGGCCTTGAAGGCGGCGCGGACCGCGATCTCCGTCTTGCCGTAGCCGACGTCGCCGCAGATCAGCCGGTCCATGGGGACCGACTTCTCCATGTCCTCCTTGACCTCGGCGATGGTGGTGAGCTGGTCGGGGGTCTCCGCGTACGGGAAGGCGTCCTCCAGCTCGCGCTGCCAGGGGCTGTCCGCGCCGAAGGCGTGCCCGGGGGCGGCCATGCGCGCGCTGTACAGCTTGATCAGGTCGGCGGCGATCTCCTTGACCGCCTTCTTCGCGCGGGCCTTGGTCTTCGTCCAGTCGGCGCCGCCGAGCCGGTGCAGGGTGGGGGCCTCGCCGCCGACGTACTTGGTGATCTGCTCCAGCTGGTCGGTGGGGATGTACAGGCGGTCCCCGGGCTGGCCGCGCTTGGCGGGCGCGTACTCGACGACCAGGTACTCACGGGTGGCGCCCTGGACGGTGCGCTGCACCATCTCGATGTACCGGCCGACGCCGTGCTGCTCGTGGACGATGTAGTCGCCGGCCTCCAGGGTGAGCGGGTCGATCGTCTTGCGGCGGCGGGCGGGCATACGGGTGCCGTCCCGGCCGGCCGCCTTCTGCCCGGAGAGGTCGGTCTCGGTGAGCACGGCGAGCTTGAGCGCCGGGTCGACGAAGCCGTAGTCGATGGAGCCGCAGGAGACGTGCACGACGGAGGGGCTGAGCTTGCCGAGGTCGGCGTCGAGGCGGGCGGCGATGCCCTCGCCGCCGAGCACCTCGGCCGTGCGGGCGGCCGGGCCGTGGCCCTCGGTGACGAAGACGGTGCGCCAGCCGTCGGCGAGCCAGCCCTTGGTGTCGGCGAGGGCCTTGGCGGTGTCGCCGCGGTAGGTCTCGGGCGCGTGCATGCCGAGCTTGAGGGTGCCGTCGTCCAGGGTCTCGTCGGCGGCGAACGGTGACACCGACCACCACATCATGTCCAGTTCGCGGGCGCGGTCGCGGACGTCGGCGATGGACCACAGGGAGGCCGCGCCGACGTCGATGGGCGCCTCGCCGCCACCCGCGGTGGCCGCCCAGGAGGCCTGCAGGAACTCCTGGGAGGTCGCGACGAGGTCGGCGGCACGCGTGCGTACCCGCTCCGGGTCGCACACGAGCGCCATGGCGCCCTTGGGCAGCACGTCGAGCAGCAGCTCCATGTCGTCGACGAGGACGGGAGCGAGGGACTCCATGCCCTCGACCGCGATGCCCTCGGCGATCTTGCCGAGCAGCTCGCCGAGCTCCGGGTGCTGTTCGGCGAGGGCACGCGCGCGTGTACGGACGTCTTCCGTCAGCAGCAGTTCACGGCAGGGCGGGGCCCACAGGCCGTGCTCGGCGACCTCCAGGGAGCGCTGGTCGGCGACCTTGAAGTAGCGGATCTCCTCGACGTCGTCGCCCCAGAACTCGATGCGCAGGGGGTGTTCCTCGGTGGGCGGGAACACGTCGAGGATGCCGCCGCGTACGGCGAACTCGCCGCGCTTCTCGACCAGTTCCACGCGCGCGTACGCGGCGGCCGCGAGGGCTTCGACGATCGCGTTCAGGTCGGCGGTCTGCCCGGTCCGCAGGGACACCGGCTCGAGGTCGCCGAGGCCCTTGACCTGCGGCTGGAGCACGGACCGTACGGGCGCGACGACGACGGAGACCGGGCCGGTCTCGGGGTCGTCGGGGGTGGGGTGGGCCAGGCGGCGCAGGACGGCGAGGCGACGGCCGACGGTGTCGCTGCGCGGGCTGAGCCGCTCATGGGGCAGCGTCTCCCAGGAGGGGTACTCCACGACGCCCTCCGCGGGCAGCAGCGAGCGCAGGGCGGCGGCCAGGTCCTCGGCCTCCCGTCCCGTCGCCGTGACCGCCAGCACGGGGCGTCCGGCCTCGCGGGCCAGGGCGGCGACCGCGAAGGGGCGGGCCGCCGGGGGGCCGACCAGGTCGACGTGCATGCGGTTGCCGTCGGCCGCCGCCTTGATCGCTTCGGCGAGGGCGGGGTCCTTGACTACGGCGTCGAGCAGACCGTGCAGGCTCATTCGGGGGCGGCTTTCGTCCGGGGTGGGCAACACGACGGGCCCGACACGCGTGGCGGGCCGGGGGTTCCCAGAGTACGACGCCGGGGGCTGTCACTCGGGGGAGTGAACGCGGTGGCCCTGTGGAAGGACGGCGGCTACCGTATTCACGTGGGCTAGCCCGTTGGTTAGTCCACCATTCGGGAGGTCTTTATGAGCACGCAGCACGCCCAGCGGCAGTACAACGTCCACGACGCCAAGACCAACTTCTCTCGGATACTGCAGCTGGTGGAAACAGGGGAAGAGATCATCATCAGCCGGGCGGGGGAGCCGGTGGCCAAGGTCGTGCCGTTCCGGGCCACTGTTCAGCGGACCGCTCGCGGCTCCCTGAAGGAGCCGGTGGTGTTCCATGACGACTTCGACGACATGTCCGACGATCCGGGATTCGCCGAGGCGTTCGGTCTTGGGCAGGAGACGAACACGTGAGGCTTCTCGCCGACACGCACGTCGTGGTCTGGTGGCTGCTCGACTCCCCGGAACTCTCCGACGAGATCAAGGGGCTGCTCGACGCGGAGCCCGAGGCGTACATCAGCGCTGTCACACCCTGGGAACTTGCGCTCAAGCAGGCACTCGGCAAGCTGGACGCACCGGCCGACCTGCCGGAACGGGCCCGGGACTGCCAGCTCAGGTCCCTTCCGATCAGCATGGGTCACGGTATCCACGCCGCACGGCTGCCCCTCCACCACCGCGACCCCTTCGACCGCATGCTCATCGCCCAGGCACAGCTCGAAGACCTCACCGTCATCACTCGTGACACCTGGATCCCCAAGTACGACGTCCCCGTCCTGCGCGCATGACAACGGCCCGGTGCCGAGAAGTCCCCCGTGACTTCTCGGCGCCGGGCCTCCCCGTGCCCCCGTGTCCCCCGTCGGTGTGGCTACTCGGTCGCGATCGCGTTCAGTACGTTCATCCGCCCCGCCCGGAACGCCGGGACCAGCGCCGCGAACAGGCCCACGAAGGCCGAGCCGGCGAAGACGGCGATGATGGTGGGCCAGGGGATGTCGAGGACGTTCAGGCCCGCCAGGGCGAGCAGCTTCTGCGCGGTGGCCCCCCAGCCGAGGCCGAGGCCGAGGCCGAGCAGGGCGCCGAAGAGGGCGATGACCACCGACTCCAGGCGGATCATGCGGCGCAGCTGGCGGCGGGAGAGGCCGATGGCCCGCATGAGGCCGATCTCCCGGGTGCGCTCCACCACCGACAGGGCCAGGGTGTTCACCACGCCCAGCACCGCCACGATGATCGCCAGCGCCAGCAGGCCGTAGATCATGTTGAGGAGCTGGCCGATCTGGTCCTTGAGCGCCTTCTTGTAGTCGGTCTGGTCGCGCACGGTGTACTCGGGGTACTCGTGCAGTGCCGACTTCAGCGCCTTGTAGGCGGCGGCCTGCTGCCCGTCCTTGGCGCTGGCGAAGACCAGCTGGTCGAGCGGCATCTCCTTGGCCGGCACGTACTTGGCGAGGGTGGCGATGGAGGTGTACTTGGCGCCCTGGTCGATCACCTCGTCGCTGCTGGTGATCGCGCGGACCGTCAGATGGGCGGTGGACCCCTTCTCGAAGGCGACGGTGATCTTCGAGCCGATGTGGATGCCGTGGGCCTTGGCGAACTTCTCGTGGACGGACATCGAGTCGGGCAGGTAGGCGTCCTTGAGGTCGCCGGCGACGGTCTTCTTGCGCAGGTCGGACGCGTACGTGGGGTCGGCCGCCGTGATGTCGGTGTCCTTGAGCGTCTGACCGTCGGGGGTGGTGTAGTCGGCCTTGGTCGTCTTGTACTCGGTGACCCGTGCGAGGCCCGGCGTCGACTTCACGGCCTTCACCGCCTGCGGGAAGACCACGTCCCCGTTGTCGTTCTGGATGATGAAGTCCGTACCGACGGTCTTGTCGAGCTGGTCCGTGGCCGAGGCCACCATGGAGGAGCCGACCACCGACAGGCAGGCGACCAGTGCGAGGCCGATCATCAGGGCCGCGCCGGTGGCACCGGTGCGGCGCGGGTTGCGCAGCGCGTTGCGCTCGGCCATCCGCCCCACGGGCCCGAAGATCCGCAGCAGTACGGCGCCGAGGACGCGCACCAGGCCGCCGGCCAGCAGCGGGCCGATGACGACGAAGCCGATCAGGGTCAGCACGATGCCCAGGCCCAGCCATGAGGAGCCGTCCTTCGCCTTGTCGGCGTGGGCGGCGACGTACAGGCTCAGACCGCCGGCACCGGTGAGGACGGTACCGATCAGGGCCCGTATCCAGCCGGCCCTGCCGTCGGCCGGGGTGCCGGCGTCGCGCAGCGCGGCCATCGGGGAGACCTTGCCGGCCCGCCGTGCGGGCAGGTAGGCGGACAGGACGGTGACCACGACACCGAGGAGCAGTCCGATCACCGGGGTGGTCCAGGCGACCGTCAGGTCGTCGGTCGACAGGTGCATGCCGATCTTGCCCATGAGCTTCATCAGGCCGACCGCGATGCCGATGCCCGCGCCGATGCCGAGCACGGACCCGACCACGCCGAGCAGCAGTGCCTCGACCAGTACCGAACGGTTGACCTGTTTGCGGGAGGATCCGATGGCCCGCATCAGGCCGATCTCCCGGGTGCGCTGGGCGACCAGCATGGAGAAGGTGTTGATGATCAGGAAGATGCCGACGAGGAAGGCGATCCCGGCGAAGCCGAGCATCGCGTACCGCATGACGTTCAGCGAGCTCGCGACTTCCTTCTGGTTGGCGTCGGCGACCTCCTTGGCGGTCTGCACCTTGTAGCCGCCGCCGAGTTCGGCCGCCACGCTCTTCTTCAGCCGGGCGTCGGTCACACCCTTGTCCGCCGTGACGTTGACGTTGGTGTAGACGCCGGTCTCGCCGACGAGCGTCCGCTGCGCGGTGCGGGTGTCGAGGTAGAAGATCGCCGCGCCGGGGTTGGTGACGGTGAAGGTGGCGATGCCGGAGATGCGCGCGGTGTGCGTGCCGACCGCGGTGATCACACCGATCTCGTCACCGAGCTTCAGGTGGTGCTTGTCGGCGGTGTCCGCGTCGACCATGATCTGGCCGGAGCCCTTGGGCGCCGCACCGGTGGTGATCTTCATGGTGCGGGCGTCGTTGCCGTTCCAGTTGCCGACGATGGTCGGGGCGCCGCTGCTGGGCGAGAGCTTGTCCTTGTCGGCGTCGACGACGGTGACCTTGGTGGAGAACACCGTGCCCTCCGCGGCCTTGACGCCCTGGGTGCGGCGGACCTTGTCCAGCACCGCGGCCGGCATCACCGGCGGCTTGCCGTTGTCGGAGGTCGTCTGACCGGTGTCGGAGGCACCCTTGGCACTGACCTGGACGTCGGAGGAGGTGGCCTGGAACAGCTTGTCGAAGGTGGTGTTCATCGTGTCGGTGAACACCAGCGTGCCGCACACGAACGCCACCGACAGCAGCACCGCGATCGCCGACAGCGCCATACGGCCCTTGTGCGCGAAGAAGTTGCGCATCGAGGTCTTCAGGACGGTCATGACGTACGCCCCCGGGCGTCGAAGTCCTTCATCCGGTCCAGGACCTGGTCGGCCGTCGGCTGGTGCATCTCGTCGACTATGCGGCCGTCGGCGAGGTACAGCACCCGGTCCGCGTAGGAGGCGGCCACCGGGTCATGGGTGACCATCACGATGGTCTGGCCGAGCTCGTCCACCGACGTGCGCAGGAACCCGAGGACTTCGGCGCCGGCCCGGGAGTCGAGGTTTCCGGTCGGCTCGTCACCGAAGATGATCTCGGGGCGGGCGGCCAGGGCGCGGGCCACGGCGACGCGCTGCTGCTGACCGCCGGAGAGCTGGGTCGGCCGGTGCTTGAGCCGCCCGGCGAGGCCGACGGTCTCCACCACCCGGTCCAGCCACGCCCTGTCGGGCTTACGGCCGGCGATGTCCATGGGCAGCGTGATGTTCTCGAGCGCGTTCAGCGTCGGCAGCAGGTTGAACGCCTGGAAGATGAACCCGATCCGGTCCCGGCGCAGCTGCGTGAGCTTCTTGTCCTTCAGGCCGGTGATCTCGGTCTCGTCCAGGTAGATCTGACCGCTGGTCACCGTGTCGAGCCCGGCGAGGCAGTGCATCAGCGTGGACTTGCCGGATCCCGACGGGCCCATGATCGCGGTGAACTGGCCGCGGTCGATGTCCACGTCGACGTGGTCGAGGGCGACGACGCGGGTCTCCCCCGACCCGTACGCCTTCACGACCTGCCGCGCCCGCGCGGCAACGGCCGTACGCCCTCCAGTGCCCCCGTGCCTGGGAATGGTCACAGCCGAAGTCACGGTATGTCTCCTATATCGGTCGGCAAGTCTGCGTGGATCCGCCCCGGTGAGCCGGTGCGTCGTTCTGGGTACGCCGATGAGTCTCCCGGCCGACGGGCCGCCGCGCGCTGGTGCGAAGCCCCGTCTTCCAGGGGGGTTAACCCCACCGGCGCCGGTTCGGTCAGCCGCCCCCCGACGGCGTAAAGCCAGGTTAAGGACCGGACCGGTGCCATCTCCTCCTCCGGCGGGACGAACCCTCCCCCGGCCGTTGTACGGAGGAACCCCTAGGGGCTGTCCACCCCGGGGTGGAGCGCGCCTAGGGGCCCTGTCCACCCATCGGCCCGTCAGCCTGCACCCTGCCGCCGCGTGAGGGTCAAGTGGCAACCTTCTCCGGGGAGATAGGTGCAGGGGGCAAAGGATCAGGGGGTTCCGGTGGGCGGTGCCGCCCGGCCGCTCAGGGCAACCGCACGGAGACCTCGGGATTCTGCGGTGACGGCCCGTCGAGAAGCGGCTGGGCGAGTGCGACCGCGGCCTCGCGCGCGGCCGAGGCGGAAGTGGGCGCCGCGGCGGAAGTGGGCGCCGCGGCGGCGGAGGCGGGGCCGGCGGCGAGGAGCGGCAGGGACAGGGCCAACGCGAGCGCGGCGGCCGTGACGGCGGCCGGGCGGCGTAAGCGAGCAGATCCAGAAGACCGGCTCATGCGGGAGACCCTAGGAGGTGGACCGCGGAACGGCATCGCCGCAGGGAGCTACCCAATCCTGGTCCCACAGGGGCACGACAGCCTCCTGCGGTCGGACATCCGGGCCCGGGCCTCCGACTCCGGTCGCACGCCCGCGCGCCGTGGGCGGGCGTGGGTCCGGGGACGGCGGGACGCCTACTCGACCGCCCGCCCCGTCCACGTCGTGAGGCTGCTGCGCACGTCGTCCATCTGCGCCTGCATGTCGTCCCACGTCTCCCCGTGCTCACGCAGCACCTGCTCCGTCTCCCGGGCGATCGCGTCCTCGCGCACCCGGGCCTCGGCGAGGATCTCCGCGGCACGCGCGTGCGCCTCCTCCAGGCACGGGCCCACCGATGCCCGAGCCTCCTCCAGTTGCCGCTCCGCCTCCGCCAACGCGGCCTGCGCGCGCACCATCCGCTCGGCGTGCAGCGCGTCGAGCGCGGCCGACCGCTCGACCTCCTCCTGCTCCAGCGCCGCCCATCGCGCCGCATGCTCCCGGGTCTGTTCGGTCAGCATCCCGGAGGTCCGCTGCCGCATCTCCCGCAGCGCGGCAAGGGCCTCGCTGCGCCCCTCCTTCACCGCGCGCCGCGTGCCGATCCGGATCTCGTCCGCCTCGGCGCCCGCCGCCAGGAGCCGCTGGCGGGCGCGCTCCTCGACGTCCCCGACGAGCGTGTCCGCGTACTCCGCGGCCGCCCGGCGCACGCTCTCGGCGTACGCCTGCGCCTCCGAGACCTCGTCCCGTGCCGCGGCCCGCGCCGACTCCCGTACGGCCTGCGCCTCTTCCACCCCGAGCTGGAAGAGACGCCGCGCGCCCTCTCCGAGCGCCTCGTACGTCTGCGGTGCGAGCCGCGCCACCGTCTCGCGCAACCGGGCCACCTCCACCGCCATGTCCTTGGCGAGCACGGTGAGCCGGGCGGCCCGCTCCCAGGCGGCGTCCCGGTCCCGCGAGAGCGCCTCGGTGAACGCGTCGACCTGGCCGGGCCGGTAGCCCCGTCCCCGGACGGCGACGAAGCCGTGCGGCGACACCGGTGCGCTGCGCATCCTGTGAACCCCTCTCCGTCAGACAC
The DNA here is from genome assembly GCF_042891955.1 of Streptomyces sp. NPDC001843. Lineage (NCBI taxonomy): Bacteria > Bacillati > Actinomycetota > Actinomycetes > Kitasatosporales > Streptomycetaceae > Streptomyces > Streptomyces sp. NPDC001843. The sequence continues at coordinate 246,159 of NZ_JBIATQ010000009.1, read as the reverse complement.
ACACGAAATGATGATTTCGGGCATATTTTGATCTATCGGACGTAAGCGTTCACAACACGACACTCCGCAGACATGTCGCGGCCAGGTTCCCGCACATGCGAAAGGGCCGGCCCCGGTCACCCGGGTCCGGCCCCACCGACTGCACCGACCGCGCTACAGAAGCCCGTCCCACATCTGCTCGAGCAGCACCGACCACCAGCTCTCCGGCGAACCCAGCGCCGCCGGGTCCAGCGACGCCAACTGCGCCTGGAAATCGACCGTCCAGCGGCCCGCCTGCTCCGGATTCAGCCCGAACCGCAGCCGCCACATCCGGCCCAGCAGCGCCAGACAGCGCGCGAACTCCGGCAGACCGGTGTTCACGAACTGCGGCGGTACGGGCCCACCGCCCGGCCCCGCCTCCACCGGCACGGCGACGATGTTCGCCGTCCCGTACTGCACACAGATCGCCTTCCCGAAGTCCGTACCCATGACCAGGTACGACCCCGCGTCCGGCGCCGGCTGCACCCCGCGCTCGGCCGCCAGCTCCGCCAGCGTCGGCACCGGACGGCCCGGCTGAGCCTGCGCCCAGAAGAACGGGCCCATGTCCACCGGCAACCCGGCCACCACCAGCGTGTGCGCCACGACCGGCGGCACACCCTGACGCGACACCGCCTGCTGGTCGAACCGGAACACCCCCGGCCCGAACGCCGCCGCCAGCTCCTGCCCGACCGCCTCCGGCGGAACCGGCGGCGCGGACTGCACCGGCGGCAGCGGCGCCCGCACCGGCGCCGGCCGCGCGGGACCGTCCGCCACCTGGTGCAACTCCCCCTGGTGCGCCAGCAACTGCTGCATCCCCTGCCGCCGGCTCGCGTGATCCGTACCGTACGGCGCGATGCTCGCGATCCGCGCCTGCGGCCACTGCTCCCGGATCATCCGGGCGCAGTACGCACCCGGCAGCTCACACGACTCCAGCTCCGTGTGCAGCTCCAGCACCTTGTCCGGCGGGACGTTCATCGCGCGCAGCTCATGGAAGATCTGCCACTCCGGGTGCGGCGTGCCCGGCGCCGAACGCCGGATCAGCTGCTGCTCGGAACCGTCGTGCGCGCGGTAACGCAGCACGGCCTGATAACCCGGGCCGACCATCGGCTGCCCCTGCTGCGGATAGCCGTACGACGGAGGCTGCCCCGGCGGGGGCATCGCACCTGGCGGCGGCATGGCACCGGGGGGAGGCATGGCACCCGGAGGCGGCATCGCACCGGCCGGGGGCATCGCGCCGGGAGGCGGCATGGCACCAGGCGGCGGCATCGCACCGCGAGGCGGCATCGCACCGGGCGGCATAGGCTGCGGCCCACCCGGCGCCCCGGGCGTGGGCGGCGGCGGAGGCGGTGCGCCGGGACCCGTCACCGGGGGCGCGGCCAGCACCGTCTCCGCGTGATGCACGGCACCGCCACGCCCGCCCGCCGAAGCACCCGGCGCACCCGGCGCACCAGGCCCACCCGGCGCACCGGGACCGGCCGGACCCGCCGGACGCTGCGGAGCGGCTCCACCCGGCGGCCGCGCGGTGTCACCCGGCGGATTCGGCCCCGCGGGCCCCTGCGGACCGAGCCCCGACACCATCTGCGTCGGCGCGTACCCGCCCGCCGACGCACCCGGCGCCCCGGGCGCACCCGGCGGGGGCGGCGGCATACCCGGCGCCCCGGGCGGAGGCGGCGGCATACCCGGAGTCCCCGGCGCACCCGGAGGCGGCGGAGCACCCACCCCGCCGCGCGCCCGGCGCGGCGGAGGCGCGGCCTTGCTCGTCGCGGCGTCCGCGATGTCCCCGGCGTTCGGCGCCAACGGCCGCCCCGGCCCACCGGGCGCACCAGGACCACCGGGCCCACCGGCCGCAGGCTGAGGCACACCCGGAGCACCCCCTGGCACCGGCGGATACCCGTACCGCGGCGCACCCGGCGGCGGAGGCGGCGGCGCCCCCTGCGCACCCCCCGGCACCGGCGGAACCGGCGGAGCAACCGGCGCACCCGGCCCGTCCACGACCGGCCCGTCCACCGGCGCGACCGCCGTCCGCGGCAGCCCGCTCCCGCCCTTCAGCAACGCCGTCCTGGCATCCGGCGGCGTCGGCGGGCCCTCGCCCGACTCACTCAACGGCGGCGCGAACACCGTGTCGGGCAACGGCACCGAACGATCCTCACCCGCGTCCGCGTTCGTGTCCGTACCCGCCCAAGGCGTAGCCCCGACCGGCACCGCATCCGACGGCACCGCACCGGACGCCACCGCATCCGACGACACGGCACCGGCCGGCACCGCATCCGACGGCACAGCACCCGAACCCCCGGCCCCCGGAACCGGCGTCCCCGCCTGCGTCTCGGGCAGCGCGTCACGCTCGGACCGGCGATCCGCGATCCCCAGCTTGTCCGCCGCCTCCTGCAACCACTCCGGCGGACTCAACAAGAACGACGTCTGATTCAGATCCACCCGCGCCGCAGGCGCCGGAACCGCGTCCGCCACCTCGCCCTCACGGCCGTACTCCTCCTCGTACCGGCGGATCACCTCACCCACCGGCAACCCCGGCCACAACGTCGCCTCACCACTGTCCCGGGCGATCACCAACCGCTGCGCGCCCGCGTCCGACCGCGGACCCTCCGCACGATCCTCACCCCACACCACGAAGCCGAGCTCGAACTCCCGCACCCGCACCTCACGGTGCTGGTACACCGGCACGTCTCCGTTGATCCACTCCTCCGCGCGCTCCTGCGCCTGAGCGAACGTCACCATCGCAGACTCACTCCCCCACGGAAGAGACCGGAACGGCACGCGCGAAACCACCGTCCACCATCAGGTTCGCCACCGTCTCCAACTCCGGCGGACTGCCCGCCAGCCGCGACAGAAAAGCGTCGAAGTCATCACCGCACGGCAGCAGCAACCGCTCCACCCGCTCCGCCGGCGACCACCCCGGATCCACGTCCCGCACATCGTCGTACGAACAGAACCACACCGAACCCGGCCGCTCGCCCCGCACCTTCACCGCCAGCAGACCACCCTGCACGAACGCCACCCCGAGATAGTCCTTCGTCAGATGGTCACGCAGGCACTTGTTCACATACACCAGATCGTTCACCGCGGCCTCGTCCCGCACCGTGAAGAACGGCTGATCCACCAACAACCCCAACTCGGCGTCCAACGCCGTACCCACCGGCGCACACCCACCCGCCGCCTTCAGAAACGACCGGTACGCACCCGGCAACCGGTACCCCAGGTCCTCCTCGACCCCCTGTACCTGCTGCTCCGTCACCGCCACACCCGACTTCGGCAACCCGAAATGCGCCGGACGCGTCTCCTGCAACGGCCGCGTCCCCCGCTTCTCCTGGTCCACCTGCGCCGTCGCCACCCCACCGTGATGCCTGAGCAGCGCCTTCACCTCGACCGGAACCAACTGCAGCCGCCGCGAACCCACCACGTGATGCCACGTCCACCCGTGCGGCGTCGCCACATCCGGCACCAGGTCCCACAACTCGTGCCCCGTCGCCGCCAACGCCGCGTTCGCCGACACATAATCCGTCAACCGCAGCTCGTCCACACCGAAACCCTCCGGCGGATCGGCGATCTCCGCCGCCGCACGCGCATAGGGCGAGAAATCGGGGTACCCGCGCTCATCGACACGCACCCCCCTCGGATGACGTGCCGCCCGGACCGGATCCGGGAAATGCACCACCTGCCCGGCATAGGCCGCGTTCGGCGGCGCGGCCCGTCCCCCGGCCTGGCGGCTGGGCGGTGCCCCCAGCCCGAGCCGACCTGTCGTCATGGCGGTAGCCCCCTGCGGCGTTCTCTCAGGCCTGTACGGCGGTATCGATCGCGGATGCCGACAGCCTAAGCGGTACACCGACACCGGTCACCGGCCCACCACTTCCGTGACCAGCCGTCACCCCACCGTGACGAGTCGCCCGAACACGGGCGTGTCGCACGCCCCAGCTTCCGCACCAGCCACAGAATTTGGCACCCTGTGACCTTCGGGGGAAACCCGGGAGGGGATGACGACCATGAACACCATGCAGGCCGGAGGCGGTGGAGACCTCCGAGCGGGCGACCCCCGCATCGGCTGGAGCAGCACCGCGGCACCCCACGCCCCCGCCCTCCTCCACCGCCGCGACGGCATCCTGCCCACCATCGCCGCAGCCCTCTCCGTCCGCGGCACCACCCTCACCGGCACCGCCGCCCGCAGCGACCAGCCCCCACCCCTCCACCCCCTCGTCCAGGACTTCCTCGACACCCTCACCAGCGCCCAACGCGACCGCTTCACCGGACGCTGCGCCGAAACCATCCTCATCTCCCGCCACATCACCGCCGCCGACGCCGACCGCAGCAGACGCGCCGCCCGCAAACCCATGACCAACGGCGAAGCACGCAAAGCCCTCAAACAAGCCAAACTCACCGCCCGCCGCATACGCGAGGACGGCGACCCCCTCCACGGCAGCTTCGCCACACCCTGCCGCGCCTGCACCGCCCTCAGCGCCCACTTCGGCGTCCGCATCGTCGACACCGACGCAAACGACAACTGACCCCCGTCACCCTCCCCGCACCACCGGCACCACCCGCACCACACCCGCACGACGAACGAGGGTCAGATGCACGCCGACCGCACCTCCACCACCCGCTTCTCCGTACCCGTCGACGCCGCCCTGCGCGCCGCCGGCTGGCAACCCGGACACTGGGACATAAAACAAGCCGAATACTGGGCCGACACCCTGCGCGACCACACCTCACCCGCCGGACACCGCCACACCGTCTTCCCCGCCGCCGTCGAGGCCTGGGCCGAATTCGGCGGCCTCCACATCACCCCCACCGGCCCCGGCCGCCAGGTCGCCCCCGCCACCCTCCACCTCGACCCCCTCCACGGCCTCCACCACGCCCGCACCCTCGGCGACCTCGGCCGCGCCCTCGACACCGACGTCTGCCCCCTCGGCGAGGAAACCGACACCCACTCCCTCCTCGCCATCGACGCCACAGGCCGCGTCTACGCCCTCGACCACACCGGCGACTGGTACCTCGGCCCCGACATCGACCACGCCCTCACCACACTCATCACCGGCATCGAACCCGCCCGCCTCACCACCGGCTGACCCCACACATCTCCGGGCTCACGCCGCCGGAATCACCGCCGACACCCGGAAACCACCCGCATCCGTCGGCCCCGACACGAACACACCACCCAACGCCGCAACCCGCTCCCGCATCCCTACCAGACCATTCCCCCCCGACGGCAACCCCACCGCCGACGCCGACCCCACCTCGGGCGGCGGCTCGTTCTCCACCTGCATCGCGATCTCCGACACCCGATGCGCGAGCCGCACATACGTCTTCGCCCCCGCCGCGTGCTTGTGCACGTTCGTCAGGGCCTCCTGCACCACCCGGTACGCCGTCTGCTCGATCTCCGGCCTGTACTCCCGCACATCCCCCTCGACCGACAGATCCACCACCATCCCCGCAGCCGCCGACTGCCCCACCAACTCGTCCAGCCCCGACAGGTACGGCCCGTCCTCCTCCGCCGCCCGCGAGGCCTCCTTCGCCGCAACCACGTCGATCGCCGCCAACTGCGCCTGCGCGGCCCGCCGCACCATCCCGTCCCCCGACCGGAGCACCCCGAGCATCTCCCGCAACTCGGTCAACGCCTGCCGCCCCATGTCCCCCACCAGCGCCGCGTTCCGCACCGCCTTCTCCGGGTCCTTCCGCGCCACGGCCTGCAACGCCGCCGCATGCACCACCATCAGACTCACCCGGTGCGCGACCACGTCATGCATCTCCCGCGCGATCCGCGTCCGCTCCTCACCCCGCGCCCACTCCGCCCGCTCCTCGGCCCGCTCGGCCAGCAACTGAAGCTCCCGCTCCAGACTGTCCGCCCGCTCCCGCAGGCTCTCCATCAGCCGGCGCCGGGCCCCCACATACAGACCGAGCAGGATCGGGGGCGCGGTCAGCCCCAGCGAGGTCGTGATCGCCGCGAACGGCACGAACCAGTCCCCGAGGGTCAGACTTCCCCGCGCCATGTCCTGCCGCACCCGCACGAACGTCACGACCATCGTCCCCACCAGGGACATACCGGCGAGAGCCGCCAGGATCCTGCGGGGCAGCTCACAGGCGGCCAGCGTGTACAGGCCCACGATGCCCAGCAGGAAGCCCATCTCGGCCGGTGTGATCGCGATCGCCACCAGCACGACCGCGATCGGCCACCGGCGCCGGATCAGCAACACGGAGCCCGCGAGCAGCCCGAACACGATCCCCACGGCCAGCGGGATCCCCGCGTCCCTCGCGAACGGGATCCCCTCCGCACCGCACTCCAGCGCCGACGCCAGCGCCAGACTCCCGTCGAACACGGCACTGCGCCGCCTGTCCCACCACCACGGGCCGGCCGGGCCCGCGGCGTGCTCTTCCCCCGTCACGGTCATGGCTCCCAGCCTACGGTCGCCAGGTACCGCTTTTCCGGTGAGTTTCGCGGACTGGCCTACACCACACGCCGTAGCCGAATCACAGGGAAACCGCCCGGTATCCCTCGAACGGCTGAACTATGACCGTTCGAGGCCGGAACCGGTCATTCCGGCTGGACGGTATGCCTATGGCACATTCAGCAGGCAAGTACGCCGACTTCGAGGGGCTGCGGGAGCGGGCGGTCGCCCTGCGGCGCGGGGGCTACAGCCTTCGGCAGATCCGGGACGAGCTGAAGATCTACAACAACGACATCCTCAACCAGCTGGTGAAAGGGGAGCCGCCGCCCGAGTGGACGAAGCGACCGAACGCGAAGGACGACCTGCGGGCGAAGGCGCGGGAGCTGCGGCTCCAGGGCTGGACGTACGACCAGATCGAGGTGGAACTGGGTTGCTCAAGGAGCTCGGTCTCACTGTGGGTACGTGATCTCCCGCGTCCGGCACCCCGGTACACCCCCGAGGAACAACGAGCCCTCATGAACGAAGGGCTCGCGAGGCGTCGCGCGGCAGAGGACGAGGAACGCCACAAGACCAAGCTGGCGGCTCGCCGGGAAGTCGGCGAGACGACGGACCGTGAGCTCTTCATGGCAGGGGTCGCGCTGTACTGGGCCGAAGGCTCGAAGAGCAAGCCGTACGACCGACGGGAGCGAGCGATCTTCGTCAACAGCGACCCGGGCGTGATCAAGGTCTACCTGGCGTGGCTCGACCTTCTCGACGTCAACCGGGAGCGTCTCCGTTTCCGCGTGCTCATCCATGAATCGGCAGACGTCGATGCTGCGCATCAATTCTGGGCGGACATCGCAGACGTCGACCCTTCGGTATTCGCCAAGCCGACTCTCAAGAGGCACAACCCGAAGACCGTCCGCAAGAACACCGGTGAGGACTACCACGGCTGCTTGGTCATCACAGTCGCGCGGAGCGCCCACCTGTACAACCGCATCGAAGGCTGGTGGGCGGAGACCGTGGCCCAGGCAGAGGCACGTCTCCGGTAAGGTCTGAAGCGCTGTCCCCCGTGGTGTAACTGGCAGCACACTGGTTTTTGGTACCAGCAGGACAAGGTTCGAATCCTTGCGGGGGAGCCACAGCGACACAAGACCTCGGTTCGGGTCCTGACCGGTGACACAACCGTCAGGGCCCGCTCCCATGTCCCCCGCGAAACGCCCCGGTATCCTGCGGATGTCATCCCCACCCGTCAAAGCCGAAGGGCAACCCCGTGAGCTCCATTCGCCCGGCAGCCGTCGTCGTTCTCGCAGCGGGTGAGGGCACCCGTATGAAGTCGGCCACACCGAAGGTCCTGCACGAGATCTGCGGCCGTTCCCTCGTGGGCCATGTGCTGGCCGCGGCTCGTGAGTTGGACCCCGAGAACCTGGTCGTCGTCGTGGGTCACGCCCGTGAGCAGGTCACCGCGCACCTAGGTGAGGTCGACCCGGCCGTGCGCACGGCGGTGCAGGCGGAGCAGAACGGGACCGGGCACGCCGTGCGGATGGGTCTGGAGGAGCTGGGCAGCGGGGTGGACGGGACCGTGGTCGTGGTCTGCGGGGACACGCCCCTGCTCACCGGCCGGACGCTGCAGCAGTTGGCCGGGACGCACCAGCAGGACGGCAACGCCGTCACGGTGCTGACCGCCGAGGTCCCGGACGCGACCGGGTACGGGCGGATCGTCCGTGACGAGGCCACCGGTGCCGTCACGGAGATCGTCGAGCACAAGGACGCGACCGACGCACAGCGGGAGATCCGGGAGATCAACTCGGGTGTGTTCGCGTTCGACGGGCAGCTCCTGGCGGACGCGCTGAAGAAGGTGCGGACGGACAACAGTCAGGGTGAGGAGTACCTGACGGACGTGCTCGGGATCCTGCGTGAGGCGGGTCACCGGGTCGGGGCTTCGGTCGCCGGTGACCACCGGGAGATCGCCGGGATCAACAACCGCGTGCAGCTCGCGGAGGCCCGCCGCATCCTCAACGACCGCCTGCTGGAGCGGGCGATGCTGGCCGGTGTGACCGTCGTCGATCCGGCGACCACCTGGGTCGATGTCACCGTCACCTTCGAGCAGGACGCGGTCGTCCACCCGGGTACGCAGCTCCATGGCTCCACGCATCTCGGCGAGGGTGCGGAGGTCGGCCCGAACTGCCGGCTGACCGACACGCACGTCGGTGCCGGGGCCCGGGTCGACAACACCGTGTCCAACGGTGCCCGGGTCGGCGCTCGGGCGAGTGTGGGGCCGTACGCGTATCTGCGGCCCGGTACGCGTCTCGGGGAGAAGGGCAAGATCGGTACGTACGTGGAGACGAAGAACGCGTCGATCGGTGAGGGGACGAAGATCCCGCATCTCTCCTACGTGGGGGACGCGACGATCGGTGAGTACTCCAACATCGGTGCGGCGAGCGTCTTCGTGAACTACGACGGTCAGGAGAAGCACCACACCACCGTGGGCTCTCATTGCCGTACCGGTTCGGACAACATGTTTGTGGCGCCTGTCACGGTCGGGGACGGTGCGTACACCGCTGCGGGGTCTGTGATCACGAAGGATGTGCCGCCGGGTTCACTGGCCGTGGCCCGTGGTCAGCAGCGGAATATCGAGGGTTGGGTGGCTCGTAAGCGTCCGGGGAGTGCGGCTGCGAAGGCGGCCGAGGCGGCCTCCGAGCAGGGTTCGCGCGAGGACTGACCGGAAACGGGCGCGTCGGACACGGCGTACCGTGATAGGTGCACATCCGCACGCCCCCAGCCGCCACCAGCTGAGACACCTCTGAGGAGACAGTGCTGTGACCGGGATCAAGACGACCGGCGAGAAGAAGTTGATGTTCTTCTCCGGCCGCGCCCACCCCGAGCTTGCCGAGGAGGTCGCCCAGCAGCTGGGTGTCGGGGTTGTCCCGACGAAGGCCTTCGACTTCGCCAATGGCGAGATCTATGTGCGTTATCAGGAGTCAGCGCGTGGTGCGGACTGTTTCCTGATTCAGAGCCACACGGCTCCGATCAACAAGTGGATCATGGAGCAGTTGATCATGATCGACGCGTTGAAGCGTGCGTCGGCCCGTTCGATCACCGTCATCGTGCCGTTCTACGGTTACGCGCGGCAGGACAAGAAGCACCGTGGTCGTGAACCGATTTCGGCGCGTCTGATCGCGGACATGATGAAGACGGCGGGTGCGGACCGGATCCTGACGGTGGATCTGCACACGGACCAGATCCAGGGTTTCTTCGACGGGCCTGTGGATCATCTCTTCGCGTTGCCGCTGCTGGCGGACTACGTGGGTGGCAAGGTCGACCGGGAGAAGCTGACGGTGGTCTCCCCGGACGCCGGCCGTGTGCGGGTGGCGGACCGCTGGTGTGACCGGCTGGGTGCGCCGCTGGCCATCGTGCACAAGCGGCGTGACAAGGACGTGGCGAACCAGGTGACCGTCCACGAGGTCGTGGGTGAGGTCAAGGGGCGTGTGTGTGTCCTGGTGGACGACATGATCGACACGGGTGGGACCATCTGTGCCGCCGCGGACGCGCTGTTCGCGCATGGTGCGGAGGATGTGATCGTGACGGCGACGCACGGTGTGCTGTCGGGTCCGGCGGCGGACCGGTTGAAGAACTCGCGGGTGAGTGAGTTCGTGTTCACGAACACGTTGCCGACGCCGGGTGAGCTGAACCGGGAGCTGGACAAGATCACGGTGCTGTCGATCGCGCCGACGATCGCGAGTGCGGTGCGTGAGGTGTTCGAGGACGGTTCGGTGACGAGCCTGTTCGACGAGCAGTAGGGGTTCCCCCTTCTTTCCGTCGTAGATCCTTTTGGGGACGGCCTCCCTCTCCGAGTAGACTGTGCGAGTTGCTCGGCGAGGGAGGCCGTTTCCGTTTCGGCGGATGTTCGGCTGTCCGTTATCGACGCGCTCTTCGTAGCAGGCCGTTCGTGGCCGGGTGACCACGTCCGTTCTCTAGTTCTACGAGGAGTGAACATGTCCGAGGTGAAGCTCAGCGCCGAGACGCGCAGCGAGTTCGGCAAGGGTGCCGCCCGTCGTATCCGCCGCGACAACAAGGTTCCCGGTGTGCTGTACGGCCACGGTGCCGACCCGCTGCACCTGACCCTCCCGGGCCACGAGCTGCTGCTGGCGCTGCGTACGCCGAACGTCCTGATCTCTCTGGACATCGACGGCAAGACCAACGAGCTGGCGATCCCGAAGTCGGTTCAGCGTGACCCGATCAAGGGCTTTCTGGAGCACGTGGACCTGCTGCTGGTCAAGCGTGGCGAGAAGGTCACGGTCGACATTCCGGTGCACACCGAGGGCGAGCTGGCCCCGGGTGGCAACCTGCTGGAGCACGTCCTGAACGCGCTGCCGGTCGAGGCCGAGGCCACGCACATCCCGGAGAGCGTGACGGTTTCCGTCGAGGGTCTGGAGGCCGGTGCCTCGATCCACGCCAAGGACATCACGCTGCCGAACGGCGTGAGCCTGGCCGTCGAGGAGGACGCGGTCGTCCTGCAGGTCCTGGCCGCGCAGGCCGAGGAGTCCACGGGCGAGGAGACCGAGGGCGAAGAGGTCGCCGAGGCCTGATCCTCGCTTCTCATCACCGTTCGTCAGCCGCTGTTCCCGTTCGGGGACGGCGGCTGGCGCGTGTATCAAGGAGACATGGACGTGAGCACTCCCGCCAATGCCCCGTGGCTCGTCGTGGGGCTCGGGAATCCGGGGCCCGAGTATGCGATGAACCGGCACAACGTGGGTTTCATGGTGGCCGATCTGCTGGCCGAGCGGGTCGGGGGGAGGTTCAAGCGGGCTTCGAAGGCGCAGGCGCAGGTGGTGGAGGGGCGGATCGGTCCGCCGGGGCCGAACAACCGCCGGGTGGTCCTGGCCAAGCCGATGTCGTACATGAATCTGTCGGGTGGTCCGGTGAACGCGTTGCGGGACTTCTACAAGGTGCCGGTGGCGAACATCGTGGCGGTGCACGACGAGTTGGACATCGACTACGGGACGCTGCGGCTGAAGCTGGGTGGCGGGGACAACGGGCACAACGGTCTGAAGTCGATGACGAAGGCGATGGGCGCGGAGTATCACCGGGTGCGGTTCGGGATCGGCCGGCCGCCGGGGCGGATGCAGGTGGCGGATTTCGTGCTGAAGGACTTCTCGTCGGGGGAGCGCAAGGAGCTGGACTACTTCGTGGACCGGGCGGCGGACGCGGTGGAGTGTCTGGTGATCGAGGGGCTGGAGCGGGCTCAGGGTACGTACAACTCCTGACTTGTCGCCCAGGCGGGTTGACCGGTCGTCGCGGTATGGCGAATGATCCCGGCCATGCCTGCCACCGCCCGCTCTCGTCAGGTGTCCGCCGCCCGCTCCCGTCGGGGCTCCGCCGCCCGTTCCCGTCAGGCTTCGTCGGTCGCGCTCCGGTTCGGCCGTGTCGCGGTGATGGGTGCGGTCGCGGCGCTGATCCTGATCGCGGGTGTGTGGGCGTCGTGGGGTACGGCGCAGCATGTGATGCTGACGAAGGGGCGGGAGCACGGCACGATCACGGTGGTGTCGTGTGGTGATCGGACGTGTACGGGGTCGTACCGGCCGGTGTCGTCGGGTTCGACGGCGCGGAAGCGGGTGGTGATCGCGCAGACGGTGGCGGTGCACCGGGGTGGTACGTATTCGGTCGTGGTGAAGCCGAATTCGGATCAGGTGGTGCGTTCGGGTCCGGCGGGGGTTCTGTATGCGTGGGCGCCGCTGGGTGGTGCGCTGTTGCTGGCGTCGGTGGTGGTGGCCGGTGGTCTGCGGCGGACGCGGGTGGCGTGGGTGCTGGCGGGGTCGGGGGTCGCGTTGCTGACGGCGGCTTTCGTGGCTGTGTGAGCGTATGGCGTGAGGGTGCCCCCGGATCCGTGTGGATCCGGGGGCACCTTCATGTCGTGTGCGTGTGTGTGGGTCAGCCGGTGTTGCGCAGGCCTGCTGCCACGCCGTTGACGGTCAGCAGGAGGGCGCGGGAGAGCAGCGGGTCGGGTTCCTCGCCGGCGTTCGCGGCGTCGCGCTGGCGCTTGAGGAGGGTGACCTGGAGGTAGGAGATGGGGTCGAGGTAGGCGTCGCGGATGGCGAAGGTCTGCTTGAGGACGGGGGTGGCGTCGAGCAGTTCCTTCTCGCCGGTGACCTTGAGGACTTCGGTGACGGTGAGTTCGTGTTCGGCCTTGATGGTGTCGAAGACGTGGCGGAGCTCGTCGGGGACGAGGGTGTCGACGTAGTGCTGGGCGATGCGCAGGTCGGTCTTGGCGAGGGTCATCTCGACGTTGGAGATGAAGTTGCGGAAGAAGTGCCATTGTTCGTGCATCTCGGTGAGCACGGTGTCGAGTCCGGCGGCGCGTAGTGCCTTGAGGCCGGAGCCGACGCCGAACCAGCCGGGGACGATCTGGCGGGACTGGGTCCAGCCGAAGACCCAGGGGATGGCGCGCAGGCCGTCGAGCGAGACGCCGGAGCCGGGGCGGCGGGAGGGCCGGGAGCCGAGGTGGAGGTCGGCGAGCTGGTCCACGGGTGTCGACGCGAGGAAGTACGTCGGCAGGTCCGGGTCCTCGACGAGGTTGCGGTAGGCGGCGTGGGCGGCGTCGGAGACGACGTCCATGGCGGCGTCCCAGCGGGCGAGGGCTTCGTCGGACTGGCGGGGGGCGGTGTGCAGGGCGGAGGCCTGCAGGGTGGCGGCGACCGTCAGTTCCAGGTTCTCCCGGGCGAGGGAGGGGATGAGGTACTTGTCGGAGATGACCTCGCCCTGTTCGGTGACCTTGATCTCGCCTTCGAGGGTGCCCCAGGGCTGGGCGAGAATGGCGTCGTGGCTGGGGCCGCCGCCGCGGCCGACGGTGCCGCCGCGGCCGTGGAAGAGGCGGAGGCGGACGCCGTAGCGGTGGGCGACGTCGCGGAGGCGGCGCTGGGCGCGGTGGATCTCCCACTGGCTGGTGGTGATGCCGCCGAACTTGGAGGAGTCGCTGTAGCCGAGCATGACCTCCTGGACGTCGCCGCGGAGGGCGACGAGGCGTCGGTAGGAGGGGTCGGAGAGCATGTCCTCGAGGATGGTGTCGGCGGCCTTGAGCTCGTCGGTGGTTTCCAGGAGGGGGACGATGCCGATCTTGGCCCAGCCGGCGTGGAGGTCGAGGAGGCCGGCTTCGCGGGCGAGGACGGCGGCGGCGAAGACGTCGTCGGCGCCCTGGCACATGGAGATGATGTAGGACTCGATGACTTCGGGGCCGAAGACTTCGAGGGCCTTCTTGACGGTCTGGAAGACGCCGAGGGTCTTCTGTCCGGCGGCGTCGACGGGGGCCGGGGTGGGTGCGAGGGGCCTTCTGGAGCGGAGTTCCTTGGCGAGGAGCTTGGCCCGGTAGTCGCGGGGCATGTCGGCGTAGCGCCAGGATTCCTCGCCGAGGCGGTCGAAGAGCTGGCCGAGGGCGTGGTGGTGGGCGTCGGCGTGTTCGCGGACGTCCATGGTGGCGAGCTGGAGGCCGAAGGCGGCGAGGGTGCGGATGGTGCGGGCGAGGCGGCCGTCGGCGAAGAGGCCGCCGCGGTGTGCGCGCAGGGAGGTCTGGATGATCCGCAGGTCCTGCAGCAGTTCGCTGGTGCCGAGGTAGTCGCGGCCTTCTTCGTGGGGGGTGCCCTTGGCGAGGCGCTGCTTGGTGTTTTCGAGCTTCTGCCGGATGCAGGTGGCCTTGAGCCGGTAGGGCTCTTCGGCGTTGAGGCGCTTGTAGCGGGGGCTGATCTCGGGCAGGCGTTCGAGGTCGGTCTGGAGGGATTCGAGGAGTTCCTCGGTGGCGCCGGTGTAGCGGATGGAGTTGGACAGCAGGCCGCGGAGTTCGTCGATGGTCTCCAGGGCGTCGTTGATGCCGTGTTCGTGCTGGAGGATGAGGACGTCCCAGGTCACCTGGGGGGTGACGTTGGGGTTGCCGTCGCGGTCGCCGCCGATCCAGGTGCCGAAGGTGAGGGGGCGGGTGTCGTCGGGGAGCTTGACGCCGACGCGTTCCAGCTCGGCGGTGAGGTCCTCGAGGACGTCGCCGACGGCGCCGGCGTGGAGTTCGTCGAGGTAGTAGATGGCGTTGCGGGCCTCGTCGGCGGGTTCGGGGCGGACGACGCGGAGTTCGTCGGTCTGCCAGACGAGGTCGATGTTCTCGGCCAGCCGGGTGTCGTGGCGGCGGCGGTCGGAGTCGATGACGGGGGTCTCCAGGAGCGCGGCTACGCGCCGGAGCTTGTTGAGTACCGACCGGCGTGCGGCTTCCGTGGGGTGTGCGGTGAAGACGGGGCGGACGTTGAGGTTGCGGACCGTCTCGGTGACGTGCTGGGGGTCGGCGTCCTTGAGGCGGTCGGCGGTGCGGGCGAGGAGGCCGCCCTCGGCGGCGCGGCGGGCCCGCAGTTCGCGGCCGCGGTGCACCTGTTCGGTGACGTTGGCGAGGTGGAAGTAGGTGGAGAAGGCGCGGACCAGCTTGGCCGCGGTCTCGAGTTCGGTGCCGCGCAGCAGCTCGGCGGCGGCTTCGCCGTCCTCGCGGGTCAGTCGGCGGACCTTCTCGACGAGCTCGAGCAGTTCGGGGCCTTCCTGCCGGACGAGGGTCTCGCCGAGGAGGTCACCCAGTCGCCGGATGTCGGCGCGCAGCTCGCTGCTGGTCGTGGTGGTCTGGTCGTCGGCACTGCTCACAGGTGCGGCTCCTTGCAGTGTTGAAGCTCGTCTGGGAGGGGACCCGTCGGTCCGGGACCGTGTGCCGCGCGGCGCGGCGCCGCATACGGGCCGGGCTTCCGGGAAGAAAACAGAGCGGACCGCGCTGTCCGACCGAGACCAAGGATAGGTGTCCACGCGGACGCGCAGGCCGTCGGGCTCTTGCCGCCTGTCGGCACGCTGCCATACTTACGACGCCGTAGGTTACGGAACCGTAGGGAGGCGTTGTGCAAGTCCCTTCCGGCTCCTGCCGCCTGGCACCTTTCTCAACCCTCGACCCCCCAGGGGACGCGCATGACCTCAAGCTCCGATGTGATGGAAGACGCCTCACAGTCGACCGGTACCCCGACGCCCTCGGCCACGCTGGGCGGGGAGCAGAAGCGTTCGATCGAGCAGATCACGCTGCTGTTGTTCATCACCGTTCCGTTCCTGGCGCTGCTGGCGGCGGTGCCGCTGGCGTGGGGGTGGGGGGTGAGCTGGCTGGACCTCGGTCTGCTGGTGTTCTTCTACTTCCTGGGCTGCCACGGGATCACGATCGGTTTCCACCGGTACTTCACGCATGGTTCGTTCAAGGCGAAGCGGCCGTTGCGGATCGCTTTGGCGATCATGGGTTCGCTGGCGGTGGAGGGGCCTCTGGTGCGCTGGGTGGCCGATCACCGCAAGCACCACAAGTTCTCCGACGCGGAGGGGGACCCGCATTCGCCGTGGCGGTTCGGGGAGACCGTTCCGGCGTTGATCAAGGGCCTGTGGTGGGCGCATATCGCCTGGATGTTCGATGAGGAGCAGACTCCGCAGGACAAGTACGCTCCGGACCTGATCAAGGACCCGGCGATCCGGGCGATCTCGCGGCAGTTCGTGCTGTGGACGTTGGTGTCGCTGGCGCTGCCGGCGGTGATCGGCGGGCTGGTCACGATGTCGTGGTGGGGCGCGTTCACCGGCTTCTTCTGGGGTTCACTCGTGCGGGTGGCTCTGCTGCACCATGTGACGTGGTCGATCAACTCGATCTGTCACGCGGTCGGCAAGCGTCCCTTCAAGTCCCGGGACCGTTCCGGCAACGTGTGGTGGCTGGCGGTCCTGTCCTGCGGGGAGTCCTGGCACAACCTGCACCACGCCGACCCGACCGCGGCACGGCACGGGGTGGAGCGGGGCCAGCTGGACTCGTCGGCGCGGTTCATCCGCTGGTTCGAGAAGCTCGGATGGGCGTACGACGTGCGCTGGCCGTCACGCTCGCGTATCGATTCGCGCCGTAACACCGGGGAAGGCGACTCCCGGCGCCGGAAGGAGACCGCCGAGGCGGCATGATTGACGCCGTGGCGACCGACTCCAGCAGCACCCCGAGCAATGACAAGCCGCGGCGAGTGCGTCGCACCCGGATGACCGGTGCCGAGCGCCGCCAGCAGCTGCTGGAGATCGGTCGCACCCTGTTCGCGGCGAAAGGTTTCGAGGGCACGTCGGTGGAGGAGATCGCGGCGAAGGCCGGGGTGTCCAAGCCGGTGGTGTACGAGCACTTCGGCGGCAAGGAGGGCCTGTACGCGGTGGTGGTGGACCGCGAGATGGGGCGCCTGCTGGACATGGTGACGGGTTCGCTCACCGCCGGTCACCCCCGTGAACTGTGCGAGCAGGCCGCGTTCGCGCTGCTGGACTACATCGAGGAGTACACGGACGGTTTCCGCATCCTGGTCCGTGACTCCCCCATCCCGCAGTCGACGGGTTCCTTCGCCTCGCTGATCTCCGACATCGCCACCCAGGTGGAGGACATCCTGGGCCGCGAGTTCAAGTCCCGCGGCTTCGATCCCAAGCTGGCCCCGCTGTACGCGCAGGCGCTGGTCGGGATGGTCGCGCTGACCGGCCAGTGGTGGCTGGACGTGCGCCGCCCGAAGAAGGCGGAGGTGGCCGCCCACCTGGTGAATCTGGCTTGGCATGGCTTGGACGGGTTGGAGCAGCGGCCGCGGTTGATCGGGCACCGGAGGATGTGACGCGCCGCGGCTTGATCACCCGTTGTGGTGACCTTTGTCGGTTCCGGCGGCTACGGTGGGCATCCAGGCCGTCGAATCCCGCTCATGGGAGGAATCACCATGACCGAGCCCGGCATCCACCTGCCTGTGCCGCCCCCCGAGGGCTTCACGGTCGACGACCTGTTCACCCTGCCGGACCTCCCGCCGCACACCGAGTTGATCGACGGGAGCTTGGTCTTCGTGAGTCCGCGGCAACGTTTCCACATGCTGATGATCGACTTGCTGGTGCGCGGGCTGCGCTCGACTCTGCCGGACCACCTGAGCGTCGAGCGGGAGATGACCGTGGTCCTGAACCGCCGCAACGGCCCTGAACCGGACGTCAGCGTCGTCCACGCGGAAGCGGTGACCGGACTCGAGCAGACACGGTTCGAGGCGGCGGACCTGGTGCTCGCGGTCGAGGTGGTCTCCCCGGACTCCGAGGCCCGGGACCACGACACCAAGCCCCTGAAGTACGCGGCTGCCGGCATCCCGCACTTCTGGCTGGTCGAGATGGCCGAGGGGAATCAGCAGCCTGTGGTCCGCACGTACGAGTTCGACCCGGTGACCAAGGCGTACGGGCCGACTGGCACGTACCACGAGCGCCTCAAGGTCACTGTTCCCTTCGACATCGACATCGACATCAGCCTGGACGCCCTGAGGAAGCCGTAGTCCGCGGCTCCAGGAACTCCAGCCGATTCCCCACTGGATCCACGGAGTAGAAGCGCCGGTGTCCGGGCAGGTTGTCGTCCCAGGTCACCGGCGCTCCGAACGCCACAAGCCGGGCCGCGTACGTCTCGATGCCCTTCACCCGCAGCCCCGGGTGGGCCTTCTTCGCGGGGCGGCAGTGACATTTTCCGCCTCCGGCGGGGGCCGCCTCGATCCCCAGGTGCAGCTGAACGGCCCCCGACCGGAACCAGCAGCCCCCACGCGCGGCGAGCACCGGCGGCTTGGGGATCTCCGTCATGCCGAGGACGTCGACGTAGTACGACCGCAGGACGTCCTCGGAGCCGGGCGGGGCGGCCAGCTGGACGTGGTCCACGGCGGCGAGCATGCTCACGCCCCCTTCGTGGCGACCGCGAACAGCCTGCGGAACGGCAGCACGGTGCCGTACGGCGCACTCGGGTACGCCTGGCGCAGCAGGTCCCGGTACTCGGCGACGAACGCGTCCCGGGCCTCCGGGTCGTCGGCCAGCACGGTCAGGGCGGGGCGCAGGCCGGTGCCCTTGACCCAGTCGAGGACGGGGTCCTCGCCGGTGAGGACGTGCTGGTACGTCGTCTCCCACACGTCGGTCGCGCAGCCGAGCCGGGCCAGCCGGTCGAGGTAGACGCCGGGTGCGTGCACGGAGTCCTCGGCGCGCAGGACGTCGGCGAGGCGGGCTTTCCAGCGCGGGGTGGCGGCGAGCTCGCGCATCAGGGCGTGCAGGGGCGCGTCGATGTTGTTGGGGATCTGGAAGGCGAAGGCACCGCCGGGGGCGAGACCGTCGAGCCAGGCGGAGAAGGCGTCCAGGTGGCCGGGGACCCAGTGCAGCGCGGCGTTGGAGACGATCAGGTCATACGTCCGCGTCGGCGTCCAGGTCCGCAGGTCGGCGTAGGCGAAGTCGAGGCGGCCACCGCCCGGGGTGGGCCCGGCGTGTTCGGCCTCGGCCTTGTCGAGCATCGGGCGCGAGTTGTCGTACCCGGTGATCCGCGCGGTCGGCCAGCGCTCGGCGAGCACCGCGGTGACGTTGCCGGGGCCGCAGCCGAGGTCGGCGATGCGGGGCTGCTCGCCGGGGAGGCCGGGGACACGGGCGAGGAGGTCGGCGAAGGGGCGGGCGCGGTGCCCGGCATGACGGAGGTACTGGGCGGGATCCCAGGCGGGAGTGGTCATGTGCTCTACCTTCCCAGCCCAATCATCTTGACGTCAAGAAGCTCGACATCAAGAGACTTCACATCGACACAACCACTACACTGATCGTCATGGAGGACGAGGTCGATCGGCTGGTCACTGCGTGGCGCCGGGAGCGCCCGGACCTCGACGTGGAACCGCTCGAGGTGCTCAGCCGGGTGAGCAGACTGGCCCGGCACCTGGACCGGGCGCGCCGGCTGGCCTTCGCCGAGCACCAGCTGGAGCCCTGGGAGTTCGACGTGCTCACCGCGCTCCGCCGGGCGGGGACGCCGTACCAGCTCTCGCCGGGGCAGTTGCTGACCCAGACCCTGGTCACCTCGGGCACGATGACCAACCGCATCGACCGGCTGGCCAAGAAGGGCCTGGTGGAACGGCTACCCGATCCCAGCGACCGACGGGGCGTGCTGGTCCGGCTGACGGCCGAGGGCCGCGACCGCGCGGACCAGGCGCTGGCCGGCCTGCTGGACCAGGAGCGGGCGATCCTCGCGGAGCTGACCACCGCCCAGCGCAGCGAACTGGCCGGCCTGCTACGCCAGCTGACCGCCCCGTTCGACAACATCCCCGGCTAGGTCCGCCGGGCCGACGCCCGCCCGCCTGGCCAGGGCGACCGCGGCGAGGGTGGAGTGGACGCCCAGTTTGCCGAGGACGTTCTGCATATGGGTGCGCACGGTGTGCGGGGAGAGGAACAGTCGCTCGGCGACCGCCTTGCGGCCGAGGCCGGCGACCATGCAGCGCAGCACCTCGCGCTCGCGCGGGGTGAGGGACTCCACCAGCCGCTCGCTCTCGGTGCGGTGCTTGCGCGCGGCGGTCAGCTCCCGCAGCACGCCGGTGAGCAGGGCGGGCGGCAGATGCGTCTCGTCGCGCAGCACACCCCGGATGACGTTCAGCAGCCGGGACAGCGAGCAGTCCTTGGCGACCCAGCCCGAGGCGCCCGCCTGCAGGGCGAGGGCTGCCCGGCGCGGGTCGTCCTTCTCGGCGAGGACCACGGTCCGTACCCCGGGCTGCGCGGCGCGCACGCCCGCGACCAGGGAGATCCCGTCGACGAGGCCTTCCTCGCCCACCTCCTGCACCGGCGCGGCCGGACGTATGCCGGGCACGTGGCCGCCCAGGTCGGCGTCGACGAGCAGCACGTCGTAGCGGCGGCCCTCGCCGGCCGCCCGCTCCATGCAGCGCAGCGCGGCCGGACCGCTGCCGGCGGCGGAGACGTCGACGTCGGGCTCGGCTGCCAGGGCGGCGGCGAGCGACTCGGCGAAGATGCGGTGGTCGTCGACGACCAGGACTCGGATGCGAACCACTGAAACCCCCACTGGTCCGGGAACGACGACCTTGCGGGCACGACCCCACGGCTGACGGAAACACAACCGCACGGCCGCCGCCGTGCGGACACTGCTACCCCCACCGCGGGCGTCGTACCCGCGTGTCTCGCCCCCTGATCAGCACCGGCCCCCACCGGTACTGCCATCAGGGTACGGACCGGGGCGGGCGGCGGAAGGCTATTTGCAGAACTGACCGTCCGGCGCGTTTATGGTGTGCCGCATGTTTCGTATTGAGGCGGAAGTCGACAAGGCCCGGCACGATCTTCTCCGCTCCCGCCTGCGCGACGCCAACACGGCCGCGTCCCCCGTCCTGGCCGCCCTGCGCGGCACCCCGGGCGAACGGGAACGTCCCCTGCACGTGTGGGCGTCGGACGAGACGGGGGGTCTCGCGGGCGGGCTGGTCGGTCACACCTGGGCTACCTGGCTGCACGTGACCTACCTGTGGGTCGACGCCCGCCACCGCGGCGCCGGCCTGGGCTCCCACCTCCTCGCCACCGCCGAACGCATCGCCCATACCGACCACGCCTGCCGCCACGCCCGCCTGGAGACCTGGGACTTCCAGGCCCCGGACTTCTACCGCAGGCAGGGCTACGATGTGGTGTGCGTGATCCCCGGCTATCCACCGGGGATCACGGAGTACACGCTGACGAAGCGGCTGGGGTGAGCGGCCCGCGTCGCGGTCAGCTCGGCCTGGACCCGTCTCCCGTATGGGACCGAGCAGTTGACGATCCCTTGAGCAGGCGTCAGGCAGCGGCCGTTTCGGGGCGGACGGGGAGGTGGATGCGACGTCCGGTGCGGTCGGCGGCCGCCAGGCCGGCGCCGAGCAGGGATCCGGCCAGTAGCCCCACTCCGTGGTTGTTGGTCATCGCGCAGAGCACCAGCCCGGCCGCCGGAACGAGCAGCGCCATGCGGCGCAGCGATGTGTCCGGCCCGCGCAGGGCGTAGGCCGCGGCGAGGGCGCCGATCAGGCCACAGATGGCCACCGAGTTCCCTCCGCCGTACGGGCTCCAGGACGCCATGCTCACCGCCTGGGCGGCGACCCCGGAGGCGAGGTAGATCGCGAGGGTCCAGGCCGGGCCGAGGACACGCTGTGCGACGGGCGCGACCGCGATGAGCGCCGCCAGGTTGAACAGCAGCTGCATCCAGCCGCTGGACTGCACCAGCAGCGCCGTGACCGCCCGCCACCAGGCACCGCCGGGCTGCCGCTGAAGGTGGCCGATCAGACCCGGCCAGGCCGTCTGCGCCAGATTTAACGCCGCCATGACCGCAACCATGGCGCCCGCCACCACAGGCACCGCCGGATGCCAGGCGCGCAGCAGGGCCCGCGCCCCGGTCTGCGGCTCCTGCCCTGAGACCGGGGCGGGGAGCGAGGCGTTGAGCACCTTGATGCCGGGGCCGACCACGGCAGCGGCGCAGGCGTACAGCGGCAGGTCGTGAACGTTCATGGGTGCTCTTCTCTTTGAAGACACGGTCAGCGGCGCTCTCGGCCGCGGCTCAGACCGTAAGCCATATTTTTGTACAGCGTCAATGTTTTGGCGTTGATGAATATTTGACGTTGTACGATTGCGTCATGACGCAGCCAGCAGCAGGCCTTCGCCAGCGCCAGAAGCAGCGCACCGCCCAGTCCTTGTGGGAGACCGCCATCGGCCTGTTTCTCAAGCACGGCTTCGACAACGTCACCGTCGCCCAGATCGCCGAGGCGGTCGAGGTGTCACGGATGACGGTCTACAACTACTTCCCGACCAAGGAAGACCTCGCGCTGCGCCCCATCGAGGACCACATCGGCGACGCCGCACGCATCGTCCGCCTACGCCCGCCCGGCCAGAGCCCGGTCGAAGCACTGCGCCACGCCTTCTTGGCCGGACTGGATGCCCGCGACGCCGCCACCGGCCTGTGCGACGCCCCCCACGTGCTGGCCGTCCGCCGACTGCTGGACGAAACTCCCACGCTGGCCGACCGCGCCCTGCGCCTGACCGCCCGCGACCGCGCCCTCCTGGCCGCTGAACTGGCCGAACCCGGCCGGCACGACAACCCGGACGTCCTCGCCCGCGTCCAGGCAGCCCAACTCATCAGTCTTCGCGAAGAACTGGCAGCGGAAAACGTGCGCCGCCTCCTGGCCGGCGAAAGCGCCGACACCATCCACCCCGAAGCCCGCGCCGCGGCCCAGGCAGCCTTCGACCTGACGGCACACGGCCTCCTCGGAAGCGGACGATGAACGTCGGACAAGCTCGACCGGACAGCCGGGCCCGCTGACCGTTCGTCATGCCCGCGCCGCACGGGAAGTGATCGTGTGCCACGGCAAGGGCACCCGTCGCTCCGGCCCGCTCGAGCGGATGGTGCTGCTGATCAACGGTGCCGATCGCACGCTGCGGTGGTTCATCGAGGACGTCCGGGGCCAGTTCGGCAACGACCACACGCCTTCCGGCGAACCACTCCTTCCGTCCGGGCGCAAGAATTTCGACGGCTCTGTGCGCCGCGTCGACGACGACGCTTGCGCAAAGGCCTAGCTGTTGCGGGACAAAGGTTGGTGCCGCTTGGAAGTTCGCGGAACGCACGGACGTTGCTTCTAGGTATGAGGATCAGCGAAGCGTCCAGGGCCAGCGGCGCGAGTGCGAGATCGTTGCGGTACTACGAGGATGAGGGCTTGATAGTCCCGGGTCGTTTCAGCAATGGGTATCGCGACTACTGCAGGTCGACCATCGACCGAGTCCTCGTCATCCGCTCGCTGCTGGAGTCGGGACTGCCTGTGCGGTTGATCAAGGAGGTCCTGCCTCGCCTCACGGACGGCCCCGGTGATGTCGGCACGGACGTGGTGTGTGCAGAGTTCCTTCACGAGGTCCAGAGCTATCGCGATCGGCTCGCTGCCCGCATCGTCGATCTCAGTGCTCAGCAGGCGGCACTCGACGCCTACCTGCGAGAGGCCCAGCCCTCGGACGCGTGATCGCCGCTTGACCTTGACGCCTGTGTCAAACTTCTACGTTCCCGGCATGGAGATCAACGAGCAGCACCACAACGCTGAGCAGACGATGCGGGCCCTGATCCAGCACTCGCACCGCGGGCCGAAGGACCAGAGCCTCACGACGGACCATCCCTGCCCCACCCCGGGCCCAGGCGAGTATCTCATTCGAGTCGGTGCCGCCGGGGTCAACTTCGCGGACGTCATGCAGACCCGTGGAACCTACGCAGGAGGACCACAGGCGCCCTACGTGGCGGGCTTCGAAGCGGCCGGCGAGATCGTCGCCGTTGGTCCGGGGGTCGCCAACCCACTTGAGGTCGGCGCCCACGTCGTCGGAGCCGGACCAGGCGCCTTCGCGCAGTACATGACGATGCCGGCCGCGGAGGTGCTTGCCGTCCCACCTGGCTGGACGGACAGTGAAGTTCTTGGACTGGTGTTGAACTGGGCGACCGCGTTGGCTGCACTCAAGCCGCTGGGCGGGGTGAAGAAGGGTGACGCGGTGCTCATTCATGCCGCGGCCGGCGGTGTGGGCCAGGCCGCCGTCCGCCTCGCCCACCACTACGGCGCACGCGTGATCGCCACGGCATCACCGGCCAAACACGGCACCGTCAAAGCGCTCGGCGCCGAAGCGGTCCTGGACAGCACCCGCCCCGATCTGGCCGCGGAGATCACGCGCCTGACCGGCGGCGTGGACCTGGTCCTGGAGTCCGTAGGACAAGCCACGTTCCACGTCAGCCTGGCCGTCACCAAATCCTTCACCGGACGCATCGTCGTGTTCGGTGCGGCATCCGGCGACGCCGGCCTGACCACACACGACCTGGTTTTCACTCATCCCGTGCAGGTCAAGGGCCTGCACATCGGCGCGCTGGCGACTGCGGCCCCGTCCATCTATGGCGAACTGCTCGCCGAGCTCGACGCACTCATCGCCGCCGGCGTGTACGTGCCCGGCACGCCCGAGGTCCACCCCCTGGCGGAGGGACCGGCCGTGCTGCAGGAACTCGAAGCGGGCCGGACCCGTGGCAAGCATGCTCTCGATCCGTGGCGGTAGGAACCAGTTGTGACTCACCGAAACGCCCCGCTGTCGTTCGAGGGACGGCTGCGTCTCGTGCGGCGTTGCCACCGCCCTATCGCGCACATCGCCACGGAGATGGGCATCTCCCGCTCGTGCGCGTCGAAGTGGGTCAACCGTTACCGCCAGCACGGCGAACGCGGACTGCTGGACCGTTCCTCAACACCCCGACGCCGACCGACCGCGACCGGCGCCGCTTCATCGACCCCGGCGGTGACACGAACCGGGCGCCACGGAAGATCACAGTCCGCCATCCAGGCCACATGTCGGCTTGCGTCCATCCGTCATCGCCTCCGGGGCGGAGGCCCACTGGGTGGCGAAGCCCTGGATGGCAAAGGTGTCGGTGGGTGCGCGTACGGTCTGCGCATGACTGATCAGTGGTGGGTGGGCGTGCGTCAGCGGGTCGAGGCGGTGGCGTCGGGGCCTGGGGGCGGCAAGGTGTTCGGGGCGCTGGGGCACAAGTGGGTCCTGGAGGAGCCGCTCAACCAGGACGAGCTCGCCGAACTCGAGGCGCAGACAGGCGTGCGACTGCCGGAGGAGTACCGGGCCTTCCTGTTGCACGTCGGCGCGGGAGGTGCCGGCCCCGCGTACGGACTGTTCCCGGTGCGGCGTGTGCAGGGCCGCTGGCGTTGGGAAGGCGACGGTGCGGACCTGGCCGACCTGTCGAGGCTTGCCGAGCCGTTTCCCGACCAGGGCCCGGACCAGAAACTGGTCGACGACCTTCTCGCACAGCACCCCGAGGAAGAGGACTTCGACGACATCGAGGACTTCGACGACGCCATGGAGACATGGGACGAGCGGTGGGAGGTCGTCATGTTCGCCCCGGAGCGCACCGCCGGCGCGATCGTGATATCCCACCTGGGTTGCGCCCAGAGGGAGTGGCTGATCATCAGCGGCAGCCACCGCGGCACGGTCTGGTCCGACTGCCGGGTGGACGATGTCGACCTCGCCCCGTTGCTCGACGAAGACGGTGCGCCGGTGACGTTCGCCCGCTGGTACACCGACTGGCTGGAGAAGGCCGAGCGCACAGCCCTGTCGGCACCATAGGCCCATTGGCCCGTGCATGAGCGGGGAAAGCGGCACCGGCCCGCACGCGTGCGTCGCGTACGGGCCGGTGTGGTCCGGGTGAGCGGTGCGTCAGCCCACCCGTCGCGCCCCCGGTGCCGGTACCGCCTCGAAGACGCGGGGGGCCGTGAAGCCCGCCGTGGCGAAGGCGTCCTCTACGGACTTGGTGATGGTGTCGACGTCGGCGGCCTCCGCGAGGACGATCGCCGAGCCGCCGAAGCCGCCGCCGGTCATCCGGGCGCCCAGGGCGCCGTGGGCGAGCGCGGTGTCGACGACCAGGTCCAGCTCGGGGCAGGAGATGCGGAAGTCGTCCCGCAGGGAGGCGTGGCCCTCGGTCAGCACCGGGCCGATCGCCCGGGTCTCGCCCGCCTGGAGCAGGGAGACGACCCGCTCGACCCGCTGGTCCTCGGTGACGACGTGGCGTACCAGACGGCGCACCTCCTCCTCGTCGCCGAGGCGGGCGAGGGCCTGGTCGAGTTCGTCGTAGGGGATGTCGCGCAGGGCGTCCACGCCGAGCAGTGCGGCGCCCTTCTCACAGCCAGCGCGCCGCTTGCCGTACTCGCCGCCGCTGTGGGCGTGCTTGACCTGGGTGTCGACGACCAGCAGCCGCATTCCCTCGGCCGCGAGGTCGAAGGGGATCTGCTGCTGGGACAGGTCACGGGTGTCGAGGAAGAGGGCGTGGCCCTCCTCGCAGCACGCGGACGCGGTCTGGTCCATGATGCCGGTGGGGGCGCCGACGTAGACGTTCTCGGCACGCTGGCACAGGCGGGCGAGCTGCCAGCGCTGCAGGCCGAGCTCGTACAGGTCGTTCAGGGCGAGCGCGACGACGACCTCCAGGGCCGCCGAGGACGACAGGCCCGCGCCGGTCGGGACGGTCGAGGACAGGTGGATGTCGGCGCCGGTGACCGGGTGGCCGGCCTCGCGCAGCGCCCAGACCACGCCCGCCGGGTACGCCGTCCACTCGCGGTCGCTCTCGGGGGCGAGGGCGTCCAGGGAGAGTTCCGCGACACCTCCCTCGATGTCCGCGGAGTGGAGGCGGAGCACGCCGTCGGCGCGGCGCGACACCGCGGCCGTCGCCTCGTGCGGCAGTGCGAACGGCATGACGAAGCCGTCGTTGTAGTCGGTGTGCTCGCCGATCAGGTTGACGCGGCCGGGCGCCGACCAGACGCCCTCCGGCTCGGCTCCGTACAGTGCGGCGAAGTCCTCGCGGACCTGCTGTGCCCCCACTACTGCTCCCTTGCGATGTGCTGGGCGAACTCCCACGCGTCCGCGACGATACCCGCGAGGTCGGTGCGGGAGGGCTGCCAGCCCAGGCGCTCGCGGGCGGCCTGGGCGGACGCGACCAGGACCGCCGGGTCGCCGCCGCGGCGCGGGGCCACGACCTCCGGGATGGGGTGGCCGGTGACCTTGCGGACGGTCTCGATGACCTCGCGGACGGAGAAGCCCTCACCGTTGCCGAGGTTGCAGATCAGGTGCTCGCCGGGGGTCGCGGCCTTGACGGCCAGCAGGTGGGCCTCGGCGAGGTCCGCGACGTGGATGTAGTCGCGGACGCAGGTGCCGTCCGGGGTCGGGTAGTCGTCGCCGAAGACGGAGATGGACTCGCGGCGGCCCTGGGCGACCTGGAGGACCAGCGGGATCAGGTGGGACTCGGGGTCGTGGCGCTCGCCCTGCGCGCCGTAGGCGCCGGCCACGTTGAAGTAGCGCAGCGAGACCGCGCCGAGCCCGTGGGCCGCGGCCTCGCCGGTGATCATGTGGTCGACGGCGAGCTTGGAGGCACCGTAGGGGTTGGTGGGCTTGGTCGGGGCGGTCTCGACGATCGGGACCTGCTCCGGCTCGCCGTAGGTGGCGGCCGTGGAGGAGAAGACGAGCCGGCGCACGCCCGCCTCACGCATGGCGCCGAGCAGGGCCATGGTGCCGCCGACGTTGTTGTCCCAGTACTTCTCGGGCTTCACGACCGACTCGCCGACCTGGGAGGACGCGGCGAAGTGCAGGACGCCGTCGTAGGAGGGGTCGAGCCACTTGCCCGCGTCGCGGATGTCGCCCTCGACGAAGGCGGCCCCGGCGGGCACGCCCTCGCGGAAGCCGGTGGAGAGGTTGTCCAGGACGGTGACCTCGTGGCCGGCTTCCAGCAGGTGCTGGGCGACCACGCTGCCGACGTAACCCGCGCCGCCCGTCACCAGGTACTTCCCGCTCATCAACTCGCTACCTCTCGCAGTCGCTGGGCCGCGCGCTCCGGCGGCACGTCGTTGATGAACACGCTCATGCCGGACTCGGAACCCGCGAGGAACTTGAGCTTGCCGGAGGTGCGGCGGATGGTGAAGAGCTCGAGGTGGAGCGCGAAGTCGTCCCGCGTCACGCCCTCGAAGTCCTCCAGCTGGCCGAACGGCGCCTGGTGCCAGGCGGCGATGTACGGCGTGGGAGGTTCACCGTCGCCGAAGATCCGGTCGAAGCGCCTCAAGAGTTCCAGATAAACCTTGGGGAACTCTGAGCGTGCCGCCTCGTCCAGCGCGAGCAGATCGGGGACACGGCGCCTGGGGTACAGGTGGACCTCGTAGGGCCAGTGCGCGGCGTACGGCACGAAGGCGACCCAGTGTTCACCCTCAAGGACGACCCGCTCATCGGCGAGTTCGCTCTCCAGGACGGTGTCGAAGAGGTTCTCCCCGCCGGTGGCGTCCTTGTGGGCCGCCAGCGAGCGCAGCATCAGTGCGGTGCGGGGGGTGGTGAAGGGGTACGCGTAGATCTGTCCGTGCGGATGCCCCAGCGTCACGCCGATCTCGGCCCCGCGGTTCTCGAAGCAGAAGACCTGCTCGACCGAGGAGAGGTGCGACAGCTCGGAGGTCCGGTCGGTCCAGGCGTCCAGCACCAGCCGCGCCTGTTCCTCGGTGAGGTCGGCGAAGGAGGCGTTGTGGTCGGAGGTGAAGCAGACGACCTCGCAGCGGCCCGAGTCGCCGGCCAGCGAGGGGAAACGATTCTCGAAGACGACGACGTCGTACGACGAGTCCGGGATCTCGCTCAGGCGGTCCCCCTGCGACGGGCACAGGGGGCACTCGTCGGCCGGCGGGTGGTAGGTGCGGCCCTGCCGGTGCGAGGCGATGGCCACCGCATCGCCGAGCAGCGGGTCGTGGCGTACCTCCGAAGTGGTGACCGTGCGCTCGAGCGGGCGCCGGTCCACCGCGTCGCGTACCGCGTCGTCCTTCAGGTCGTAGTAGATGAGCTCACGCCCGTCGGCCAACCGGGTCGAGGTCTTCTTCACCGCGACTCTCCATCCGTACACCCAGCAAGGCACCAAACAGAACCGAACACATCAAAGCACAAACCCCCACGCACGTCACCATCACAACCAAACAAAGAACACCAAGCAAGGTGAGCGCCGCATGCGAACCCCCACAATCCTGGCCGCCGAGCTCCGGCTCCCGACCAACTGGCTCGACTACACGATCCTCGCGATCTACTTCGTCGTCGTCCTGGGCATCGGTTTCGCCGCCCGCCGGTCGGTGAAGACCAGTCTCGACTTCTTCCTGTCCGGACGTTCCCTGCCCGCCTGGATCACCGGTCTCGCCTTCATCTCGGCCAACCTGGCGGCCACCGAGATCCTGGGCATGGCGGCCAACAGCGCACAGTACGGCGCGTACACCGTCCACTGGTACTGGGTCGGCGCCATCCCGGCCATGGTCTTCCTCGGCCTGGTCATGATGCCCTTCTACTACGGCAGCAAGGTCCGCTCGGTGCCCGAGTTCCTGCTGCTGCGCTTCGACAAGGGCGCCCACCTGCTCAGTTCCATCCTGTTCGCGTTCGCGGCCATCCTGATCTCCGGGGTGAACCTGTACGCCCTCGCGATCGTCGTCGAGGCGCTGCTGGGCTGGCCGCAGTGGGTGGCCATCGTGGTCGCCGGCGCCTTCGTGCTGGCATACATCACCCTCGGCGGTCTGTCCTCCGCGATCTACAACGAGGTGCTCCAGTTCTTCGTCATCCTGGCGGCCCTCATCCCGATCACGGTCCTCGGGCTGAAGCGGGTGGGCGGCTGGGGCGGTCTGACCGACAAGCTCACCGCGCGGCACGGCGCGAACTTCACCACCGCCTGGGGCGGCACCGGCATCGGCCACGCCAACCCGCTCGGCGCGAACTGGCTGACCATCGTCCTCGGCCTCGGCTTCGTGCTGTCCTTCGGCTACTGGACGACGAACTTCGCCGAGGTGCAGCGCGCCCTGTCCGCGAAGAACCTCTCCGCCTCCCAGCGCACCCCGCTGATCGCGGCGTACCCGAAGATCTTCATCGTCTTCCTGGTGATGATCCCGGGCCTGGTCGCGGCGGCGCTGGTACCGAAGATCGGCACGTCCGCCTCGGGCCTGCAGTACAACGACGCCATCCCGTACCTGATGTCGCGGCTGCTGCCCAACGGTGTGCTCGGCATCGCCGTCACCGGTCTGCTCGCCGCCTTCATGGCGGGCATGGCGGCCAACGTGTCGTCCTTCAACACGGTGTTCACCAACGACATCTGGGGGAGGTACGTGGTCCGGGGCCGTGAGGACGGGTACTACGTGCGGTTCGGACGGCTGATCACGGCGATCGGCGTGGTGGCGTCCATCGGCACGGCGTTCCTCGCGTCGTCCTTCTCCAACATCATGGCCTACCTGCAGACGCTGTTCTCCTTCTTCAACGTGCCGATGTTCGTCGCCTTCATCGTCGGCATGTTCTGGAAGCGCGCGTCCGCGAAGTCCGGGTTCTGGGGGCTGCTCGCCGGGACGGTGACCGCGATGGTCAACTACTTCGTCTTCTACAAGAAGGGCATCATCGGCATCCCCACCGACCAGGGCGCGAACTTCGTCTCCGCCATCGCGGGGTTCGTCGCCGGTGCGGTGGTCATGGTCGCGGTGTCGCTGTTCACGCGGCCGAAGCCGGAGCACGAGCTGCAGGGTCTGGTGTACGGCACCCGCTCGCCCGGCATGGCCGAACCACCCGCCCCCGGGGACGAGGCCTGGTACCGCCGGCCCGCGCTGCTGGGCTGGGGCGCGGTGATCCTGGCCGCCGCCTGCTACGTCCCGTTCTCGTTCTCGCTCTGACCGCGGGAGGATGGAAAGACCATGTCCGAGTCCGAACACTCCTGGTACTCCGAGGAAGACGTCCAGCGGGAAGTCACCGAGCTGGAGCAGAAGTCGGCCACGGCCGCGCGGATCTTCGACCTGCGGCGGATCATCGGCGGCCTGTTCGTCGTGTACGGGATCATCGTCACGATCGCCGGGATCACCGACTCCGACGCGGAGATCGCCAGGGCGCAGGGCATCAACATCAACCTGTGGACCGGCATCGGGATGCTGCTGCTGGGGTTGTTCTTCCTGGCGTGGCTGAAGCTGCGGCCCACGCCGCCTCCTGTGGAACTTCCGCCGGAGGCCGGTGACGCCGAGGGCGAGTGAGAGGTACCGCGGAACGATGCGGGCCGTACCGGGGGCTGCCGCCCCCGGACCCCCGCGTCGGCCTGAACGGCCTCGTCCTCAAACTCCCCCAGAGGGGGCACCCCCAGACGGGCTGAGTAATGCTGACCGGCGCTCAAAGCTCCGGCCCGGCCGACGCCCGGTCCAACAACCCCGTGCGCGCGGCCAGCGCTGCCGCCTCCAGGCGGGAGCCGACGCCCAGTTTCATCAGGACCCGCTGGACGTGGGTCCGGGCCGTCGACGGGGCGATGCCCATGCCTGCCGCGATCAGGCGGGTGTCCTCGCCGTCGGCGACGCGGACCAGGACCTCCACCTCACGCGGGGTGAGCATCTGCAGGAGGCGCTGGCCCTCGTCGTCGGGCTGGGCGGCGGGGTTGAGGAGTTCACTGAACGCGCCCTGCAGGAGCTGGGGGGCGACCGCGGCCTCCCCGGCCCTGGCCTTCATGATCGCCCGCTCCACGCCCTCGATGCGCTCGTCGTGCCGGACGTAGCCGGAGGCGCCCGCCGCGAAGGCCGCCGCGATCCCCCGGGGCGAGGGGACCGGGCCGAGCACGAGGACCGCGACCTGCGGGCGCTCCCGCTTGATCTTCACCACGGGGTCGAAGATCCCCGGCTCCGCGGGCGCCGCCGTGCCCAGCAGGCACACCTCCGGCGCCCGGCTGATCACCAGGTCCGCCGCGCCCGCGGCCGGTGCCGCCGCGGCGAGTACCCGGTGTCCGCGCAGCTTGAGCGCCGAGGCCAGTGCCTCCGCGAGCAGTCGGTGGTCGTCGACCACCATGAGCCGCACTCCCATAGAGCAACCCCCAGTCCCCCCCATGGATGCCTCACTATGGATGCCCACGGTCCACATGGACAGAGGGCCCCCCGGCACCCCGCCCCTCATGCCCCCGGAAGCTACACGCTTGTTCGACGTCGCGCTGCCCCTACTGGTGAGAAGTGCCCCGGAACGCTGAAATTCCTGCTATTCCGCGCATTCACCGGGTCTGATGGGTGATCAGTTTCCGGTGCCGAAGGCGACGACCAGGTACTCGTCGCCGTTCGTGGAGTCCGGCTTGTGCGCGTAGACCGCCGACATGTACAGACGGCCCCGGGAGAAGAGGATCTCCGCGGAGTCCGGCCCCATGCGGGTCTCCGCTTCGTGCCCCGGCCCGGTGGCGGGGTTCTCCAGCAGCTTGGTCTCCTTGAAGGAGCCGCCGGCGATGCTGACGACCTGCCCGCCCTTGTCGTAGGGCGGACGCTTGTACGCGATCAGGTTGCCGCCGTCCATGCGCACCGGGTGGATCGTGTAGCCGTCGCCGGCGTCGGCGCGCTGGCCGGTCTGCTTGCCGGTGGCCAGGTCGAAGGCGACGATCTCGTTGGTCCTGCTGAACTTGTCGCTGCCTTCCTTCTCCTCGGTCGGCACGTACAGCCTGTCGTTGCCGACGACGATCCCCTGGCAGAACTCGACGCGGGTGATGCCGTCGCAGTGGCCGCCGTAGGAGTCGCTCGGCGCGGCGATCCGGGTGCGCAGCTTCCCGGTCCGGTTGTCGATGGAGAAGTAGTCCGAGACGCCGCTGCCGTCGCCCGCGCTGTCGCCGACGTCGGCCGCGACCACCAGCGGGTCGGTGGAGACGACGGAGGCGTACTCGATGCCCTCGGACATCTTGTACTCGGAGATCACCTTCCCGGACGTCGGGTCGATGGTCTGGATGTGCAGCTGACGGCTGTCTCTGTCGCTGCACTTGCGCACCGCCACCAGCTTCTCGCCGCCGCCGTACCCGGCGTCGTAGCAGCTGTCGCTCGGCTTCGGCTGCCACAGCACCTTGCCGGAGGTGATGTCGAAGGCGGCGCCGCCGCTGGTGCTGCCGACGGCGACGGTGCTCTGCGCGACCGTCACGTTGTCGAGACCGATCGCGCGGTCTCCGGAGTCGACCGACTTCGTCCAGAGCCTCTTGCCCGCGTTCAGGTCGATCGCCGCGACCTGGCTGCAGCCCTCGGAGGATCCCTTCTTCGGCATCTTCGGCTGGAACGTGACCGCCGTCAGGCCGTCGGACGTGACGTGGTTCGCGGCCGCGCAGACCGGGCCGGGCAGTGCGACCGTCCACAGCTCGCTGCCGTCGCCGGGGTCGTAGCCGGTGATCCGGGCGACGCCGCTCTTGGCGTACACCTTGTCGGTGATCCAGGAGCCGCTGGTGACGACCGTGTCGTTCGCCTTGGGCAGCGGGACCTTGAAGAGGACGTCGGAGGCGGTGTCGGCGGGCACCTTCTCCTTGCCGCCCGAGGACGTGCCGCCGGTGCCGCCCTTGCCGCCGCCGCTGGAGCCGGCGGTGTCCTGCTTGCCGTCGCCACGGCCGGACTTCGCGTACCAGACCCCACCGCCGATGATCAGGGCGATCGCGACCAGCGCCGAGACGACGATCACCAGGGAGGTGTTCGTCTTCCGCCCGCCACCGCCGGGCTGCCCGGGCTGCGGCTGCATCGGCATGGTCGGCTGTCCCGGGTAGCCGTAGCCGGGCTGACCGTACGCGGTCGGCTGCTGGGCGTACGGGTTCGGCTGCCGGCCGGGGTAGCCGTAGCCGGACTGCTGGGGCGGAGCCTGGGGCGGCTGCGGCGCGTGAGGGTAGCCGTAGCCGGGCTGCTGGGGCGGGGGCTGTGGTGGCTGCGGCGGGCCGAAGCCGCCCTGCTGCGGGGGCTGGTTCGGCGGCGGGGGCGGCGGCTGGGTCATGGCTGGTGTACCTCGGAAGGAAGCCCGGGAGCGGGGAAGCGGGGAGGGAGGTGGGCTGCGGCGGGGGCCGGTCTCACTGGCCGAAGGCGAGCATCAGCTTCTCCTTGGCGTCGTCGTTGCCGGACAGCCGGGTGGAAGAGATGTAGAAGCGCCCGTCGGCCCAGTCCACGGCTCCGTCGTAGAAGCCGTCCTCGATCTCCGCGGTGCCGCTGGGGTTCTGCAGCAGCTTCGTGGTCCTGTGGCTCGAGCCGCCGGTCGGGATGGACACGACCTGGCCGCCCGTGTCGTAGGAGGGGTGCACGTACGCGACGAGCTTGCCGCCCTCCACCTCGACCGGGGTCATCGACTCGTCCGTCGGGGACTTCACGCGCCACTTCGCCTTGCCGTTCGCCAGGCTGATCGCGACGATCTCGTTGGCGCCACCGCTCGTGTCGGTCGGCAGGTACAGCGTGTCGGCGTCGGCCGCGACGCCCTGGCAGCCCTGGAGGTCGCGCTCCAGCACGGCCCAGCCGCACTGCGGGGCGAACTTCTCGTCGACCTTGACCTCGGAGCGGAACCTGCCGTCGGCGGTGAAGGTGGAGATGTTCCACACCTTCTTGTCCTCGTTGGTCAGGTAGACCACGAGCGGGTCGACGGAGTAGGTCCGCGCGACCGTCCAGCCCTTCTTGACCTTCTGGGTCCACCTGACCTTGCCGGTGGCCGGGTCCAGCGACTGGATCTCGTCGTGCTCGTTGCTTCCGCCGGCGCCGCAGGAGGCGACGGAGACCAGTCGGCCGGTGCCGCCGGCGAACGCGGTCGGGAAGCAGTCGGTGCCGTACCTCTTCTTGTCGTACAGCTTCTTGCCGCTGCCGAGGTCGTACGCCGTACCCGACTGCGAGCGGCCCACCATCAGGACCTTGCCGCTGATGGTCAGGCCCACGTCGAGCGCGCTGTCGAAGAGTTCGCCGTCGGCGACCGTGCCGCTCCAGCCCTTCTTCCCCGTGTTCAGGTCGATCTGCTGGAGCCGGTTGCACTTGGCGCGGTCGCTGGTGCCGCTCATGTACGCCACGACGATCTTGTCGTCGGCCGACTTCTGCGGGGTGACGGCGCAGATCTTCTGCGGGAACGTGAGGGGAGCCCAGGTGGGGTTGCCGTCACCGACGTCGTAGGCGAAGACCTGCTTGTAGGCGGCCTTCACCGCCGTCCTGCCGGTGATCCACATCCCGGGTGCCTCGGCGCCGGAACCGGGCGCGTCCGGTGCCGTCTTGTACCAGAGCACCTTGGCCTCGCCGGGCTTCCGGTCCGCGTTGAGGTCCTGCGGGCCGGCCTTGCCGTCGCCGCTGCCGTCACCGGGATTGACCGGGGTGCCGGCGGCTGTGGGCTCGCCGGCGTCGCTCTTTCGCGCGACCGGCTTCTTCCCGCCGCCGTCGTCACCGCCGGCGACCGCGTACACGGTGCCGCCGACGACCAGCAGCGCAGCCACCGCCGCACCGATGACCAGGGCGGGCTTCCCCCTGAAGGGACCGCGCGGACCGCCGGGCGGCGGTGTGCCGGGGGCGCCGGGGTACTGCGGCTGCTGCGGGTATCCGTACCCGGGCTGCTGGGCGTACTGCGGTCCGTACGGCTGCCCGTACGGCCCCGGTTGCGGCGGCTGGCCGTACGGGCCGGGCGTGCCGGGCGTGCCGGGCGTGCCGGGCGCCCCGGCGTAGGGGCCGGGCTGGGCGTGGGGGCCGGGCTGGGCGTAGGGGCCGGGCTGCTGCGGGTAGCCGTATCCCGGCTGAGGCTGGGGCGGCCCGGCGGGCGGGGTCTGCGGTGGGCCGAAACCGCCCTGCTGCGGCGGATGTTCGGGCGGCTGGGTCATCAGCGCGTCTCCCCCTCGTTCACTGATTTTTAGCCACGCCCCAAGGTTCCTTCACGGCCCCAAGGTCGTACTCAGACTGTTGTCGGACCGCTCTTTCTACCACTCGGGTCGGACAACGCAGCGGGCCGGACCAACCCCTG
This sequence comes from Streptomyces sp. NPDC001843, assembly GCF_042891955.1. Taxonomy (NCBI): domain Bacteria; kingdom Bacillati; phylum Actinomycetota; class Actinomycetes; order Kitasatosporales; family Streptomycetaceae; genus Streptomyces; species Streptomyces sp. NPDC001843. The sequence goes on along the minus strand of NZ_JBIATQ010000009.1, from coordinate 210,691 downwards.
TTCCCAAGGGAGGACCGGCCCGTGATGCCGCCGTTACGCGCCTTCACCGCATCTGCGCGCGGCGCGCGCCCCGCCTACGCGTCCTCGGCGAGTTCCAGCCAACGCAACTCCAGTTCCTCGCGCTCACCGGTCAATTCGCGGAGCTGAGCGTCGAGTTCGGCGACCTTGGCGAAGTCCGTGGCGTTGTCCGCGATTTGGGCGTGCAGCTTGGACTCCTTCTCGGAGACGCGGTCCAACTGCCGCTCGATCTTCTGCAGTTCCTTCTTGGCGGCCCGCTGGTCGGCGGCGCTCTTCTCGGGGACGGCCGGCTTGGCGGCCGAGGCGGCGGAGGAGGCGACCGCCTCCTCCATCCGCTGCCGTCGCTCCAGGTACTCGTCGATGCCGCGCGGCAGCATCCGCAGGGTGCCGTCGCCGAGGAGGGCGTACACGCGGTCGGTGGTGCGCTCGACGAAGAACCGGTCGTGGGAGATGACGATCATCGAGCCGGGCCAGCCGTCGAGGACGTCCTCGAGCTGGGTGAGGGTCTCGATGTCGAGGTCGTTGGTGGGCTCGTCGAGGAAGAGGACGTTGGGCTCGTCCATCAGCAGCCGCAGCAGCTGCAGCCGGCGCCGCTCACCACCCGACAGGTCGCCGACCGGCGTCCACTGCTTCTCCTTGCCGAAGCCGAACGTCTCGCAGAGCTGGCCGGCGGTCATCTCCCGCCCCTTGCCGAGGTCGACGCGCTCGCGCACCCGCTGCACGGCCTCCAGGACCCGCCAGTCGGGGTCCAGCTCGGCGACCTCCTGGGAGAGGTAGGCGAGCTTCACGGTCTTCCCGACGGCGATGCGCCCGCCGGCGGGCTGTGCCTCGCCCTCCGTGCGTGCCGCCTCGGCCATGGCCCGCAGCAGGGAGGTCTTCCCGGCGCCGTTGACGCCGACCAGGCCGATGCGGTCACCCGGGCCGAGCTGCCAGGTGACGTGCTTCAGCAGCACCTTGGGGCCGGCCTGGACGGTGATGTCCTCGAGCTCGAACACGGTCTTCCCGAGCCGGGAGGAGGCGAACTTCATCAGCTCGCTGCTGTCCCGGGGCGGCGGCACGTCCTTGATCAGCTCGTTGGCGGCCTCCACGCGGAAGCGCGGCTTGGAGGTGCGTGCGGGCGCCCCGCGCCGCAGCCAGGCCAGCTCCTTGCGGACCAGGTTCTGCCGCTTGGTCTCCTCGGTGGCCGCGATGCGCTCGCGTTCGGCACGGGCGAAGACGTAGTCGGAGTAGCCGCCCTCGTACTCGTAGACGGTCCCCCTCTGCACGTCCCACATGCGCGTGCACACCTGGTCGAGGAACCACCGGTCGTGGGTGACGCACACCAGCGCCGAGCGCCGCTCCCGCAGGTGCCGGGCCAGCCAGGCGATGCCCTCGACGTCGAGGTGGTTCGTCGGCTCGTCCAGGACGAGCAGGTCCTGCTCCTCGATGAGCAGCTTGGCCAGCGCGATCCGTCGCCGCTCGCCACCGGACAGGGGCCCGATGACGGTGTCGAGCCCCTTGGGGAAGCCCGGCAGGTCGAGCCCGCCGAACAGCCCCGTCAGTACGTCCCTGACCTTGGCGTTGCCCGCCCACTCGTGGTCGGCCATGTCGCCGATGACCTCGTGCCGCACGGTGGCCTCGGGGTCGAGGGAGTCGTGCTGGGTGAGCACCCCGAGCCGCAGCCCGCCGGAGTGCGTGACCCGGCCGGTGTCGGCCTCCTCCACCTTGGCCAGCATCCGGATGAGGGTGGTCTTGCCGTCGCCGTTGCGGCCGACGACCCCGATCCGGTCCCCTTCGGACACGCCGAGCGAGACACCGTCCAGCAGCGCACGCGTGCCGTACACCTTGCTGACGTTCTCGACATTGACCAGGTTGACGGCCATTTCACTCCTGCGGGCGGGACTGTATCGATGTGCGGCTCCGCCGCGTGGGTCAGCCTTCTAGCGTAGGGCCTGTGGGGTGGGGGGCGGCGCGTGAGCAGTCGATCACTCTTTGTGGTGACTTGATCGGGATACGGCCGCTACGGTGGGAAGGCAGGCTGCACGATCCCGCCATGGGAGGAACCATGACTGCCGAGCCGATCTCCGAGGCCGCCGCGCCCGATGCCGAGCCGACCTCGCCGTGGCCTGTGCCTCCAGCGGACGGCTGGAGCGTGGACGACTTGTTCACATTGCCCGACCTCCCGCCGCACACCCAGTTGATCGACGGGAGCCTGGTCTTCGTGAGCCCGCAGCGTCGTTTCCATGCCAATGTCATCGACCTGCTGGTCCAAGGACTGCGTCAGAACCTGCCGCCCGAGTTCAAGGTCAGCCGAGAGATGACCGTAGTGCTCGACAAACGCAACGGTCCCGAGCCCGACGTCAGTGTGATCCGGGCGGATGCGGTGATCGGGCCCGGCCAGACCAGCTATGAGGCCAGGGACGTGTTCCTGGCCATCGAGGTTGTATCCCCCGACTCCGAATCCCGTGACCGCACCACCAAGCCGCACAAGTACGCCCGCGCCGGGATCGAGAACTTCTGGCGGGTCGAGGAGAACGGACAGACCGGCAGGCCTGTGATCCACGTCTACGAACTCGACCCGGTCACCAGGGCGTACGTGCACGTCGGCATGCATCGCGACCGAATCGAAGTCGCCAAGCCCTACCCCATCGACATCGACCTGACCGCCATCGACGCCCTCTGAGCCGCTCAAACCACCGTCGCCCCCGGTGCGGGCCCCGCCGCAACCCGCACCGTCCGGCACGTCCCCGACGCACGCAGCGCCTCGGCCACCGCCGCCGCCGACTCCGCATCGCGCACCAGGAACGCCGTCGTCGGCCCCGACCCTGACACCAGCGCTGCCAGGGCCCCCGCCGCCCGCCCCGCGCTCAGCGTGTCGGCCAGCTCCGGGAACAGGGAGAGCGCGGCAGGCTGAAGGTCGTTCGACACCGCCCCCGCCAGCGCCTCCGCATCCCCCTTCGCCAGCGCCTCCACCAGCTCCGCCGAGGCCACCGGCTCCGGAATCTCCCGCCCCTCGGCCAGCCGGTCGAACTCGCGGAAGACCGCCGGGGTGGACAGCCCCCGCCCGGCCATCGCGAACACCCAGTGGAAGGTCCCGCCGACCTCCAGCGCGGTCAGCCGCTCGCCGCGCCCGACCCCGAGCGCCGCGCCCCCCACCAGACTGAACGGCACGTCGCTGCCCAACTCGGCGCAGATCTCCAGCAGCTCGGCCCGCGAAGCCCCCGTTCCCCACAGCGCGTCGCAGGCGACCAGCGCACCCGCGCCGTCCGCGCTGCCGCCCGCCATGCCCCCGGCGACCGGGATGTCCTTGGCGATGTGGATGTGCACGGCGGGCTCGATGCCCCGGCGCTCCGCGAGGCTGAGGGCGGCGCGCGCGGCGAGGTTCGTACGGTCCAGGGGGACCTGCTCGGCGTCCGGCCCCTCGCAGGTGACGCACAGTTCACCGGCCGGGGTGACCGTGACCTCGTCGTACAGGCCGACGGCGAGGAAGACGTTGGCCAGGTCGTGGTAGCCGTCGGGGCGGGCGGCGCCCACCGCGAGCTGGACGTTGACCTTGGCGGGGACGCGTACCGTGACGCTCACAGCTGACCGGGCTCCTTCTTCTCCGCGATGCGCGCGAACTCCTCGACCGTCAGGGACTCCCCGCGCGCCTGCGGCGAGATCCCGGCCGCGACCAGGGCCGCCTCGGCGGCCGCCGCCGATCCGGCCCACCCGGCGAGCGCGGCCCGCAGGGTCTTGCGGCGCTGTGCGAACGCCGCGTCGACCACCGCGAAGACCTCCCTCTTCGACGCCGTGGTCTTGACCGGCTCGGCCCGGCGCACGAGCGAGACCAGCCCGCTGTCGACGTTGGGCGCGGGCCAGAAGACGTTGCGCCCGATGGCGCCGGCCCGCTTGACCTCGGCGTACCAGTTGGCCTTGACGGACGGGACGCCGTACACCTTCGAGCCGGGCGCGGCGGCGAGCCGGTCGGCGACCTCGGACTGCACCATCACCAGGGTGCGTTCGATGCCGGGGAAGGTGTCGAGCATGTGCAGCAGCACCGGCACCGCCACGTTGTACGGCAGGTTCGCCACCAGCGCGGTCGGGGCGGGCCCCGGCAGTTCGGTCACGTGCATGGCGTCGGAGTGGACCAGCGCGAACCGGTCGGCGCGCCCCGGCATGCGGGCGGCGATCGTGGCGGGCAGTGCGGCGGCGAGGACGTCGTCGATCTCGACGGCCGTGACGCGGTCGGCGACCTCCAGCAGGGCGAGGGTGAGGGAGCCGAGCCCCGGGCCGACCTCCACCACCACGTCGTCCGGGCGGACCTCGGCGGTGCGCACGATCCGGCGGACCGTGTTCGCGTCGATCACGAAGTTCTGGCCGCGCTGCTTGGTGGGGCGCACACCGAGGGCGGCCGCCAGTTCACGGATGTCGGCGGGGCCCAGCAGGGCGTCGGGGGTGGGGCTGTTCACCCGACAAGGGTACGGGGCGGCGGCAGGCGCTCCCGCGGCCCTGCTCCTCACCCGTGCAACCGGCCCCCGCAGTGCGGCCAGGGAGCGGCCCCTTTCCGGACGTACAGCTTCTTCGCCCGGTACGTCTGTTCCTCCGCCGGGGCGTCCTGGGGGCGGCCGAGGCCGCCGAGGCTGTGCCAGGTGCGGGTGTCGAACTGGTAGAGGCCGCCGTACGTCCCGGAGGAGTCCACCGCGTCGGGCCGGCCTCCGGACTCGCAGACCGCGAGCCCCTTCCAGTCGAGGTGGCCGGTGCCCCGCACGGACGGGGGGTGCGGTTTGGTGCCCACCTTCACCAGTTGTGGCCGGGGGTCGCGCACCACCTCGGACTTCTCGCGGCGCGGCTCCTGCCTGACCCCGTTGACGATCCGCTGGTGGTAGGTGACCCGTCTGAGCCCCGGCTGCCCGGCCTGTTCGACGACGACCGTGCCCCGCAGCAGCGAGGGGTCGTCTCTCCGCCGCACCTCGAAGGGGATGGCCTCCTCGCGGACCTCCTTGGCGCCGGTGATCCGCAGCACGGTCACCGTCTGCCCGTCGCGCGGGAAGCTGCCGGGCGGCACGGAGGTGGTGTCCTGGCCGTGGAGGGTGATCCCGGCCTGGGTCACCGCCTCCCGTACGGTCGCCGCGTTGGTGCGGATGGTCCGGGCGCGGCCGTCCGCCATGATGGTGACCGCGCGTTCGGTGCGCACGTCGAGCGCGAGGCCGGCGCGTCCGATGCGCCGGGAGCGCGACGTCGACAGGTAGGCGCCCTCGGCGCGCACTCCCATCTGCTCCAGCGCCTCCTGGACCGTGTGTGCCGTCGTCCACACCTCCTGGCGCTGCCCGTCGAGCGTGAGCCGCAGGGGGCGCCCGTAGTGCACCGCGACCTCGTCGCCGCTGGCCAGGGGGACGCCGGGGGCGGGTACCACGACGTCGTGCGCGCCGACCGGTACGTCCTCCTCGGCGAGCAGTTCGGTCACGTCGTCGGCGAAGGTGTGCAGCGTGCGGGGTCTGCCGTCGACGTTCAGCTCGACGGCCTTGTCCTTGGCGACGAAAGCGGTGGTGCCGCCGGCGAGGACCGCGACGACCAGTGCCTGCGGCAGCAGCCGGCGCACGGCCGTCTCTGGCCGTTCGGGCCGACGGGCCCTGCGCCTGCGCCCGGCCCGCCCGTCGGCCGCCGCGGCCACCGCGTCCGCCGCGGTCACCGCGGCCGCGGCGGGCGCTTCGGGCGCCGGGACCGCCGTCGCGGGCCGGCTCGCCGTCCGCCGCGGCGGCGCGGGCTCGGTGACGAGGCACGCCTGCGCCTCGTACGCGGGCCGGTAGGTGTCCTCGTACACGCCGTACGCCACGGTCTCCGCACGCTGCACGGAGGCGCCATGACCGTACGGCTGGTACGGCTGGTACGACTCGTACGGCTCGTGGGTCTCGTACGGCTCGTACTGCGGCTTGCTCACGCCGACACGCTCCAGAGGGCCAGAGGGGTCCGGATCGGGCCCCCAGAACCTAGCGGAGCGGACGTCACTCTCCAAAGCGACGCGACTACGGACCGTCGCCGTCCGAACGTACGATCAGTAACCGAAGGCGCGGGCCGTGTTCGCGGCCAGCGCCGTGGCGAGGGTGTCCTCGTCGATGCCGCGCACGGCGGCCATGGCACGGACCGTGACGGGGACGAGGTACGGGGCGTTCGGGCGCCCCCGGTAGGGCGCCGGCGTCAGGAAGGGCGCGTCGGTCTCCACGAGGATCAGTTCGAGCGGGGCGACGGCGAGGGCGTCGCGCAGGTTCTGGGCGTTCTTGAAGGTGACGTTGCCGGCGAAGGACATGTAGTAGCCCTCGCGGGCGCAGATCTCGGCCATCTCGGCGTCACCGGAGTAGCAGTGGAAGACGGTGCGCTCGGGTGCGCCCTCCTCCTTCAGCACGCGCAGGACGTCGGCGTGGGCGTCGCGGTCGTGGATGACGAGTGCTTTGCCCCGGCGCTTGGCGATCTCCATGTGCGCCCGGAAGGACCGCTCCTGCGCCGCCTTGCCCTCCGGGCCGGTGCGGAAGTAGTCGAGTCCCGTCTCGCCGACCCCCTTCACCTGCGGCAGTCCGGCCAGCCGGTCGATCTCGGCGAGCGCCTCGTCCAGCGCGGCGTCCCCGCCGGGCTCGCGGGCGCCCTGCCGCGACCAGCCGTCAGGATCCCCGTGGACGATGCGCGGGGCCTCGTTCGGGTGCAGGGCGACCGTCGCGTGCACGCTGTCGTACGTCGCCGCGGTCTCGGCGGCCCACTGCGAGCCCTTGATGTCGCAGCCGACCTGGACGACGGTCGTCACGCCCACCGCCGCGGCCTTCTCGAGGCCCTCCTCGACCGAGCCGGACTGCATGTCGAGGTGGGTGTGGGAGTCGGCGACCGGCATCCGGAGGGGCTCCGGGAGGGGCGGTGCCGCGTTCTTCTCGGCCGCGGCGGAGGTGTTCGAAGGCATGCCCCGATCCTACGAAAGGGGCATGCCCGGCCCGTCGGCAACCGACGACAACGCCGGTGGGGGCACCGCCCGCTCGAGCGAAGCCGAGAGCGGGGAGGGCGTGCCAGGCCCCGTGTCCGCGGCATGATCCGCCGGACAGGCCCTGGCGGTCAGCTCGCCTTGCGCTGGAACGGGTGGAGAAGGTCGGACAGGTGCCAGTGGTGGTGTTCCCCGTCGGCCCGGTCCGCCGGTGCCTCCTCAGGGGCCTTCGGCGCCTCCACGGGACCGGCCTGCGGTGCGCGGGACCGCGCGACGGCGTCGCGTACCGCCGAGACCTGGCCGGCTCGCATGATCCGCACCACGTGTCCGTCGCAGTTCCGGCACGCGGGCCGGCTCAGCGGGGACGGCACGACCTGACCACCGCACACGTACATGACGAACTCGTGTCCGTCCGCGTCCGTGTGGTGCTCTATCTCGTACGACTGTTCCCAGCCGTGCCCGCACCGCATGCAGGCGAAGGAATACGACTCGTGAACGACTGCCGCCGCGGTACCGCGCGGGCCGGTCTGCCCAGCGATCTCACTCATGCCAGCTCTCCTCCCCTTGGGGGCGAGGGACAGGTGCGTCCCTGCTGACCAGTGGACTCTCCCGCCGACGTGAATGCAGCAGGCCTGTCGAGTGTTGGAGGCGATTTGGGCGTTCCTTGCCGTACCGGCCCCGGCGGCGGGGTCTGCGCTTTGCCTTCGGCGGCCCTGCTTTGCCCCGCCATGGGGCGCACGCTCATGGGTGAAGAGGCCTGCTCAGAGGGGGTGTGAGCCCCTTCACACCTTCTTTCGCACCCCCTGCTTCCTCACAACCCCCCGGCGTTCTTGGCCGCCACGACTGCGTCGAACACCTCACGCTTGGGGATCCCCGCCTCCACGGCCACCGCCGCGATCGCCTCCTTGCGGCGCTCCCCCGCCTCCTCCCGGACCTTGACCCGGCGCACCAGTTCCGCGGCGTCCAGTTCCTCGGGACCGCGCTCGGCGGCGCCCTCGACGACGACGGTGATCTCGCCGCGCACGCCCTCGGCGGCCCAGGCCGCCAGTTCGGCGAGCGGGCCGCGCCGCACCTCCTCGTACGTCTTGGTCAGCTCCCGGCAGACGGCGGCCCGCCGCTCACCGCCGAAGACCTCGGCCATGGCGGCGAGGGTGTCGTCGAGCCGGTGCGGCGCCTCGAAGTACACGAGCGTGCGACGCTCCTCGGTGACCTCCCGCAGCCGGGTCAGCCGCTCCCCCGCCTTCCTCGGCAGGAAGCCCTCGAAGCAGAACCGGTCGACGGGCAGCCCGGACAGCGCCAGCGCGGTGAGCACGGCGGACGGCCCGGGGACGGCGGTGACCCGGACGTCCCGCTCGACGGCCGCGGCGACCAGCCGGTACCCGGGGTCGGACACCGACGGCATCCCGGCGTCCGTCACCAGCAGCACGCGCGCGCCGTTCACGAGCTCCTCGACCAGCTCCGGTGTCCGGGCGGACTCGTTGCCCTCGAAGTACGACACCACCCGCCCCTTGGGCGTCACCCCGAGGGCCTGCGTGAGCCGGCGCAGCCGGCGCGTGTCCTCGGCGGCCACGACATCGGCGCCGGCCAGTTCCTCGGCGAGCCGGGGCGGCGCGTCCGCGATGTCGCCGATGGGGGTGCCCGCCAAAACAAGGGTTCCAGTCACGCCGTCATCCTCTCAGGGGCCGGCGGGAGGCCTCCGGGAAGGCCCGCGGGACCGGACGCAGTGCGACCGGTACCCCCCATGCACGGGACTCACACAGAACGGTTCCCTACGATGGCGCGGTGACCAGTACCGCGTCCTCCACCGACATCCGGCAGGGCCGGGCCCCGCAAGACCAGCGGCCTGGGTGGCAGCAGCGGCTGCGCCGATTCGGCTACACGGCGGGGCCGAGAGGCGACCTCCGCGACCGCCTGGTGCCGCCGTACGCCGAGCCCAGCTCCCGTCTGTGGGCGTCCCTGGGCGTGCCGCCGACCCTCGCCGAGCGGGTCAACCGCTGGTCGGGCTGGGGCGGTCCGCTGCTGGTGACGCTGATGGCGGGCCTGCTGCGGTTCTGGGACCTGGGCAGCCCGAAGAAGGTGATATTCGACGAGACGTACTACGCCAAGGACGCCTGGGCGCTCGTCCACCGCGGCTTCGAGGTCAACTGGAACAAGAACGCCAACGACCTGATCGTCCAGACGAACGGCCACATCGCCGTCCCGACGGACGCCTCGTACGTCGTGCACCCGCCGGTCGGCAAGTACGTCATCGGGCTCGGCGAGCTGGTCTTCGGCTTCGACCCGTTCGGCTGGCGCTTCATGACGGCGCTGCTCGGCACCCTGTCGGTGCTCCTGCTGTGCCGCATCGGCCGCCGCATGTTCCGCTCCACGTTCCTCGGCTGTCTCGCCGGTGCGCTGATGGCGGTGGACGGCCTGCACTTCGTCATGAGCCGGACCTCGCTGCTCGACGGCGTGCTGATGTTCTTCGTGCTGGCCGCCTTCGGCTGTCTGGTCGTCGACCGCGACCGGGCCCGGGAGCGGCTCGCCGCCGCGCTGCCCGTGGACGCCGACGGCCGCCTGCGCCCGGACGCCCAGGTCGCCGACACCCTCCGCCTGGGGTGGCGCCCCTGGCGCTGGGGGGCCGGTGTGCTGCTGGGCCTCGCCATCGGCACCAAGTGGAACGGCCTGTACATCCTGGCCGCGTTCTGTCTGATGGCCGTGCTGTGGGACGTCGGCGCCCGCAGGGTGGCCGGTGCCCGGCACCCCTACCTGGCCGTCCTCAAGTACGACACCGGCCTGGCCTTCCTGTCCATGGTCCCGGTGGCGATCGCGGTGTACCTGCTGTCCTGGCTCGGCTGGATCCTCTCCCCCACCGACGGCTCCGGCGGCTACTTCCGCAACTGGGCGGCCACCGACGGCAGGGGCGGTCACTGGACGTTCCTGCCGGACTGGGTGCGCAGCCTGTGGCACTACGAGCACGAGGTGTACAAGTTCCACGTCGGCCTGTCGACCCCGCACACGTACCAGTCCAACCCGTGGAGCTGGCTCGTCCTGGGCCGCCCGGTCTCGTACTTCTACGAGTCCCCCTCCCCCGGTGTCGACGGCTGCCCGGCCGACGCGGGCCAGAAGTGTGCCCGCGAGGTCCTCGCCATCGGCACGCCCCTGCTGTGGTGGACGGCCTGCCTCGCGATCCTCTACATCCTGTGGCGCTGGGCCTTCCGCCGTGACTGGCGGGCGGGCGCCATCGCCTGCGGCATCGCGGCCGGCTACCTCCCCTGGTTCATGTACCAGCAGCGCACGATCTTCCTCTTCTACGCCGTCGTCTTCGTCCCGTTCCTCTGCCTGGCGGTGGCGATGCTGATCGGCGCGCTCGTCGGCCGCCCGGGCTCCACCGACACCCGCCGCCTGATCGGCGCGTCGGGGGCGGGCGTGCTGGTGCTGCTGATCGCGTGGAACTTCATCTACTTCTGGCCCCTGTACACGGGCACCGCGATCCCGATCGACGACTGGCGGTCGCGGATGTGGATCGACACGTGGGTCTAGCCGGGCGGGGCGGCCCTCTGGACCGCCCCTTCCGGTGTCGGGTCAGGATGCTCCCGCGACCCGGCCGAAGAGCCGGCCGGCGAGGTCGACGCCGGTGATCGCGCCGGCGGCGTCGCGGGAGAAGTAGCCGCGCTGCCCCTTGAGACCGCCTTCCGTGACGATGTACTCGTCGCCGTCGCCGGGAAGGATGCCGATGCCCGCGGCCGGGTAGTCCGGGGGCATCTCCTCGTCCGACGCCGCGCGGATCTCCGGCTTGATCCCGACCGCCAGGGTGAGACGGGTGCCGTCGGAGTCGATGTCGAGGTTCATGGCGTCGATCTCGTAGCGGCCGGCGAACTGCTTGGCCTGCCCCTCGTCGTACGGGAGCGGCTCCACCGTCTTCTCGACGATGCCGAGGTAGTGCTCCAGTGCCCAGCGCACGACGGACTGGTTGAAGGGGTAGCCGTCCGGGCCGACGTTGGCCAGGGAGACCACCGCGAAGTTGCGCTCGGGCACGATGAGCAGCTCGGCGAACTGGCCGTTGCCCGAACCGCCGTGGCCGATGCCCTGGGCGCCGTCCAGGTCGTGCAGGAACCAGCAGATGCCGAAGCCGTCGCCGAGTGTGCTGGCGCGCAGCCCGACCGTCTGCTCCCGCATACGGTGCAGCTCCGCGGCCGGCAGCACGCGCTCGCCGTCGCCGAGTTGGAACCGTGCCCAGCGCAGCAGGTCGCTCACCGAGGAGGCGAGGCCGCCGCCGGGGTTGTCGCCGCGCGCGCCCTCCCGGAACGCCGCCCAGGGGCGGGCGGGGCGCAGTTCGCCGTCGTCGCCGCGGTTGTGGCCCACGGCGAACTTGCGGAGCATCACCTCCGTCAGCCCGTACACCGTGTCCTCGAGGCCCACCGGTTCCAGGAGGAGCGAGGCCATGGCCTGCTCGAAGGGCAGGCCCGTGACCTTCTCGACGATCCGCCCGGCCAGGTTGTATCCGGCCTGGCTGTAGGAGGCGCGGGTCCCGGGCGGTGCGATCAGCGGCAGCTGGGGCAGTTTCGCCACGAGTCCGGCCAGGGAGCGGTCGCCCTCGCCGTCGTCGATCAGGTTCCAGTCCAGGCCCGCGGTGTGGTTGAGCAGATTGAGGACGGTGATCCGCGCCGCGGCCTGCTCGTCGGCGAGTTCCAGCTCGGGCACGTAGCTCCGCACCGGCGCGTGCAGGTCCACCTTTCCCTCGGCGACCAGGCGCATCAGCGCGGTCGCCGTGAAGGTCTTGGACACCGACGCCAGATGGAACAGCGTCCTCTCGTCGACCGGCAGCGGGTTGCTCAGGCTCGTCACGCCGTGCGAGGCGTAGAGCTCCTGGCCGTCCACGAGCACCCCGACGGCGACGCCGGGAACGCCGAGCTCCACGGCCTGTGTCCTGACGAACTCCGACAGCTTGTCCTGCGACATGGTTTCCCCCTCCAGCACTTGAACTAAGTACGAGAAGGAGCGTAGGGCACCGCTCGAACTAAGTGCAAGAGCCGACCAGAACTAAGTTCAAGTAGGGTGTGGGCCATGCCACGAGACAACCTGACCGCAGACCGGATCGTCCGTGCCGCCATCGAGCTGCTCGACGAAGAGGGGCTGGACGGGCTCAACATGCGGAGCCTGGCGAAACGGCTCGGCTCGGCCGCCACGGCCGTCTACTGGCACATCAAGACCAAGGACGAGCTGGTCCGACTCGCCGGCGACGCGATCTGGCACGAGGTCGAACTGCCCGATCTCGACGCCACCGACTGGCGCACGGCCGCCACCGCCCACGCCACCGGTGTGCACGCGATGCTCACCCGGCACCCCTGGCTCGTCCAGGCGTTCGGCAGCAACTTCCTGTACGGAACAGGCCAGGCCCGGCACAACGACCTCAGCCTCGCCATCTACGAGAAGGCGGGCTTCAGCGCGGCCCGCGCGGACCAGGCGGCCGCCACCGTGCTGACCTTCGTGCTCGGCAGCGCCCTCGGCCCCGCCGCGCAGGTCTCGCTGAACCGCCGGCTGAGCAGGAACGGCGCGGACGCCGAACAGCAGATGGCCGACGCCATGACGCGCGCCACCGAGACAGCCATGCAGTTCCCTCGCCTGCGTGAACGCCTCGGCACCACCGCCGCCACGGAGTACGCCGCGGCGCCCGACGACACCTTCGCGTTCGGCCTCCAGTCCCTCCTGGACGGTTTCGAGGCCCGCCTCACCGCCGACCGCGCGGGCCGGAGCGAGTGACCCCTCGGGGACGGCACCCGGCCGGCACTCAGTCGGCCTGCGGGTACCAGCGCAGTTCCACCGTGTTGCGGTCCGGGTCCTGCACGTAGAGGGAGAGCGCGGTGCCACGGGCGCCGAAGCGTTCGCCGGGGCCGTCCAGGACCGTGAAGACGCCGGAGTCGACGACCTGCTGCCAGTCGAGCGGCTCGACCACCAGGCAGATGTGGTCGACGTTGGAGCCCTGCGGCCGGTCGGCGGGCGCCTCGACGAGGTCGATGATCGTGGTGGGGCTCACCCGCACGGACGGGAAGGGCACCTTGCCGGCCCGCCACTCCTCCACCCGCACCGGTTCCAGGCCCAGGGGGCCGGTGTAGAAGGCGAGCGAGCGCTCGATGTCGGCGACGTTCAGGACGAGATGGTCGAAGGCGATCACACGCATGGGGGTCTCCCGCGGATTCGGGGCGCCGGGGGCGCCGGTGCCGGTTGCCGGTGGTTCGAGCATCGCCGAGCAGGTATCCATGGGTCCAACACATGTTTGTCATCCGATCCATCGCGTTTCACGATGGACGGATGGATCTCCAGCAGATGCGTTACGTCCTCGCGGTGGCGGAGACGGCCAGCTTCACCCGCGCCGCCGAGCGGTGCCACATCGTCCAGTCCGCGCTCAGCCACCAGGTGGCCCGGCTGGAGAAGGAACTGGGCGCCCGGCTGTTCGACCGGACCAGCCGCCGGGTGCGGCTGACCGCCGCCGGGGAGGCGTTCCTGCCGGCCGCCCGTCAGGCCCTGGACGCGGCCGAGCGGGCCCGGGCGGAGGTGGCGGCGGCCACCGGCGAGATACGGGGCACGCTGACCGTCGGATCCATCCCCACCGTGGCGGCCGTCGACCTCCCGGCCGTGCTCCGGGACTACCGCCTGCGCTATCCCGAGGTGCGGATCAGTCTCCGGGCGGGCTCCAGTGAGCGGCTCGTCGAGCAGGTCCGGGACGGCGGCGTGGACGTGGCCTTCCTCGGCGCACCGCCGGGGTTCCGGCCGCAGGGCGTCCGTGACAGGGAACTCGCCCACGGGCAGCACGTCGCGGTGGTCGCCCCCGAGCACCCGCTGGCCGCGAAGGACGAGGTGGACCTTCGCCTCCTCGCCGACGAGGTGTTCGTGGACTTCGCCGGGGGCAGCGCCGCCCGCGCCCAGTCCGACCAGGCGTTCACGGCGGCCGGGCTGCGGCGCGAGGTCGCCTTCGAGGTGTCCGGCGTCGAGCTCATGGTCCGTATGGTCCGCCACGGACTGGGCATCGCCCTGCTGCCCGCGGCGTTCACCGCGGAACTGCACGGACTGCGGTGCGTGCCGATCACCAACGGGCCGGTACGGGTGGAGCACCTCGTCTGGAGCCGGTTCACACCGTCACCCGCGGCCTCCGCCTTCCTCTCCCTGCTGGACGACGGTTCACATATACGGCCGGAAGCCCACCCATGACGCACATCCGGGCACATCCTTGATCTCCGTTCGGACACCGTTCCGCAAACCGCCCTCACAGATATCTGACATGTCACTTACAGTGCGAGGACGGTAACGGGGGGCGGGGAACGGGGGAGGAGAGCGCGCATGCGCAAAGGGGTCAAGGTCGCCGTCGTGGGCGGGGTGTTCGTGGTCCTGGTCGGCGGGGCCGGGTACGGGGCGTACAACATCCTGTCCGCCTTGAACGACGACGGCGGGACGGCGTCCGTGCGGACGGGACCGCCGTCCGGTGCCGAGGTGAAGGAGACCACAGGGAAGTTCTTCACGGCCTGGGAGAAGGGGCGGGCGGCGACCGCGGCCTCGTACACCAACTACCCGGAGGACGCCGCGTCGTTGCTGACGGCGTACGGGCAGGAGGCGCACATCACGAAGGTGCGTGTCACACCCGGTGCCGCGAGCGGGGACACCGTGCCCTTCACCGTGCGGGCGACGGTGGCGTACAAGGGCGTGTCCAAGCCCCTCGAGTACAGGAGCCGGCTGACGGTGGTGCGCGGCGAGACCACGCACCGGGCGCTGGTCGACTGGCAGCCGTCCGTCGTGTACCCGCGGCTGCGCAAGGGCGACACACTCGTCACCGGTGACACGGCGAAGGCGCCGATCGAGGCCGTGGACCGCGACGGGAAGGTGCTGACGAAGGAGAAGTACCCGTCTCTCGGGCCGGTCCTGGACGAACTGCGCCGCCGGTACGGTGACAAGGCGGGCGGCACGCCCGGCGTCGAGCTGGTGATCAGACACGCGGACCAGAACACCGCGGACACCACCCTCCTCACCCTCGCCAAGGGCAGGGCGGGCAGGCTCCCGACGACGCTCAGCGCGAGCGTCCAGGCGGCGGCCGAGACGGCCGTGGCCAAGTACACCGAGTCGTCGGTGGTGGCCCTCAAGCCCAGCACCGGAGAGGTACTCGCGGTCGCCAACCACCGCGACGACGGCTTCAACGCCGCCTTCCTCGGTGAGCTCGCACCCGGCTCCACGATGAAGATCCTCAGCGCGGCCACCCTCATCGACATGGGCAAGGCCACGGCGAGCGGCCCGGCGCCCTGCCCGCCGTCCGCCGTGTCACTGAGCCAGACCTTCCACAACCTCAAGGGCCTGGCACCCGACGACCACGCGACCCTCTCCGAAAGCTTCGCCCGCTCCTGCAACACGGCCTTCGTGAAGTTCGCGGACGAGGTGAAGGTGAACTCCCTCGAGACGGAGGCGGAGGAACGGTTCGGGCTCGGCCGGAACAACTGGAAGGTCGGCGTCCCGTCCTTCGACGGCCGTGTCCCCGCCTCCGACGGCCCCGACAAGGCCGCCAACCTGATCGGGCAGGGCCAGGTCCAGATGAGTCCGCTGAACATGGCGTCCGTCACAGCGACCGCGATGACGGGCGTCTTCCGGCAGCCGGTCATCGTCTCCCCGAAACTGGACGGGCGTGAGATCGCCACCGCCCGGGGCCTGTCCGCGACCACGGTCGCCCAGCTCCGCTCGATGATGAACCGCACCGCCACCAGTGGCACCGCGGCCGGCGTGATGGCGGGCCTCGGCCCGGACTTCGGCGCGAAGACCGGCTCGGCGGAGGTCGACGGGCAGGCGAAGTCCAACAGCTGGTTCACCGGTTACCGCGACGACATCGCCGCCACCGCGATGACCCAGGACGGCGGTCACGGCATCGACGCGGCCGGCCCGATTGTCGCAAGCGTGCTACGGAGTGGTGGCTGACGTCACCTGTGCACATCGGGACTCTAGGGTGGTCGTTGTCGTTGGGGATTGTGAGGGTTACGAGGGCAACGGGGGCCCTGGGGATACGCGGAGGATTCGGAAGCTGTGGGCAATAGAAGACGCGTCGCCGAGCGACGGAAGACCTCGCCGGCGGTGCTCGGCGGGATGATCGCCGTGGTCGTCGGTGGCGCCGGGCTCGGTGTCTACGCGCTGTACGACGGGGGTGCGGCGGCCGAGGACGGCAAGCACTCCGCCTCCTCCACCCACAAGCCGGTGAAGACCGGCCCGTTGTCCGCGACCGAGGTGCGCACCACCGCCGAGCGCTTCCTGACCGCCTGGCAGCACGGCGAGGTCACGCAGGCCGCGGCCGCCACCGACAAGTCCTCGGCCGCCGCCTCGCTGCTCACCGGCTACACCAGGGACGCCCACCTCAAGGACGTCACCGTCGCCGTCGGCGCCCGCACCGGCGCCAAGGTCCCCTTCCGCGTGAAGTGCACGGTGTCGTACAAGGGCATGAGCAAACCGCTGGCCTACGACAGCACGCTCACCGTCGTACGACGGACGAGCGACGGCAAGCCGCTGGTCGACTGGCACGCCTCCGTCGTCCACCCCGACCTCAGGGACGGCGACAAGCTGGTCACCGGCGAGTCCGGCACTCCGCCCGTGAAGGCGCTCGACCGCGACGGCGCGGAGGTGACCGCCGCGAGGTTCCCGTCGCTGGGCACCGTCCTGGACGGGCTGCGCGAGAAGTTCGGCAAGGTCGCGGGCGGCAAGGCGGGCGTGGAGCTGCGCGTGGTGCGCGGCAAGGCGTCGACGAAGGCGAAGCTGTCCGACAAGACGCTCCTCGAACTGAGCAAGGGCACACCGGGCACGGTGAAGACCACGCTCGACCCGGCCTTCCAGGCCGCCGCCGAGAAGCAGGTGAGCAAGCGGGCGCGGGCGTCGGTGGTGGTCATGCGTCCCTCGACGGGCGAGATCCTGGCGGTGGCCAACACCGACCACGGCTTCAACACGGCCTTCCAGGGCTCCCTCGCGCCGGGCTCCACGATGAAGATCGTGACGTCGACGATGCTGTTCGAGAAGGACCTCGTCCACCCCGACGAGTCGCACCCCTGCCCCAAGACGTACAAACTCGCCGGCTGGACGTTCCACAACGACGACGACTCCGAGATCAAGAAGGGCACGTTCAAGCTGGCCTTCGGGGCCTCCTGCAACAACGCCTTCATCAACTTCGCACCGAAGCTGTCGAACAGCGACCTGACGAAGGAGGCCCAGCAGGTCTACGGCCTCGGCATGAACAACTGGGCCATCGGCGTCCCGACCTTCGACGGCTCGGTCCCGGTGCAGAGCGGTGCGCAGATGGGCGCGTCGCTGATCGGACAGGGCGGGGTGCGCATGAACCCGCTGAACATGGCCTCGGTGTCCTCGACGGTGGAGACGGGTGTCTTCCACCAGCCGTACCTCGTCTCTCCGACCGTGGACAAGCGCACGGTGGCGAAGGCCTCCCGCACGATGTCGTCGAAGACGCGGGCCGAGCTGAAGGAGGTCATGCAGTACACGGCCACCTACGGCACGGCGGCCAAGGCGATGGCGGGCCTCGGCCCGGACTACGGCGCCAAGACCGGCTCGGCGGAGGTCGACGGCCAGAAGAAGCCCAACGGCTGGTTCACCGCGTACCGCGGCGACCTCGCGGCTGCCGGTGTCGTCCAGGCGGGCGGCCACGGCGGCGACACCGCGGGACCGATCGTGGCGGCCCTGCTGAAGATGGGCGGCTGACCGGCCCCAAGAGCGGGGCGGGGCTATGCCGTGTAGGTCCGGCGCAGGAACCGTATGAGCGGCTTCAGGTCGAACTGCACCACCGAGACGCCCTGCTTGTCGTGGAACTCCACCACGGCCTGCACCCGGCCCAGCGGCCACACCCGTACGTCCCCGCTCTCGGCCGGAGCCGTCAACCCCTGCTCCAGCAGCGACCGGGAGAACGTCCACTCGTGCGGCCCGGGCAGGCCGACCCGCACCGACCGCGGGTCGGCGTCGGGGTCGTAGCGCAGTACCACCGGGACGGCGGGATCGTCCGGATTGTCCTCGTCGGTGACTATGTGGGCTCGCGCGTACTGCTCGACTACGGACATCGGACGGCCCCTTACCCTCAGCGACCTGTGTGGAAGTCGTGCGACCACCTCCCCTCCAATGTCGCATATGTTCCGATTTGCGCGCACCGTGCCGTCGCCTCGCTCTTGCAAGGGGTTCGCAACAAGCCTTTAAAATCAAACGGTGCATGTACCTGACGGATTCATCGACGCCCCCACCTCCGCGGTCACCGGTGTGGTCGCCGCCGGCGCCCTCGCCGTGAGCCTGCGCGGCGCCCGGCGTGAACTCGACGAACGCACGGCGCCGCTGGCCGGACTGGTGGCGGCGTTCATCTTCGCGGTGCAGATGCTGAACTTCCCCGTCGCCGCCGGCACCAGCGGCCATCTGCTCGGCGGCGCGCTGGCCGCGATACTCGTCGGCCCGTGCACCGGAGTCCTGTGCGTGTCCGTCGTCCTGCTCATGCAGGGCATCCTCTTCGCGGACGGCGGCCTCACCGCGCTCGGCGTGAACGTCACCGACATGGCGATCGTCACGACCGTGGTCTCCTACGCCGTCTTCCGCGGCCTGGTGAAGGTGCTGCCGCGCGGGCGGCGCTCGATCACCGTCGCCTCCTTCGTCGCCGCGCTGGTGTCGGTGCCGGCCGCCGCGGTCGCCTTCACCCTGATCTACGCCGTCGGCGGCACCACCGACGTGGCGATCTCCAAGGTCGCCACCGCGATGATCGGCGTCCACGTCCTCATCGGCATCGGCGAGGCGGTGATCACCTCGCTCACCGTCGGCGCGGTCGTCGCCGTACGGCCGGACCTGGTGTACGGCGCCCGTGGCCTCCGGCAGCGGCTGAAGCTGCGCGTGGACGGCGAGCTGGTCGACGCTCCCGCGACGCCGGTGCCGGCCGCCGCACGGACCTCGCGCCGCGGGCTGTGGATCACCGGCCTGGTCACCTCGCTGGTGCTCGCCGGGTTCGTCAGCTTCTACGCCTCGGCCAATCCCGACGGTCTGGAGAAGGTCGCCCACGACAAGGGCATCGACAAGAAGACGGGACGGCACGCTAGCTCCGACTCCCCGCTGGCCGGTTACGGCGTCAAGGACATCTCCGACGCCCGCCTGTCCGGCGGTCTCGCGGGGGTGATCGGCGTCGGGTTCACCGTCGTCGTCGGCAGCACGGTGTTCTGGGTGGTCGCCCGCAGGCGCCGGGCGAGCGAACCGGCCGAGGCCGCCTGAGATGGGCGCCGGGCACGCACACCGGCTCTACCGGCACGGGCACTCCCCCGTGCACGCCCTGCCGCCGCACACCAAGCTCGCCGCCGCCTTCGCCTTCGTGGTGGTCGTGGTGTCCACTCCGCGCGAGGCGATGTGGGCGTTCGCGCTGTACGCCGCCCTGCTCGCGTTCGTGGCCCGCGCCGCGCGCGTGCCCGCCGGCTTCCTGCTGAGGCGGCTGCTGATCGAGGTGCCGTTCGTGGCGTTCGCGGTGCTCATGCCGTTCGTCGCGGAGGGCGAGCGGGTCGGCGTGCTCGGGATGTCCCTGAGCGTGAACGGGCTGTGGGGCGCCTGGAACGTACTCGCCAAGGGCACCCTCGGCGTCGCCGCGTCCGTCCTCCTCGCGGCCAGCACCGAACTGCGCGAACTCCTCCTCGGCCTGCAGCGTCTGAAGCTGCCGCCGCTGCTGGTCCAGATCGCCTCCTTCATGATCCGCTACGGCGACGTCATCACCGACGAGATGCGCCGCATGCGGATCGCCCGGGAGTCCCGCGGTTTCGAGGCCCGCGGTGTACGGCACTGGGGTGTGCTCGCGAAGTCGGCCGGCGCGCTGTTCATCCGCTCCTACGAACGCGGCGAGCGGGTCCACCTGGCCATGGTCAGCCGCGGCTACGCCGGTTCCATGCCGGTGATCGACGAGGTGACCGCGTCCCGGGCGCAGTGGTCGTACGCCCTCGCCCTCCCCTCGGCCGCCCTCGTCGTCTGTCTGCTGGGATGGACCCTGTGACTGATGCTGTGACCGACGCCGTGACCACTGCTTCCCTGCAGGTCTCCGGCCTCGCCTTCGCCTACCCCGACGGGCACCAGGCCCTGTTCGGCGTCGACTTCTCCGTCGCGCGCGGCGAGCGGGTCGCGCTGCTGGGGCCGAACGGCGCCGGCAAGACCACCCTCGTACTGCACCTCAACGGCATCCTGGGCGGCGGCACGGGGACGGTGGCCGTGGCCGGGCTGCCGGTCGGCAGGAAGCACATGGCCGAGATCCGACAGAAGGTCGGCATCGTCTTCCAGGACCCCGACGACCAGCTCTTCATGCCGACCGTGCGGGAGGACGTGGCGTTCGGACCGGCGGCGGCCGGGATCAAGGGGCCCGCGCTGGAGGAGCGGGTGCGCACCGCCCTGGAGCGGGTCGGCATGCAGGACTTCGCCGACCGGCCGCCGCACCACCTGTCCTTCGGGCAGCGCCGCCGGGTGGCGGTGGCGACCGTGCTCGCCATGGAGCCGGAGATCCTCGTCCTGGACGAGCCGTCCTCCAACCTCGACCCGGCCTCCCGCCGCGAGCTGGCCGACATCCTGCGCTCCCTGGACGTCACGGTCCTGATGGTCACGCACGACCTGCCGTACGCGCTGGAACTGTGCCCGCGCTCGCTGATCCTCAGCAACGGAGTGATCGCCGCCGACGGCCCGACCGGCGAGCTGCTCTCCGACGACACGCTGATGCGCGCCCACCGCCTGGAACTGCCCTTCGGCTTCGACCCCCGGTCCGTGACAATGGGCGCGTGACACATCAGGAGGAGTCCGGGGCACCGCTCCTTGACGAGCAGTTGTGCTTCGCGCTGTACGCCGCCCAGCGCGCGGTGACGGCCGCGTACCGCCCGCTCCTCGACGAGCTCGGGCTCACCTACCCGCAGTACCTGGTCCTGCTGGTGCTGTGGGAGCGCGGCGAGACGACCGTGAAGGACCTCGCCGGCGCCCTGCGCCTCGACTACGGCACGGTGTCGCCGCTGCTGAAGCGGCTGGAGGCGGCGGGCCTGGTGCGCCGGGAGCGCTCGGCGCGGGACGAGCGCTCGGTGCTGGTCGCGTGCACGGGACGCGGGGAGGAACTGCGCGAGCGGGCGGCGCGCGTACCAGGTGCCCTCCTGACGACGACGGGGCTCGATCCAGCGGAGGTCGCGCGGTTGCGTGAGGAGTTGTGGAGGCTCGCGGAACGCGCTGCCCGCGCGCCGTCCACCGGATGACCGCGAGTTACCCACAGTTACCTCACCCGGGCGGCGACAGCGGGCCTACCGGCCAGTACCTTGTGCACGATGTACTTGTGCGCACCTGTTCCGTGGAAGGCCGACCATGACTGACGGCACCGTTGCCGACACCCGCCCGACCAAGATCATGTACGTAGCCGAGGCCACCGCACACGGCGGCCGGGACGGCTATGTCACCAGCCAGGACGGCCATATCGACCTCAAGGTCGCGATGCCGCCGCAGCTGGGCGGCGACGGCGACGGCACCAACCCCGAGCAGCTCTTCGCGGCCGGCTACAGCTCCTGCTTCCACAACGCGCTGATCCTGGTCGGCAACCGCGCGGGCTACGACCTCACCGGCTCCACGGTCGCCGCGAAGGTCGGCATCGGCCCGAACAAGACCCGCGGCTACGGCCTCGCGGTCGCCCTCAGCGTCTCCCTGCCGATCCTCGACC
The DNA here is from genome assembly GCF_042891955.1 of Streptomyces sp. NPDC001843. NCBI lineage: Bacteria > Bacillati > Actinomycetota > Actinomycetes > Kitasatosporales > Streptomycetaceae > Streptomyces > Streptomyces sp. NPDC001843. The sequence continues at coordinate 189,065 of NZ_JBIATQ010000009.1, read as the reverse complement.
CGGACATCGCCGGCAAGCTGGTGGACGCGGCCCACGAGGTGTGCCCGTACTCGAACGCCACGCGCGGCAACATCGATGTGACGATCGTCCTCGGCTGACGGAACCCAGGAATCCCAGGCGCACGGCGGATGTTGCACCCGCTGTCGAAGGCGAGCCGGAGGGAAGTGCAGGACGGTGGACGTGGACGCGGACGTGAACGGTGCGGTGGCCGAGGGCTTCGAGCCGGTCAGGGAGGCGTTCGCGGCGAACTTCGAGCTGCTCGGCGAACGGGGCGCGGCCGTGGCGGTGTACCGGGACGGGCACAAGGTCGTGGACCTGTGGGCCGGCAGCAGAGACGTCGACGGCACCGCACTTTGGGAGCGCGGCACGGCCCAGATCGTGCGCTCAGCGACGAAGGGCGTCGCCGCCGCCGCGCTGCTGCTCCTGCACCAGCGCGGTGAGCTGGACCTGGACGCCCCGGTCGGCGAGTACTGGCCGGAGTACAAGACGGCGGGCAAGGAGCACACGCGGGTCCGGGACCTGCTCGCGCACCGCGCCGGTGTCCCCGTCCTGGACCGGCCGCTCACCCCGGAGCAGGCCGCCGACCCCGACCTGGGCGCGGCGGCCGTCGCCGCCCAGGCACCGGTGTGGGAGCCGGGCAGCGACCACGGCTACCACGCGCAGACGTTCAGCTGGCTGACGAGTGCTCTGCTCCAGCGGGTCACCGGCCGCCCGATGGGCGAGTGGATCGCGGACGGGATCGCCGGCCCGGTCGGCGCGGAGCTGTGGCTGGGCCTGCCTCAGGAGCAGGCCGGACGCGTGGGCCGGATCGGCCGGATCGAGGCCCCCGAGAAGTCGGGTGCGTTGAAGGTCCGCCCGAAGCGCGCGGTCACCGAGGCCTACGCCGACCCCGATTCCCTGACCCGCCGCGCCTTCGCCGCGATCACCCCGCTGCCCGACGAGAACTCCCCCGCCTACCGCGCCGCCGCCCTGCCGGCGTCCAACGGCATCGCCACCGCAGACGGCCTGGCCCGCTTCTACGCCTCGCTGATCGGCGAGGTGGACGGCGGCACGCGCCTGTTCACCCCGGAGACGGTCCGGCTGGCCCGCACCGAGCACTCCGCGGGCCCCGACCGGGTGCTCGTCGTGAACACCCGCTTCGGCCTCGGCTACATGCTCCACGGCAGCGCGTCCCCGCTGCTCGGCCCCGGCTCCTTCGGCCACCCCGGCCGCGGCGGCGCCCTCGGCTTCGCCGACCCCGAGACGGGCGTCGCCTTCGGCTACGTCACCAACGGCCTGCGCACCAGCGTGACCGCGGACCCCCGGGCGCAGGCACTGGTGCGAGCGGTACGGAAGTCCCTGCCGGACGCCCGCTGACGGACCTCGGGCCGGGTCAGATGTGGATCGGGTGGGACGTCCGGCCGGACGCCTCGTCGATCTCCCCGTGAGCCTTGGTCAGCAGCTCCATGGCCAGCTCGTTGAGGGCGCGGGCGCCCGCGATCTCCTCGCCCACCCGTGGCTGGTTGGAGTCGGTGCGGTGACGGCTGGCCTGGCCGTGCGCCCGCACCTCCGTGCCGTCGGGCAAGCGGACCATGGCCGCTGCCCGCGTGTGCTGGTCGTCCTCCTGGAACTCGAGCTCGACGTGCCATCCCACCGTGGTGTGCATCATGAGGACCACCTCCGAGAACCCTGATTCCAGGGTGCTCCTCGGGGCCTGCCCCGTCACGTCGGAGGCGGTTCGTCAGGACGTCGGCTTCTCGTCGAAGCTGGCGAAGTACGCGGCGACCATGTCCTCGTCCGCGTGCCCCTGCGCGGCGGCGCGCGCGAGCCGTTCGGCGGTGGCCTCGGCGACGTCGAGCCGTACGCCGGCCCGCTCGCCGGCCCGGACGATCAGCCGGGCGTCCTTCTCCGCGGTGGCCACCGCGAACTGGGCCGGGGTCAGCTCCCCCTCCAGCACCAGCCGGGACTTGGCCCGCAGGTAGCCCATGTCGAGCGGGCCGCCCTGGACGAGGTCGAAGAAGCTGTTCGGGTCGACACCGAGCCCCTTCGACAGCGCCAGCACCTCCCCGGCCGCCGCGGTGGCCGCCAGCACCCAGCTGTTGGCGACCAGCTTCAGCCGGGTGGCCCCGGCCGCCGCCGCGTCGTCGCCGGCCCACACGGTACGGGCGCCGACCGCGTCGAACACCGGCGTGACCTTCTCCCGCCCCTCCTCCGGCCCGGCGGCCAGCACGGTGAGCTGTCCGGCCTCGGCGGGCTGCCGGGTGCCCAGCACCGGGGCGTCGTAGAAGACCAGACCGTGTTCGCGGGCGAACCCGGCCAGCTCGGCGACGGCCTCGATCCCGGCGGTGGTGGACTGCGCCCAGACGGTGCCGGAGCGCAGGGCGGGGACGGCCTCGCGCATGACCTCCCGTACCGCGGAACCGTCGTACAGCATGGTCAGCACGACGTCGGCCCCCTCTACGGCCTCGGCGGGCGTGCCGGCGACGTGCGCGCCGTCCGCGGCCAGCGGTTCGGCCTTGGCCCGGGTGCGGTTCCAGACGCGGACGGAGTGTCCGGCCCTGGCGATGTTCCGGGCCATCGCGGCACCCATGATGCCGGTGCCGAGGACGCTCACGGTCAGCTTGTCGGTCATCACGTCACTTCCTGTTCCCTGTCGCGTACAGGCCTCAGCTTCCCGTACGCGGCACCCGCACGCCCGCTATCCGGTGTGCAGCATCAGCCCGATGCCGACCACCACGAGTCCCGCGGCGGCGATCCGCGGCAGGCCGAAGCGCTCCTTGAAGAACAGTGCCCCGATGGCCGCGCCGACGATGATCGAGGACTCCCGCAGGGCGGCGATGGGCGCCAGCTCGGCCCGCGTCTGGGCCCACAGGACGAGGCCGTAGGCGGCGACGGAGAGGGCGGCGCCGGACAGGCCGAGGCCGGCGAAGGGCCGCAGGACGGCGACCGTCTCCCGCCGCCACCGCCAGAGGGCGTACGCGGGCATCCACAGCCCCTGCACCACCATCAGCCAGGCGGTGTATCCGAGGGCGGTGCCGGAGGCCCGTACACCCAGCCCGTCGACGACGGTGTACGCGGCGATGGCCGTCCCCGTCGCGAGCGCCGCCCCGATCGCCGCCCAGTCGGGGCGCCGTCCGCGCAGGCCCCACAGGGCGACGCCGGTGAGCCCCGCACAGGACAGCGCGATCCCGGCCGCCGCCCATCCGTCGGGCATCTCGTGCGCGAAGACGGCGGCGAGCACCGTGACCAGCATGGGCGCGGAGCCGCGGGCGATGGGGTAGGCCTGTCCGAAGTCGCCCAGCCGGAAGGAGGTCATCAGCAGGACGACGTACACGAAGTGGATGCCCGCGGAGGCGATCAGATACGGCCACGCCTTCCCCGTCGGCAGGTCGGCGAAGCACGCCAGGACCAGTCCGATCAGCACACCGCCGGTCATGATCAGGGTGAACCCGACGAGCTTGTCGGTGATCCGGTGGGCGATGGCGTTCCAGCTGGCGTGGGTGACGGCGGCGAGCAGGACGGCGCAGGTGACCAGCGGCGTCACGAGGTGCGCTCGCGCACGTCCGCCAGGGTCGCGCCGGCGTGGGTGACCAGCGTCCCGGGGTCCATGGGGAAGACGGCGTAGGGGGTACCGGCGGTGGTCCACACGAGGTCGTGGCCGAGAAGCCCCCCGTCGGCGAGCACCCGCGTCCGGGTCCGCTGCCCGAAGGGCGGCACGCCCCCGATCGCGGCCGCGGCCTCCCCGGCGGTACGGGTCGCCTCCGGGTAGCGGCGGTTGCCTGAGCGGAGCTCCCCTAGACCGAGTTCGTCGAGGGCGGCGGCGAAACGCGGGTGGGCACCGGTGCCGTCGGCGTCGGTGGCGGCTGTCGTCGTCATGCCCGGCACGCTAGTGGTACGTGTACCGGGCAGGCGACCGGCTTCGCGTGGCCCGCTTTTTTGGGGACGCACAGCCGACCGCCGGTGAGGGCGCGCCGTCCCCAAGGCGCCCTCACCGGCGGTCGCGATCAGGAGCGGGGCGTCAGACGCGCACCGGCTCCCGGTCCCCGTCCCCGTCCCTGGACCCGTCCCCGGCACGGGACTCGTCCCGCCTGCGCAGGCCCTCGCCCTCGACGTCAACGTCGGGCAGTACGCGGTCCAGCCACTCGGGCAGCCACCAGGCCTTCCTGCCGAGCAGGGCGAGCACGGCCGGGACGATCGTCATGCGGACGATGAACGCGTCGAAGAAGACGGCGATCGCCAGTCCGAAGCCGATCATCTTGATCATCGACTCGCTGGAGCCGATGAAGCCGGAGAAGACAGCCATCATGATCACGGCCGCCGCCGTCACCACCCGCGCGCTGTACTTGAAGCCGGTCACGACCGCCTGGGCGGGCTTCTCCCCGTGCACGTACGCCTCCCGCATCCGGGTCACGAGGAACACCTCGTAGTCCATCGCGAGGCCGAAGACGACGCCGACCATGAAGATCGGCATCATCGACATGACCGGTCCGGTCTGCTCCACGCCGAACAGGCCGGACAGCCAGCCCCACTGGAAGACCGCGACCACCGCGCCCAGCGCGGCCGTCACCGACAGCAGGAATCCGAGGGCCGCCTTCAGCGGGACCAGGATCGAGCGGAAGACCAGGATCAGCAGCAGGAAGGCCAGGCCGACCACCAGGGCCAGGTACGGCAGCAGCGCGTCGTTCAGCTTCTGGGAGAAGTCGATGTTCATCGCCGTGGAGCCGGTGACCAGCACCTTGGCGTCGGTCCTGGCGGTGATGCCCGCGCCCTTGTCACGGATGGCGTGGACCAGGTCCTCGGTGGTGGCGGAGGACGGCTTGGACTTCGGGATCACGGTGATCGTCGCGGTGTCGCCGGCCTTGTTGGGCGCGGCGGGGGTCACCGTCACGACGTCCTTGAGACCCTTGATCTCGTCGCCGACCTCGGTGAAGGCGGCCTTCGGGTGGGCGTTGTCCTTGGCGTCGACGACGATCATGAGCGGCCCGTTGAAGCCGGGCCCGAAGCCCTCGGAGAGCAGGTCGTAGGCGCGGCGCTGGGTGGTGGACGTCGGCTGGGAGCCGTCGTCGGGCAGGCCCAGTTCGAGCGAGGCGGCCGGGATCGCCGCCGCGCCGAGTCCGACCACGCCGAGGAGGAGGACCGCCACCGGGCGGCGTACGACGAAACTCGCCCAGCGCGTGCCCATGTTGGGGCGGGCCTGCTTCCCGGCGCTCTTGGCGCGGCCGCCGCCGAGCAGTTTGCTCTTCTCACCGGCGGGCTTGATCCTGCGGCCCGCGTAGCCGAGCAGCGCCGGGATCAGCGTCAGGGCGATCAGCACGGCGATGGCGACCGTACCGGCGGCCGCGACACCCATCTTGGTCAGCATCGGGATGTTGACCACGGACAGGCCGACCAGGGCGATGACGACCGTCAGGCCCGCGAAGACCACCGCGGAGCCCGCCGTGCCGACGGCGCGGCCGACCGCGTCCTCGCGTTCGCGGCCCTCGGCCAGTTCGGCGCGGTAGCGGGAGACGATGAAGAGGGCGTAGTCGATGCCGACGGCGAGGCCGATCATCGACGCCAGGGTGGAGGTGGTCGTGCCCAGATCGAGCGCGGACGCGAGCGCGGTGATCGTGGAGACGCCGATACCGACGCCTATGATCGCGGTGAGCAGCGGGAATCCGGCCGCGAGGAGCGAGCCGAAGGTGATGACGAGGACGACCGCGGCGACGGCGATGCCGATGACCTCGCTGGAGCCGGTCTCGGGCGTGGCGGTGAGCGCGTCACCGCCGATCTCCACGGTGAGCCCGGCGTCCCGCGCCTGCTGCGCGGCCTCCTTGAGGGCGTCGCGCGAGGAGTCCTCGAGCTCCATGCCGGAGACCTTGTACCTGACCGACGCGTAGGCGATCCGGCCGTCCCTGCTGACGGCGTGGGCCTTGTAGGGGTCGGCGACGGAGGTGACCTCAGAGCCGTGTGAAAGCTCCTTGACCGTCTTCTTCACGGTCGCCTTGTTGACGGTGTCCGTCATCTTCTCGCCGCTCGGCGCCTTGAAGACGACCCGCGCGGTCGCGCCGTCGGCGGTGGTGCCGGGGAAGCGCTGCTCCAGCAGGTCGAAGGCCTTCTGGGCCTCGGTTCCGGGGATGGAGAAGGACGTGTTGCCCGCGGCGGGCGCGGAGGCGGCGCCAACCCCGGCGAGGGTGAGCAGCGCCACCCATATCAGGGCGACGAAGTGCCGTCGCCGGAAGGCGAGTCGGCCGAGTTTGTAGAGGAAAGTGGCCACGGAGGCGTACTCCCGGTCAGGTCGTTTGGCGTTCTTCTGGGCAGGGGTGATCAGCCCGACGACGTGAGCGGTTACGTCAGGTGGTGGGCTTGCTGGGGAAGGGGTTCAGCCGGTGCTGGGGAGGAGGTTCAGCCGGTGCTGGGGAGGGGGTTCAGCCGGTGGTGACGCCGAGGGCGGGGAGGACGACGGCGTCGATGTACGAGATGAGGAAGGCCTGCGTCGGCGGCAGTTCGTCGAGCATCGTGCGGGCGGCGAACCCGCCGAGCATCATGTGCATCATGTAGTCGATCGCCGGGTTGTCCGCGCGGACCTCGCCCCGGTCGACAGCCCGCCGCACCACGCGGCGGATCTCCGCCATCTCCGGCTCGATGAGATGTTCGCGGAAGGCCTTCAGCAGGTCCGGGTTGCTGTGCACGGCCATGGCAAGGCCCCGCATCAGCGCGGAGTTCTGCTCCATCTCGCAGTCGTCCGAGCTCATGGTGAGGGCGTGCAGGTCCCCCTTGAGCGACCCGGTGTCGATGTCGCCGAGGCCGAGCGCGCCCGGCTTGTTGTGCCGTACGGCCTTCGCCACCAGCTCGGCCTTGCCGCCCCACTGGCGGTAGAGGGTGGCCTTGCTGGACCGGGTGCGGGCGGCCACGGCGTCCATGGTGAGGGCGTCGTAGCCGACTTCTCGGAGCAGGTCGAGCACGGCCTCGTACAGCTCGGCCTCGCGCTCGGGCGTGATCCGACTGCGACGCCCGGTGGCGACCTCGGTCATCTCCCTCACCCTCCTGCTCTGAACGACTCGGTTTCGTACAGGACGAATGTAGCGCAGCGCTCTACGAAACGAAACCGTTTCGTACGTGTTGTGGGTCACGCCTGGTCGGAACGGGGTCATTCCTCACGAGTTGCTCCCTTCCGTCCCCGGGGAAAGCCTGGGGAGGTGAGCTATCTCCGACTGCCGCACCTCAGCGGCGATCTGCTGTGCTTCGTGGCCGAGGACGACCTCTGGCTGGCCCCCCTCGACTCCCCGGGCCGCGCCTGGCGGCTCACCGTCGACCGCACCAAGGCCGGCCACCCCCGCTTCTCGCCCGACGGCCGCCACATCGCCTGCACGTCCTGGCGCAGTCTCGTCCCCGAGATCCACCTGGTCGGGGTCGACGGCGGACCGGGCCGGCAACTGACCTACTGGGGCAGCCCGGACACCCAGGTCTGCGGCTGGACCCCACCCGACGAAAACGGCCACAGCGACATCCTCGCCGTCGCCTCCCACGGCGAGCCGTTCTCCCACTTCACCTGGGCCTACAAGATCACCCCGGAGGGCGACCCGGGCCGCAAGCTGCCCTGGGGTCCCGTCTCCGACATCCAGGTCGCCGACGTCGACGGCGCGCACCGGACCCTGCTGCTGACCGGCACCCCGCCGCACGAACCGGCCTCCTGGAAGCGCTACCGGGGCGGCGCCACGGGCCGGCTGTGGCTGCACGGTGAGCGGCTGCTGCCCGACATCGGCGGGCACCTGCACTCGCCGATGTTCGTCGGCGGCCGGATCGCCTTCCTCTCCGACCACGAGGGCGTCGGCAACCTCTACTCCTGCGCGTACGACGGCACCGACCTGCGCCGGCACACCGACCACGACGCCTTCTACGCCCGGCACGCCTCCAGCGACGGCACCCGGATCGTCTACCAGTGCGCGGGCGACCTGTGGATGGTCGACGACCTGGCGCCGGACTCGGAACCGCACAGGCTGGACGTACGCCTGTCCGGGCCGCGCGCGGGCCGCCGTACGTACCAGATCCCGGCCGCCCAGCACGTCGACGGCGTCTCCGTGGACGAGACGGGCCGGGCCAGCGCCGTCGTCGTACGCGGCTCCCTGTACTGGCTCACCCACCGCGACGGCCCCGCCCGCACGATCACGGACACGCCCGGGGTGCGCGTCCGGCTCCCGGAGATGCTGGGCTCGACCGGGCAGATCGCCTACGTCACCGACGCCGAGGGCGAGGACGCCGTCGAGATCGCCCACCTCCCCCGGGCAACAGGTGACCGGGCGCCGCGCCGGCTGGCCTCCGGCCGGCTGGGCCGCGTCCTGGAGATGGTCGCCGACCCCGACGGGGAACGGCTGGCCGTCGCCGCGCACGACGGACGGCTGCTGCTGCTCGACGTGACCGAGGCGGACGACGCCGCCGGGGACTCCCCCGACGGCCCCGGGGTCGAGGTCACCGAGTTGATCCGGTCGGTCAACGGGCCGGTGCGCGATCTCGCCTTCTCCCCCGACGGGGCGTGGCTGACCTGGTCGCATCCGGGGATCGGCCGCACCCTGCGGCAGATCAAGCTGGCCCGGATCAAGGACCGGACGATCGTCGACGTCACCGACGGCCGCTTCGAGGACGAGAATCCGGTGTTCACCTGGGACGGCCGCTACCTGGCCTTCCTGTCCTGGCGGGGCTTCGACCCGGTGTACGACGTGCAGACCGGGGACCTGTCCTTCCCGCTCGGCTGCAAGCCCTACCTGGTTCCCCTGTCCTCGGCGACCCCCTCCCCCTTCGCCCTGAACCCCGAGGGCCGGCCGGCCGCCGGCGGCCTGGACCCGCTCGACGACGAGGACGGCGGTGAGGCCGGTGCGGTCACCGTGGAGGCCGAAGGGCTGGAGAGCCGGGTGACGCCGTTCCCGGTCGCCGCCTCCAAGTACTCCGCGCTGCAACCGGTCGCCGGTGGCGGCCTGGTCTGGCTGCGCTGGCCGATCTCCGGGGCGCTGGGCGAGACGTTCGCGAACCCGGACGACACCACCGGCCGGCCGACACTGGAGCACTTCAGCATCAGCAGGGCGAAGAAGTCCGAACTCGTCGGCCATCTCGACTGGTTCGCGGTGAGCGGCGACGGCACCCGGCTGGTCGTGGTCGACGAGGGCGACCTGCGGGCGGTGCCGTCCACCGAGTCCGGCGACGCCGACACGACGACCTGGATCGACGCCCGCCGGATCCTGCACACCGTCGACCCGGCCGCCGAATGGCGAGGGGCGTACGCGGAGGCGGGCCGGCTGATCCGGGCGTACTTCTGGGACCCGGACATGTGCGGCATCGACTGGGACGCGGTCCTCGACCAGTACCGGCCGCTCGTCGAACACGTCGCCTCCCCCGACGAGTTCGCCGACCTGCTCCGCGAAGTGCTGGGCGAGCTCGGCACGTCGCACGCCTACGTCGGCGCCGCACGCCGCAACGAGGGCCCCTCCCCGTACCAGCGCCGGCAGGGCCTGCTCGGCGCCAACCTCGTGCGCCGGGACGGCGGCTGGACGGTCCGGCGGATCCTGCCCGGCGACTCCTCCGACTCCAAGGCCCGCTCCCCGCTGGCCGGCACCGGCATCCGGGAGGGCGCGGTCCTCACCCATGTCAACGGCCGGCCGGTGGATCCGGTGACGGGGCCGTACCCGCTGCTGGCGGGGGCGGGCGGTACGACGGTGGAGCTCACCTTCGCGCCGGCGGAGGGCGAGCAGGGCCCCGCACGCCGGGTCGCCGTCGTCCCGCTCGTCGACGAACGTCCCCTGCGCTACCAGGACTGGGTCGCCAAACGCCGGGCGGTGGTGCGGCACTTGAGCGGCGGCAAGTGCGGCTACCTGCACATCCCCGACATGGGCGGCTCCGGCTGGGCCCAGTTCAACCGGGATGTGCGCATGGAGGTGTCCCGGCCCGCGCTCATCGTGGACGTGCGCGGCAACGCGGGCGGGCACATCAGCGAGCTGGTGGTCGAGAAGCTGAGCCGGAGCATCATCGGCTGGGACCTGACCAGGAACGCCCAGCCGGTGTCGTACACCTCCAACGCGCCCCGCGGACCCGTGGTGGCGCTGGCCGACGAGGCGACCTCCTCCGACGGCGACATGATCACGGCGGCCTTCAAGCTGCTGCGGATCGGGCCGGTGGTCGGGCAGCGCACCTGGGGCGGTGTGGTCGGCATGACCGGACGGCACCGGTTGGGCGACGGCACGGTGATCACCGTGCCCATGAACGCGGCCTGGTTCGACGCCTACGGCTGGTCCGTGGAGAACCACGGCGTCGCCCCCGACCTGGAGGCCCTGCGCACCCCGCTGGACTGGGCGGAGGGCCGGTACGCACAACTGGACGACGCGGTGGTGCTGGCCATCGATCTGCTGACCACCCAGCCCGCGGCGACCCCGCCGGACCACCGGGACATACCCGACCGGTCGCGGCCCAAGCTGCCGCCGCGACGGCAGCCTGACGGCTGAGGGCCCGCACGAGGGAAGGGGCGCCCGCCAAGGGGGCGCCCCTTCCGGTCAGGAGACCGCGTCAGGCGTCGTAATCCTGGCTGAAGCGGTCCTCCATCTCGCGCTCGGTGTCGTCCATTTCGTGACGACCACGCTCACGCGGCTGCTGGCCGCGCTGCGGCGACTGCTGGCCGCGCTGCGGGGACTGCTGGCCACGCTGCCCGGCCTTCTCACGGGCCTCGCCGGCCTTCTGCTTGCCCTGCTCCTGCATGCCGCGGGCCTTCTCCTGGAACTGGTCCTTCATACCCATGTGGGTTCACTCCCGTGGTGGGTGAGGGGAATTGGCCCCTCGGTGGGGCCTCGACCAGATTCACACGGGCGGACACGGTACGCATTTCGATCATTAACGGTGCGTAACACCCGCTGGTCCGGAGTCAGTTTCGCCGCACCGACCGCTCCTGCTCGTCAGCCGCCCCGCCCGCGCCGACCAGACCCGTGCGCATGCCCCGCAGCCGGGGCGCGAACCGGCGCATCTCCCGCTGTCCCACCGTGCCGACGATCCCCGGCAGATACCCGCGCACCCCTTGCATCCCGCGCAGCCACCACTGCCCGTACACGTGGCCGGCGCGGCGCTCGATCCCGGCCACGATCCGGTCGACCGCCGGGCCCAGCGGATAGGTCCTGTTGGCCGGCCATGGCAGCCGCTGCCTGAGCTCGCGCATCACCTCGTCCTGGTCGGCGCCGCGCACCATGTCCGTGTCGGTCCAGGACAGATAGGCCACGCCGACGCGCACGCCCCGGTACCCGACCTCGGCCCGCAGACTGTGCGCGTACGCCTCGACACCCGCCTTGGACGCGCAGTACGCCGTCATCATCGGCGCCGGGGTGATCGCGGCGAGCGAGGCTATCTGCAGCAGATAGCCCCGGCTCTCGATCAGCACCGGCAGGAAGGCGCGCGCGGTCACGGCGGAACCGATCAGGTTGACCTCGATCACCCGCCGCCAGGCCTCCGGATCGGAGTCCACGAACGGGCCCCCGGTGGCCACCCCGGCGTTGGCGACGACGACGTCGACCTTGCCGAACCGCTCCTTGACCTCCCGGGCGACCCGGGACATGGCCTCGTGGTCGGTGACGTCGGCGTGCCAGTGGTCACTGTCGCCGTGCAGCCGCGCCGAGACCTCCTTGAGCGCCTCCGGTTCCAGTCCGACCAGCGCCACCGTGGCACCGCGCGCGGAGAGCTTCCGGGCGAGCAGTTCACCGACACCGCGCGCGGCTCCCGTGACCACCACGACCTGACCCTCGAGACCGACCCTGCTCATGCGCCCTCCCTGACCGTGTCCGTCACCGTCACGTACTCGCGGACCAGTTCCCGGATCCTGCCGGTCACCAGCTTCGGTGCCTCCACCGGCGTCATGTGGCCCACGCCGGCCAACTCGTCACTGCCCACGCAGTGCGGCAGTGCGGCCACCAGCGAGCGCGCGTGCACCGGCGGGGTCATCCGGTCCGCCGTGCCCACGACCACCACCGTCGGCACACTCAACTCCCGTACCCCGTGGTCGAGATCGAGCGTGTCCAGCACCCGCGACCAGGAGTGACGCACGGCGCGCGGGCAGGCGTGCACGATCCGCGCGCACGCCTCCACCATGTGCGGGGCCGAACCGGCGCCCATGGTGGCGTACTTGAGGACGGCCTGCGCGAGAGGCGTGACCGGCCCCAGCGGGGCGCGCGAGCCTAGGATGCGCGCCGTCAGCCAGGCGCGCACCCGGCCGGCACGCAACGGCACCACGAGCGACTCGGCGACCAGCCGCGAACTGCCCGTGCTGCACAGCAGAACAGCCGCCGCGTGCTCCCGGAAGCGGGCCCGCCCGGAGGCGGCCAGCAGCGTCATCCCGCCCATGGAGTGGCCCGCGATCACGGCCTTCTCCCCGGGCGCGAGGGTCCCCGCGAGCACCGCCTCCAGGTCGTCCGCGAGCGCCTCGGCGGTGCACGCGGGGCCGGCCGGACTGCGCCCGTGGCCTCGCTGGTCGTAGGCGATGACCCGGTGGTCCGCGGCCAGGTCCCGGATCTGCGCCGCCCAGAACGCGGTCGAGCAGGTCCAGCCGTGGGCCAGGACGACGGGGGGCGCGTCCTCGGGGCCGTGCACCTCGACGTGCAGCCGGGCGCCGTCGGCGGAGACGGCCGTCAGGACACGGCCGGGGGTGGGCGGGGCGTACGGGCCGGAGGTCACATGAGTGGGGCGGCTCATGCGGTGACCTCGCTCGGGTCGGCGGAGGTGGTCTTCTTCGTGGCGGTCTGCCGGACGACCCGGTACTCCGCCAGCTCCACCCGCCGGGTCGCCCGGCGGAACTCCGCGGTGGTACCCGGCCAGATGGTGGTGTTGCGGCCACTGGAGTCCAGATACCAGCTGGTGCAGCCGCCGGTGTTCCACACCGTGGGCCTCATACGCTCCTGCACCTTGTGGTTCCAGGCCCGTACGGCGTCGGCGCGGGCGTCGAGGGCGACCCGGCCGCCGAGGACGTCGAGCTGGCGCACGAAGTCCGCCATGTAGTTCAGCTGGGACTCGATGATGAGGATCATCGAGGAGTTCGCCAGGCCGGAGTTGGGCCCGATGATCGACAGCCAGTTGGGGAACCCGGCGGCGGAAGTCCCGCGCAGCGCCTGCATCCCGTCCTTCTTCCAGGCCTCGGCGAGGGTGACGCCCTCCGCCCCGACCACCCGCTCGGCGATGGGCATGTCGGTGACGTGGAAGCCGGTGCCGAAGACGATCGCGTCCACCTCGGCCTCGCTTCCGTCGGCCCCGACGACGGTCGACCCACGCACCTCGGCGAGCCCGCTGGCGACGACGTCCACGTTGGGGCGGGCGAGGGCCGGGTAGTACTCGCTGGACAGCAGGATCCGCTTGCAGCCGATGCGGTAGTCCGGGGTCAGCCTGGCCCGCAGGGCCGGGTCCTTGACGGCCCTGGCCATGTTGAGCCTGGCGAACCGCTCGACCAGGCCGAGCTCCTCCGGGTGCCTGGTGAACGCCTGGACCTGCAACTCCCGGATGCCCCACAGCAGTCCGCGCCTGAGCTGCGTGGTGAACGGCAGGGCCCGGTGCAACCGCCGCTCCACCCCGCCGATCGCCCGGTCCACACGGGGCAGCACCCACGGCGGGGTGCGCTGGAAGAGGGTCAGCCGGGAGACGCGGGGCTGGACGGCGGGCACGATCTGGATGGCCGAGGCCCCCGTCCCCACCATCGCGACCCGCTTGCCGGTGAGGTCGTAGTCGTGGTCCCAGCGGGCCGAGTGGAAGACCTTGCCGGGGAAGGAGTCCAGACCGGGGATGTCCGGGATCCTCGGGTCGGACAGCGGCCCGGTGGCGGAGACCACGACGTCCGCCGACAGCGAGCCGCTGCTCGTCTCGATGTCCCACCGCAGCCTCTCGGTGTCCCAGGTCATCAGCTTCACTTCGGAGCCGAAGCGGATGTGGGGACGCAGCCGGAAGACGTCGGTCACATGCTCCAGGTACGCACGGATGTGCTCCTGCCCGGAGAAGGCGCGCGGCCAGTCGGGGTTCGGCGCGAAGGAGAACGAGTACAGATGTGACGGGACGTCACAGGCACAGCCCGGGTAGCTGTTGTCCCGCCAGGTGCCGCCGACGCTGCCGGCCCGCTCCAGGACCACGAAGTCGGTGATCCCCTCACGGCGCAGCCGCACGGCCGCGCCCAGCCCGCCGAATCCGGACCCGATCACCGCCACCCGTACGTGCTCGCGTACGTGTTCGTGTTCGGCCATCCCGAAGCCTCCAGGCATCGCGTCGGACTCCGCCAGTGAACACTGGCGCAATGGGACTGTAGAGCAGCTCCGTACCGACCGGTAGGGGGCGGGACGAGGAAGTTACCCCGGGTACGACATAAAGTGCGGGCGTGACGGACAAGCGCGAGTACCGCATGGAGGAGCTGGCCCGGCTGGCCGGCATCACAGTGCGCACACTGCGCTTCTACCGCGAACGCAAGCTGATAGCGCCGCCCCGCCGTGAGGGCCGCATCGCCTGGTACGACGACCACCACCTGGCCCGCCTGCGCACGATCTCGGCCCTGCTGGAGCGCGGGCACACCCTGAACGGCATCGCGGAACTGGCCGAGGCCCTCGACCAGGGCCGCGACGTCGCCGACCTGCTGGGCGTCGGCGCCCCCACCGAGGAGGAGCCGGTCCGCCTCACCCCCGAGGAGCTCGCCGCCCGCTTCGAGGGCGAGGTCACCCCGGAGAACCTCGCCGCCGCCCTCGAACTGGGCTACCTGGGCACCGACGGCGACGAGATCGTGCACATCAGCCGCCGCCTGCTGGACGTCTCCTCCGCCCTGGTCCGCGAGGGCATCCCGCTGGCGGAGGTCCTCGCGGTGGGCAAGCACGTCCGCGAACACGCCGACGCCCTCGCCGCCCTCTTCACCGACCTCGTCCTGCGCCACGCCGGCGAGGAGGACCTCGGTCGCCTGCGCCCGCTGGCCCGCAGTGTGGTGGAGGCGGAACTGTCACTGGCCCTGGACCGACGGCAGCGCAAGCAGAGCTAGCGGTCGTAGACCACCGTCACCGGCGCGTGGTCCGACCACCGTTCGGCGTGGGTGGCCGCCCGCTCCACGAAGCCCTTGACGGCCCTGGCCGCGAGCCCGGGGGTGGCCACATGCAGGTCGATGCGCCAGCCGGCGTCGTTGTCGAAGGCCCGCCCGCGGTACGACCACCACGAGTACGGCCCCTCGGTATCGGGATGCAGCGCCCGTACGACATCGACGTACCCGCCGTCCGTCTCGTCGTAGACCCGGCTCAGCCACTCCCGCTCCTCCGGCAGGAACCCGGAGTTCTTGGTGTTGGACCGCCAGTTCTTGAGGTCGGCCTGCTGGTGGGCGATGTTCCAGTCGCCGACGACGAGGACCTCGCGCCCGTCGGCGGCGGCGCGCTCGCGCAGGCCCTTGAGATGGGCGAGGAACTCGCCCATGAAGCGGACCTTCTCCTCCTGCCGCTCGGTGCCGACCTCACCGGAGGGGAGGTAAAGGGAGGCGACGGTGACCCCGGGCAGGTCGGCCTCGACGTACCGGCCGCTGGTGTCGAACTCGGCGGAGCCGAACCCGACCTGGACCCGGTCGGGTTCACGCCGCGTGTACAGGGAGACGCCCGCACGGCCCTTGGCGGCGGCGGGGGCGTGGACGACGTGCCAGCCGTCGGGCTGCCGTACGGGCTCGGGCAGTTGCCGCGGCTCGGCGCGCACCTCCTGCAGGCACACCACGTCCGCCGAGGTGTCCGCGAGCCACTCCACGAAGCCCTTCTTCGCGGCGGCCCGCAGTCCGTTCACGTTCACCGAGGTCACTGTCAGCACCCGGGCACGATACCGGCACACTGGACGGGCCCTGATTCCACCAGTCCTTGACTATGCATGATTGTACGATGCCCAGCATGAATATTCACCGCGTGCCCTTCGACCACCCCGACGCCGTGAAGCTCAACGACGAGGTTCAGGCCGAGTACCACCTGCGCTACGGCGACGGCGGTGACGCCACGGTCCTCGACGCGTCGGACTTCCGGCCGCCGAGAGGCGTCTACCTGATCGCCTACGACGAGAGCGACCGGCCCGTGGCCACGGGCGGCTGGCGCAGCCAGGACGCCAACGACGAGGGCAACGAGGACGGCGACGCCGAGCTCAAGCGCATGTACGTCATCGAGGAGCTGCGCGGCCGGGGCCTCGCCCGCCGCATGCTGGCCGCTCTGGAGGACGACGCCCGCGAGGCCGGCCGCCTCCGCATGGTCCTGGAGACCGGCCTCAAGCAGCCGGAGGCCATCGCCCTGTACACCTCCAGCGGCTACGAGCCGTGCACCAAGTTCGGCTACTACCGCCACTACGAGGACAGCCGCTGCTTCGCGAAGGCCCTGCGGTGAGGCGTGCGCCGGACGTCGGCTGACGCACCTCCGGCGATTTGAGCTCAGCTCGCGGTCGAGTCCTTGGTCAGAGCGTCCATGAGGAGGTCGACGAGTCGTCGGGCCTGCTCTCCGGGTCCCTGCCGCACGGCGCCTCCGGCGGGCTGGGCCGCCACATCACCGAGCATGCCCTCCGGCGCGGCGACCGAGTCACTGCCACGACCCGCCCCCTACGCACCTCTTCTCCTACGCATGCCAGAGCTCATCGTGCCGGTGGCGGACCGGAGGGATGTCCACGTCGTCGAGGTCGTGGCCTGCGTGGTGCAGTCCGCGGATCCGCTGGGCTTCGAGCCGGCCCCGGAGCCGGGCCCGGCCTTCAGCCGTGGCGACCGCGGCGGAGAACGAGCCGTCTCTGCGGTCGAGCAGCAACGGCTGCCAGGAGGTGATCCGGCGCAGTGTCTTCGTCGGGGCGGGGCGACGGCCTTCGCGGGCGGCCTGGGCCAGTTCAGCATGTGTGTAGCGCAGGTCGTACAGGGACATGAACTCCGCTGCGCCGTCTCGGACGCGGAGTCGCCGGGGAGTCGTACGAACAGTCCTGGACATCGAGAGCCTCCATAGGGCCCTCTGGGCTCTCCAGAGGTACCTACGGTGGGTGCGAAGCGGTCAGCACGACTCAGCCCCTCGTCGGTGAACGACGTACCGGCAGCACAGTAGCGGCGCGGCGGACCGGGGCCGAGGCATTTTCGCGGACCTGCGGCCATAACCGTGTAGGTATTCACCGGCTTGACCGGGTACGGCAATCACGGTCGACTGAGCCGCCAACGATGGGGCGCGAACGTGGGTGCGCGGCCTGTTGGCCGACCTCGATGAGGACTTGCCCGAGCTGTCCTTCGACGGTAACGGTGAGGACGTGAGCCCCGATACCGGTCCGGAGCTCACTGACGTCCGGTCGCGCGAACTCCTAGCCCAGGCGCATCGACCGTCCCGAACGCGCCGGAGCTCGGACAGGATGGAGGCCGAACGTGCCGTGGTCCCTGTCCCGACCTGCGGTCAGCACAAGCCGCGGTACGGGACGTCGCGCACGTATGTTCCCCATTGGGACCGTGACAGGCCTGTGCCGACGCGTCGGCAGATGTCGGCCGCGACCGTGTCCGGGGCGATGTCGTAGCGTTCCAGCGGTACATGCTCGCTCGACAGGTACAAGGCGCGGTCGTCACCGCCGAAGGCCAGCGCCTCGACCGGCCCTCCCGTGCTGTACAGAGGAGAGCCGATCGCCAGCCCGGTCGAGGCGTCCCAGAGACGGACGAGGCCGTCGTCCGTGCCGACGGCCAGAGTTGTGCCGTCATGGGAGAAGGTCATCGCCGAGACCCCGTCGCCGTCCTCATCGTCCGAGGCGCGGGAGGAGTCGGCGGGCAGTTCACCCAGGCGCCGCCGGGCGTGGCCGTCCCAGAGGCTGACCCATCCGGAATCGTCGCCGGCCGCGAGCCGCGTACCGTCGTGGGTGAACGCCACTACCGTGGGGGTCGTCTGGGTGAGGGTGTGGCGCGTTGTTCTGCCGGACGTGAGGTCGGTGACGTGTCCGTCCAGGCTCACCAGGAGCCGGCCGTCATCCCTCAGCGCCAGGGATTCCCCCGCGACGCCCCGCCATCGGCCGGTTCGGACGTGACGGCGTGTGTCCCATCTCTCCGTCCGCTCACCGTTCAGTGACACCAGTGCGTTTCCCTCGCTGTCGAGCGCGAGGGACTCGACCGTCGGCCCCTCGTCGGACCTCGTGGTGATGCCGAAGGTGGCCGGGCGGGCCGGGCGGCGGCTGTTCACCACGGTGAGAGCCGGCTCGCTGTCGTAGTCGTTGTCGGTGGTGGAGTAGACCATGGTCCGGCCATCGGGAGAGAAAGCCATGATGTCCGTGCAGGTCGGTTCCCCTTCGGCCACCGGACACGGGGCCGTGGGCAGTTCATCCGCCGCCTCTGTGTTGTGTGCCACGTCGATCAGGCGCAGGCGGTGTCTGCCGCCCGATTGCCGCGCGACAGCGAGCAGTCGGCCGTCGGGGCTGAAGGCGGCGCTCGTGGTGCCGTCCGGCCGGAAGCCCGGCTGGAACGCGTGGCCGAGGGAAAGTGACCACACCGTGGGGCTGGCGTCATTCGACACGTACCGGATCACACCGTCGTGCCGGTCGAGCCGGAGGTTCCAGGATCCCGCCCCCGCCACGGGGGCCCGGAACACAGGAGCCTGCGGAGCGTCGAGCCGCCACAGGAACACCTGGCCGCCGTCGGATCCGATGACGAACCGGCCGTCCGGCGTGTACGCGGTGGTGTCGAGGCCGTCCTGGCCGATGCCGGTCCGTTCCCTGCCCGACGGCACGTCCCAGATCCGCACTCCGCGATCGGTGGTGACAGCGAATTCGTGGGCGCCCGGAACAAAGCTTATCTCCGCCGACATGCACTGAGGGCCGCGCAGCGACGTCCAGGAACCTGGTGACCGGTGGTGCGTCCCGACGTCCCAGATCTCGAGTCTGTCGTGCGAGCAGTCGGCGAGGAAGCGGTCGTCGGCGCTGACGGCCACGACGCCGCTGAGTGCCGAGGCCACGGCCACGTTGCCCGAGCTGCCGCGGAGCCAGCCCAGGTCGGCAGGCACTCCGGCGGGCTCGACCCGGCTGGCTTTGAACAGCAGTTTGTGACGGCGCACGTCCCAAAGCCGGATGACGGGAGGCGAGTTGTCGGCCGTAACGGCGAGCAGCAGTGTCCGCCCGCTGGGGCCGAAGGAGAGGTCCGCCCCGTAGACGTCCGGCAACCGCCCGGTCGGCTTCCCCGTCGGTACGTCGTACAGGTTCACGTCCCGGCCGGTGCCGACCGCCAGGGTCCGTCCGTCCGGAGAGAGGACCATGCGCGTCGAAAGGGACCTGTCCATCGAAAGGGACGGATCATCGGTGGACTCGGCGACGTGGAAGGACGACAGCCGACGATGGGCGCGCACGTCCCACCGTGTGGCCTGCCCCTCTTCCACGGCGACAGCCAGGCGTCCGTCCGCACTGAGGTCCACGCTAGCGGCGTCGGAAAGCCCCGGCAGCCGGAAGGCGTCCTGATTCGGCTGCGCCAGCGACCCCAGCAGCGCCGAACGGGTCTCCGGCAGGTCGGCGACCTTCCAGGCGGCGAGGCTGAGACGCAGGGCGGTCCTCGGCTCCGTAGGGCGCAGGCTCTCCGCCACGGCGGCGACGCGGCGGGCCTCGGCCTCCATCCGTCTGCGCTCGTCCGACCGGTTCTGCTGCCACGCCACGAGTGCGGCCACGACAGCCAGTACGACGACGACGGAGAGGGCCGCGACAAAGGTGCGTGTGCGTCTGGCGGTGCGCGCGGCCGTGAGGCGTTCCTGCTCCGCGGCGGCGAGTCCGGCGGACAGGAAGGACCACTCCAGCTCGGTGAGATCCCCACGCTGCTCCGGTGCCGCGAAGATCTCCTGGGCCGTCGCCAGACGGGTGCCCCGGTACAAGGCTCCGGGATCGCGGTCCAGGTCCCGCCAGACGCGGGCCGCCTCGGTCAGTTGGCGGTGGGCGCGAAGCCGGTCGCGTTCGGCGTCGATCCAACCGCGCAACCTGGGCCAGGCAGTGATCACCGCCTCGTGCGCGAGGTCCACCGTGTCGCCGTCGAGTGTGATCAGCCGGGCCCTGGCCAGGCGTTCCAGGACCAGGGCGGCATCGTCCCGGGCCTTCCCCGGACCCGGACCGACGAGTTCCGCACGGTCGGCGGGGCGGCGGGTGTCCTGCGTGCCGTCGCCGGGGGTGACCAGGCGCAGCAGCATGCGCCGGGCCCGGTCCGCCTGGGCGGTGGTGAGCCCGCCGAAGGCCTGCTCCGCGGTGCGGGCGATGGCGCCGTGCAGGCCGCCGGCCGCCTCGTACGCCGCCTCGGTCAGCGCGCGGCCCTTTCGTCGGCGCCAGGTCTCCAGCAGGGCGTGGGACATCAGCGGCAGCGCGCCGGGCTCTGACTCGACCTCGGCGACGATGCGCGCGGTCAGGGTGCGTTCGACGATGTGGCCGGCTGCCTGTGCCGGTTTGACGATGGCCTCACCGAATTCGTCACGGCTCATGGGCGGGGTGAGGAGGGTGGCGTCGCGCAGTGCGTCGGCGAGCGGGCGGTGGCCGGCCAGCCGCCCGAAGAAGTCGGCCCGCACCGCGATCAGCACCCTCAACCGATTGGCCGGATCCAGCGCGGCCAGGAGCCGGTCGACGAAGAGAGCCCGTTCCTCCCGGTCGGTGCACAGCGTGTAGATCTCCTCGAACTGGTCCACCACCAGCCAGGTGTCCCGTTCGGAGCCCTCGACAGCCGTCAACCGCTCGCCGTGCGTACGCAGCGGATGGTCGCCCGGGGTGATGATGCGCACCGTCGCCGGACGCAGCCGTGGATCCTCGGTGCTGCGCAGGCGGGGTACGAGGCCGGCGCGTACGAGTGACGACTTCCCGCTCCCGGACGCCCCGACCACGGCCGTGAGACGTGCCCTGGCTGTCAACGCCACCAGTTCGTCGATCAACTGGTCCCGACCGAAGAACAGGGCCGCGTCCGACGGTTCGAAGCGGGCCAGGCCCCGGTAGGGCGGTTCGGCCTCCTCGTCCTCGGTGCGGGGCTCGGCCGCCACCTCGGCAGCCGCCTCACGCCACCGGGACTCCCATTCCTCCGGGTCGCCCCCGCAGGCCTTCACGTAGGCGAGGGCGACGGGCAGGGTCGGCAGCCGCTCCCCCGCGGCAGCCTGGGACAGCGTGCTCGCCCCGTGCCCCGAGCGCTGCGCCATCACCCGGTAGGTCGGACTGCCCGCGTCCACCCGGAGTTTGCGCAGATCGGCAGCGAACCGCTGGACATGACCCGCACTGGGGTCCAGTGGACTTTCCGGACGCCCCGCCATCGACGACTCTCCCCCGCTCCGCCCGCTTCCCCCATGAAGGCGGCTTTGTGGCCGTAGAAGGTATGTGCGCCCGCGGCAGGAGGGCAAACCCGAGGCGCCTTCTTCGGTCAGGAGTCCGTGCCGGGGTTGCACAACTGCTGCAACGGCCGCCGCGCGAAAGCGACTCGGCGTCGCGCGGCGGCCGTTCCAGATGTTCACGGCGGCTGCGGCCGGCGTGTGGCCGCTGCTTCCCCTACTTCCCGCCGATGCCCTTCTCCCCGATGTGGAAGATCTTGTGGCTGTCGCGGGTCATGTCCACGACCACCTTGGAGGGGCGGCTCATGCCCCAGGTGAAGGTGACGACGGCCTCCGTGTAGCTCCGGGTGGTGCCGCTCTCGGTGACCTTCCAGGCCAGCGGGACGTTCTGGGCGCGCAGGACGCCGTTGGCGTGCTCCTTCTCCTCCCAGGCCTTCAGTTCCTTCTGGAAGCCGGGGGTGAGGTAGTGGTTGCGCAGGGCGGTTCCGAGGTTGCCGCTGTCCTCGTCGAACACCGCGTCGATGTAGGCGCCGTAGAAGTCGGCGATGCGGGTGATGTTGTCGTTCGTCTTGCCGCTGACGCTGCGCGGGGTGCCGGCGGAGGCCGCCTGGGCGGTGACGCCGAGGCCGAGGGCGACAGCGAGGACGCCGGCGGTCAGGGCGGTGCGGGTCTTGCTGTTCATGTGTGTTCCCCGTTTCCGATGTGTGCGGTGATGGTCGGTGGGCCGCCCTCCCGACCCCCGTGGCGGGAGGGCGTCCCTGGTCGTGCGGTCAGTGGAGCTTTGGTCAGTGGAGCTTGTTCACGGCCGTGGTGACGGTCTTCTTGAAGGCCTTCACCGGCGTGTCCTGGAAGCCGCCCATCTGGCCCCAGTCGACGACCGTCACGGTCCTGCCGTCCCGTCCGACCGCGAGGAGACGGATGTCGCTCGCGCCCCAGGAGGCCTCGGTGTGCAGGCCGTAGAGATGGGCGCCCTCCTCCACGGGCAGCGTGCCGTAGTCCTTGAACGTGACCTCGAGGTCCGGGTCGGCCTTCTCGGTCCGTGCCGCGCAGGACTCGATGTCCTGGTTCAGCCGTGAGACCCGGCCCTTGGCCGCGCTGACGCTCGACGACTCGACGCTGACCTGGCGGGCGCTCGTGTCGAGGTCGGTCCGGAAGTCGCGGTGCCAGGTGTCCCGGTCGTCGTCGAGCACCATGCCCAGACAGCGGTCCAGTTCCACCGCCTCCGGCAGGCCCGCGGTGACCTTGCCGGCCGTCCAGGACGAGGAGGGGTGCGGCGGGAGGTCCTTGGCCGCGAGGAAACCGGGTGTCTTCGTGGCGGCGTTCGCCGGTGCGGCGAGCGCGGTGCCGAAGGCGAGACCTGCGGCGGTGAGTGCGATGAGCGCGCCTGCTCGGGTGCGCTTGGGCATGGCTGTCCCCCGTGGATGAGTGCAGATGAGTGCATGGGTGTCGGATACCGCGGCGACGCCGGTTGGCCGGTCCGGCCCTGGTCGGTGCGACACCAAGAGCATCGGCCGTCAGGGGAGCCCGGCGCAACGCTCGGCGCCCGTTCGGCGACGGTGGAACCATCCCAGCCCTGCTGACGTGCAGGTATACGAGTGCCTGGGATGCGGGAGTCGGTGGATGACGGGGGAACGGGTGTCGGCTCGGGGCGACGTCGAGCAGTTCGCGGAGCTGCTGCGGCGGTTGAAGGACCGTACGGACCGGAGCTACGACTCCCTGGCCCGGCGCGTCAGCATGAACACCTCCACGCTCCACCGTTACTGCGCGGGGGAGGCCGTGCCCCAGGACTTCGCCCCCGTGGAACGGCTGGCGGCCTTCTGCGAGGCGACGCCGGAGGAACGACTCGAACTGCACCGGCTGTGGCTGCTCGCGGTGGCGCAGCGGCAGCGGGTGCGTACGGGGGCCACGGCGGGTGAGCAGCCGGTGGACGAAGCGCCCGGCACCGTGCAGGTAGTCGCAGCGCCGCAGGGCGCAACAGAGCCCGCGCCCTCCCCCGCCCCGGCTCCCCGCCCCTGGTACCGCCGACGACGGCCCTTGGTCTCCACCGCTGCCGCCTGCGCGCTGCTCGCGGCCGCGGTCGGCCTGTCGGTTCTGCCGGAGCGGTCGGCCGACCGCTCCCCGGCCGTGTCCGGCGCGCACGTCTCCTCCGGCCCGTGGACGACCGCTCCCCCGACGCCCCATCACTCGTCGAAGCCGAAACCGTCCGCGAGCCCCTCCCCCACCGACGAGCGGAGCTCGTCCTTACCCCGCGTGAAGAACAAGAAGAGCAAGAAGAACAAGGCCTCCGTTCCGTCCGCCCCGGGTCCGGCCCCCACCGGCGCCGCTGAACCGGCCGGCGGCCTGCCCGTCACCTGGAGCGCCGACTCCCAGGTCTGGGACATGGGCTGCGGCCACGACTACGTCATCGACAGGCCGCCCGCGCAGGTCCCCCCGCCCCCGGTGCAGCAGGACGCCGCAGCGTGGGCGGCGACGCAGGGGGCGGTGCACGGGCGGCAGACGATGGTGCAGATCTCGGTGCAGGGCCGGTCGTCCACGGCCGTCGTCCTCAAAGCGCTCCGGGTCCGCGTCGTCAGCCGCGGCAACCCGGCCGCCGGCAACGCGTACGCCATGGACCAGGGCTGCGGCGGTGAACTCACACCCCGCAGATTCACCGTGGACCTCGACGCCGACCGCCCCAGCGCCCGCCCGAAGGACGGCGCCGACAGCGAACACACCATCCCGGCCGTGCACTTCCCGTACCGCGTCTCCGCCGAGGACCCCGAAGTGCTGCTGGTCGACGCGACGACCCAGGCCTACGACGCCCGCTGGTACCTCGAGCTCGACTGGTCCTCCCGGGGCCGCACCGGCACGATCCGCATCGACGACCACGGCCGCCCGTTCCACACCAGCGGCATCAAGGGAACGCCACGCTACTGGTACGGCACGAAGGACTCCGGCGAGCGCCAATGGGTGCCCTACGGCAACTAGTGCCCCATCGGACGACGTTCGCCCCGTCGTCGGCCGGGGGCTGACGGCACCCGCCGCCGAGCCGGACGGCACCCGGCCGCCACAGCGGTAGGGCCGGGCCCCGCCCCCTTTTCATCCCGCTCCGCCGACCGCTCGGGCATGCTCTCGGAGCGGGCGTGTTGTGCAATGCGAAATTCTGTGGTGCAGACGTGGTGCACGGCCACGCCGACCTCTTACGTTCCCGTCTCAACAGACCGGTCCCCACCGGGCGAAGCGCCCCCCACCACCGGGAACACCGACGTTCCCGCGCGCGGACCCGCCACTCCCCCCTCCCCAACCCACCGCTTCGAGGGATTCGAGGAGTTTCGATGAACGCACGTTCCGTACGTGGTGTCGTGGCCGCGGCGACGACCGTGTGCGCGCTGATCGGCGTCAGCGCCTGCGACGTCCAGTCCGGCAGCACCACCGCGAAGAGCGGGCAGAGTGCTTCCCCGGCGCAGGCCAAGGACCTCAAGGTCGGCTGGTCCACCATCTACCTGACCCCGTCCTGGATGCAGCAGACCCTGAAGATGCTGCAGACCGACGTCGACAAGCTGAAGACCGCGGGCAAGGTGTCGTCGTTCAAGACGTTCAACGCCAACGGCGACACCTCGCAGCAGATCTCGCAGATCCGCGCCATGATCCAGCAGAAGTACGACGTCATCCTCGTCGACGCCGGCTCCTCCACGGCCCTGAACCCGGCGCTGGAACAGGCCGAAGCCGCGGGCATCACCGTCGTCGCCTTCGACTCGCTGCCCACCAGCACCAAGGTCATCAGAGTGGGTACCGACCAGAAGGCCTGGGGCGCGATGATGGCCACCTGGCTGGCCAAGAAGCTGCACGGCAAGGGCAGCATCATCGCCATGAACGGCCCGGCCGGCGTCGCCGTCAGCGAGGACCGCTGGTCCGGAGCCGCGACGGTCTTCAAGAAGTATCCCGGCATCAAGATCGTCAGCAATGTGCACAGCGAGTACAACCTCGCCCCCGCCGCCCAGGCCTTCGCCTCCGCCTACTCCGCCCACCCCGGCATCGACGGCGTGTTCTCACAGGGCGGTGCCCTGTCGGCCGCCGCGCTGCAGACGCTGGTGAAGCAGGACAAGAAGCTCGTCCCCGTCACCGGCGAGAACTACAACGGCTTCCTGAAGATGTGGAAGGCCAAGCAGAAGAAAGGTTTCTCCTCCCTCGCCACCGCCCAGCCCAACTACCTGTCGGTCATCGCCCTGGAGGCGGCCGTCGCCCAGCGCGAGGGCGTGTCCGTGCCGCAGGACATCACCGTCCCGCTGCCCGAGATCACCGACAACAACCTCGACGAGTACGTGAAGACGGACCAGCCGGACGACTCGTACCCGATCAAGGACATTCCGCAGTCCGACATCGACAAGCTCATCGGCAAGTGAGCGGACACAGGTGACCATGACGCCGCTGCTGAGCGTGGAACAGGTGTCGAAGTCGTTCGCGGGCAACCAGGTGCTCAACGAGGTGAGCCTCACCGTCGAGCCCGGCGAGGTGCTGGCGCTCGTCGGCGAGAACGGGGCCGGAAAGTCCACCGTGCTCTCCCTCGTCACCGGGCTCCTCGCACCCGACTCCGGCCGCGTCGTCTTCGACGGCGCCCCCGTATCCCGGGCGTGGTCTCCCCACCGCGCCCGGGCCGCCGGGATCGGCTCCGTCCACCAGGAGCTGAGCCTCAACCCGCACCAGAGCGTCGCGGAGAACGTCTTCCTCGGCGCCTGGCCCAGCCGCGGCGGCTTGGTGCGGGCCCGCGACCTCATGGCGAGGGCCCGGCCGCTCCTCGAACGGGTCGGCCTGGACGTCGACCCCCGTACCCGGACCGGACGGCTTCCGCTCGGCCGCCAGCAACTGGTCGAACTGGCCAAGGCGCTGGCGGGCGAGCCCCGCCTGCTGATCCTCGACGAGGCCACGTCGGCACTGGACGAGGACCAGGTCGGCGCCGTCTTCCGGGTCGTACGCGAACTGCGCGACCGCGGTGGCTCAGTGATCTTCGTGAGCCACCGCATGGCCGAACTGTTCGCCGTCAGCGACCGGTTGACCGTCCTGAAGGACGGCGCCGTGACGGCGACCCGGGCACGGGAGGAGACCGGCCACGACGACGTCGTACGGCTGATGGTGGGCCGGGAGCTGTCGGCCCTGTTCCCGCCCAAGGCCGCCACGGAACCCGGTCCGCCCCTGCTTCAGGCCAGGGAGCTGACGGTCCCCGGTGCCTGTGCCTCGGTCGGCCTCGACCTGGTGCCCGGCCGCATCACCGGACTCGGCGGACTGCAGGGCCAGGGCCAGCGCGAGGTGCTGCGCGCCCTGTTCGGCCTGGCCCGGCACACCGGCCGGATCACGCTCGACGGGCGACCGGTAAGGCTGTCCACACCCCGCGACGCGATCCGGCACCGCATCGCCTACGTCCCCGAGGACCGCAAGACGGAAGGCGTCCACACCGCGCGCAGTGTCCGCGCCAACCTCGCCCTGCCCAGCCTGCGCAGCCTCGCCCCGGCGAACCGCCTCACCACCGTCTCGCGCACCGCCGAGTCCCGGCTGGTCGCCGACCTTACGGACCGGTTGCGCATCAAGGCGGCCTCTCCCGCGCAGGAGGCCCGCCGGCTGTCCGGCGGCAACCAGCAGAAGGTGGCGCTCGCCAAGTGGCTGCCCACCGAGCCGCGCGTGCTGCTGCTCGCCGAACCGACCCGGGGCATCGACATCGGCACCAAGCGCGAGATCTACCATCTGCTGCGCCGCCTGGCCGACGACGGCCTGGCGGTCCTGGTCACCTCCGGAGACACCATGGAACTGGTCGGCCTGTGCGACGAGGTGGCGGTCCTGTACGAGGGCAGGGTCGTCGACCACCTCACGGGCGCCGCCCTGACGGAGGAGCACCTGGTACGGGCGTCCGTGATGGGCACCGCCGCCACGGACGCGATCCCCGCGCCCCGCACGCCTCCCGAGGCCGAGGCCGGGAGCGTGGCCCATGCGTGAGCGCATCACGGCCGCGACCCGCGCCAACCCCGATCTCCTGGGCCTGGCCGCCCTGCTGCTGGTCCTCCTCGTCGCCTACCAGCACTACGACCCCAGCCTGCTGACCCCCGCCTCCGTCACCATCCTCTCCGCCCAGTTCCTGCCGCTGGTCCTGGCGGCCGGCGGGCAGACCACCGTGATGCTCCTCGGCGGCATCGACCTGTCGCTCGGCGCCGTACTCGGCCTCGCCATGGCCGTGTTCGCCACGTACGACGCCCACGGCGCGGGCGGCGTGGTGACGGCGACGGTGCTCGCCCTGTGCGTCGCCCTCGCGGCCGGAGCCGTCAACGGCACGCTGGTCGCGTACGCCGGACTGCCGCCGATCGTCGTCACGCTCGCCGCCTCCTTCCTGTGGAGCGGCGTCACCCTCGTCGTCCTGCCGCAGCCCGGCGGACATGTCCCCGGCGGGCTGGTGAACGCGTACAACAACGGCTGGAACGGCGTCGCCCTGCCCGCGGTGGCCGTCGCCCTCGTCCTCGCCGCCTGGAAGCTGCTGCGCACCACCCGCCACGGCCTCGCGCTCTACGCCGTCGGCGGCAACGAACACGGCGCCTACGCCAGCGGTCTGCACACCCGAAGCGTGAAGATCGGCGGCTACGCGCTCGCGGGTGCCTTCGCGGGCCTCGCCGGCATCGGTCTCGCCGTCCAGACCGGCTCGGCGGACCCGACGATCGGCACGCCGTACACGCTCAACTCCATCGCCGCCTGTGTGCTCGGCGGCATCAGCTTCTTCGGCGGGGTCGGCCGGATGCGCGGCACGGTGCTGGGCGCGCTGGTGATCGGCCTGCTGACCAACCTGCTGCTGTTCACCGGGATCTCGCCCTTCTACCAGCTCATCCTGCAGGGCGTGATCCTCATCGGGGCGCTGACCCTGAAGACGTACCTCACGAGGGAGGCGGCCGTATGAGCGGCACCGAAGCACTGGCCGTGCTGCGCGGCAGCCGCGCCGCCTGGGCGTTCGCCGTGCTCGCGGTCACCTGGCTCGCGGCGGTCCTGTTCGCCGACGGCTTCGACAGCGTCGCCAGCTTCCGCTACCTGGTGCAGACGGCGTCGTTCCTCGGCATCGTCGCCGTCGGACAGACCCTGGTCGTCATGATGAGCGGTATCGACCTGTCGGTGTCGGGCGTGGTGGCGCTGTCGGCGGTGGTGTGCGCCAAGGTCGCCTCCGGCACCGGCGGCGCCGCCACGGCGATCACGGTGGCGCTGGCGCTGAGCGCACTGGTGGGCGCCGTGAACGCGGCGGGCGTGGTGTGGCTGCGGGTGCCGCCGATGGTGATGACGCTGGCCACCGGCACGATCCTGTCCGGCGCCCTGCTCGTGTACACGGACGGCTCGCCCAGCTCGGCTCAGCTGCCGCTGCTGGACTCCCTCGCCAACGGCCGTCTGCTGGGCGTCCCCTGGGCGTTCGTCCTCTGGCTCGCCGTCACCGCCGTCGCGTTCTGGCTGCTGCACCTGTCCCGCACGGGGCGCTACGCCTTCGCGCTCGGCGCGGGCGAGAGCGCCGCCCGCGCCTCCGGGGTGCCGCTCGCGGTGACGGCGTTCACCGCGTACGTCTCCTGCGCGCTGCTCGCCGGGGTCTCCGGCCTGGTCCTGCTCGGCTTCACCGGCACCAGCTCGCTGACCATGGGCAACCCCTACCAGCTGCTGTCCATCGCCTCGGTGGTGCTCGGCGGCACCTCCATCCTCGGCGGGCGGGGCCACCTGCTGGGCACGGTCGGCGGGGCCCTGCTGCTCACCCTGCTCACCGCCCTCCTGACGTCCTGGAACCTCTCGGAGGGCGTACGACAGGTCGTGCTGGGGGTCCTCATCATCGGTCTGCTGCTGGTCTACGCGAGGGAGCGGCGGACATGACCGGGGCGGCGTCCCTGCTGACCGGTCTGGTACGGATTCCCAGCGTCAACCCCCGTTCCGGCGCGGGCGACGGGGGCGAGAGGGCGGTCGCCGAGTACGTACGGGACTGGCTCGGCCGGCACGGCGTTCGCGCCGAGCTGCACGAGGTGCTGCCGGGCCGGTGCAACGTCGTGGCCGTCGTGCCCGGGCGGGACCCGGCGGCGGTGCTGCTGGAGTCCCACCTCGACACCGTGGAAACGGACGGCATGACGGTGCCGCCGCACGAGGGCGTGGTCCGGGACGGCCGGCTGTACGGCCGGGGCGCCTGCGACGCCAAGGGGCCGCTGGCCGCGTTCCTGCTGGCCACAGCCCAACTCGCCCACGGGGAGCCGCCGCCGCACACCGTCGTGCTCGCCGGGGTCTGCGACGAGGAGCACGCCTACCGGGGCGTGCTGCGCCTGCTGGAGTGGCTGGGGGACCGCCCGATGGCCGGTGCGATCGTCGGCGAGCCCACCGGGCTGATCCCGGCCATCGCCCACAAGGGCGTCGTCCGCTACACCGTGCGAACCAGGGGGCGAGCCGGGCACAGCTCGCGCCCCGAGGAGGCCGTCAACGCGATCGCGCTGATGTCCCCGGTCATCGCCCACCTGACCACCACACCGCCCGCCACCGCCCCGCACCCGCTGCTCGGCCCGGCCACCCGCACGGTCACCCGCATCCGCGGCGGCACCGGCCCCAACACCGTCCCCGGCACCTGTGAACTGGACGTCGACCGCCGCACCCTCCCCGGCGAGGACCCGGACACGGTCTGGCGGAAGGACCGGGCCGAACTCGCCTCACTGGGCGCCGAACTGGACTCGCCGTTCACGGTCGACCCGGCCCTGGACACCCCACCCGACAGCCCGGTCGTCACCGCCCTGTGCCGCGCCCTCGCCAGGCACGACCGCCCAGCGGAAGCTCAGGGCATGCCGTTCGGCACGGACGCGAGCAAGCTCGCCCGCGCCGGAATCCCGTCGGTGGTCTTCGGTCCCGGTTCGGTGACGGACGCGCACTCGGCGGCCGAGTCGGTGGCGCTGGCGGACGTGGAGCTGGCGGCGCGGATCGTGCAGGCGGCCGTGCGAGGGCTGGGTGAGCCGCCGTGCGTCTGACAGAACACGTCACCCTCGTCGCCAGCGGTGCCGCCGGTTTCGACCTCACCGACCCGCTGGACTGCCACGTCTACCTGGTCCGCGGCAGCCTCCGCAGCGTGCTGATCGACGCCGGGTCCGGCCGGTCGGCCGACGCCGTCCTCCGCAATGCCGGCACCGAGCCCGGCCACCTCCTGCTCACCCACGGCCACGCCGATCACGCGGGTGGGGCCGCCGCCCTCGCCGAGCGGCTGCCCGGGCTGCGGGTGCTGGCAGGGGCCCCGGCCGCGGAGTGGATCGCCGCGGGAGACGAGACGGCCCTCAGCGTGGACAAGGGCAGAGCAGCCGGCGTCTATCCGGCCGACTACGCCTTCCCGCCCTGCCCCCGCGTCGAGCCCCTGGAGGACGGCGCGGAGATCGACCTCGGCGGCGAAGTCGTCGTAAGGGCCGTCGCCACCCCCGGCCACGCCGACGGCCACCTCTGCTACCACCTGCGCACCCCCGGCTACCAGGCGCTCTTTTCCGGGGACTGCGTCTTCTCCGGAGGCCGGATCTCCCTGCAGAATCTGCACGACTGCCGCGTGCCCGCCTACGCGGCCAGTCTGACCCTGCTGGCAGCGCTCGACATCGACGCGCTCTTCCCCGGCCACCACGAGATCTCACTCGCCCGGGCGGGGCGCCATCTGGCCGCCGCCCGGGACACCGTCGCCCGTGGCCTGCTGCCGAGGAGTACGACATGACCGCACCGGCCCACCGCAACCAGTCCTCGTCACTGCGCCGCGCCCTGACCGTCCTCGAGTACGTCCGCGACCACGCCGGCACCGGCCGGGGCATGTCGCTGACGCGGATCGCGGACGACCTCGGCATCAACAAGAGCACGGTGCTGCGCCTGGCCACCCCGCTCATGGAGGCCGACCTGCTGGTCCGCGACCGCGAGACCGGCTGGTTCCGTCTCGGCCACGGCACCCTCCGCCTCGGCCAGGCGTACCTGTCGTCCCTCGACATGCGGACCGTCGCCGCCGAACCGCTGCGGCTGCTCCAGCAAGCGGTGGGTGAGACCTGCCACCTGGTCGTCTACGAACCGCCGGACGTCGTCTACATCGACAAGGTCGAGAACGAGACCAACGTCCGCATGGCCTCCCGCGTCGGCAGCCGCGTCCCCGCCTACCGCACCGCCGTCGGCAAGGCCATCCTCGCCTGGCTGGGCGAGGAGGCGTTCCGGATCGTGGTGGCCGCCGGCATGCCGCCGGTCACCGAGCACACCTGCACCGACCCGGAGCGGCTGCGCGCCGAACTCGGCCGGGTGCGGCGACTCGGCTACGCCATCGACGACCGGGAGAACGAGTGCGAGGTGCGCTGCGTGGCCGCGCCCGTCTTCGACCACACCGACCAGGCGATCGGGGCGCTCAGCGTCTCCGGCCTCACCACCCGGATGACCCCTGCCCGGGTCCGCGAGGTCGGCCCCATGGTCGTCCGCGCCGGCCTGGAGATCTCCCACGTCCTCGGCTCCTCCCGGGCCCGGGACAACGGTCACTGAACAGGGCAGGAGCCCCGGATTGGAAGCGTCAACCGTGGAAGCCTCAGCCGTGGACGCCTCGGCCGTCCCCGCCTTCACCTCGTCCGTCTACACCTTCGTGGAGGATCTGCGCGCCGAGGGCACCGACGCGGTCCTCGACCGCGT
Source organism: Streptomyces sp. NPDC001843 (assembly GCF_042891955.1). Taxonomy (NCBI): domain Bacteria; kingdom Bacillati; phylum Actinomycetota; class Actinomycetes; order Kitasatosporales; family Streptomycetaceae; genus Streptomyces; species Streptomyces sp. NPDC001843. The sequence goes on along the minus strand of NZ_JBIATQ010000009.1, from coordinate 157,206 downwards.
CCTCGGTGACTACGGCTGCGACACCCTCACCGTCGCCGCCGCCTACCACCGCGCCCGCGACGTCACCCCGCACGGCCCCGCCCGGGTCACCCTGCGCCGGGACGGCGTCCACTTCCCCCCGCCCGCCGAGCTGTTCGACGGCCTGCGTCTGACCCCGCCGGTGCAGACGGGCGCCGAGCACGAGCCGTTGCGCACGGTGCGACGTCGTACGGCCGAACGCGGAGCCGCCCTGCACGGCTGGACCGTCTTCCTGCACAACACCACCCTCGGCCTCGCCCACCCCGAGGTCACCCAGGAGAACTGCTTCGGCGACCGGGCCGCTCCGGCCGACCTGTGCCCCGCCCACCCCGAGGTAAGGGCGTACGCCGTGGCCCTCGCCCGTTCGGTGGCGCGCCTCGGCGTGGACGCGGTGGTCGCCGAGTCCCTGCACTACGGCACCTTCGGCCACGGCTACCACCACGAGCGCAGCTTCGTCCCCCTCGGCCCGCTGGAGCAGTTCCTGCTGGGCCTGTGCTTCTGCGCGTCCTGCACGCAGCGCGCCGATATCGCCGGAGTGGACGCCGCCGCTGCCCGCGCCGCGGCGGAGCGTGCGGTCGGCCGGGTGCTCGACGGCGCCGAACCGCGGCCCTGCGCCCTCGCCCCCGAGGACCTGCCCGAGCCGGTCGCCGAGTACGCCCGTACCCGGGGGGCCACGGTCACCTCGCTCGCCGCGACCGTGGCCGAGGCGGTGGCGGCGGAGGGCTCCCAGTTGGTCTTCCTCGACCTGACCGGCGCGGTCAAGGGGTACGCCGACGGCCTGCCCACCGGCCTGCCCGCCGCCCATGAGGCCTGGCTGACCGGCGTCGACCCGGCGGCCGTCGGCGCGGTCGTGCCCGGCTACGGAGTGCTCGCCTACGCCCGCGACCCCGCCCGGATCGCCTCCGACACCGCCGCCTACCGGGCCGTCCTGCCGGATGCCTGCGCCCTGCGCGCGGTACTGCGCCCGGGAGCGCCCGACACCGACTCAGCCGAGCACCTCGCCGAGAAGACGGCGGCGGCCACCGGTCGGGGCGGTGCCGGCGCGGTGGACTTCTACCACTACGGCCTGTTCCCCTTCACTGTGCTGGACCGCATCCCCACGGCCCTCAAAGCGGCCGGGGGAGACCGATGATCTTGGAGGCTAGAATCGGGCGCAACTCCTCACTCGACCCGAGGGGTTCACGCTGCGCGGCGTGACGAAGGAACGGGGCACGAATGAAGAAGACGGTCGGCAAAATCGCCATTGCCTTCGCCGTGGCCGTCGGCGGCGTGGTGGCCACCAGCGGTACGGCGAGCGCGTACGGCGACGGGGACTGCAGGTACTCGACGCAGAGGACGGCCTCGGGCAGCGGGGACACGGTCATCCTTCAGATCTGGCGGTGCCCTGACGGGCACGACTACGCCAAGGGGATCATCTCCGGCAGCGCCAGTGCCTCCAGGGCGCGGGTGTGGCTGGACGACTCGATCAACGGCGGGAGCAGTTGGACCGCCCGCCAGTACACGACCGACTCGTCGAGGTCGACGCAGACGCCGCAGAACAACCTGCTGTTCGACGGCTCGCCGCACAAGGTGCGGGCATGTGGTGACACCAGCGGTCACCGGACCATCTGCACTGCCTGGTACTGACCTTGGCCGGTTCACGGAGCCGCCGCTCACTTCTCGTGGGCGGCGGTTTCGTGCGTACGGGGCAGCGGTGGGGAGCCGCGCAGGCAGGAGGAGCGGGAGTTGATCCGAAGTAGTTGCTGTGCTTCGCGGCTGCACGGCATGTCGAAGCCCCGGTCGGGATATCCCGACCGGGGCTTCGAGCTGCGTGGACCTGAGGGGATTTGAACCCCTGGCCCCCTCGATGCGAACGAGGTGCGCTACCGGACTGCGCCACAGGCCCTTGCAACGAGTGAAACTCTAGCATCCCCGTCGGGGTGCTTGGAAATCCGTTCCCTGACTGGTCAGGGCCGGGCTTCACTCGTTGGCCGCGCGCGGCCGGTCGCCGTCCTCGTACTGGTCGAAGAGCGGGGTGCGTCCGCGCTCGCGGGCGCGGCGGGCGGAGGCGGCGCGGCGGGCGTCGGTGCGGCCGTCGTCGGCCGGTCTGTCCTCGGCGGTGGCCTCGGGCTCGCCCGACTCCGGCTCGTGCGCGGCGGTCTGCGCCTCGTGCTCCGGGGTCGCCGGGCCGGACCGCGCGGAGCTCCAGGTGTCGGGCGCCGTGAGATCCACGTCGGAGGTGGCCCGGGGTGCGACCGGCGCGGTCACGTAGGTCGGCAGCGGTACCGGCACCGGGTCCCAGCTGTCCCCGTGCCCGGGCCGGCGGCGGCGCTCGCGCTGCTGGTCGACCCACTCGGCGTGATCGGTCTGCTCGACGAGGGCGCGGCGGTCGGCGGCGAGCGCGGACTCCCCGGGGTCGGTCTCCGCCTCGGGGCCCTCGTCCGGCTCGGGGGCGCCCACACCCGCTTCCAGGGGCGGGCGGCGGCGGGGCTGGCGCTCGCGCAGCCGCTGCGCCGCGACCTCGGCCTGCCGCCGGTCCATCTGGTAGGCGAAGCGACGGCGTTCCTGGGCCCGCAGGTAGACGATGTACGCGCTGAGCATGGCGGCGGGCACGGCAGGGGCCCACAGGAACGCGAGTCCGCCGACGGCGGCGACGACCGCGCCGCAGGTGAAGGCCACGAAGAGCATCACGGTGGTACGGCGACGGCGTGCGAGTACCTTCGTGCGCCTGGCGCGCGCCGCGGCCGCCTCCTTGGAGGGGGCACGCCGTGCGGCCGGCTCCCGCTGGGGCGTGGGCGCGGGTTCCGCGGTGGACTCGGGTGCGGGCGTGCCGCCCTTCCGGTCGCGCGCCGGTTCCGCGTGTTCCGGGGCCTCCGGTCCGGTCTCCGCCCGCGCCTCCCGGCGGGTCGGGGACACGGCGAAGGCCCGGACGTCCACCGAGTCGGTGACGGCGTCCGGGGCGTCGACGTCACGCTCCCCCTCTTGGGCGGAGCGCGCCCGCAGGTCCCTGGCGTACCGACGCTCCATCCCCGCCCGTCCGGACAGCAGCCGGATGGCAGTGCTGAAGCGTTCCGTCGGACGGGCCTCATTCAGCTCGTCCTGCCTACGGAGCCACATGGGCACCAAGTAGGCGGCCCAGGCCCCGACGATGACTGCGTAGATGAGGCCGCTGCTGCTCACGCTCACACGGTAGAGGGGTTTGCATGAGGCCATCTGCCAATTCGGCCGGTGTGTCGCACGATCTGGCTGATATTTCCAGCTTTTTTTGCGCCCGTTGGGATCAACTGATCAATTTCGAACGGCTATTCGATTAAGTGGGCGGCCTTACAGCGGGGCCTATTCAATTGGAGGCGTTCCGCGAGCGTGCGCGCCGCCAGCGCGTGAGCAGCCCCTCGGGCACCTCTTCCGCGGTCAGCGCGAAGACCAGGTGGTCCCGCCAGGCCCCGTCGATGTGGAGATAACGGGGTCTGAGGCCCTCCTCGCGGAATCCGAGTTTCTCCACGACCCGGCGGCTGGGCCCGTTCTCGGGGCGAATGCAGACCTCGATACGGTGCAGTCCCACCGTACGGAAACAGTGGTCGACGACGAGCGCCACGGCCGTCGGCATCACCCCGCGGCCGGCCACCGACTGGTCCACCCAGTAGCCCACGTGCCCCGAGCACATCGATCCCCAGGTGATCCCGGCCACCGTCAACTGGCCGACCATGCGCCCCTGGTACTCGATGACGAACGGCAGCATCCGGCCCGCGTTCGCCTCCGACCTGAGGTGACGGACCATCTGCCGGTAGGTCGGCCGGTGTGCGACCGGACCGGTGGGCGTGGGCGGCGGAATCGTCGCCTCCCAGGGGCGCAGCCACTCCCGGTTGCGCCGGTTCACCTCGCGCCACGCCCGTTGGTCGCGCAGCCTTATCGGCCTGAGGACGATGTCGCCGTCCGTCAGCACGGCGGGCCAGGATGGACTGTTCAGCTCGCACCCCCACTGCCGGCGCCGGGTCTGGTGTGGTCGCCGCCCCGGATCTGGTCGACGGCGTGCGCCAGGAGGGGTTCCAGGACGGCCAGTCCGTCCTTCACCCCGCCCGTGGACCCCGGCAGGTTGACGATCAGCGTGCCGCCCGCAACCCCCGCCAGGCCCCGCGACAGCGCCGCCGTCGGCACCTTGTCCCGGCCGAACGCCCGGATCGCCTCCGCGATGCCCGGCACCTCGTAGTCGATCACCCGGCGCGTCGCCTCGGGCGTGCGGTCCGTGGGCGAGACGCCGGTGCCGCCGGTGGTCACGACGACCTCGTACCCCGCCTCCACCGCGGCGCGCAGGGCCACCTCCACCGGATCGCCGTCCGGGACGACCCGCGGCCCGTCGACGTCGAACCCGAACCGCTTCAGGCCGTCGGCGACCAGCGGGCCGCCCCTGTCCTCGTACACCCCGGCCGCGGCCCGGTTGGACGCCGTGACCACGAGGGCCCGGTACGTCATGACCGGCTCCAGTCGCCCGACTTGCCGCCCGTCTTCTCCTCCACCCGTACGTCCGTGATGACCGCTCCCTTGTCGACCGCCTTGACCATGTCGATCACGGTGAGCGCGGCGACCGACACGGCGGTGAGGGCCTCCATCTCGACACCCGTGCGGTCCGTGGTCTTCACGGTGGCCCGGATCTCTACGGCGTCGTCCGCGACCGACAAGTCCAGTTTCACACCCGACACCGACAACGGGTGGCACAGCGGAATCAGGTCCGGGGTGCGCTTGGCCCCCATGATCCCCGCGATGCGCGCGGTGGCGAGGGCGTCGCCCTTGGGAACTCCCTCGCCGCGCAACAGCTCGACCACGCGCGGGGAGACGAGGACCCGGCCGCTGGCGCGGGCGGTGCGCGCCGTCACGTCCTTGTCCGACACGTCGACCATGCGTGCGGCGCCCGCGTCGTCGATGTGCGTCAGTCGGTCCTGCTCAGAGGGTCCGGGGGTCTCCCCCCGGGAAGGCACAGTCATGGTGGGTGCGGCGCTTTCGGTCCGGGCCTGTTGTGCGCGACACGGTACCGTGGGCCGGCCCCGCTCAGCCGAGCAGGACCACCTCGACCTCGGTGCCGGGCTCCACGCTCTCCACGTCCTCGGGGACGACGATCAGCGCGTCCGCCTGTGCCAGGGCCGCGATCAGGTGTGATCCGGCACCGCCCACGGGGGTCACCTCGCCGTCGGCGTACGCCCCGCGCAGGAACTGGCGGCGCCCCTTCGGCGAGCTCAGCGGCTCCGCGGCCTTCAGCACCGCCCTGGTCGTGGGCCGGCGCACGTCCTCCAGCCCCATCAGGGTGCGGATGGCGGGGCGGACGAACAGCTCGAAGGACACGTACGACGACACCGGGTTGCCGGGCAGGGCCAGCAGCGGCGTGTGGTCGGGGCCGATGGAGCCGAAGCCCTGGGGCTTGCCGGGCTGCATGGCGAGCTTGCGGAACTCCACCCCGCTGCCCGGCTCCTCCGCGTCGCCGACGTGCTGCAGCGCCTCCTTGACCACGTCGTACGCTCCGACGCTGACCCCGCCCGTGGTGACCATCAGGTCGGCGCGGACGAGCTGGTCCTCGATGGTGGTCCGGAGGGTCTCGGCGTCGTCGACGACGGCGCCCACCCGGTAGGCGATGGCGCCCGCGTCCCGGGCGGCCGCGGTGAGGGCGAAACTGTTGGAGTCGTAGATCTGGCCGCTGCCCAGCGGCTCACCGGGCTGGACGAGTTCGCTGCCGGTGGACAGCACCACCACGCGCGGGCGGGGGCGCACCCGGACCGTGCCGCGCCCGATCGCTGCCAGCAGCGCGATCTGCGGCGGGCCGAGGACGGTGCCGGCCTCCAGCGCGCGGTCACCGGCCTTCACGTCGCTGCCTTGCGCGCGCACGTGCGCGCGTGCCTCCGCCGGTCGGTACACGCGCACGTGCCCGCGGGCGCCCTCGGGGGCCAGGCTGCGGGCGCGCATCCCCCCGACCGGGCCCTCGCCGAGCCCGCCGTCGGTCCACTCGACGGGGACGACGGTCTCGGCGCCGGGCGGCAGCGGGGCGCCGGTCATGATCCGGGCGGCCTGTCCCGGGCCGACGGGGGTCAGCTCGGCGGCGCCGGCGGCGACGTCCCCGACGACCTCCAGGACGGCTGGGAACTCCTCGCCCGCGCCCGCTACGTCCGCGACCCGCACCGCGTACCCGTCCATGGAGCTGTTGTCGAACGGCGGCAGCGAGACCGGCACCGTGACGTCGTCGACCAGGACACAGCCCTGGGCGTCGAGCAGTTGCAGCTCGATGGGTTCCAAAGGACGGACGGTGGCGAGGATGTCCTCCAGGTGCTCGTCCACCGACCACAGGCGGTCGGGGGCGGCGGGGCGGGTCGCGGGGCTGCTCAACTCTGCTACATCTCCTCGGCTACGAAGCTGCGAAGCCAGGTCCGGAAGTCCGGGCCCAGGTCTTCACGTTCGCACGCGAGCCTGACAATGGCACGCAGATAGTCGCCGCGGTCGCCGGTGTCGTAGCGGCGGCCCTTGAAGACGACGCCGTGCACGGGGCCGCCGGCCTTCTCGTCGTTGGCCATCTGCTGGAGCGCGTCGGTGAGCTGGATCTCGCCACCGCGGCCGGGCTCGGTCTTGCGCAGGATGTCGAAGACGTGCGGGTCGAGGACGTACCGGCCGATGACCGCGTAGTTGGACGGTGCGTCCGCGGCGTCCGGCTTCTCCACCAGGCCGGTCACCTTCACCACGTCGCCGTCCTCGGTGGCCTCCACGGCCGCGCAGCCGTAGAGGTGGATCTGCTCGGGCGCGACCTCCATGAGCGCGATCACGCTGCCGCCGTTCCGCTCCTGTACCTCGATCATGCGCTGCAGGAGCGGGTCGCGGGGGTCGATCAGGTCGTCGCCGAGCAGGACGGCGAAGGGCTCGTGCCCGACGTGCGGAGCGGCGCACAGGACCGCGTGGCCGAGGCCCCTGGGGTCGCCCTGACGCACGTAGTGCATGGTGGCGAGGTCGCTGGACGCCTGGACCTTGGCGAGCCGGCCGGCGTCACCCTTCTTCTGAAGGGCCGATTCCAGCTCGTAGTTGCGGTCGAAGTGGTCCTCCAGGGGACGCTTGTTGCGTCCGGTGATCATGAGGACGTCGTCGAGCCCCGCCGACACCGCCTCCTCGACCACATACTGGATCGCGGGCTTGTCCACGACCGGCAGCATCTCCTTGGGAGTGGCTTTGGTGGCCGGCAGGAACCGGGTGCCGAGGCCTGCTGCGGGGATGACAGCCTTGCTGATCCTGGGGTGCGACTGAGTCATGCCCGAACCTTATCCGGTGCCTTTGTGGGAAAACTGTGGCTCCGGCCGGTTGGCTCTCATATGAGCGCAATGAGAAAGGCGCGGAAACCACTTGTGGACGACGCGAAACGTCAGTCCGAGGCTGACAAGCGAATGTTGCGGCGAGAGCTCCTCACGGTGAGAAGCAGGTTGACGCCCGGTGACGTACGGGAGGCCGCCGCCGCGCTGGCCGGGCATGCCCTGGAGTTGGCGGAACTGGCGCACGCGCGCGTGGTGGCCGCGTACGTCTCCGTGGGCGGCGAACCCGGCACCCTCGCTCTGCTCGACGCGCTGCGGGCGCGGGACGTGCGCGTACTCCTGCCCGTACTGCTGCCGGACAACGATCTCGACTGGGGCGTGTACGCCGGGCCGGACTCCCTCGTGAGCGTCCGGCACAGCGGTCGGATGGCACTCCTGGAGCCCGCCGGCGAACGCCTCGGCCCGGACGCGGTGACGGCCGCCGACGCCGTCCTGCTGCCCGGGCTGGCGGTGGACGCGCGCGGGATGCGGCTGGGGCGCGGCGGAGGGTCGTACGACCGTGTCCTGGAACGACTGGAACGTTCGGGTGCGGACCCGGCGCTGGTGGTGCTGCTGTACGACCGGGAGGTCGTCGAGCGCGTCCCCGAGGAGCCGCACGACCGGCCGGTGCACGCGGTGGTGACGCCGTCGGGGGTGCGGCGCTTCGGGCGGGCCGTTTCACTGTCCGGTCCCGGTGCTCACGGCTTCAGCACGAGCGTGTCGCTGGTGCTGCCGTCGACCGCCTTGTCCGAGAAGGACCACGGCAGGAGCTCCCCCTTGACCCACTTGCCGGTCTGGTCGGTGTAGTGGGCGCTGTAGGCGTGGCCCGAGGCGCCGGTGAGGTTGATCCACTTCGACTTGTCGAGGTCGCCGAGGTTGACCACCATCCGCATCGACGGCACCCACACCACGCCGTAGCCGCCGGCCGCGTTCCAGCCGGTCGCGTCGACCGTCGCCTCGCCGCCGCTGAGCTTCCACGGGCCGCGGTTGAGGACGTACTTGATGATGCCGGGGCCGTCGGTGCCCAGGGTCTGGTTCTTCAGGAACAGGCGGTGCAGCCTGCCCCAGCTCCAGCTGTCGATGTCCTTGCCGAGCTTGGCGGTCAGCTCCCAGCGGGCGTCGACCATGGCGCGCTCGAACAACTGGTCCCGGTTGTCCGTGCCCGTGCGGATGCCCGACTTGGGCGTCTTCCACCAGTCGCTGTTCTGCTTGTCCATGAGGTTGCGCACCACCTCGAACCAGCGGTCGCCGCCGTCCGGTTGCGCCTGGTCGGCGGCACGCTCGCCGCACTCGCGCACCTTGGTCTCGTCGTCCACCGGCCCGGTCGAGTCGGTCTTGTCCACCCACAGGCACTGGCCTTCGACCCGCAGTTCCTTGGGCAGCTTGTTGCCGAAGGCCAGCTTGAGGATGTTGCGCCAGACCGCGTTGAAGTAGGCGGCCGCCGCGGAGTCGGCGTCCTGGGTGTAGTCCCAGCCCTCGAGGAGCTTCTGCGCCTCGCGGACGTCCTTGTCCTTCAAATTGATCTTCAGCAGGTAGGGCACCAGCAGCTTGGCGATCTCGCTGCTGTCGTCCATCTGCATCTGGCGCATGTCGTCGGTCGAGATCTTGCCGCCGCCCTTGATCTTCGACTCGATCAGATCGGTGATCCGCTGGCTCCGGGTGCCGTAGCCCCAGTCCGTGGTGAGCGTGTAGGGGTACTTGTCCTTGTCGACGACGGCCTGGTTGGCGGTGACGATGTAGCCGCGCTTCGGGTCGAACTCGTAGGGCAGCTCGTCCTGCTTGATGTAGCCGGTCCACCTGTACTTGGAGTTCCAGCCGGGTGCCGGGATGGAGCCGTCGTCGCCCTTCGCGCGCGTGGGGATCTTTCCGGGCAGCGTGTAGCCGATGTGGTTCTTGGTGTCGGCGTAGACCAGGTTCTGCGAGGGCACGTCGAACAGCGCGGCCGCCGACCGGAAGTCGCTCCAGTTCGACGCCCTGTCCATGGCGAAGACGGCGTCCATGGAGGTGCCCGGCTGGAGCGCGGTCCACTTCAGGGCGATGCCGTAGCCGTCGCCGCGGTCGGGGGCGGCGGTGTCGACGGTGGCCTTCTTGCCGACCTGGACGAGTTCGTCGTCACGGTCGGACAGCAGGGGCATACCGTCCTCGGTCTGGCGGACGACGATCTTCTTGGACGAGCCGCCGGCGACCTTGATGGTCTCCTCGCGGGTCGTGAAGGGCCGGACCTTGCCGTCGTACAGGTAGCCGTCGCCGCTGAGCTTCTCGAGGTAGAGGTCGGTGACGTCGACCCCGGAGTTGGTCATGCCCCACGCGATGTCGGCGTTGTGGCCGATTATCACGCCGGGCATGCCCGCGAAGGTGTAGCCGCTGACGTCGTACTGGCACTTGCTGGAGACGGTCCGGCAGTGCAGGCCCATCTGGTACCAGACGGAGGGCAGCGAGGCCGACAGGTGCGGGTCGTTGGCCAGCAGCGGCTTGCCGCTGATGGTGTGCTGCCCGCCGACCACCCAGGAGTTCGAGCCGATGCCCTGACCGTTCACGCCTACGGCCGTGGGGACGTCGTCGAGGACGTGGTACAGGCCCTCGAGCTGGCTCGTGACGGCCGAACCGGACGAGGTGCCGGACGCGGTGCCGGACGAGGTGGTGCCGGTCGTTCCCGTCGTACCGCTGCCCGTCGTACCGCTGCCCGTCGTACCGCTGCCCGTCGTACCGCTGCCCGTCGTACCGCTGCCCGTCGTACCGCTGCCCGTGGTCCCGCTGCCCTGCTCGAACGCCTTGGTGAGCTCGTTGTACTGGCCCTCCTGGACGATCGTCTTGTTGCGCTTGTACGGGTAGTCCGGGTACAGGTCGGCGATCTGCTGGGGGCCGAGGCGGCTCGTCATCAGGGCGCGGTCGATCTCGTCCTGCATGTTGCCGCGCAGGTCCCAGGCCATCGCCTTGAGCCAGGAGATCGAGTCGACCGGGGTCCACTTCTCCGGCTTGTAGTCGTTGGTGAAGCCCAGGGCCGCGTACTCCAGGGAGATGTCCTTGCCGTCCTTGCCCTGGAGGTAGGCGTTGACCCCCTTGGCGTAGGCCTGGAGGTACTTCTTCGTGGCGGCCGACAGCTTGGTGTCGTACTCCTGCTTGGCGACGCGGTCCCAGCCCATGGTGCGCAGGAACGCGTCGTTCTTGACCTGGCCCTTGCCGAACATCTCGGACAGGCGGCCGGAGGTCATGTGGCGGCGCACGTCCATCTCGTAGAACCGGTCCTGCGCCTGGACGAACCCCTGCGCCATGAACAGGTCCTCGTCGGACGAGGCGTAGATCTGCGGGATGCCGTAGCCGTCCCGCTTCACGTCGACGGGCCCGGAGAGGCCGTCGAGTGTGATGGATCCCTTGGTCTGCGGGAAGGAGGCGCGCACGGTGCTGATGGACCAGTAGGCCCCGTAGGCGATGCCTCCGATGATGGCCAACACCAGGACGAGCACGATAAGACGGGCTTTGCGCCCCTTCTTCCTGCCGGACTTGCCGGGCTTGTCACCCGATGAGGCGGTGGTATTGGGGGGCATCGCTGTCCTTGCTGTCCTAACGCGAGCGGCAGGCGGTACTGGAGTGCTGGAGCAACCATAGGCGCAGGGCCCGGTGCCTCTTGACGCGGTGTCGGGTCCAGGCACGGACGGACGTTCGATCTTGCCTTGTGGATCGTCAAGAAATCGTCAAGAATTAGGTAAGCTAACGAAGTAACCACAGAAGTCGACCGGAAAACTGGCCGGGAACCCGCCTTCCGGGCCCAAGGGAGGAACCGCCTCTGTCCGTCCACCACCTCGACCAGCTCCTGCTCGTCTGCTCCCTCGTCCTGCTCGTCGCCGTCGCGGCGGTCCGGATCTCCTCGCGCAGCGGGCTCCCCAGCCTGCTCGTGTACCTGGCGATCGGCGTCCTCATGGGCCAGGACGGCATCGGGGACATCCACTTCAACAACGCCCAGCTGACCCAGGTCATCGGCTACGCGGCCCTGGTCGTGATCCTCGCCGAGGGCGGTCTGGGCACGAAGTGGCAGGAGATCAGACCCGCCCTGCCGGCCGCCGCCACCCTGGCGCTGGCGGGGGTCGCGGTGAGCGTCGGCGTCACGGCGGCGGCCGCGCACTACCTGGTCGGGCTGGAGTGGCGGCAGGCGCTCATCATCGGGGCGGTGGTGTCCTCCACGGACGCGGCGGCGGTCTTCTCGGTGCTGCGGCGGATCCCACTGCCCGCGCGCGTGACGGGCACGCTGGAGGCGGAGTCGGGCTTCAACGACGCCCCTGTGGTCATCCTGGTCGTCGCCTTCTCCACGGCGGGCCCGGTCGAACACTGGTACGTGCTGGTGGGCGAGATAGCCCTGGAACTGGCCATCGGCGCGGCCGTCGGCCTCACGGTGGGCTGGCTCGGCGCCTGGGGCCTCAGGCATGTGGCGCTGCCCGCCTCGGGCCTCTACCCGATCGCCGTGATGGCCATCGCGGTCACCGCCTACGCGGAAGGCGCCCTGGCGCACGGCAGTGGCTTCCTCGCCGTCTACCTCGCCTCCATGGTCCTGGGAAACGCCAGACTGCCGCACTGGCCCGCCACGCGCGGCTTCGCCGAGGGGCTCGGCTGGATCGCCCAGATCGGCATGTTCGTCCTGCTCGGTCTGCTGGTCACCCCGCACGAGCTGGGCGACGACGTCGTGCCCGCGCTCCTCATCGGTCTGGGGCTCACCATGGTGGCGCGTCCGCTGAGCGTGGTGCTCAGCCTGACGCCGTTCCGGGTGCCCTGGCCGGAGCAGGCCCTGATGTCCTGGGCCGGGCTGCGCGGCGCGGTGCCCATCATCCTGGCGACGATCCCCATGGTGAACGGCGTGGAAGGCAGCCGACGCATCTTCAACATCGTCTTCGTCCTGGTGGTCGTCTACACCCTCGTCCAGGGCCCGACGCTGCCCTGGCTGGCGCGCGCGCTGCGGCTCGGCGACGGCACCGAGGCCGCCGACCTCGGCATCGAGTCGGCGCCCCTGGAGCGGCTGCGCGGTCACCTGCTGTCGGTGGCGGTCCCCGAGGGCTCGCGGATGCACGGTGTCGAGGTGCACGAGCTGCGCATGCCGGCCGGAGCCGCCGTGACTCTCGTCGTCCGCGAGGGAAAATCGTTTGTTCCGCTGCCCACCACGGTGCTGCGGCACGGGGACGAACTGCTCGTGGTCGCCACCGACCCGGTCCGGGACGCGGCGGAACGGCGCCTGCGCGCGGTCGCGAGGGGCGGCAAGCTCGCCGGCTGGCTGGGGATGAACGGCGCGAATCCCAGGTGAGAGCGGGGCACGGTGCTCTTCTTCACAGCCGTGCGCCGCTTGATCCCTGTACGATGAAGGCTGTATACGAAGGCTGTATGCAACCTTGATCGAACCAACTCTGCCTGATGCAGAGCTGGCGCGACCGTATGGCGGCCGGGACACCCTGATCACGGGTGCCGGTATCTACCGCAGTTCCGCGCAAGAGGACAGCTCTCGGCGCCCCCCGACGGGATGAGGGGCAGCGCTACCAGGCGGCAGAAAGGCACGGGCCGTGGAGTCCACGGTCACCACCGAGCCGTCGAGCACCTCGCCGGCTTCCTCCCGCCCCGGATACGGGCGACTGCTGCGCACCCGCGGCGCCTGGACGTTCCTGCTCCCCGGCTTCGCGGCACGCCAGCCGTTCGCGATGCTCACCCTGTCCATCGTGCTCCTCGTGCAGCACACCACGGGCTCGTACGGAGCGGCCGGCGCCGCCGCGGCCGCCACCGGTGTGTCCATGGCGTTGTTCGCGCCCTACAGCGGCCGCCTCGCCGACCGTTACGGCCAGCGCGCGGTACTGGTCCCCGGGGTCCTCGTGCACGCCCTTTCGGCCCTGGCCCTGACCGCGCTCGCCCTGGCCCACGCGCCCCTGTGGGCACTGTTCGCCGCGGCCGTTCCGACCGGTGCCTCGGTACCGCAGATCGGGCCGATGGTGCGCGCCCGCTGGGGCGTGAAGCTGCAGGACTCGCCCCTGATGTCCACGGCGGCGGCCTTCGAGTCCGTCACGGACGAGCTGACCTTCGTCGTCGGCCCGCTGCTGGCGACCGCCCTGTGCACCACCGTGGCCCCGGCGGCGGGCCTGGTCACCGAGGCGGGGCTGACACTGGTGGGCGGTCTGCTGTTCGCCGCGAGCAAGGGCACCCAGCCCGCCGTGGGCGCGGACGCCGGGCACGCGCGCGTGAAGCACGTCTCCGCACTGCGCGTCCCCGGAGTGCGCGTCCTGGTCGTGACGTTCCTCGGCATCGGCACGGTCTTCGGCGGTATGCAGGTCGGGCTCGCCGCGTTCACCGAGTCGATCGGCGAGCCGGGCCTGAACGGCGTCCTGTACGGCACCTTCGCCGCGGGCAACATGCTCTCCGGTCTCGTCTGCGGTGCGCTCGCGTGGAAGACCGCCCCGCAGCACCGCCTGGTCGTCGGCTACGCGGCGCTCGCGCTGACCGCTTCCGCCCTGTGGACGGCCCACTCGGTGCTCCTCCTCGCCGGGCTCGGCCTGCTGGTCGGCATGTGCATCGCACCCGCCCTGATCACCGGCTACACCCTGGTCGAGAGCCTGGTCCCGGCGGCGGCCCGCACCGAGGCCTTCACCTGGCTGACCGGTGCGGTCGCACTCGGTCAGGCGGCCGCCGTCACCGTCGCCGGGCAGTTGGAGGACCGCCTGTGGGACGGCGCCGGTTTCCTGGTGCCGGCGGCCGGCACCCTGCTGGCCCTGGCGACCCTGGTGGCGCTGCGGTCGCTGCTGGCCACCCGGTCCGTCAACCGGACGGTCGCACGTGGCGTGGGTCACCGCGCGCCGGTCACGGTGGACTGATCCCCGGGAATACGTCACTATGGATCGTCGTTAGCACTCATCGAGTGAGAGTGCCAGGAGGAAGACAGTGCCGACCTACCAGTACCAGTGCACCGAGTGCGGCGAGGGCCTCGAGGCGGTGCAGAAGTTCACCGACGACGCCCTGACCGAGTGCCCCAACTGCGGTGGCCGCCTGAAGAAGGTGTTCTCCGCGGTCGGCATCGTCTTCAAGGGCTCCGGCTTCTACCGCAACGACAGCCGCGGCTCCTCGTCGAGCAGCAGCCCGGCCTCGAAGTCGTCGGGTTCGTCGACCGCTTCCGGCTCGTCGTCCTCGACGTCCTCGTCGTCCTCGACGTCCTCCTCGTCCGGTTCGGGCTCGTCGGCCTCGAGCTCCGCCGGCAGCTCGGCCGCCTGACCTTTCTCTTACGGGACCCTGCCGTCATGGACGGCGGGGTCTTCGGCGTCTGCCGGTACGACTAGTGTGCTGCGCATGGCGAACGCAGAGATCGGTGTAATCGGCGGCTCCGGCTTCTACTCGTTCCTCGACGACGTGACCGAGGTCCAGGTGGACACCCCTTACGGGGCGCCCAGCGACTCCCTCTTCCTCGGTGAGGTCGCCGGCCGACGGATCGCGTTCCTGCCCCGGCACGGCCGCGGGCACCATCTGCCGCCGCACCGCATCAACTACCGGGCCAACCTCTGGGCGCTGCGGTCCGTCGGTGTGCGCCAGGTCCTCGGTCCGTGTGCGGTGGGCGGCCTGCGCCCCGAGTACGGGCCCGGCACACTGCTGGTCCCGGATCAGCTGGTGGACCGCACGAAGTCCAGGGCCAACACCTACTTCGACGGGCTGCCGCTGCCGGACGGCACCATTCCGAACGTCGTGCACGTGTCGCTGGCCGACCCGTACTGCCCCACCGGGCGGTCCGCCGCGCTGAAGGCGGCCCGCGGCCGGGACTGGGAGCCCGTGGACGGCGGCACGCTGGTCGTGGTCGAGGGCCCGCGCTTCTCGACCCGGGCGGAATCGCTGTGGCACCAGGCGCAGGGCTGGTCCGTGGTCGGCATGACGGGCCACCCCGAGGCCGCGCTCGCCCGTGAGCTCGAGCTCTGCTACACCTCGCTGACCCTGGTCACCGACCTCGACGCGGGCGCGGAGACCGGCGAGGGCGTCTCCCACGAGGAGGTGCTGCGCGTGTTCGCGGCCAACGTGGACCGGATGCGCGGCGTGCTGTTCGACGCTGTGGCGGCGCTGCCCGACACCGCGGGCCGGGACTGCCTGTGCGCGAACGCGCTGGGCGGGATGGATCCGGGGTTCGCGCTGCCGTAGTGCCGCAGCGGCAAGGTGGCGGGGCGACGTGGTGCCGCGGTGGCGGAAGTACGCGTTCGGGTGGCGGGGTTGTCCACAATCCGCCGGTCGTCCACCGGCTCCGGCGAGCTTAGGCGCGAGGCCTCATCGTGGCATCGCAGGCCGATTCCTCGTCTCCTCGCCACAGGTGGTGGTCCCCGTGCAGATGTCCCCTTCGCCGTCCCCTCCCTCCCCTCCCTCCCCTCCCTCCCCTCCCTCCCCTCCCTCCCCTCCCTCCTCTCCCTCCCGTCCTTCCTGGGCCCTTCCCTTTCCGCACCCGCCCGGCCCCGACGCCCCCGCCACGTCGGAGGTGCCGCACTTCGCACCGGTGCGGGTGCGCGGCGGGCGGTATCAGCTGCAGCGGCTGGTACGGCAGCGCAGGCGGGCACTGGCGGCCGGGCTCGCCGTGACCGCTGCCGCGCTGGTGGCGGCCGGACCGCGCACCGGGCCGGAGCCGGACCGCGCCGGGCGGGCCCGTGGGCATCCGGTGGCGGCCCCGGTGCCACGGCGTCCCGCGGACGGCCTGGTGACGGCTCCGGTCCGGATCGCGGACGCGGCCACCGTGCGGCTGCTGCGGCCCGGTGACCGGGTCGACGTCATCGCCGCCGAGGATCCCGCCGCGGGCGGTGACGCCCGAGTGGTCGCCCGTGGGGCCCGGGTCACTAGAGTGCCGCAGGCCCTGGACGGTGCCGCCGACAGCGGGGCGCTGGTGGTCCTCGCGGTGCCGCGTCGCACCGCGGCACGGCTCGTCGGCGCGAGCGCGACGGCACGGCTGGCGGTGACCCTGTGCTGAGCCGCCCGCCGGGGTCATCGCGGTGGACAGGGGCACCGGGGCGTGCCGTAGGTTGCGGAGCGCTTTGTTCCACAGCCTGTGCATGCGAAGAGAGGCCCCTAGGTGATCGAGAAGAACGAACCGAGCGTCTGGCAGGGTTTCAAGACGTTCCTGATGCGCGGCAACGTCGTCGATCTGGCAGTCGCGGTGGTCATCGGCGCCGCCTTCACGAACATCGTCAACTCGGTGGTGAAGGGGATAATCAACCCGCTGGTCGGAACGGTCGGCACGAAGAACCTGGACAACTACAGCTCGTGCCTGAGCTCGTCGTGCAAGGGCACACACGGCATCCGGCTGATGTGGGGATCCGTCCTCGGTGCCACCCTGAGCTTCGTGATCACCGGTGCGGTGGTGTACTTCCTGATGGTCCTGCCGATGTCCAGGTACCTGGCCCGGGTGGAAGCCCGCAGGAAGGCGCGGGAGGGCACGACGGAGGTCGTGCAGGTGACCGAGCTGGACGTGCTCAGGGAGATCCGCGACGAGCTGGTCGCCCAGCGGGCCCTGGACCGCGGCGAGCGGTAGCGGCCGCCCGCGCGGGCGGCGGGGCGGTTCAGAGGTGGTGGGGCGGCTTCTCGTCGAGGAAGCGCCTGAGGTCACCGGCGGCGTCGGGTTCCGACCGCTCGCCCCATCCTCGGTCGGTGTCGTCCGAGGACTGCTGGTCCAACGGGTCGTCGAAGACCAGCCGGGGTTTCGGCTCGCGGGGCTCGGGGTCGGGGGCGCTGCTCATACCTCCAGGGTACGGGCCCCCTGTGTCCCGGGCCGGGCCAGACTGGCCCGTATGACAGTTGACGCATTGACGGACGTCACGGGTCTCCGGGTGGGGCACGCGACCAGGATCGGCGACGGCCGGCTCACCGGCACCACGGTCGTGCTGGCGCCGGAGGGCGGGGCGGTCGCCGCCGTGGACGTGCGCGGTGGCGGCCCCGGCACCAAGGAGACCGACGCGCTCGACCCACGCAACATGGTGCAGAAGGTCGAGGCGGTGGTGCTGACCGGCGGCAGCGCGTACGGGCTCGACGCGGCGGCCGGCGTGATGGCCTGGCTCGAGGAGCGCGGGCGCGGGGTGCGGGTCGGGGCGGATCCGGCGCACGTCGTGCCGGTGGTGCCCGCCGCCTGTGTCTTCGACCTCGGTCGGGGCGGGGACTTCCGCGCCCGGCCGGACGCGGCCACGGGGCGGGCGGCGGTCGAGGCGGCCGCGGCGAGCGCGCCCGGCGCTCCGGTGCCCCAGGGGTGCGTGGGCGCCGGCACGGGCGCCGTCGTGGGCGCGCTCAAGGGCGGCATCGGGACCGCGAGCACGGTGCTCGGCTCGGGAGTCACGGTGGCCGCGCTGGTGGTGGTCAACGCCGTCGGGTCGGCGGTGGATCCGGAAACGGGGGTGCTGTACGGGGAGTTCTTCCAGGGGCGGGTGGAGTATCCGGAGGCGCACGTCCACGAGGCCGCGCGCCGGCGCATCGCCGAGTCCGCCGCACGCAACGCGCTGCCGCCGCTCAACACCACGCTCGCGGTGGTCGCCACCGACGCGGACCTGTCGAAGGCGCAGGCGCAGAAGCTGGCCGGCACGGCCCACGACGGCATCGCCCGCGCCGTCCGGCCGGTCCATCTCCTCAACGACGGCGACACCGTGTTCGCCCTGGCCACGGGGGCCCGCCCGCTCGCCGGCGAGGACCCGCTCGCGCTCAACCCCCTCCTCGCGGCCTGCCCGGACCTGGTCACCCGGGCGATCGCCCGCGCCGTACGCGCCGCCGAGCCGGTGTCCGGACCGGGCGGGTCGTGGCCGTCGTACGAGGAGCTGTACGGCGCCCGGTGAATCCCCGTTCCGCGGCTCCAGGTCCGCGGGCGGCTGTAATTGTCCTGGTTCTGTCACGTGGTGGCCTTCAGCGCGCACGGCTGGAACCCCTCCCGGCCCGGGTTCCCTCTTCGATCACACACCGAAGCTGATCACGCACCACACAAGAACCTGGAGAAGCCCGTGACAACGCCGGACATTGCAGCGCGGCGCGTACTGGGGGCCTGTGCCGCCCTGATGGTCGGCGCCCTCACCCTCACGGCGTGCGGCGGTGACGCCAGCGCCGACAACGGCGACGGCAAGGGCGGCAAGACCTCCGCCAAGACGTCGACCGCGAAGATAGTGATCTCGGCGAAGGACGGCTCGACCGGCGCGTCCATCAACGCCACCGGCGTGAAGGTCAGCGACGGAAAGCTGACCGACGTGAAGATGACCGTGGCGGGGTCGGGACAGGCCGTGCCGGGTGCCGTGACGGCCGACGGCAGCAGCTGGAAGCCGAAGGGGCAGCTGGAGCGCGGGACGAAGTACCAGATATCGGCGACCGCGAAGGACGGCAGCGGGCGCACGGCCGCCGCCAACTCCATCTTCACGACCGTCTCGACGTCGAACAGTTTCATCGGCACCTACACGCCGGACAACGGCGCCACGGTGGGCGCCGGGATGCCGGTGTCCTTCACCTTCGACAAGGCCATCACCGACAAGAAGGCCGTCCGGTCGCACATCACCGTCACCTCCAGCAGCGGGCAGCAGGTGGTGGGGCACTGGTTCGGCGCGCAGCGGCTCGACTTCCGGCCCCAGGAGTACTGGAAGGCCGGCTCCAAGGTCACGATGAAGATCGACTTGGACGGTGTCCAGGGCGCGAACGGCGTCTACGGCGTGCAGAAGAAGACGGTGACCTTCACCGTCGGCCGCTCGCAGGTCTCGACCGTCGACGTCAACACGCAGACCATGACCGTGGTCCGCGACGGCAAGACCCTGAGGTCGGTCCCGATCTCGGCGGGCAGCCCGGAGCACACCACGTACAACGGGCAGATGGTGATCTCCGAGAAGTTCACGCAGACCCGTATGAACGGTTCGACGGTCGGCTTCGGCGGCGAGTACGACATCCCGGACGTGCCGCATGCGATGCGCCTGACCCAGTCCGGCACCTTCGTCCACGGCAACTACTGGTACGACAAGGGAAATCCGCCGTTCGGGCGCACGGGCACCAGCCACGGCTGCGTGGGGCTCGCGGACGTGCAGGGCGCCCAGGGCGCCACGACCGCCAAGTGGTTCTACGACAACTCCCTCGTCGGCGACGTCGTGATCGTCAAGAACTCCCCGGACAAGACGGTCGCCCCGGACAACGGGCTCAACGGCTGGAACATGTCCTGGAGCGAGTGGACCGCGGGAAGTGACGCCTGACCGGCGGTCTTTGAGGGGAACTCGGGCCGTGCGGGAATTTTCCGCGCGGCCCGCGCGTTTCCCAAGCATACGTTTTCTCGGTTCCCGGACATGATGTCCGACCGAGGGGCTACGGTATGCACCCACAAGGTGACATGCAGCAACGCCGGGAGAAGCCTTGAGCGTTCCGTACGAGACGGCAGCGTACGAACCAGCCGAGTCGCCCGAGTCTCCAGAGGAGCACCTCGCGCGGCTCCTCGGCCGTGCCCTGAACTCCTTCGAGCTGCCCGACGAGTGCCTGCGTCAGCTGGACTGCCCGCTGGCGCACGACAGTTCGCTGCACTCCGCCCACCACAGCGCCGGGCTGCACCGCGAGACGTACCGGCACAGCTGGCTGCTGGCCGACGGCTCGGCGGTCACCCTCTGGGAGCTGGTGCACAACACCGCGCCCGGCAGCGAGCCGCAGCACGAGGTGTACGTGGACGAGGAGGAGCTGCGCGCCGCCACGTCCCGGCTGCCGCTGCCGCCGGACACGCCGGACTTCGAGCTGCCGGTCCTGACCCAGCTGTCACCGATCCCGGAGCCGCGGCACCTGTACGCCCCGGACGACTCGGCGGACCACGCGCGCCGGCTGCTGCGCCGCGCGGAGAACGCGGACCGGCCGGACGAGGAGACGGTGGCGCTGCTGTCCACGGCGTTCGCCCACCAGATCACCCAGGCCTTCGGCCGGCCGAGCCGGACCGGCCGGGGCACGCCCAGCTTCTCGCTCTACGAGCACGCCTTCCTGCTGCACGATGGCAAGGAGCTCTCCCTCTGGGAGGTCGAGCACACGGCGACGCCCGACGGACGGCACATGTGCGAGGTGTACGCCTCGGAGGACGCGGCCCGCGACGCCATGGAGCGGCGGGCGGCCCAGCAGGCCTGAGCCGGGCCTGCCGAGCCCGCCGAGCCCGCCGCGGCTTGGCCTACGGCCTGTGCAGCCGACGTATCAGACCGGCGAAGGCGTCCTGCTCCGCCGGGGTGAGTTCCACCGACTCCCGCTCCGGGGCGTGCGGATGCTGCTCCGGGAGGGCGCGCGGGAACCGGGCGGAGCGCCGTGCGGCGGCCTCGTAGCGGCGGCGGCGCAGGACGCCCGTCACGACGGTCACCCAGGCGGCGGTCGCCAGAGCGAGGAGGGTGACCACCACGAGCTGGTGGATCGAGACGTGCGCAGGCATAAGCCCCAGTACACACCACGGTCCGGGACTTCTGTCCCGGACCGTGACGTATCTCGCAGGTGCCGTGAAGGACTCACAGCATCCCAAAGGGCGAAGAAGCGACGGCGGTTACGCCGCGACGGGCTGCTTCCGCTCCGCCGTCCCCGTGGCCGCGCCGGCCGCGGCACCGGTGCCCGCGGCCTCACCGGCCTGCTTGCGCATGCCCTTCAGGACGACCACCATCGCCGTGGTGACGCACACACCGGCCGCGATGGCGATCAGGTAGAGGAACGCGTTGCCGATCAGCGGGACCACGAAGATGCCGCCGTGCGGGGCGCGCAGGGTGGCGCCGAACGTCATCGACAGGGCGCCGGTGATCGCGCCGCCGACCATCGAGGACGGGATGACCCGCAGCGGGTCGGCCGCCGCGAACGGGATCGCGCCCTCGGAGATGAAGGAGGCGCCGAGGACCCAGGCGGCCTTGCCGTTCTCCCGCTCGGTCTGGGTGAAGAGCTTGCCCCGGACGGTGGTGGCCAGGGCCATCGCCAGCGGCGGGACCATACCGGCCGCCATGACCGCCGCCATGATCTTCATCGCGGAGTCACTGGGGTTGGAGACCGCGATACCGGCGGTGGCGAAGGTGTACGCGACCTTGTTGACCGGGCCGCCGAGGTCGAAGCACATCATCAGGCCGAGCAGGGCGCCGAGCAGCAGGGCGTTGGCGCCGGAGAGGCCGTTCAGCCAGTCGGTCATGCCCTTCTGTGCGGACGCGATGGGCTTGCCGATGACCACGAACATCAGGAACCCGACGATCGCCGAGGAGATCAGCGGGATCACCACCACCGGCATGATGCCGCGCAACGCCGCCGGGATGCGGACCTTCTGGATGGCCATCACCACGCCACCGGCGATCAGACCGGCCGCCAGACCGCCGAGGAATCCCGCGTTGATCGTGGACGCGATCATGCCGCCCACGAAGCCGGGGACCAGGCCGGGCCGGTCCGCCATGCCGTAGGCGATGTAGCCCGCCAGGACCGGGACGAGGAAGCCGAACGCCACCGCGCCGATCTGGAACATCAGGGCCGCCCAGCTGTGCGACTGGGTCCACACGAAGTGGTCCATGACGGAGGGCGCCGACTTGATCTGGTAGCCGCCGATCGCGAAGCCCAGGGCGATCAGCAGACCGCCGGCCGCGACGAACGGGACCATGTAGCTGACGCCGGACATCAGCCACTTGCGCAGCTTGGTGCCGTAGCCCTCGCCGGCGTCCCCGGCCCGCTCGACCGGCGTGCCGGGCGCGGCGGCGGCCGTGACCTCGCCGCGCTCCGCCTTCTGACGGACCTCGGTGATCAGCTCGCCGGGCCGGTTGATGCCGGCCTTCACGCCGACGTCGACGGTCGGCTTCCCGGCGAAGCGGTCCTTGTCGCGCACCGGCACGTCGTGGGCGAAGATCACGCCGTCCGCCGCCGCGATCACCGCCGGGTCGAGCCGGGTGAAGCCGGCCGAACCCTGCGTCTCGACGACGACCTCGACGCCCGCCTCCCGGCCGGCGGTCTCCAGCGACTCGGCCGCCATGTAGGTGTGGGCGATGCCGGTCGGACAGGAGGTGACGGCGACGACTCGGAACGGCCGCTGCTCCTCGGCGGGAGTCCCGGCGGGGGCCGTGCCGCCCGCTGCGGCGTCGGCGGAGGCCGCCGCCGACGCCGCAGCGGAGTCTTCGGATGCGCCGGCCTCGTCGGCCGCTTCCTCGCCCCGGATGAGCGCGGCCGCCGCGGCGGCGTCGCCCACCGAGCGCAGCGCGGAGGTGAACTCGGCGTTCATCAGCTGCCGGGCCAGCGAGGACAGGATCGTCAGGTGGGCGTCGTCGGCACCGGCCGGCGCGGCGATCAGGAAGATCAGGTCGGCGGGTCCGTCGGGCGCGCCGAAGTCGATCCCGGCGGCGCTGCGCCCGAAGGCCAGGGTCGGCTCGGTGACGTGCTCGCTGCGGCAGTGCGGGATGCCTATGCCGCCGTCGAGGCCGGTCGGCATCTGCGCCTCACGGGCGGCCACGTCCGCGAGGAAGCCGTCCAGGTCGGTCACCCGGCCCAGGGCCACCATGCGCTCGGCGAGGGCGCGCGCCGCCGCCTCTTTGGTGTCGGCGGACAGGTCGAGGTCGACCAGGTCCGCGGTGATCATCTCGCTCATCGCGGGCTCCTTAGCACGCGTATCGCCCGGGGGGTGGGGTGGGCGGGGGTGGGGACGGGGGTGCTGTGGGGGGAAGCGGGGTGGGGGAAAGCCGGGTGGGGGGTGGCGGTGGGTGCGGAGGCGGGACCGGGGAAGCCCCGCCTCCGCGGGCCGGCAGAGCGGCTCAGGTTGCCCTGCCGGCCGGTGGCCGCGGCGAGTAACGGGGCGTCTCGCCGCTTCATGGCGAACCGTTTCAGCTCGGGGCGCCGGGAGGGGGCGGCGAGGAGCCGGGGCGGGGCGGCGAGCAGGGGCGTACGTGCGTTCATGACACCGGCTCCGTCAGATCGCGGTTCACCGGGACCTCCCTTGTGACCGTCACCGCCGCCGGGTCCAGGTCGGCGGGGGTCGGCATGACACTGCCGGGCAGCTGGACGGCGGCCGCGCCGTGCGCGACGGCCGAGGCGAGGGCCTCCGGACCGCTGCCGCCGGCGATCAGGAAACCGGCGAGCGAGGAGTCGCCGGCGCCCACGTTGCTGCGTACCGCGTCTACCCGCGCGCTGCCGAACCAGGCCCCCGAGGCGTCCACCAGCAGTTGCCCGTCGGCGCCCAGGCTCGCGAGCACGGCCCGCGCGCCCATCTCGCGCAGTTCCTCGGCCGCCTTCACCGCGTCGCCCACGGTCGCCAGGGGGCGCCCGACGGCCTCCGCCAGCTCCTCCGCGTTCGGCTTCACGACGTCGGGGCGCTCCCGCAGCGCCTCCAGCAGCGCGGGTCCCGACGTGTCCAGGGCGATGCGCTTGCCGGCGGCGTGCGCCCGCGCGACGAGGTCGGCGTACCAGGCCGGGGCGAGGCCGCGCGGCAGGCTGCCGCAGCACGCGATCCAGTCGGCGTCGCCCGACTGCGCGCGGACCGTCTCCAGCAGCAGCTCCTGCTCCTGACGGGACAGCTCAGGGCCGGGCGCGTTGATCTTCGTCAGTACGCCGTCCGCCTCCGCGAGGGCGATGTTGGAGCGGGTGGCCCCGGCGACCGGGACCGGCGCGACCTCGATGCCCTGCGCGTCGAGCAGCTCGGCGACGAGCGCACCGGGCGCACCACCCAGGGGCAGGACGGCGACGGTGCGCTGCCCGGCGGCGGTCACCGCGCGCGACACGTTGACGCCCTTGCCACCGGGATCCATGCGCTCGGTCTCGGCGCGGATGACCTCGCCGCGCTTCAGGGCCTGGACCTCGTAGGTACGGTCGAGGGACGGGTTGGGGGTGACGGTGAGGATCATGCGCGCACTACTTCCGTACCGCCGCGCTCGATGGCGACGGCGTCTTCGGGGTTCAGCCCACTGTCGGTGATCAGCAGGTCCACGTCGCTCAGGTCGCCGAAGCGGGCGAAGTGCTCCTGGCCGTGCTTGGTGGCGTCGGCGAGCAGCAGCACGCGGCGGGCGGCGGCGATCGCCGCGCGCTTGACCGCGGCCTCGGCGAGGTCGGGGGTGGTCAGACCGTGCTCGGCGGAGAAGCCGTTGGCGGCGAGGACCAGGACGTCGGCGCGGATCTCGCCGTACGCGCGCAGCGCCCAGGCGTCCACGGCGGCCCGCGTGCGGTGCCGTACGCGTCCTCCGACCAGATGGAGCTGGATGCCCGGGTGGTCGGCGAGACGGGCCGCGATCGGCAGGGAGTGCGTGACCACGGTCAGCCGGGCCTCCAGCGGGATGGCTCCGGCCAGGCGGGCGACCGTGGTGCCGGCGTCGAGGATCATCGTGCCCTCGGTCGGCAGTTCGGCCAGGGCCGCCTTGGCGATCCGGTCCTTCTCGTCGGCGGCGGTGCCCTCGCGCTCGGCGAGGTCCGGCTCGAAGTCGAGGCGTCCGGCCGGGATGGCACCGCCGTGCACCCGGCGGACCAGGCCGGCGCGGTCGAGGGCCTTCAGGTCGCGGCGGATCGTCTCCGCCGTCACCTGGAACTCCTCGGCGAGCGACAGCACGTCCACTCGGCCGCCGTCACGGGCGAGCCGGAGGATCGCCTGCTGCCGCTCCGGTGCGTACATGTCCGTTCGCCTCCGACTCATGCCCGAACGTGTGGTTTCATTCGGAGGCTACGCCCGGATGTCCGAAAAGTAAACGGGTTCGGACCGCATTCGGGCATGAACGGACTTCCGGCCGCGATCGGGGCAGGCCGAAGGGCCCGGCACCTGATGGCGCCGGGCCCTTGCCTCCGGCCGGAGCGGAACCCCGCCTCCGGACCCCGTCCGAGCTCAGGACACGAGTTCCCGCTCCCTGTCCTGCGCCGGCAGCTCGGTCGCGCCGCCCTCCACATGCTGCGCCGGACGCTTCGGCAGGGCGTACATCAGCAGGAAGATCACGCCCATCACCGCGGCCACCCAGCCCAGCGCGTGCTGGAACGCGTTCACGAAGGCGGGGCCGACCTCCGGGCGGGTCAGGTGGTCGCCGATCGAACCGAAGAAGACCACCGACACCAGGCCGAGCCCGAGCGCGTTACCCATCTGCTGCACGGTGTTGATCAGGCCGGACGCCGAACCGGCGTGCTCCCGCGGCACCTCGGAGAGCACCGCGTCCGTCAGCGGGGCGACGATCAGGCCCATGCCGGTGCCCATGACGACCAGCGGCAGCGCCATCTGCCAGGAGGCGATCGCGAGGCCGTACCGGTGGGCCTCCGCCATGTAGATGAGGACACCGAGGGCCATGAGCAGGGCGCCCGCCTGGAGCACCTTGCGGCCGAAGCGGGGCACCAGCTTCTGCACCGAGAGCCCGGCCGCCATGGAGACCGCGATCGAGAACGGCACGCCGGTCAGCCCGGCCCGCAGCGGCCTCCAGCCGAGGCCGACCTGCATGTACAGCGTCCACACCAGGAAGAACACGCCGAGCGCGACCCCGAAGACGGTCTGCACCGCGATGCCCGCCGCGAAGCTCTTCACCCGGAACAGCGACAGCTCGACCAGCGGGGACCCGTCCCGCGCGCTCTTGCGCCGCTCGTACGCCACCAGCGCCGCGAAGACGCCGACCGAGCCGGCCATCGACACGTAGCCCCACAGCGGCCAGCCCAGCTCACGGCCCCGGGTGAGCGGGTAGAGCAGCATCAGCAGGCCCAGCGTCACCAGCGCGACGCCGACGAGGTCCAGCTTCAGCGCCTTCGGGGCCTTGGACTCGGTGATGAAGCGGCGGCCGAGGAGGAGGGCGACGACACCGACCGGCAGGTTGATCAGGAAGATGGGCCGCCACTCGAGGCCGAACAGGTTCCACTCGGTCAGCAGCGCGCCCAGCAGCGGACCGGAGACCGCGCCGAGGCCGACGATCGCGCCGAAGAGCCCGAACACCTTGCCGCGCTCGTGCGCCGGGAACGTGGCGTGCACGATCGACAGCACCTGCGGCACCATCATCGCCGCCATCGCACCCTGCAGGATGCGGGAGGCGACCAGCATCTCCGGGTTCGCGGCGAAGCCGCACAGCGCGGAGGCGAGGGTGAAGCCGCCGACGCCGACGAGGAACAGTCGCTTGCGTCCGCGGATGTCGCCGAGCCGTCCGCCGGTGATCAGCCCGGCGGCGAAGGCCAGGGCGTAACCGGCGGTGATCCACTGGATCTGGCTGAAGGAGGCGCCCGCGTCCTGCTGGATCGACGGGATCGCGATGTTGACGATCGTGACGTCGACGAGGTCCATGAAGGCGGCGGTCATCACGATCGCGAGGGCGAACCAGCGACGGCGGTCGGCCGCCTCGTGCGGGGTGGGCTTACGGGTCTCGGAGGAGGTCATGCACCGAAGGTAGAGACTGAGTAGGTCAGATCATGTCCTAGTTCTGCGGCATCCTCTGACGTATGACGACGGACACCCCGGCCCGGCTCCTCCAGCTCCTCTCCCTCCTCCAGACGCCCCGCGAATGGCCGGGCGGCGAGCTCGCCGAGCGGCTCGGGGTGTCCCGCCGCACGGTCCGCCGGGACGTCGACCGGCTGCGCGAGCTCGGCTATCCCGTACAGGCGACGATGGGTGCCGACGGCGGGTACCGGCTGGTCGCGGGCAAGGCGATGCCGCCGCTGGTGCTCGACGACGAGGAGGCGGTGGCCATCGCCGTGGGGCTGCGGGCGGGCGCCGGGCACGCGGTGGCGGGAGTCGACGAGGCCTCGGTGCGCGCCCTGGCGAAACTGGAGCAGGTCCTGCCGGCCCGGCTGCGCCACCGCGTCTCCACGCTGCAGGCCGCTACCACCCCGCTGACCAGCGGGGACGGGGCGAGCATCGCACCGGAGACGCTCACCGTGATGGCGTCGACGGTGGCCGGCCGGGAACGGTTGCGGTTCGCGTACCGGGCCAAGGACGGCAGCGAGTCGCGGCGGCTGGCCGAGCCCTACCGGCTGGTGTCGACCGGGCGGCGGTGGTACCTCGTGGCGTACGACCTGAACCGGGACGACTGGCGCACGTTCCGGGTCGACCGGGTGAGCGATCCGTTCGCGACCGGGGCGCGGTTCACCCCGCGCGAGCTGCCCACGGGGAGCGCGGCGGAGTATCTGCGCCAGTCCATTCATGGACGGCAGGACGCGTACGAGTACGAGGTCGAGTTCGCGGAGTCGGTGGACTTCGTCGCGTCCCGGGTGCCGGCCTGGGTGGGCCGACCGGAGGCGGTGGGCTCCGCGAGGTGCGTGGTGCGCGGAACGTCCGGGGGCCCCATGGAGTGGCTGGCAGTGCGGCTGGCGATGGTGGGCTGCGACTTCGTCGTCCGGCGGCCCGAGGAACTCCTCACCTGCGTGAGGGAGTTGGGCGGGCGCCTGAGCAGGGCGGGGTGCCTGTGAGGAGTTCGTGCCACCGGCGGTGCGCCATACCCGTGTGGCAAAATCTATGGTCCGACGGTTCACCCCGGGGTTCAGGTACGGGGTGGACCGCCGCCCCGCCGCCCCGGCATGCCCGCGGTTCACCCCGGGGTTCAGGTACGGGGTGGACCGCCGCCCCGCCGCCCCGCCGCCCCGGCATGCCCGCGTGACGCCGAGGAGCCGGGCTCCGGCACCCGGGGGGACAGGCACCGAAGCCCGGCTCTGGGAAGGTCCCGGCGCCGGGGGGGATGTGCGTCGGGACGTGGCATCAGGGTGAGAGAACGTTTCCGCTCACGTCTCTCTTCACGGCGGCTGGGAGGTGCCCCCTCTGAGGGAGCGCGGGTCAGGGCCGCGGACTGCTGGGCCCCGAGGGGTTTTTCCCGGGGCCCCACGAGTTGAAGCGGCGCTCCAGAGCCATGTTTGCGCGGTCTTCCGCCACCCGGCGTACGCGTCCGCGGTCGCCGGGGCGATCGGCACACCGGGCAGGCCCTGCGCCGCCGCCCTACGCGGCCGCGTCGAAGCCGGTGCTCCGGGCCAGCTTCTTCAGCTCCAGCAGTGCGTGCTTCTCGATCTGGCGGATGCGTTCGCGGGTCAGACCGTGCTCCTTGCCGACCTCCGTCAGCGTGCGCTCGCGGCCGTCCTCGATGCCGTAGCGCATCTTGATGATGGAGGCGGTGCGCTGGTCGAGGCGGCCGATCAGATCGTCCAGCTCCTCGCTGCGCAGCAGCGTAAGCACCGACTGCTCGGGCGACACCGCGGAGGTGTCCTCGAGCAGGTCGCCGAACTGGGTCTCGCCCTCGTCGTCCACCGACATGTTCAGCGAGACCGGGTCACGGGCCCAGTCGAGCACGTCGGTGACGCGCTCGGGCGTCGAGCCGAGCTCGGCGGCGATCTCCGAGGGCTCCGGCTCACGGCCGTTCTCCCGGTTGAACTCGCGCTGCACACGCCGGATGCGGCCCAGCTCCTCCACGAGGTGGACGGGCAGCCGGATGGTGCGGGACTGGTCCGCGATCGAGCGGGTGATCGCCTGCCGGATCCACCAGGTGGCGTAGGTCGAGAACTTGAAGCCCTTGCGGTAGTCGAACTTCTCGACGGCCCGCACCAGGCCCGCGTTGCCCTCCTGGATCAGGTCGAGCAGGGGCAGTCCGCTGCGGGGGTAACGGCGTGCGACGGCGACGACCAGGCGCAGGTTGGAGCGGATGAACACGTCCTTGGCGCGCTCCCCCTCGGCGACCAGGGCCTCGAGCTCCTCACGGGTGGCGTCCGTCTTGGACTCCTCGTACCCGTCGAGGATCTGCCGTGCGAACACGCCCGCCTCTATGGTCTGGGACAGGTCGACTTCCTTGGCGGCGTCGAGCAGCGGTGTCCGTGCGATCTCGTCGAGGTACATGCCGACCAGGTCGCGGTCGGCGATCTCGCCGCCATGGGCGCGAACACTGCTTGCCGCGTCGGTCGTCTCGCCGGTGGCGGACTGACGACGGGCGACGGCACGGGTTGCCATGCGTGCTCCCTTGCGATGGTGGGTCAGCGGGTGGTCCAGGCGGACACTCGGCACTCCGCGGGTGGAACGGTTGGGACTCTCCTCGGGTGCCCGGCATCCGAAGGAAACAACGACTGGAATCCGGACAGAATTCCCAACCCACCCCTCGTTTTTTCTGATCATGCAGTACCCTGTCCGGCCACACAGGGAGGTGCAATGCTCTCAGAGCGTGCAGAGGTGCAGGTCAGGCCGGGTACCGAGGGTGACCTCGAAGCCCTCACCGACATCTACAACCACTACGTGCGTGAGACGCCCATCACATTCGACATCACGCCGTTCACGCCCGAGGAGCGTCGCCCCTGGCTGCTCTCCCACCCGGAAGACGGCCCGTACCGCCTGATGGTTGCCGTGGCCGCGGAGTCCCAGGAGATTCTGGGCTACGCCACGTCCAGCCCCCACCGGCCGAAGCCCGCGTACAGCACGTCCGTGGAGACGACCGTCTACCTCGCACCGCACGCCGGCCGCCGCGGCATCGGCACCCTGCTGTACAAGGCCCTCTTCGAGGCCCTGTCCGGCCAGGACCTGCATCGCGCCTACGCGGGTATCGCACAGCCGAACGAGGCGTCCACCCGGCTGCACGAGCGCTTCGGCTTCCGCCACATCGGCACCTACCGGGAGATCGGCCGCAAGTTCGGCCGGTACTGGGACGTCGCCTGGTACGAGAAGGAGCTCTGACCCCACGGTCGACCCGGCCCGCGGTCGGCATCCCCAGCCGCCCGGCCGACCGCGGGCCGCCGCTCAGCCGAACTGCACCGACCGCTTCGCCATGCCCATCCAGAAGCCGTCGATCACGGACTTCTGCGCGTCGAGTTCATCGCCGGCCTCCGCCGCGCCCATGGTGACGAAGAGCGGGGCGAAGTGCTCGGTGCGCGGGTGGGCGTAGCGGCCCGCGGGGGCCTTGTCGAGGAAGTCCAGCAGAGCGTCCCAGTCGCGGGTCTCCAGCGCACGCCGTCCCCAGTCGTCGAACTCGGAGGACCAGCTGGGCACCCCGTTGCCCGCGTGCCGCAGCGCGGCCAGGTTGTGGGTGAAGAAGCCGGAGCCGACGATCAGCACACCCTCGTCGCGCAGCGGGGCGAGCCTGCGGCCGATCTCCATCAGGCGCACCGGGTCGAGGGTCGGCATGGAGATCTGCAGGACCGGGATGTCGGCGGCGGGGAACATCTCCACCAGGGGGACGTAGGCACCGTGGTCGAGACCGCGGTCCGGGATGTCCTGCACGGGCATACCGGGGGCGCGCAGCAGCTTGCGTACGGACTCGGCGAGCTCCGGTGCGCCGGGGGCCTCGTACTTCACCCGGTAGTAGTGCTCGGGGAACCCCCAGAAGTCGTAGACGAGCGGGACGGTCGTCGTCGCACCGAGGGCGAGGGGTGCCTCCTCCCAGTGGGCGGAGACCATGAGGATCGCCTTGGGGCGGGGCAGGTCGGCGGACCATGCGGCGAGCTGCCCCGGCCAGACGGGGTCGTCGGCGAGCGGCGGGGCACCGTGGCTGAGGTAGAGGGCGGGCATGCGCTCCGGCGCGGTGGCAGACATGAGGCGGCTCCCTCGTCGACGATTGCTTTAACTCTCAAGCTCTACCGAACAGTGTAGGCCACACTTGTTTAAGCTTCAAGAAGGCACCCCGTACAGTGGGACGCATGAACACGGCATCCGAATCCGCCGACGAGCACCGCTGGCTCACCGACGAGGAGCAGCGCGTCTGGCGCTCGTACCTGCACGCCACCACGCTGCTGGAGGACTTCCTCGACCGTCAGCTGCAGCGCGACGCCGGAATGCCGCACGTCTACTACGGCCTGCTCGTCGGACTCGCCGAGGCCCCGCGTCGCCGGCTGCGGATGACCGAGCTGGCCATGAGGGCCAAGATCACCCGCTCCCGCCTCTCGCACGCCATCGCCCGCCTGGAGAAGAACGGCTGGGTACGCCGCGAGGACTGCCCCTCCGACAAGCGCGGCCAGTTCGCGGTGCTGACCGAGGAGGGGTACGAGGTGCTGCGGCGCACCGCGCCGGGCCATGTCACCGCCGTACGCCAGGCCCTCTTCGAGCGCCTGACCCCGGAACAGCAGAAGACCCTCGGCGAGATCATGGAGATCGTCGCCGAGGGCCTTCAGCCCGACGAAGCGGGTGCCGACCTGCCGTGGCTCCGCTGAGGGAGCCGCGGCGCGCTGCCTGAGGGAGCCGCGGCGCCCTGCCTAGTGAGCGATCACCGGCACCGCGGCCTCGTCCTCGACCCCGTCACCGGAGGCGACCGCGCCGGAGCCCGGGCTGCCGGCGTTGACGAAGGTCACCACGATCGCGGCGGAGAGCACCAGGATGCCGACCGCGAACCAGATGGCGTTGGTGTAGCCGTGCACCATGCCCTGGAGCTGGACCAGCTGCTGCTGCGGCTTGGTGGCCGCGGTCGCCATGTGGTCCTTGATGTACGAAGTGGTCGCGGAGGACGCGATCGTGTTCAGCAGGGCCGTACCGATCGCACCGCCCACCTGCTGCGACGTGTTGACCATCGCCGAGGCCACACCGGCGTCCCGCGGCTCGACGCCCGTGGTCGCCAGGGACATGGCCGGCATGAACGCCGTACCCATGCCGAGGCCGAGCAGCAGCATCGCGGGCAGCAGCAGGGTCGCGTACGACGAGCCGATCTCCAGCCGGGTCAGCAGCAGCATGCCGAGCGAGGCGACCAGGAAGCCAGGGCCCATCAGCAGCCGGGCCGGGACCCGGGTCATCAGACGGGCGCCGATCTGGGTGGAGCCGGTGATCATGCCCGCGATCATCGGCAGGAACGCGAATCCGGTCTTCACCGGGGAGTAGCCCTTCACGACCTGCAGGTAGTAGGTCAGGAAGAGGAACAGGCCGAACATCGCGATGATCGCGAGGCCCAGCGAGAGGTAGATGCCACCGCGGTTGCGGTCGGTGACCACGCGCAGCGGCAGCAGCGGGGCCGCGACCCTGGACTCGACGACCACGAAGGCGAGCAGCAGCACGGCGGACGCGACGAACATGCCGACCGTCAGGGAGTCGCCCCAGCCGTCGGACTCGGCGCGGGTGAAGCCGTAGACCAGGGACACCAGGCCGAGCGTGGACAGGACCACACCCGGGATGTCGAGCGCGGAGCGGTTGCGGCCGCCCTCCGGCTCACGGATGACGAAGTAGGCACCGGCCGCGGCGACCACCGCGAAGGGGACGTTCACGAAGAAGGTCCAGCGCCAGTCCAGGTACTCGGTGAGGAAGCCGCCGAGGATCAGGCCGACGGCGCCGCCACCACCGGCGATGGCACCGTAGATGCCGAACGCCTTGGCACGCTCCTTGGCGTCCGTGAACATCACGGCGAGCAGCGAGAGCGCGGCGGGGGCGAGCATGGCGCCGAAGACGCCCTGGAGGGCGCGGGCGCCGAACATCATCGTGCCGTTGGTCGCGGCACCGCCGAGCGCGGAGGCGGCGGCGAAGCCGGCCAGACCTATGACGAAGGCCCGCTTGCGGCCCCACAGGTCGGCGATCCGGCCACCGAAGAGGAGCAGACCGCCGAAGGCCAGGGCGTACGCCGTCACGACCCACTGGCGGTTGCCGTCGGAGATGCCCAGGTCCTGCTGGGCGGAGGGCAGGGCGATGTTCACGATGGTCGCGTCGAGGACGACCATCAGCTGGGCGAGCGCGATGAAGACGAGCGCTTTCCAGCGGTTGGGGTCGGCGGTGCCGAGGGTGGCCGGGGCTGTTTCTGACATGGGGATACTCACTTCAAGACGTCGTAAAGCACGTCGGGGACGTCATGAGTAACGTCCTGGACGCCGTAAGGAAAAAGGCATGAGGGCATCGGCGGCTCGCCGTGCGCACGGCGGCCGGAGGTCGGCTGTTATGAGGTCGGCTGTTACGGGGTTCGACCGGTGTACGGCCCGGAACTCATCGGTCAGGTCTGCCGGAAGTCCTCCATGGTCGCGGCCGTACCCGGGAGTACGGAGCGGGCCGGGGCCCGCAGCCCGTCCAGGAACAGCTGCAGGAGTCGGTGGGCGAAGCGGTCCATGCTGATGCAGTCCGCACCGGCCGGGGGCCGGCTGAGCTGGTTCACGGCGAGCATCAGGTCGCCGACACAGACGTCGGGGCGGAGCCGGCCGGCCGCCTTGGCGCGGTCCATGACTTCCTCGACGGTCTGCTCGGCCCGCTTGCGGGCCGCTTCGAGGTCGGGGTGGTTCTGGTCGAACGTGGTGGAGACCATCGGGCACAGCGCGCTGATCCGCTCGTCGGCGGCGGTGTGCACGAAACGCTCCAGAGCCGCGAAGGCGTCCCCCGTCTCCGCGAGAGCCTCCTCCGCCGCGCGCGCCGTACGGTCGATGACGAAGCAGACGACCTCCCGGACCAGGGCGTCGCGGTCCGGGAAGTTGCGGTACACCGTGGCGTTGCCGACACCGGCCCGGCGGGCGATCTCGTCGAGCGGCACGTCGGGGCCGTACTCGACGAACATCTCCCGGGCGGCTGTGATGATCCGCTCCCGGTTGCGCAGGGCGTCGGCGCGCGGCCGGGTCACCTTGCGCTGCACGGGGGTCGCGGTGGGCACGGCGTACTCCTGACTCGTCGGGTGAGCTCGTCGGGTGAGGCGATCCGGGGGATGAGTCCCCGTTTCGCTTGGACACAGGGCTAAACGGGGAAACAGTCCCCGGTTATTTCCGGCTCGGCAGGAATATGTGTGTGAGCTGGATCACTCCACGTCCGCCCTCCCCCCTCCCCCCGCTCGCGTACCGGCGAGAAACCCACGATCGGTCTCCTCCAACGCGCGCCCAGCACCCCTCTGACACAGGGTGATCGAAAGGGTGCAGTCGGCGACCGGCGGCTGCCTGGAGCGGAAGGTCCCTGCATGCAGCCGCAGTCGTCCAGCGGCCGGCGTGCGCCGGGCGCACACCGGATACGCCCGCGCCGTGTGGCCGCCCTCGCGTCCGTGACCACGCTGACCCTCGCGGTCAGCACCTCGGCGGGCACGGGACACCTCACGGATGCTTCCACCGCCGCCGG
Organism: Streptomyces sp. NPDC001843; assembly: GCF_042891955.1. NCBI lineage: Bacteria > Bacillati > Actinomycetota > Actinomycetes > Kitasatosporales > Streptomycetaceae > Streptomyces > Streptomyces sp. NPDC001843. Next base: position 123,054 of record NZ_JBIATQ010000009.1, on the reverse strand, counting down.
AGCCGGACCGGTCGCCCTGGCCCGCTCCCCCGCCCTCGCCCGCTGCATGATCAGCGGCGGGCCGGACGTCCAGATGACCGAGGGCATACCGACGCCCGGCGGCTACGCCCGCTCCACCGGCACCGTCCGTGCCCTGACCCTCATGGTCGACTTCTCCGACGCGCCCGGCCAGGGCCGCGCCCTCGACCGCTTCCACGAGTTCTTCCCGCAGACCCAGGAGTGGTTCCACACCGCCTCCTACGGCCGTCTCGACTACCGCCCCGAGACACCGGTCACCGACTGGCTGCGCATGCCGAAACCGTTCAAGGCCTACGGCATAGAGCGCGGCGCCCCCTTCGACCCCGGCTACCGCCGGCTGGTCCAGGACATCGTGGCCGCCGCCGACCCCGCAGTGGACTTCCACTCGTACGACCTGCTGAACGTGCTGATCACCCCCAACGCGGGCCCGCCCGCCCTGGACACGGTCCTGTCGGTGACGTTCGCCGGCAACGCCGAGGCGCCGGTCGCCGACGGAACACCGGTCGCCAACGCCTCCTTCGTCTACTCCCGCCAGGACGACGGATCCGGCTCCTACGCCCTCACCGGCTACCGCGTGCTCCCGCACGAGAACGGCCACGTCTTCGGCCTGCCCGACCTCTACACCCAGGAGGGCGGCGGCGCGGTCGGCCACTGGGACATCATGAGCGAGGACTGGGGCGCCGGGAACGACCTGCTCGCCTGGCACAAGTGGAAACTGGGCTGGCTGGACCCCGCCCAGGTCAGCTGCGCGGCGGCCCGCGGCACCACCGAGTACGAACTGACCCCGCTGTACCGCACCGGCGGACGCAAACTCGTCTTCATACCGGTCAGCGGCCACAGCGGCTACGCCCTGGAACTGCGCGCCCAGGGCGGCAACGACGAGACCGTGTGCAGCCCCGGCATCCTCGTCTACAAGGTCGACGCGAACGTCGACACCGGCAGCGGCCCCATCAAGGTCTACGACGCCCACGGCCACTCCGGCGGCTGCACCAGCAGCCCCAACGTCCACGCCGAACTCTCCGACGCGCCCTTCGGCCCCGGGGAGACCTTCAAGGACCCGCTGCGGGGGATCACCGTGAAGGTGACCGAGGGGAACTCGGCCGGGGACTACCGGGTGCGGGTGACGCGGAGCTAGCCACACCACGGGGTCGCCGGACCGCTTGGGATTACGGTAGGCGTGCCGAGACCGCCGTACCGCGACGGTCGCAACGTGGCCGCCGTACCGCGACGGTCGCACGGAGACCGCCGCCGTACCGGAGAGCCGGAGCCGATGCCCGCGAACACCGCACTGGACGCCGACGCCCCGCGGGGCACCGCGGAAGCCGCAGGAGCCGCACGGACCGAGGGCGCAGCGGGCACCGCCGAGCCACCGGCGGAGGCGGTCACCCCTCTGATCCGCGGGATCGCCGTACTGCGAGAGCTCACCGAGGCGGGCGGCACCCTCAGCCCGAGCGCGCTGGAGAGGGCCACCGGCCTCGCCCGTTCCACCGTGGACCGGATCACGGCGACGCTCGAGCACATGGGGTACGTACGTCCCGACGGCCGGGAAGTCGTACTGGCGCCCCCCGTGATGGAACTCGGCAACGCCTACCTCGCCGCCCTCCACCTGCCCGCGCTGCTGGACGCCCGCGCCGACGCCCTGGCCGACGAGCTCGACGAGTCGGTGTCGCTGGCGGTCGCCGACGGCGACGGCATCCGCTTCATCCACCAGGCCACCCGCCGCCGCGCGATGTCCCTCAGCTTCCGCATCGGCGACCTCCTCCCCGCCGAACGCACCGCGCCGGGCCCACTGTTCGCGGCGGACTGGACGGAGGCGGACTGGACGCGGTGGCGCGCGCGCAGGGCAGCGGACCCGGAGGACACCGGATTCCCGGCGGTCCCCCGGACAAGGCACGAGTCAGGCGCCGCCTCCGATACCGACGGGGACTTCCCCCACCGCTCCGCACAGGCGGCAACCGACGGCTACGCCCTGGACGACCAACTGATCGAACCGGGCCTGGTGGCCGTCTCCGTACCGGTACGGGACCCGGCGACGGGCCGGGTGGCCTGCGCCGCGAACGTCGTCAGCCACACCAGCCGCCACACGGCGACCGGCCTGCGCGACACCCTGCTCCCCCGCCTGCGGGAGGCGGTGACGGCGATGGAAACGGATCTGCGCGACGCGCCGCCGACGTCTCCCGGCCCGCACCCGTCCGGCCTGGCGACCTGGACGACGGCGTCCAAGACCCAACTCGGCCGCGGCTTCGTCGAATCCCTGGCCCGTGGCCTCACGGTCCTGACCGCCTTCGGCGAGGGCCGCGCGCACCTGACCCTGGCGGAACTGGCGAAGGCGACGGGCCTGGCCCGTGCAACAGCGCGACGAGCCCTGATCACCTACGAACACCTGGGCCTGATGGCCACGTCCCCCGACCGCCGCACCTTCACCCTCACCCCCCGCGTCCTCTCCCTCGGCTTCCCGCCCCTCTCCCGCACGACCCTGCCCCAGCTGGCCACTTGGCACCTCAGAGCGCTGGCGAACCAGGTGGGGGAGTCGACGGCCATGGCGGTACTGGTGCCCCCGGAGCCGTCCGCGAGCAGGAGGGAGCCCATGATCCAACTAACGGCCAGAGCCACCACGAGCCGAGTCCTCTCACCGGACATCACGGTGGGCACCCGCCTTCCCGCCCGGGCAACCTCCCTCGGCCGCGCACTACTGCCGTCGGCCCCCTCCCACCCCTACGCCCTGGCCGACGAAGAACTCGAATCAGGCCTCCGCTCCATCGCGGTCCCCATCCGAGACCGCACAGGCCAGGTCATCGCCGCCATCAACATCTCCACCCACGCGGCCCGCCGCACCCTGGACGACTGCGTCACCCACCTCCTCCCCGCCCTCACCGCCACAGCCACCCACATCCAGACCGACCTCCACACCGCCTCCCGCTTCACCCACGTCCCCCCGACCTGACTCCCCACCCCCACCGACGAGATCCGGTACGCTGACGCCAGTGGCCAACACGACCACGCCCTGCCTTCGTAGCTCAGGGGATAGAGCACCGCTCTCCTAAAGCGGGTGTCGCAGGTTCGAATCCTGCCGGGGGCACCAGCGCAAAGGCCCCGGACCGATCATGGTCCGGGGCCTTTGACATCCACTTCTGACATCAACCGGGGCGGTCACTCACGACCGGGCCGCCTCTTGAGCAGCCGGTCCATGTGGCTGATGGCCTCGCGCTGGGTGTCCTGTACGACGTGCGTGTACACGTCCATGGTGATGCTGATCTGGCTGTGCCCGAGGATCTCCATCACCACGCGGGGAGCCACCCCGGCGGCGGTGAGCAGCGTGGCGCACCCGTGCCGGGCATCGTGCAGCCGGATCACGCGGAGGCCGGCGGACTGGGCGACGCGGGTGAAGGAGCGGTACATGTTGCGCGGCTCCACCGGACGGCCGTTCCGGGTGACGAAGACGTAGCCGCCGTCATCCCACGGCTCCCCCGCGCGCTGCTTGGCAGCCACCTGCCGCATCCGGTGCCAGCGCAGCGGGGCGATGCACATGGCCGGGAGCGGAAGGGCACGGTTGCGGCGGTTCTTGGTGTCGTCGTCGTAGAGGACCCCGCGCCGTCGCTGGGTCTGCTGGCGGACGTACAGGACCCGCTTGTCCAGGTCTACGTCGGTCCAGCGCAACCCGACGAGTTCACCGCGCCGCAGCCCCATGGCGATGGCGAGAACGAAGGCCGCGTACAGCGGGTCCTTCCGAGAGGCGGCGAGGAAGTCCAAGGTCTCGTCGAGCGTCCAGGGACTCAGCTCACGTGACGAGGCCCGGGGCGGCTCGACGAGGCCCGCAACGTTCCGTGCGATCAGTTCTTCCCGGCAGGCAGCGGACAAGGCCGTACGCAGCACCCGGTGAGACTCCTTGGCCGTGGCCGCTGTCGTCTTGTGCTCCAGCTGGGTCAGGAAGCGTCGGACGTCGGCGACGCCGAGGGATTCGAGCCGCTTGGAGCCGAGCATGGGCACGAGGTAGAGCCTGACGTGCGTCTCGTACTTGTCGTAGGTGCTGAGCTTCCGGCGGGGCTTGACGATGTTGTCCAGCCAGTAGGGCAGCCAGTCGGAGAGCTTCGCCGAGCGGGTGGGCACGGGTACGCCCTGGTCGACCTTGGCCAGCAGTTCACGACGCTTGGTGTCGCACTCCTGCCATGTCTTGCCGTACGCGAACTTGCGGGCACGGGTGCCGTCCGGCTGGAGGACGTAGACCGCGCACTGATAGCGGCCGTCCTTGCGCTTGGTGATGGTGCCCGCGCCGTTGGGGTTGCGCTTGCGCTGACTGGCCATCAGGCAGCCTCCTCGATCTGGCCGAGGATGAAATCCCGTACTGCGTCGGCGGGGATGCGGCGGGCGCCGTCAATCTTGATCGAGACCAAGCGGTGCGAACGGATCAGGTCGTAGACCTTGGAGCGTCCGAGCTTGAGCCGCGCCATGACGTCGGGCACGGTCAGCAGTTCGGGGGTGGCGGTGGTCATGCTGCGGCTCCTTCCAGGTCGAGTTGGTCGCGTATTGCCTCTCGGGCTGTTTCGCGGTTGAGCTGTAGGTCGCGGGCGATGGTGGCCGCGAGGGCGGACTCGCCGGGGGTGTGGCCATGGCCGGCGTACTGCCAGTCGCTCAGGACGAGGACGGTGTTCGGCTCGATGTCGTCCAGGCCGAGGGCTTCGCGCTCTTGGGCGGCGCGGAAGTCGGCTCGGGCCTGGCGGAGCTCCCCGAGGGTGGTCGAGTAGCGGCGTGACTTTGAGCTGAAGTGGCCGCGGAAGCCGAGCATGTGGGCCCAGGCCCAGAGGCGGCGGTCCGGGTAGAGCAGATCGAGGGTCTTGCATGCTTCGATCAGGTGGCGCGTGTGGTCGGGGACGCCGTGGCGGTCGAGTTCGGAGAGTTCGCCGATGCGGCGGTCGAGGGTGCCGGTGTTCTCGGCGGCTTTGGTGGCGTATTTGGCGACGTAGGAGGCGACGGCCTGTTCGGTCAGGTCGGAGCCGTCCCCGAAGGCCTTCACGGGCCGGACGTCGAGCTGTCGGCCCCACTGGAACGCGCGGGCGGGCTGGTCGGCGGCGGCCGGGACGGAGACCGAGGTGTAGGAGTGCCGGGCGGCGGCGCGGATCGCATCGGTGAGCAGGTCGGTGCTGGCCCAGGAGGGCGGCGGAGAGTCGGGTCCGTCCGGGCCGTCGAGGCGGATCACGGCATGGAAGTGCAGGGCGCCGCGCTTCTGGAATTCGGCGACTTTGCCGTACGAGATGCGTACGTGGTCGGCGAGTTCGCGGCGGGTAAGTCCAGCGCGGGCGGCGATCTCACGACGCAGGCGCGTGGTGAAACGCTGCCACAGGTCGCCCGCATGATTGTTGAAGAGGACGGCGCCCGCGTAGTCGTACGTCGCCGAGTCGAGGGCGGTGCCGAGGGCGGGGTCGTCGGTGGCATGGCGGGTGCCGCAGCGGCAGGTGCCTCGGTCAGGGCGGTTGTGGACCGGGCCGAAGGACGGGCCGGTGAAGGTGGCGAAGACGCGCGGGTGGTCGCGGACGGTGGCGGGGATGTCGCGGAGGTCGTCTCCGGCGAGTCCGGCGCGGATCAGGTGGTAGGTGTCGCCCGCGTACGTCCAGGCGCAGGACGGGCAGCGGGACGCACGGCGGTTGCCGCAGGCGACGCGGAGACGTCCGCCCGGTTCGGACTCGGTGGAGTAGTGGTGCAGGGTCTCGCCGGTGGTCTTGTCCTTGTGCAGGACCCAGCCGGTCAGGTGGATCGGGTCGGAGCAGCCGCCGGTGCGGCGGACCTGGTCCTGCCAGCGGTCATAGTCGGGGGCCGAAGCCACCCTCAGCAGGTCGCCGAGGGTGGTCGGGTCGAGCTGTGTGTCAGACACGGGCACCCTCCCGGATGCGGCGGGGGCGGGTGACGCCGAGACCGTTGCAGGCCGGGCAGTGCGCGGTGATGGTGCGCAGGTGGCCGTGCCGGTCGCGGCCGCCGAGGGTGACGGCGACGGTGGCGAAGCCGTCGCAGTTCGGGCAGATCCGCGCGGTTGTGGCGGTGGCCTGGTTGGGGCCGGTCATGATGGAGGTTCCTTCCGGATCGTTGGTTCGGAGTGGGACGGCGCCCGGAGCGGACGAGACTTGGCGGTTAAGGCCGCTCCGGGGGCCGGTCAACGTCGGTTGTCGCTGGCGAGGATGGAGCGGACGACCACGGCGACGACGGCGAGCGAAGCGCCGGTGATGGCGACCGCGAGGAGCATGGAGACCAGGACGGCGCCGACCGCCAGGACGACCGCGGTGCCGCCGCCGACGAGGGCGAGCGCGGTGCCGGGGGTGAGCTGCACGATCGGCCGGGAAGACGCCGCAGCCACCGGGACGGGCGGCGGGACCGGGGTCTGGCTGCCGGGGGTGACGGTGGTCGGCTCGACGACGACGGCGGGTGGGGTGACGCGGCCGGTCGGGGTGGGCATGGTCGGGATCTTCGGGCGGAGCATGGTTGAACTCCCTTCTGTGGCGGGTTACTTGACGAAGGTGTTGATGGCGGGGGCGAGGACGCTGTCGGCGAGGAGGAAGCCGCCGAGGAGGAGTACGGCGACGAGCCAGGCGGGCGGGCGGATGAGCTTGACGCCGAGGTAGCCGACGACGAGCAGCGCGAACCAGAGCGGAACCTGCACGGGGTGCCTCCTAGCGGATCTTGCAGCGGTGGGTGCGGGCGGCGAGCTGGGCGGCGGAGGCGCTGGTGTAGTCGGCGGACCAGCCGCAGCCGTCCGCGCTGCACACGGCGGCGTGTTTGGTCTGGCCGTGGCGGTCGCGGTGGGTGCCGATCTGCACCGGGCCGATGCTCATCACGGAGTGGAAGTGATCGCGGGCAGCCATGGGTCAATCTCCTTGTCAGTTAGGCGAGTTGGGCGGCGATGGCGGCAGCCAGAGGGGCGGGGACGCCGAGGCGGGCGCGCAAGGTGTCGGTGTCGATGCGGCTGCCTGTGCGGGCCTGGTGGTCGTCGGCGACTTTGCGGGCGTGGTCGACCAGCGCGGCCGGGACCGGCACCGCGGGAGCAGACGCCGGAGCCGGAGCCTGGTCGGCGGCGGGCAGAGCCGGGGCCGTCTCAGGCTCCAGTGCGGGAGCCGATTCGGGCTCAGGAACGGGTCCGGGGGCCGGGGCTGCGGGTGCCGGCGGGACCGGCACCCGGTCACCGGGGGGTGTTGGCGAGTGGGCGAGGAGGGTGCCGCCGAGGAAGGCGAGGGCGGGCCATCCGGCGACGCCGAGGCGGAGCAGGGCGGGCGGCTGGTCGAGGTCGAGGAATCCGGCGGTGGCGATGTTGGCTCCGAGCGAGGCGACGAGGGCGATGAGGAACCAGCACCAGGCCAGCCGGGACGGACCGTCCGAGCGCAAGCGTCGCCAGGCGGCGACCAGGAGCAGGTCGACCGAGACGGGGTAAGCCCAGGCTTTCCAGCCGGACTGCCCGGAGGCGGCGGCGAGGTCGTGCAGGTGGGCGAAGGACAGGGCTCCGGCGATCACAGCCTGCACGAGGACGGCGTCCGGGCGGATCGAACGGGTCACGGCGTCCACCCCTCACCCGGGTACTCCGGGCCCTCGGTGGGGTCGTAGCCGGGCGGGAACAGTCCGGGCGGCGGCTCCGGCAGCGAGGCGGCCAGGCACGGGCCGAGGGTGTCGATGAAGTCCTGGTCAGCACCGAACATGTCGGCGTAGAGGGCGAGTTGGCCGAGCATCGCCACGGTCAGGACGAAGTCCTCGCAGTTCGGGCACATGGCGGGTGATCTCCTTATCGGGCATGGGCCGGGTAGGGACCTGGCGCGAAGCGGTCGCGCCGACCGTGGAACAGGGGAGGGTTCAGGCGGTGGCCGGGATGGACTCCACGGCCGGGGCATCGGCCGGGGCCGGGATGCCGAGGGCGGGCCGGAAGGGGGCCAGGGCGGGCAGGTCCGGGGTCTTGTCGGCGTGCCGGTTGCAGGTGTTGACGGCCTGGCGGAGCGTGGTGTGTGGGGCGCGGATGCGGTGCCAGCCGCCGGTCGAGTCGCCGGTGATCGCGACACCGCGCATCTCGGCAGGGATCTGGATCGCGGCCAGGACGGCGTCCGGGGCGATGTCGCCGAAGGCCATGTTGGCGGATGTCTCGTCGTTGACGCGGTGGGCGGTGCGGCCGGTGAGCTGGGCACGGAGCATGGTGATGCCCTTGCCGAGTTCGGAGCCGAAGCGCTGCCCGCAGATCTCCAGATAGATGCCGGCCGCGCGGCCGAGCTGGGCGAGGCGGACGAGCGCGGTGATGATCCGGTCGCGGCGCTTTTCCTGCTCCTTGTTGGTGAACAGGGCGAGTTCGGCGACCTCGTCGACCAGGACCACGACCGGCACCGGCCGCAGGTGTTCGGGCAGGTCCCAGATGTCGGCCGCGATCTCCGCATCCGCCACGTCCGAGGTGATGCGCTGCTCGGCACGGATGAGCTGATAGACGCCCTCCATATGCGCCACGAGCGCGTCGAGGAGGTCGGCGGCGGTGTCGGGGGTGTCGGCCAGCGCGGAGAACCGGCGTGCCAGCGGGAACAGCTCCACACCCTGCTTGCAGTCGATCCCGACCAGAGCGACATCCTGCGCGGCCAGTCCGGCGACCAGGTTGCGCTGATAGACGGACTTGCCCGACTCGGTCGCACCGAGGGTGAGCGCGTGCGGGACGGAGCGGTAATCGCGGTAGTGCACGGCGCCGTCCTCACGCAGCGCCACCGGGACCCGCATCGGCCGGACGTCGGTCGTGGCGGGCATCTGCACCCGCTTGAGGACGTCGTAGCCGGTCATGCGGACCTCGACCACACCGGAGCGCACCTCACGCGAGGTCACGCCGTACATGGCGAAGGAGTGGCGCAGCCGGTCGGAGGCGGCGGCGATGTCGAAGGCGTCCTGTCCGGGGCGGAGCTTGAGCCGCATCACCAGGCCGGTCCTGGTGGGCCGCAGCCGCAGGATGCGCGGAGCGCGGGGGCCAGGTATCGGCCGGTTGGCGGCCCGGGCCAGGGCCAGGCGCCAGCGCGAGGGCGGGACGGTCAGGCCGCATGCGTCCATGACGGAGCCGTAGCGGATCAGGACCCGCAGGCCCGCGAGGGTGGCGCCGAAGGCGAGCCAGTACCAGGCGGGGCGCCGCCACCGCAGGAGACCCGCGGCAGCGACGACCAGCACCAGGGCGACCGTGAACCAGGTCATGGCTCAGGCCGCCTTCGGCTTCGCGGCAGCGGCGGCCAGCGAGGTCACGGCGACCGCGCGGAAGGCGATGCCGTGGCGCTTCTGGCCGTTGAACTCGTTCTCCCACGCCGAGGCGACCAGCCCGGTCAGAGCGACCGGGGTACCCATGGCCAGGTCCTCGGAGAGGCCCGGCTGCGGAACGGTGAGCTTGAGGATCTCCACCTCATCCGGCGTGGAGAACATGACCTCCACCGTCATCAGGGTGACGCCGTCCTTGTCGGTGGCGATCTCGCCGGTACGGCGGTCTTTGACCTTGGGCTGCGGGGCCTTGGCGACCATCACGGTCGCGTTGGAGGTGTCGACGGGAATCTGACGCACAGCAGATCACTCCTCTATAGAGGCTGGACTCCGTCACTCATGTATATGAGTGACATGAAGAAGAGTGCCTGACTCCTATACATGAGTCAACCCGCCGCGAAAAAGAACTCGCGACGGGCTGCGGGAAGTTGAGCGCGCGTCAGTCGGCGGCGGGGATCCGGTACTCGAAAACGAACTGGTCAGCGGCCATAAGCGTGTCGCAGACCTCGACGACGATGCCCTCGGTCGTCCGCGCTTCGCGGATGAGGTGAACCACCGGCGCGCCGGGACTGAGCGCCAGCTCGGACGCCTCTGCCTTGGATGCCGGACGCGCTTGCAGCGTCTCGACGAACTCGGCGAACTCATGGCCGTGGTCTTCCAGGCGGGCATAGATGCCACCGCCGCCGGGGTTCTCGGCGAAGAGTTCTGGGATCTCCTTTACGACATCCCACGGCAGGTACGACGTTGCGGTCTCGACGGGGGTGCCGTTGCGGAAGTAGAGGCGCCGCCGGGCGAGCACCTGGGTGCCGGCCGGAACGCCCAGCCGCCGGGCCGCATCCTCCGGGGCCTCCATCGGACCGATGTAGAGGACGCTCACCTTGGCCGTGGCGCCGGACTGTGCGGACTCGGCCAGGTATGCGGCCTTACCGCCCTGCCGGAGCGAACGCCGGAAGCGATCAGAAGAGCGATGCCGTACCGGCGGCCGATCCTTCACGATCGAACCCTTGCCGTGCCGGGTCTCGACGAGCCCACTCGCGCGCACCTCGACCATGGCCTTGCGGATCGTGCCGCCCGAGACGCCGTAGCGGTCTACCAACTCCGACTCACTCGGCACCATCTCGCCGGGCTTGAGGACGCCTGCCCTGATCTGCTGGACGATCTCGTCAGCGATCTGTACGTACCGAGGTACGGACCTCTCTCCTCCTACTGCAGTTCCCATAGTCCTTCTCTGCCTCCTATGCTCCTGTACATGAGTACATCACGGGAAGCAAGGTCGTCGATGCCGCTGCACTCCGTATCTGTGGCCGGAGTGGTGGTACGCGAGGACGGCCGCCTTCTAGCGATCCGCCGGGCGGACAACGGCACTTGGGAGCTCCCTGGCGGCGTACTCGAGCTCGACGAGACCCCCGAGGCAGGTGTCGCCCGCGAGGTCCTTGAGGAGACAGGCATCCACGTCGAGGTGGACGAGCTCACCGGCGTCTACAAGAACACGACCCGGGGCGTTGTGGCCTTGGTCTTCCGTTGTAAGCCTTCCGGCGGCATCGAGCGGACATCGAGCGAGTCGACAGCCGTCGCGTGGCTCACGCCCGACGAGGTTGCGGAGCGCATGGCCGAGGTCTTCGCGATCAGGCTCTTGGACGCCTTGGACGGCAACGGCCCGCACGTGCGGAGCCACGACGGCAAGCACCTCATCCCAGCGGGATAGAACTTTCCCTACTTCATCAAGGCCCGCGCACGGCGCGGGCGCGCCGCCTCTGCCGGCGCGGCCTGCCTCCTGTCTTCGCCCCGGCTGGCCGCGCCCGGCGGCGCGCTCAGCGGCTGCGGGCATGAGGTGGGAGACACCCTCTGTGGCTGGGACGGTCGGCTCCACGGCTTTAGGCAGCCACTTTGGGGCGAGCCTCTAAGATCATGGCCCCAACGTCGTGCTTTAACGGGCAGGTCCACAGACTGCCCGACTCGCCGGAAGCTTACGGGGCCATGATCACTCGCCCCAAAGCAGCTCCAGCCCAAAGCCGCTCCGCCGACCTGAGAGCTTGTGTAGAGCATGTGCGGTCTACAGATGTCTACAGACGACTACAGATCTGTCTGTAGAGTCTACAGATGCACCCCTGGGTGCATCCTGACGAGGCACAGCAGGAGGCAGGATGGACGTAGCAGAGCTGGAGGCACTGCTAGAAGAGTGCAGGAACCTCGGCGGAGATCACAGCACGTGCGAGGTCAAGAAGTCGCAACGTGGATTCCCGCATACGCTGTGGGAAAGCATCAGCGCTCTAGCTAATGCCCAAGGCGGCTGGATTATTCTGGGAGTGGATGAGAAGCACGACTTCCGAATCGTCGGCGTTGACAACCCTGCAGAAATCGAATCCCAGCTTGCTGCAGTGTGCTCAGAAATGGAGCCGCCCGTCAGATCTGAGATCTCCACTGTCCAGATTGACGGTAAATCTGTTATCACCAGCTACATCCCACCGATTCCCCGCGACCAGAGGCCTTGCTATAAAAGGAATCTCGGCCCATATGCAGGATCACGGATACGCGTAGCCGACGGGGATAGAAAATTCACCGACTACGAGGTGTCAGTCCTTCTATCCAATCGCACCGAGCCCCGTCACGACACGACGCCCATCTCTTTCGCCAGCCCGACAGACTTGAATCAAGAATTGCTCTCCTCGTTCTTGCGTCGCGTGCGAGACACCAAGGGGGAGATCTTTCGCAGGGTCGACGATGAACGCGCCTTGATTATGCTCAATGTCCTCCGACCGCACGAGGGGAGGATCGTTCCGACCCTGGCCGGCCTTCTCGCATTCGGGGAGTACCCGCAGACGTACGAGCCCCAGCTCGATCTAACATTCGTGGCCTACCCCACCAGCGAGCCTGGAATCCTCGGCTCAGTAGGTGAGCGATTCACGGAAAATCGGGCAATCGACGGACCCATCCCTGCGATGGTCAGCGAGTGCATCCGCGTCCTGAAGCGGAACATGAAGCGCCGGAGCATCGTTACGGGTATCTACCGCGTAGATGAGTGGGAGTATCCGGAGGAAGTCCTTCGGGAAGCCCTGGTAAATGCCCTTGTTCACCGCGACTACTCAGAGCACGCCCGAGGAATGCAGGTTCAGGTCGAGATGTATCCGGACCGGCTAGTAATTCGTAACCCTGGCGGGCTATACGGACCTGTCGAAGTCGGCGCCCTTGGAACTAGTACCGTCTCGTCATCTCGAAACAAGGCATTGCTCAAGATTCTTGAGGACACCCCATACGGCGACGGCCACATGGTGTGTGAAAATCGCGGCAGCGGAATCACGCGTATTCGAGTCGCCCTTACCGAGGCAGGTATGGAGCCTCCGCGATTCCTGGATGACATCGCATCGTTCACTGCGGAATTCCCGAACCACACTCTACTCGATGAAGAAGCATTGACGTGGCTGCAAAGTCTCGACAATCGCCCTCTTACTCGGTCGCAGATGACTGCGCTCGCCACGATGCGCAATGGCGCGATCATGACTAATAGCACGTATCGAATGGCGACCGGAATTCAGGACAGCCGCGCCGCCGGTCGAGAACTAAAGGAACTAGTCGATCGACACCTAATCGAGTTGCAAGGAACACGTGGCGCTGCAACTTATCACCTAGCAGGCACGCTTCCCTCTCAAGGCGAGTTGTCCATCAATGAGCCAGAAGAAGAGGAAGAAGTTCATCTTGAGGAGCCAGCAGAGGATATCCGTCTCTCCCCCTTGCAGCAGCAGGTTCTAGATGCCATTGGACTAGAAGAGGTCTCACGGTCTGAGATCGAGGGACGTACGGGACTCGCCCAGCACCAGGTGATCGCTGCGCTCCAAAGCCTGAGAGAGAAAGGGCAGGTCACAATGATCGGCAGGCCGCGCTCCAAGAACGCAAAGTGGCGGGCCTCAGGCTGACAGCTCGGTCGACTCCTCATATGGCGCTGAGTGACTGATTGCGTGACAACGTCGACGGACAGCGCCGGAGAGGCACGCGTGTCTGCAGGTCGTCGCTGCAGGTCAGCACCGAAATTCGCCGAGGTTGAGCGCCCAACCAAGTCGCTCTTGTAAGGAGCGGTGGGCCATAACCCACTGCCCTTATCGCCTCAGTCGTGACTGTCACGATCTAGATAGGCGCGGGCAGACTCAATCCACTCTGCAAGGCTTTGCTCCAATGCCGTGCGTGCTTCGTAGAAGGTATTCCGTCGGTTTTCTGGGGCAAGCCCCTGCCTAGCATCGTCGATTAACAACGTCGCCCTCCGGCCGATAACCCCGCACCTCGCCAAGGTCGTCAGCGCACGAGCCTGGGCCTCGGCTACGGCAGCGTTGCGCGCACCCGCAGCCCTGATCGGATAGCTGCCGCCCTCCGCTTGGGCTCGTGCCGCTGCACGTAGATCGTGCAGAGCGTCCCGCGCAGCCGTGACGTCATCCAAGTCGGTGCCAGCTGGCCCCTGCCCGTTCTCGATAGCACGCAAGACGCCATTCGCCCGTTCGACGCCTGCGGCTTTGGCAGCTCGCAGGAGGACAGCGTCAACCCCCTCACGCACACGCTTGGCCAGCTCCGCCACGTGCACGGGACCTTCCAGCTCAACTACTGAGTATGCGAACTGAACGGCGCGACTCGCAGCCATACAGGCATTCTTCAGCCCGTCGAAGTCCTCATGCGGCTCGACCCTACTAACCAGGTCAGCAGCAGCCGTGGTGGCCTCATGCACCGTCGACGCGAATGCCGCCCACGCCTCCCGCCGCAGGGTATGACGCCACTGTCGATACTCGGCGCGAGCTTGGTCACGGGTAGCGTCAAGGGCAGCGCGGTAGGTGGCTTCTGCTTGTGCGATTCCCGCGTCGGCAGCAGCTCGGGCCTGCGCTTGACCTGCTTCAGCTCCAACCTCGGCTGCCCGTACAGCAGCTTTGGTCTGAGCGCGCCCGACCAGGACAGCAGCGGGTATACCGATGAACGCGACGAGAGCAGACGCGACAGCACCTAAGCCTTGAAGATCCATGAACGCTGATGATGCCCGGAGCTGGAGCCTCGGGGAACAGTGCCTGCCAAGCTGCGTGCCTTGATATGCGCCCGCGTGCTCCCGCAGGTCCTGTTCGCGCCTTCCCTGCCGGCAGGGGCCAGGCCACGGTGCCTAGAAGCTCATGTAGCGCGAGACGAGACCTGGGGGTAGCAGCGTGGCGAAGTGTGGTGCGCCGACCAAGACGGGAGGATCTTGTCAGCGGAAGGTGGTGACGGGGACCTCGCGGTGCCCAATCCACCAGGGCCCTTGGTCCGCGTACGGTGTGGCCCAGCGCAAGGAGAAGGAAGCCAAGGAGAAGAAGCGCAAGATTCGCAGGAAGCGCTAGCAGCTGACATCCACGTGTGACATCAACAGCACCGGACGCGGGCGCCCATGGACGGCCCGGCACGCCCGACCCGACCGCCCGCGGCCACCGTCTGGCCGCACTCGGATCGAACTCCTAAAGCGGGTGTCGCAGGTTCGAATCCTGCCGGGGGCACAGACGTAAGGGCCAGCTCAGGAGGGTTTTCCTCCCAGGCTGGCCCTTGGCCGTTTCAGGGGCAGTGCCACACACGTGCCACTACGTCCGCCTCTCCGCCCTAGCGACCGCGGAGTGCAGGAACTCCTGGACGATCGCGTTGAAGGCGTCCGGCCGCTCCATGTTGGGGTAGTGCGCGGTGCCTTCCACCGCCGTGGTCCGGCCGTGGGGCACGGTGCGGACCAGGCGCTCGGCCATCCGGATGTGGTCGACGGAGTCGATGCCGCCGTTGACGGCCAGCACGGGTACTTCGATCTCCGCTGCCCGGTTCCAGGTGTCAACGAGGCGGACCCAGTAGTCGGGTTCGCCGCCGCTGTGCTTGGCGATCGTCGTCCGGGCCATCTCCCTTACGCGCCGGTCGACTTCGGGGTCGACATCCTCGGCGGTGCGCTGCGGGCCGTATGTGAACCGGGCGAACGCGTCCACGAAGGCGTCGAGGTCGCCCGCGCCGAGTGCCTTCCAGTACGCGGCGTTGGCGGCCCGCGTCCACGGGTCGCGGAAGTCGGGCTCGCTGGTACCAACGCCGCTGACGACGAGAGCGCGGACGAGATGGGGATGCTCGAGAGCGGTGTCCACGGCGATCGCTCCGCCCATCGACAGCCCGACCAGGGTCGCTGGGCCGGTGCCAAGGTGGTGCAGCAGCGCGGCGACGTCGTCGGTGTGGCGGAACGGGCGCGTCGCGTTCGCGGACGCGCCGTGGCCGCGCGCGTCCGGAGCGATCACCCGGTGGGTCCGCGCGAACACCGGGATCTGGGCGTCCCACATCCGATGGTCGAGGAAGCCGCCGTGCAGCAGTACCAGCGGCGCCCCCGAGCCCTCGTCGCGATATGCCAGCCGGCCGTCGCCCGTCTCGAAGGTCTTGAGTGTTTTCGCGCTGTCCATCATGACAACCAAAGTGTCAACTTTTCTCGCACTTGACAACCGAGGTGTCATAATCGCCGACGTGACCGATGAGAACGCGCCACTCGCCCCGGATGCCCTCGCGCCCCGTCTCATGGAGGTGTTCGCCCTGGTGGGTCCGCTGTACCGGCGGGTGCAGCGCAAAGTCGAACAGGCGGAGGCGGTCGAGGGCGTCTCCGTCGGCGTCCGCGCCGTTCTCGCCCTGCTGTGCGACGACGGGCCCATGACCGTCCCGCAAATGGGGCGTAATCAGGCGCTCAGCAGGCAGTTCGTCCAGCGCATGGCCAACGAGGCGGCGGCCCGTGGACTGGTCGAAAGCATCCCGAACCCCGCCCACAAGCGCTCCCCCCTCTTCCGGCTCACCCGCGCGGGGCAGGCGGTGATCGACGCCGTCACCGCCCGCGAGTACGCCCTGCTGCGGCAGGTGAGCGGCGACCTGACCGAGGCCGACGTGCGGGCGTGCACGCGGGTGCTGACCCGGATGCTCGACCTCTTCGACGACGTGGACGTGGACTAGGCGGCCCGCCTCCACATGGGCGGGAAGCCAGGCAACAGGTCACCCTCCGCGAACTTACGCCGAGTACCGGATACTCTGCAGGGTCCCGCCGGACCCATCATCAAGCAGCCAGAACGACCAGCCATTGCGGTTCGGGTTCACGTCCGGCTTGGGGGCGCCGTTCCCGCCCGCGGGTCCGTAGGGGCGTGCGCGGGGAGCTCCCATCCCGTCCGCCATCGCCCCAGGCAGAGCCGAGCAGACGCGGCCCATGGCGTCCAGGTCGTTCGTACAGTGGCGCGCTCCACCTGGACGCCATGAACCACGCCCGCTCCACGGTGTGTGGGTCGACGGCGGACGGGATGGGAGCTGGGGAGAGTGGTGGGTAAAGACAGCGGGCAGGTGCGGCTCGAAGAGGCAGCAGCGGCGTAAAGCGGAAGCAGAGCACAGACGAGTTCAGGTGCGCATGTGTTCACCCGCAGCGAGTAGGAAGTCACTGAGCGCGTGCTTGGCTCGCTCAACGCTGTTCTCCAGGCTGGGCCCGTCCGTCGCCTCGGCCATCAATCTGGTGGCCTCAAGTGCTCCTTCTGCGAGCGGGACAAGACCTGGGTCATCGGTGACAAGCTGAACCCGGAAGAGAGCCTGCTGCGCAATCATGCGACGGTGGTACGACTCCGTCTTCGCGCTGACAAGCTCCGGGCTGTTTTGATCTTCTAGCCTTCGATGGAACGGGTCGTACTGCGCACGGCGGTAGGCGACGACGGCCTCGGCAAAGCCGCTGTAGGCGGTCAGTCGTTCTTCTCGGGTCAGCCGTCTCCAAGTGAAGGCTTCGGCGCGGTCCGCCGTCCTTCGTTGGAAAAGGAAGGTGACGAACGATCCAAGTAAGGTACCTGCCACGGCCACGAGGCTTGTCAGAGCGCCACCCATCCGGCCAGTGCAGCACAGATGGGTTGCCGTTCACCAGGCATTGGCACCACCCGGAAGAGTCATTGGCCACGAGCCGCTGAGTCCATAGCCGCCGCAGATATGGTAGCTATAGCCGACCTGGCCGGCTGTCAAGCCGCCAGCTGATGTCTGACACCAACTGCTGACACCAACAGGGACGAACCAGGCCGGACGAGAGCGGCCCCCAGCGGTCGTCACCCCCTTGCCGAGCTAAAGCCTCTCCGAGCTCCCGGACGGCCGTGATCGACCTGACGAGGATGAGGCCAGTTCGTCGCGCGGTGCACCGGATGCCACGCGCGGTACGTGGAGCCGTGGGTCATCGACACCACTGACGCGATGCCTTACGCATGGGCACATAAGACCAACTGAGGCCCGTCCCTGCACAGTGACATCCAGGCCGCAGCCATCCAGACTCGGTGCATGAGGAAGGACGGAACGTGGTCCCTGATTGACGCATGGGAATGGATGGAGGAATCAGCTCAGGTTGCTGATGCCTCGGTGCGCGATACGGACTCCTGGGTACCGGCCGTCGAGGAGGAGCTGGTCGCGGCTGCGCGGGTAAGTGAGTTGAGTCAGTGGCATCCGTTCATGAACCACAACCACCTTCGCTTCTCTGACGGTGAACCGCCCTGGATGCCCGGTGGGCGGGATGACGTGAAGAGCCTGCCGGGGAGCATCTCCTTCGACACGCGGGCCGGGTGGCACACCTGTCTTCCGGGTGTGGAACGGGGTCATGTTCGGGACTCCGAACCCTGAGCTCGTGTTGACCACCCCGAATGCCGAGGCCGCCGTCGTGGCGCTGGCCGGAGTGTTCTTGGCTGATGACCCACACCCCAGCCTCAGCGAGTGACTAACTGAGAGACAACGCCGACGGACAGTGGCAGACAAGCACGGACGCCTGCGGGCTGGGCGGAAAGGCGGACGAATCGGATGCGAGCGGCAGCCTCACCTGTCAAGGCCGCGCATGGCGGCGGGGCCGCACAAGGCGCAGTAATGCCGATAGGAAGCCATGCGGCACGGATGAAAGCCTGGCATACTTGAAGTATGGCCACTAGGAAGATCACCATCACCGTGCCGGAAGAGCTGGTGGAGTCGATCAAGGAGCGCGTCGATGCGCGCGGAGTGTCCGGTTACATCGCGGCCGCCGCTGCTCATCAGGACGCCATGGACCGGCTGCGCGAGTTGGCCGAACGCCTCGAAGAAGAGCACGGTGCCGTGACGGACGACGAGCAGCAAGCAGCGCTGGACCGCATCGCCGCCATCGATGGCTGGCATGACGAGCAGCAGCCGAGTTCGAACGAGGCTGCGTGAACCGCCCTGCCCGAGCGAAGACGCACCGGCCGCGGCAGCGCGTCTTCGTGTTCGACTCCGAGGCTCTCTCGAAGGCGGTTCAGGGAGATCGGGAGATGGCCGCGCTCATCAAGACGGCTCCGCGACTCGACATCCCGATCATCACCTCGGCGCTCACGACCCTGGAGGCATGGGACCCTCGCGAAGCATCGAGGCAGGCGTTGTGGAACTGGACGCTGTCCCGGATCCGCATCGTGCACACGGACGACCAGGTGATCGCCATGGCGCGCGACATGCTGAAAGCAGCCGGCCTGCATGGGCACAAGTACGCCATCGACGCCGTCCTGGCGGCCGTGGCCGGACGAGAAGCCGTGCAGGGAGCCCAGGCAACCGTCTTCACCTCCGACACGGACGACATGAATCAACTCCTCGCGGGCCACACCGTGCGAGTCGAGAAGGTCTGAGAAGACGCCGCCCGCAGCATCCACCGGCACGTATTCAGCACGCACGGGGGCGGGAAGCACCGTGAAGACGTGAGATCTGTGGAGGAGTGTGTCCCCAGGCCAGACGCACCGCAACGACATTTCCGCGGGTCACAGCCCTGCCCAGGGAAAACTCCTAAAGCGGGTGTCGCAGGTTCGAATCCTGCCGGGGGCACAGACAGAAGGGCCAGCTCAGGAGGGGTTTCCTCCCGGGCTGGCCCTTGGCCGTTTCAGGCGCCGTGCCACACGCGTGCCGCTACGGGCCCGCCGGGTCCTTCTCGGAGGGCTCGGGGGCCGCTCCCCCGCCGCCCCGGATCATGGCCCCAAGCCGCTCGGCGACGGCCCGGTCCCGGTCGCTGGTCATGTGCTGGTAGATCAGCGCGGCTCGGGAGCTGCTGTGGCCCATGCGCGTCATCAACTCCCGGGTGCTGGCTCCCGCCGTCGAGGCGAGCGTGTTGCCCGTGTGCCGAAGGTCGTGGAAGTGCAGCTCGGCTGAGACGCCCGCAGCCTTCCGGGTCCTCACCCAGTCGCCTCTCCACCGCAGTTGCCCTCCTCTGCGGACCGACGAAGGCGGGTGTCGCGGTCGGCAGCGGCGAAGTGCTCCGGATGGTGCGTGACCGCGTCGAGGAGTGTCTGGACCACGTCAGGTCAGGAGGTATGCCTTCAGGATCGTCACCGCGTAGGTGTTGCCGGTGGTGTCGGTCAGGGTGGATTTGAGGGAGACCGAGCGGGCGTTTTCCGGGTGGGTCAGGGTGAGGGCCCTTTTGCCGTGGGCGGTGGTCACCGGGGCGGGGGACCAGGTCTTGCCGGCGTCGTAGGAGACCCTCACCGTCAGGGATTTCAGGTCGGTGGCCGCCGGGCCCTGGAGGGAGAGGGGGATCGTGGTGCGGCGGCCCGCGGGGGCCGTGCCGGTCGGGGTCAGCTTCGGGTGGAAGCGGACCGTGGAGAGGGGCAGGGAGCCGGAGTCGGACGGGCTGGACGTGAAGGTCCAGGCCGCTGCCAGGCGGCTCGTGGTCGCGGCCACGCCTGGCGGGCGGGTCATGTTCGTCCGGATCGTGTAGCGGGCCGGGACGGACGGGAGCTTCTCCACGGTCTGGCAGAGGTCGCCGTCGTTGTCGAGCAGGGTGCTGCCGTCCGCGGTGACCGTGGTGTGGCGTTTCGCTGTGGAGGACGCGGGGTGTCCGGTCCCGTCGGCGAGGTCGGGGACGCACAGGTCGAGGGTGTCGCCGTCGCGCCGTGCGCCGTACGGGCCGCCGGTGATCGGGCTGAAGACACCGACGTTGTACGTGGCCGTATAGGTCCGGCCCGCCTGGTACGACTTCGCGCTCTCCGTGCCGTAGAAGACGTCATCGTCGTCTCCGGAGGCGTTTCGCTGGCCCAGGTTGGCCGTCCACTTGAAGCCCTTGGGCGTGGTGACGTAGATCTTCGCGGTCGTCGGCAGCGGGAAGGGGTCGCTCACCGTGCCCAGCGACAGGGTGGGGCCGCTCCACAGGACGTTGACGATGCCCTTGCGGTGTGCGACGGACGAGCCGAAGGTCCGCTTCAGCAGGGCCAGTTCGTTCATGCGCGTGGTGTGCCGATAGCCGGTGGGGAAGCGGTCGGGCAGGTTGTGGAGCAGGTGGTAGGTGGTGCTGCCCTTCTGCCACAGGCCGCCGAGCTGCGTGCTGAGCCTCCCGGCCGGGGAGGCCGGGCCCAGGGTCGCGGTGCGCAGGTTCTTGAACGCCCCCAGGAACAGGGTGGTGTTGTGCGGCTCGCTCCCGGTGTCTCCGGTGCCCACGGCGAGGTTGAGCTGGCCGTCGGACATCTTCGCGCCCTGCGGCGCGGTGATCCGGACCGGCTTCGCCTTGCGCGCGTCGAAGACGACCGTGGTGTCCCCGGTCAGCGAGAGCCGCGGCCGGACCAGCGCGGAAGTGCCCCTGGCGTCGTCCATCACGGTGTCCACGACGTAGTCGCCGCGCGGGACCCGCACCCGGTACACGCCCTTGGAGATCTGCTCGGAGTCCTCGAGGTTCGTGGTCCAGTACGTGCCCGAGTACCCGAGGATCTCGGTCAGCGGAGCGCTCACGGGCTTGCCGCCGCGGTCGAGGAACTTCAGGGTGAGGTCATGTGCCTCGGCCTCGCGTACGACGCCGAAGGCGGTCCGTGCGGCAGCGGGGTCGGCGCCGTTCCGCGCGGTGGCGACCAGCGTGCCCGAGTAGGCGCCGTCCGCCGCCTCGACGCGGGTGTCCGCGGTGAGATCGACGCCGGCGGTGCCGCCCGCCGGGACGGTGAGCTGTGTGGTGCTCAGCGTGAACATGCCTTCGGGGGCCGTGCTGCCTCCGGGGCCGGTCGCGGTGGCCGTCAGGGCCAGGGTGACGGGGTGGTCGCCGTCGTTGCGGTAGGTGAGGTGCTGGGTGACCGGCCGGTCGTCGGTGTGGGGCCACAGCTGCTTGCCGAAGGACACGGAGGTCTGTTCGCTCGCCACCGCCCCCTGCAGTGCCCGGGACACGTCGAGCCGGCCCGTCCCCTGCTGGTAGCCGGTCGCGCCGGTGGTCGGGGTGGTGGACGCGGTGAGCGCCTGCTTGATCCGTGCGCCGGTCCAGTCGGGGTGCCGCTGGGCGAGGATCGCGGCCGCCCCCGCGGCATGCGGCGTCGCCATCGACGTACCGGACATGGAGACATAGCCGTCGGCAGCCGGGTCGCCCATGTGGCCGTGCGCCGCCCTCGCCGAGACGATGTCCACGCCCGGCGCCGTGAGGTCCGGTTTCAGCGCGCTGTCGGCGGTCGGGCCGGTGCTGGAGAAGTCGGCGAGCCGGTCCTCGCCGTCGACGGCGCCCACGGTGAGCGCCGACTCCGCGGCCCCCGGGGAGTCGACGGTTCCCGCGTCGGGACCCTCGTTGCCGGCCGCGGCGACGGTGAGCATGCCGGAGCTCTTCGAGAGGGCGTTCACCGCCGCCTCGACCGGGTCCTCCCCCGGGGTGTCGGCCTGGCCCAGGCTGAGGTTGGCCACCCTGGCGCCCTGCCCGGCGGCCCACTCCAGGCCGGCGATGACGCTGGAGTCGCTGCCCTCGCCGCTGTCGTCCAGCACCTTGGCGTTGAGGATCCCGGCACCGGGCGCGACGCCCTTGTACCGGCCGCCGGACCGTGCGCCGGAGCCCGCGAGCGTCGCGGCCACATGGGTGCCGTGGCCGGCCATGTCGTCGGTGCTGCCGGTGCCGGTGAAGTTCTTCGACGCCTTCACCGCCGACGCGAGGTCCGGGTGTGTGGTGTCGACGCCGGTGTCCAGGACGGCGACCTTGACGCCCTTGCCGTCGTATCCGGCCGCCCAGGCGGCCGGGGCGCCGATCTGCGCGACGCCGCCGCCCGCCTCCCCGGCCTTCGCGCCGTCTTCGTCCGCCGGCGCCCTGAACCGGCCGTCCAGCCAGACCCGCGCGACTCCCTTCCCCTCGGTGAGGGCCTGCCACATGTCGTCGGCCCCGGCCTTGGGCACGGTGATCGCGGCGCCCGCCACGCTGGGCAGTTCCCGGCGCACGGTGGCGTCCGCGTCCGCGACCAGTGACTTCTGGGTGCTCCGACGCTGGGCGGACTTGCCCTCGTACGACACGATCAGCGGGAGCGTGCCGCGCCGGGTGTCGTCGTAGCCGGCGCGTATCAGGCCGCTGACGTCGAACAGCCGCATGTCCAGGACGCCTTGGCCGATCAGGGCGGCGGCGTCGGCGGGGACGACGTACTGATCGCCCCCGACGCCGCGCACGGACACCGGGACGTGCTCACGGCCCGGTGCCCGGCGTACGCCCGTGACCCGGCCCCGGGCGTCCAGCCGGACCCGGTCGCCGGTGAGGAGGGTGACGTACCGGCCGGCCGCGGAGGCGGAGCCGGCGGTCCGCGCGCCGGAGGCGGGGCTGCCGGGCGCCGCGACGGTGGCGGTGTCCTGCGTCCGTACGCCGAGGCCGGAGCCCGTGGCGGCCACCGAGACGCCCGTCATCAGCCCCGCCACCAGCAGGGCGGCCAGCGCGGCGCTTGCGGTTCTGTCGCGCATTCAGCTCACCTGCCCGGGAACCTGCTTGGCGGCGTCGACGACCGCGCGCTCGGTGATCGCGCTGGTGTGCGTGACGGTACCGACCTTGAGGGGATTGCCCGCCGTGGCCTTGACCACCACGATGCGCTCGCCGAGGAACCGCAGCGTCTTCTTGTCGAAGATCCACTCGGTGCGCTCGCCGTCGGTGTCGTTCTCCCGCGCGATCGCGACTCCGTGCCGGCCCGTGGCGTCGACCGCGTCATCCACCGAGACGACTCCGGGGATCTTGGCCGCGGCCTTGTAGAGGGCGGCGCCGACCTCGGCGGGCGGGTAGCTCTCGAACAGCAGATCGCCGATCGCGACGAAGGCGGCCTGGTCGCGCGGGACTTCGGGGTCCCGGACGGCGTCCGAGGCACGGTAGATCCGCTGCAGCAGCGCGTCGGGGTCGGTCGGCAGTCCGGCCAGGGCGTTGTAGGCGCCGCTGAACGGGGTGTCGCTCTTCAGGGTGATGCCCTTGTCGCTGGTCTCGCCGGCCTCGATCAGCCAGCCGTCCCTGCCGTCGAGGGAGTTCCAGACCTGGCGGGAGTGCAGCTCGTTGCTGACCGCCTCGCTCTTGTCGCCGTCGGTCTTGATGTAGGTGTCGGCCACCTTCGAGGCGATGTAGATGTACTGGCCCTTGCGCGGGGTGGGCGCGGCGGTGTCGGCGGCGGCCAGGGAGATGCGTTCGAGGAGCTGGGGGGCGCCCTTGGCGTCGGCGGTGCCGATCCTGGTGGTCAGTGCGGGGCCGGTGGCCAGCGCGGTCTTGCCGCCGTGGGTCCCGCCGCCGGTGAGGGCGAGGGCGCCCGCGACCGCGCCGGCCAGGGCGAAGGCCGCGGCGGGCAGGAGGATCGTACGGCGCAGGAACGGGTTGGAGCGCTTCACGGGCGCGACCGGAGAGGTGGCGGACGTGCGGGAGGAGGTACGGAGGTCTTCGTGGATCCGGGCCATCATCTGCTCCTTGTGGAACTGGTGGCGGCCCGCCGGCAGATCCCGCTCGGCGGAGGGCAGCAGACTCTGCGTCTCCGTCCACTCAGCCGGGTGGGGCCGGTGGGAGGGGCTGGCGTTCATCGGTTTCCTTCCTGTGCGGACCGGACCGCGTATCCGCGATCACCTGTTATCTGCCGGTTCGTGCGGGTGGGTTCCCGTTTTTCTCCGAGCAGTTGCGCATCGGCGAGCTTGCGCAGCTTGGCGCGGGCGCGGGAGAGGCGGGAGCGGACGGTGCCGACCGCGATACCGAGGGCACGGGCCGCCTCGGCGTACTCCATCCCCTCCCACAGGCACAGCGTCAGGACCTCACGCTCGGGGCGCTTGAGCAGGCTGAGGGCGGCGAGCGTGGCGTTGATACGGCGCCGGTCGTCCAGGCGTCCGGCGGTCTCCTCGGCGTGGTCCTCGACCCGTTCCTCGGCGGCGTGCGCGGCGGCCGCGGCGCTCGCCGCGTTGCGGTAGCGGCGGTTGCTGCGGTGGTGGGAGCGGGCGACGTTGGTGGCGATGCCCAGCAGCCACGGCCGCAGCGAGCCACCTTCGGCGTCGACCGAGGCCCGGCGCCGCCACGCCTCCATGAAGGTCGTCGACATCACGTCCTCGGCCAGCGACCAGTCGGCGGTCAGCCGGAAGGCGTGGTTGTACACCGCGCGGGCGCACTCGTCGAAGAGTTCCGCGAAGGCGTCCGGATCTCCGTTTCGCACCCGGGTTCGCATATCTGTGGTCACGTCTTGAACTGACGTCCGGTGCGGGCGAGTTCCGGTGAGACACGTCACAGCCGTCGCACAGGTCACCGGGGCGCTGACCGCACGAGACTCGGTGGACATGGCAGCCGCTCAGCCGCGCACCGCTCAGGCTGCGGGGCCCGAGAGCAAGGCGCTCGATCTGATGCGGGACCCGGTCCTCGGGTGCGCAGGCTGGTCGAGAAGCCGTTGGAGATGTCGAGGCCGTGACCATGGGCCTGCTGGACTGCGATCTTGCCGAAGCTCAACGAGCCTTCTTCAACGCCCCATGCCACGACGCCGAACGCCGCTTCCACAACCACGCCATGGATCTACTTGAAGAGGCCGCCGACACCGACGCCTGACAGCGCCACCCGGCCCAGCAGAGACCCTTGACTCGGTCATTGAGACTCCACCGCCCTCGTGTGAGGCCGCCTGGCGGGTCGTTGCGTTCCGTTCAGGCAGATGTGCGGGGTTGCGGATCTTATCGCCGGGCGTCGGTGGGTATGAGGGAATCAGGCCATTACCGGCGTGGTGGACTGTGGTTGCCCTACGGTGTGGCCGGCGTGAAGACCAGTTGCAGGGGCGCTCGCTTGCTGCGGGAGTGCCCCGTTCGGGGGTGCGGTGTGACGGGTGTCGGGCGGTTCGACGTATTCGTGTCTTACGCGCATAAGGACGAGCGGTGGGCCAGAGCGCTGGCGGAGAACCTGCACCGGCTGGGTCTTGATGTGTGGCTGGATCAGTGGGAGGTCGCCGGGGGCGACCTGGTGGCGTCCCGCTTGCAGGACGGACTGGCGAAGGCCGGTGCGGTGGTGGCGGTCGTCAGCCGGCACTGGATGGATTCGGGCTGGTGCGGTGAGGAGTTCGCGGCTGCCGTGACGGCCGCGGTGGAGCGGGGACAGCGTTTGATCCCGGTCCTGCTGGGTGAGGTGGCTCTGCCGCCGTTCCTCGCCTCACGGCTGCACGTCGACTTCCGCCATGTGGCCTCCCCGCACCAGTACGAGGACCTCGTCGGGCGGGTGGAGCGGGCAGTGCGGGGACTGCCGTCGGGGCGGCGTCCGGAGCGGGGCGGGTCGTTGGTGATTCCACCCACGGCCTACTGTCCAGAGGGGCCCGTAGCGGGGGAGTTACGGATAGGCGCGGAATCGGTGGTGTTCTCCACCGTGGACCGTGAGGTGTCCTGTGTGCCGCTGGCTGTTGACCGTGATCTCGAGCAGAAGCTGTGGGGGCTGCAACGGGTCCGCGCGCAGGCGACGGGCGGAATGATCCTGCGGCGGCCGCCGCTGCTGGAGGAGGCGGCCGCTCCCGCAGGGCCGGCGGGGGCACTGGCCGCTGTGGGTGAGGCGCTGGGAAAGCGGTTCGTGCACGGTGAGGCGGCGAGCGAACTGGTCAGGCAGGCGGGGCTGGCCCGGGCGCGGAACGCGTCGTTGCGGATCGGGCTGGCGGTGGATGATCCCAGGTGGGTGGATCTGCCGTGGGAGAGTCTGACCGTTCCCGGTGCGGCGGGTCCGCTGGTGCTGTCGGAGCAGGTGGAGCTGTACCGCACCGTGCGGCGGGACGGCGAACCGGTGGCGGTACAGGTGCCGGGGCCGTTGCGGATCCTGGCGGTGGTTGCCAGCCCCGAATTCGGCGGAGGCGAACTCCTCGACTACGAGCAGGAACTGGGGCGGATCCTGGACGCGGTCGACCCGGCACGCTCCGGGCACGGCGCGTATGTCCGGGTGCTGAACTGGGGCAGCCTGGCCGAGATCCGTGCGGCCCTGGAGCAGGAGCGTTTCCACATCCTGCACCTGTCCTGCCACGCCGCCCCCGGGGTGCTGATCCTCGAAGACGAGCAGGGCCACGCCGACGAGGTCGACGCGCAGCGATTCATGGGGGTGCTGCCCGCCGACCGGGGGGTCCCGCTGGTGGTACTGGCCGGCTGCTCCACCGCCCGCGACGGTGCGCCCCATGACGCGCAGGCATCATCAGAGCGGCCGCCGACCGGGGACGAGGGGGACCCGGATACGGGCGGCACGGGCCCCGGCGACACGACTGATGCCGGTGCGGAGGGGAGGAACCGGGCGGGGCTGGCGCGCGCGTTGCTGGAGCGCGGGGTGCCGGCGGTGCTGGCGATGACCGAGGCCGTCACCGACCGCTACGCCACCGACCTGGCCGCGGACATGTACCAGAGGCTGGCGCGGGCCGAGCATCCCAACCCGCTGACCGCGCTGTCGGATGCCCGCCGCACCTTGGAACAGCGGCGCCGCAAGCTACTGGAGGAGCGGAATCCGCGCGCTGGGTGGCCGGAGTGGGCCACCCCGGCACTGTTCCTGGCCGGTCCCCCATTGCCCCTGGTCGAGCGCACCCACGGCGACGACCGGGTGCGGGTCGTGCCGGAGGCGGTGCTGGAGGAGGGCATGGTGGTGCGCAAGGTCGGCGAGTTCGTCGGCCGCCGCGCCGAGCTGCGCCGGCTGCTGGCCGCCCTGCGGGACCCTCAGCGGGCCGGGGTGCTGGTGCACGGGATCGGCGGGGTCGGCAAGTCCACCCTGGCCGCCGAGCTGCTGCACCACCACGGCACGGCGGGCATCCTGGTCGTGCCGGTCGCGGCTGCTACGAACCGCACCGTCGACGCCGTCCTGGAAACTTTGCGGCAGTGTCTGAACGCCCACTGTCTGGACAAGGATCTGGCGGAGAAGGACCCCCTGCGGCGGGTCGCCGTGGCCCTGGCGGACGCCAGTTCTCCCTGGCGGGACCGGTGGGAGCTGGTTCGTCGGATCGTGTTGCCCAGCCTGCCGGCCCTGATGATCGTGGACAATGCCGAGGATCTCCTGACCCCCGGGCCGTCGGGCGAGGGATGGGAGCTCGCCGACGGGGACCTCGCGGAACTACTGGCCGCATGGGTGGCGGTCGGCCCGCGCACCCGGCTGCTGGTCACCAGCCGCCACCCCTTCCACCTCCCCCGACGCACACACAAGCGGCTCACCGCTCACCACCTGGGGCCGCTGTCATTGGCGGAGACCCGCAAACTCATCTGGCGCCTGCCCGGCCTCGACGCCCTCACCCCCACCGAGCAGCGGCGCGCCTACGCCGATGTCGGAGGCCACCCGAGAGCGCTGGAATACCTCGACGCCCTACTGCGCGGCGGCCAGGCACGCTTCCCCGACATCGCCGACCGCATGGAGGCCGCTCTGGAGGCCCGCGGCGTCGCCGATCCGGAACGCTGGATGACAGGTGTCCAGGGTGATCTGGACACGGCGTTGGCCGAGACCGTCACCCTCGCGGTCGACGACGTCCTCCTCGACACCCTGCTCGACCAGCTGGGCGGCGTGCCAGGAGCGCGGCAACTGCTGGACGGGATGGCTGTCTACCGCACTCCGGTGGATGTCACCGGGGCCGCCTGGCAACTGTCGGATCTCACCGCACCCCCCGAACCCGACCCCGCCTTCCACCGGCGCCTGCGAACGGTGAGCGCCCGGATCGCAGAAGCCCACGCGGCCGGAGCAGGGTTGAACGAGGGTGAGGGCCTGCCGCCCGAGACAATCATCGAATACCAGGCCGTCCTGGAGGAGTTGCGGCGGCCACCGGTCGTCTTGGACGCCCAGGCGGAGAGGGCGTTGCAGCGGCTTCTGGACTTCGGGTTGATCTCACCGGCCTCCGCGGCCCAGGACGAGCCGGGCAGCTCACCCAGCGCTCTGACCGTGCATCACTGGACCGCTGATGCCCTCCGCAGGCGCGTCCACCCCGACACCCTTACCGCGGCCCACCAGCGGGCCGCCGCCTACTGGCAGTGGCGCTTCATCGTCCGGCTCCAGCCACGCACCGCCGACATCACCCAGCTCATCGAGGCACGCCATCACTACCACCAGGCCGGCGATCTCGACCAAGCGGACGCCGTCACACAGCACGTGTGCCTGCAGCTGCACACCTGGGGAGCCTGGGACTGGGAACAGCACCTGATCGAAGAGACTCTTACCTGGTTCCCGGTCCGCTCCCGCCCCGCCGGCGCCTACACCCACCAGCTCGGCATCATCGCCCAGCTGCGGGGGGACTACCAGCAGGCCGAGGAACGCTACCGCGCCTGCCTCACCATGGCCGAGGAGCTCGGCGACCGCTCCGGCATCGCCTCCAGCTACCACCAGCTCGGCATGATCGCCCAGGAGCGGGGGGACTACCAGCAGGCCGAGGAACGCTACCGCGCCTGCCTCACCATCAAGGAGGAGCTCGGCGACCGCTCCGGCATCGCCTCCAGCTACCACCAGCTCGGCATCATCGCCCAGCTGCGGGGGGACTACCAGCAGGCCGAGGAACGCTACCGCGCCTCCCTCACCACCAAGGAGGAGCTCGGCGACCGCGCCGGCATCGCTACCTGCTACCACC
>NZ_JBIATQ010000009.1:0-93960 GCF_042891955.1 Streptomyces sp. NPDC001843 | reverse complement strand
ACCAGCTCGGCATGATCGCCCAGGAGCGGGGGGACTACCAGCAGGCCGAGGAACGCTACCGCGCCTCCCTCACCATCGCCGAGGACCTCGGCGACCGCTCCGGCATCGCCTCCACCTACCACCAGCTCGGCATGATCGCCCAGGAGCGGGGGGACTACCAGCAGGCCGAGGAACGCTACCGCGCCTCCCTCACCATCGCCGAGGACCTCGGCGACCGCGCCGGCATCGCCACCAGCTACGGTCAGTTGGGTGTGCTCCGCACTCGGCAGCAACGTCCCGCCGACGGCGTGCGGTACACGCTGCAGGCCCTGGCGCTTGAACTGGAGAGCGGAAGGCCGCCCCATATCAGCCTCTACTGGCTCGGCCGACAGAGGGCTCTCCTCGGCGACGACGCCTTCCGCTCTCTCCTCGAGGAACTACTGCCGGACGAGGTAGCAGCATCGGTCATGATCGTCACGCAGCTCCAGGGCGAACCCGTGCCACATGACGAGTCGGCCGACCCGGACGACCCCACAGGCACAGACCAGGCATAGACCGCAGCGCAGCACCCCGCGGCCCTCCACACCCCGCCACGTCATCCATCCCAGTAACGTGAGGCACGGAAACCGAGGACAGGACATACCGTCGGCAGCCGAGGGGAACGGTCATGGTGCGTGCACCCAAGAGCGTGGATGTGAAACTGAACCTGCACGTGCTGGAGATCTCCGGCACCTGGGAGCCCAACGACGCCGAACGCCGCGCAGCCTGGGAAGTCTACGTAGAACTCGTCACCCGGGTCTCCGTAGTCCCCTTGCGTGCCGACGAGGGCCTCCTGCGCGAAGCACTCAGCAGCCTGTACTCCCTGTTCGCCACGACCCGCGACGTCCTGCGCCAGCACGGCCCGGACGTGGCCGAGCCGAAACGCAACGGACAGTACAACTTCGGCTACCTCGCCGTCGCCATGCTCAACTTCGGCATCCGACCCCTGCTCGCCCGATGGCACCCCGCACTGGAGGACTGGGAACACCAGCGCCCCGCCGACCGCTCCCGCCGCGACCACGAACAGCTCTGGCCACACGCGGCCGAACTCCGCGCAGCCCTCAACGACACCCGCCGCATCCTCACCTCCTACGCCGACCTCCTCGCGACCGCCTGCGGCGTCCCCAACCTCCTACAAGCGGTACCCACCAGCAACTGACCAACCACCCTCACCACCCCGGCCACCGAACGTGCCCGCCGAAGCACATGACGCACAGCGGCGACACACGCCAAGCACCACCAACCTCTTCGGCATACCCAGCCCGACAGGCCTCTGCGACCGTCGGAAAGCCCGTGTCAGACGCGTGGGGGGATCTGGCGGGCCAAACAGTCAGTGCGCTCATCGGTACGTTGGCCGGTGGAGGTATCGCGATGTACGTGGCACGCCGGCAAACCGCAAGGACCATCGAGTCCCAAGTTGAGCTCGCCGCTCCTCAGGAAGCTGCCAACTTGATGGTGGTACACGGCGTGAACGTCCCGGGCGTGCCACAGCCGTTCGGCCGAGGCGGCCGACGTCGGCAGGTCGACGGCGACGGCGCACGCTCCACCCGGATCCCCGCGCCCGGCACGACGCCTGTCGCTGCTGCCGACGAGGGCCCGAACGCGGCTGGCGTCTCCGTTCGCGGCACGGCCAGTGAGCTGGTCCTCGGGTTGCCTCGGCCATGGAAACTGCGCCATCCGAGCGGTATCGGGCGGCCAGAACCGGGGAGGGAATCAGGCTCGACGGTCGCCGTAGTACGTTTTCCGCTCCCGTGACCGACCCAATTCACCGGGGAGCTGACGCATGGCCGGCTACGAAGAACACTCCCAGGCCGCGAGCGATCTATTGGCATCGATGAAGCTCGGAAAGCTGTCCTCGTACGAAGACCGTGCACGGGCCGCACAGGTCGAAGCCCTACTGGCACTCGCCGCAGCCGTCGCCGGTAGTCAGACGGGATCCTCATTGCAACCGCCACAGTGGGAGCGGTAGCTGGGCCGTCCGGAGCGGACCAGCTGACCACGAGCCCTCACCTGATGGCCTGGTTCGGCTCAGGGCTTTCTGGGTGTCCGACCGCTCGGCCGACCACCCCTCGTCGCGCCTCGGCTCCGCCGTGGTCTGGCCTTCGAAAGCCGTGACTGTCCCGCACCGGCGTTGATCGGTCAGGCGGCCGCAGGTCACGGCCGCAGGTGATCAGTTGTGGCTGTGCGGCAGCTCGGCGCGTGCATCTTCGCCGGTGACTGAAGCTCACGTCGAGATGCCGGGTGAGCAGGAGCCGGTCGCCAACCGTGACCCGGCTTGCTCGGCACTACCCGCTCTCTGGCGGCACCGAGTAGTCCGTCCCGGGGAGTTATCGCTCGGTCCGGGATGTGTACAGCCCGACACCTCCGATCGCTACGATGCGCCGGGGCCGCGCCCAGGCTGCGCGGAATCGTTTCTGGAGGGGGATACCTGTGTTCGTGCTGTCCATCCTGCTGTTGATAGGCGCGGTAGTGCTCCTTCTCGTCGGCCGCGGCCGCACCGCCGCAGGCCGCTGGAAGCTCGGGGCGGCGCTCAGCGCCGTGGCGGGCGTGCTGGCAGGCGCCTTCGCCTGTGTCCATGTCGTGAGCGCCTACGAGGTCGGCGTGCCGGTGACCTTTGGCAGGATCGGGACGCCGCTGACCTCGGGTATCCACTTCAAGTCACCGTTCACCGACGTCACGTCCTTCTCCACCCGCCCGGTGGACCTCGACCTCAACGACAAGGACGTGGTCGAGGTGCGCTCCTCGCAGGGCGGGGTGCTCTACGCGGACGTCACCATCAAGTGGGCCGTGGTGCCGGCCAAGGCGGTCGCGCTGTACCGGCTCGCGGGCAGCGAGGAAGCCGTCCAGGAGCGCTTGGTGGTGCCGGACAGTCGCGAGATCATCCGCAACGTCTTCGCGAAGCACACCAGCGAGGAAGGTTACGCATCCGCCCGCGAGCAGATCGGCTCGGAGATCGCCGACCTGGTCAAGAAGCGACTGGCACCGCGCGGCATCGACGTCACTTCCGTCAACCTGCGCAATGTGAGGCCTTCGGAGAAGTTGCAGGACCAGATCGACAAGAAGATCCAGCAGGAGCAGGCCACCGAGCGGGCCACCGAGGCCGCACGTACGGCCAAGGCGCAGGCGGAGCGCAAGCGCATCGAGGCGGAGGGCATCGCCCGCGCCAACAAGATCATCGAACGGTCGCTGAGTGACAAGGTGCTGTACAACCAGTGCCTCGATGCGTACAAGGAAGCCGCGAAGGCCAACCCGGTGTACGCGGTGCCGTGCGGTACGGACTCGGACGGCACGCCGGTCATCGTGGACAGCAGCAAGAAGTGAGGCCTCCGCAGGCCGCGCCTTGCCTCGTTCTGGGTGCGGAGAGGAGACCGGTCCGGCGCCGTCAGCCGAGGGCGTCGAGCAACTCGCGCTCGCGCTGGCCGCTGAGGCCTGCGCGCCTTTCCCGGTCCAGCCCCTGCTCGCGTTCCCAGCGCAGCGTGTCGGCCAGCATCTCCGCCGTGGGCCGGTGACGCAGTCCCGCGGCGCGGGCCGAGGACCCGTCCCGGGCCGACCAACCTTCCCAGCCCGGCTCGACCAGCCACATCGGCAGCGATTCGGGACCCATGTACTGGGCCACGCCGTTGGCGAGCAGCCACGCCGAGTCGGCGGTGACCACCGGACCGGTGTGCCCGCCGACGGCGCGGGACAGCTCGATCCACTCCGCGAACGGAACGACCGGGCCGACGGCGTCGTACGTGCCGGTGGTTCCCGTCTCCGCGGCGTCGAGCAGCCAGCAGGTGAGGTCCCGCACGTCGACCACCTGGGTGGGCATGGCCGGTGTGTCGGGGATCAGCATCGGCCCTCGCGGATCGCGTGCGGCGCGGGCGACCCAGTAGCCGGAGCGCCCGCTGTGATCGCCCGGGCCGCCGATGAGCCCGGCTCGTGCGATGAGGAGGCGGTCGCCCACAGCGGCTGTCGACGCCTGCTCGCAGGCGACCTTCGCCTCGCCGTACGACTCGCGGTCGACCTCGCTCCGGTCGGTCGGGGCGAGCAGGGCCGCGGACTCGTCCGCCCCCAGCGTGGCGTGGGAGGCGTAGGCGTTGCCGGACGAGACGTAAACCCAGTGCCCGGCCTTGCCACCCAGCGCGTCGAGCGCTCCCCGCACGAAGCCCGGCTGCCATGACACCTCGACGACCGCGTCCCATGCGCGGTCGAGCAGGGGCTCGTACGCCGACGGATCGCGCCGGTCGGCGGCGACCAGGGTCGCTCCGTCCGCGACTTCCCCGCTCTCGCCACGCGCGAGGCACGTCACCCGATGGCCTCGTTCGACCGCCTGCCGCGACAGCTCCCGAGCCACCCATGCCGTTCCGCCCAGAACCAGGATCTCCATACCGACACACAAGCACCGGGATCACCGCGCGGCCAGGCGGATTCGCTGACAGCAGATGGTCAGCGAATCCGCCCCATCGATCTCAACCCTCGGGCACTGGCGGTCACTTGGTGAGCGCACATCCCTGGAAGGGGCTCAGGAGCCCGACATGGTGGCCCCGAACATGGGGTCGTCCCCCGATTTCTGGATGCCCACGGACGACGCGCCGAAGCTCACCGCGCCGGTGGTCGTGACGCCTCGGGTGGAGCCGCGCAGGACCCACACGGCGCCGTCGTCGCTGTTCTCGCCGGCCGCGCCCACCGACAGATCCGCGCGACCGTCCTTGTTGTGGTCGGCGAGGTAGACGGCGTCGCCGAACAGGTCCGACGACTCGTTGGCACCCGGGACACCCGAGGTGTCCTGGTTGAAGGACTGCGCGCCGGTCCCCGTCAGGCCGGAGGCGCCGCCGCGCAGCACCCAGACGCTGCCTGTGTCGCTCGCGGAGCCTATGGTCTCGAAGTTGGCGCCGACGGCGAGGTCCGGATAGCCGTCGCCGTTGACGTCGCCCGCGGCGAGTGCGCCACCGAACGAGTCGTTGGACTCGTCCGCTCCCGGCACACCCGCGGTGTCCTGGCTGAAGACGGCGCTGCGAGTGGTGTCGACGCCCGCCTTGCCGCCGTAGAACACGGTGACGTAGCCGCCCTTCGCCGTCGTGTCCGTGACGGAGACGAAGTCGGAGCCGACGACCAGGTCGTCGTGTCCGTCGCGGTCGAAGTCGGCCACGGTGAGCGCGCCCGCGTACCCCGCGCCCGCCTCGGTCTGCAGCGTGGGCCCGGTGGAGGCGCCCCGGTAGACGAAGTTGCCCGCGGAGGAGCCCACCACCAAGTCGTCCGTACCGTCGTCGTCGAAGTCCCCGGCGGCCAGTTGGACGGCGCCCATGGGGTACGCGCCGGACTCGATCTGCGCGTCGAAGCGCAGCTTCCCGGCCGCGCCGCGGGACTTGGTGAAGCCGCCCTTGAAGATCCACACGTCCTTGCCGGTGGAACCGACCGCCAGGTCCGCCTTCCCGTCACCGGTGAAGTCCCCGACGGCGAGTGACTGGCCGAACCGGTCGTGGCCCGACGCGTTCGGGTCGCTGATCGCAGTGCCGCCCGACAGGCCGGACGGGCTGCCCCAGAGGATCGTGACCGAACCGCCGTCGACGTCGCCGCCGACGTCCTCCAGGGGTGTGCCCACGACGAGGTCGCCGTAGCCGTCGTTGTTGAGGTCGCCGTGCGCGAGTTCGGTGCCGAAGCGGTCGGAGGTCTCCGAGTCGCCCGGCACACCGGGGGAACTCTGCGACGTGGTCTTGTGGCGGGCGGCGGTGATACCGCTCGACGAGCCGTAGTTGACGACCACGGCGCCCGCCTTCGCCTTCCCTCCCGCGACGGCGCCCGGGGCGCCGGTCGCCAGGTCGCGGTATCCGTCACCGTTGAAGTCGTCGGCGAGGCGCGACGGGGCGGCACTCGCTCCGCCGGGCAAGGTGATGAGCAGGCCACCGGCCAGGGCGGACGCGACGGCGATGGCGCCCAGGACGGCGGGGCGCCGGGAGCGTTTGTGGTGGGGCCGCGACATGAGTTCCTCTCCAGAACATACGAACAGGCCCTGGGATGACCTCTGTTGGGGCTGAAGGGTTGTACGGGAAAGGAATCGGCAGCGGTCAGCGGCGGCCGTCGGGCCTGTCCGTGTCCGCCGCCGCAGTCGGCGGGACCGCCCGGAGCTTCGCATCGAGCTGTACCCAGGACAGGTCCGGGCCCTCGAGCTCGACGACGGCGCTCCAGACGGGGGGCAGCTCCGTGAACTCCCCCAACGGCTGTCGGTGCATACGGACCACCCGAGCCGGGTGAATGACGGCTTCCGGTGGACTGACCACCGGAAGCACCGCATCGCGGAGGAAGACCCCCCGCTCCAGACTGACACTGCGGGCGTGGCAGACGACCCGGTGCGCCGAAGGACGCTCGTAGATGATCAGCACCTCCAGCAGACCCTCGGGCTCAGTGCTCGTCATTGTGCGGTTGTCTCCGTCTGGGTCTGGTTCGGATGGGGCAGCGCTGCCGACGAGTGGTCGTTCTCCTGTCGCGATGCGCTTTGGGTCAACCACGGGACCATCGTGCCAGTGAGCACCGGCTGTGCGCTGTTCGGTTTACCTGAGCAGCGAAAAGCAGATGCGGCGAGGGCGGTGGTGCTGCCAGGCTGCGTCCATGAGGGGTGGGAGCCGATGAGGACGCGGACCCTGAGGTTCGGCTTGTACGCGGACGAGCAGGGGCTGGCCTGGGTCAGGGAACTCGTCAAGGAGGCTGTGGGTTCCCGGAGTGCCCGGATCGCCGGGGAGACCGTCGCACGCACTTTTCCCGGCAGCGGGCTGACGACCGCTGACGTGTACGGCATTCTGGCGGAGCAGTGGGCCTGGGAGCATCCTGGTCAGGGCAGCGGTGCGCGGGAAGCGGTCGAGTTGCGCTTCCACTTGGTGTGTTCTCTGCGGACATGGCGAGCGATCCGCCGGACCGTGATCAAGGCTTTGTGTCCGGAGGGCATGGCGCCCCACGTGTGCCGTGTTCCATGGGTCGCTGCCTGAGCCGATCATCTGAAATGGTCTCGCCGACGCCGAATACGCCGGGGCGGAAGCACCTACTTGCCGGCGCGCGCCATGAGCACCGGCTGGAAGAAACCCGTCTCGTGCGGCATCCGCCACTGCGGGTCCGCGAACCCCGCGTCGGTCGCGAGACCGGTCAGCCGGTCCCGGCCGAGTGCCCAGTAGACGGTTCGACGGACCCTGACGCGCCATTCTCCGTCGGCCGGCAGCAGTTGGAAGTGCTCCACGTCGTAGTGCTCGCCGTCCTCGTGCCAGTGCCAGAGCTGGAAGCTGACGGTCCGTTCTCCGCCGCCGGTCGGCTGGTGGACCTGGGGAGGTGCCGAAGCGGGTCGGTCGCGCAGCAGGTCGTCGTAGGGGCGCGTGCTGAGCAGCAGCAGGCCGGCGGGACGCAGCACGCGGCGCATCTCCGCCAGGGCGGCGTGGACGTCATGTTCCGTCAGCAGATGGGGCAGAGCGTTGTCCGCACAGACGACGATGTCGAACCCGCCGTCGGGAAAGGGCAGGCGTCGCATGTCGGCGGCGGCCGCGCGCAGCATGACATTGCGGTGGGCGGCCTCACGGGCAGCGCGGGCGGCGGCGCGGGCGCTGAGGTCCGTACCGGTCACGCGATGCCCGTGCAGCGCAAGGCCGATGGCCTGCGTACCGATGCCACAGGAGCAGTCGAGCACGGACGCGTTGTCCTGGCCCATCAGGCTGTCCAGTGCGTTTCCCTGCCGCCGAATGCTTGTGTCCCAGTCCGCGTAGATCAGGTGGTAGTCATCGGCCAGTTCGTCATAGAAATGTGCCACCGAGGTCTCGGGCATGGCCAGAGGCTACTGCGCGAAGGACCCGGCGCGGGTCCGTACGCCCCCGGAAGTAGGCGCAGGGCCTTCCCGCGCGGGACGCCCGGCGGGAGCCGCTCTGTGAGGGTGGAGACGCCGGGGCCGGGACTTCCGCTCCGGTGTCATCGCCTACCTCGGGAGGGGACGCCTCCGTGTCCACCGCCACGCTCACCCGTACGAGTGCGCCACGCCCGGACCTCGGCGCTCTGAGCGGCGTGCTCTACGTCCTGTTCTTCGTGGCCGGCCTTGTCGTCGCCGGGGTGTCGGGCCCGTCCGGCACGGTGACGCCGTACTCCAGTGACGCCGAGGCGCAGGCGTATCGGCTGAAGGATCCAGCCGCGCTGGAGAACCTTTTCCGCGCTCTCGGCCTGCTGCAGGGGCTGTCCGCTCTCGCGCTGCTGGTGTTCGTTCCCTCACTGACCGGGTTCGTACGGAGGTACGGGAGCGACGCACGGGCGGGTGTCGTCCGCGCGTTGGCCACCGTCGCCGGGGCGTTGCTCCTGCTGTCCGCGAGCACCAGCTGGGTTCTGGCCCAGATCGGCTCCACGGCGGAGTTGTCCACGTATCGGGCCGTGTCGGACCTGTCCTTCATCACCGGTGCGGGTCCGGCCATCGCCGCCCTCGGCGTGGCGGTCTTCCTGGTCGCCGCGACAGGACGTGCCGGGCGTGCCCTGCCCGCCTGGGTCACGTGGAGCGGCATGGTGACCGGGGTGGCCGGCGTGCTGTCGATGAGCTCGCTCGTCGCGGCCGGTGGCTCGGTGTTCATCCCGGTCGGCCGCTTCCTCGGCTTCGTCTGGTTCGTCGCACTCAGCGTGTTGCTGTGGCGGCACGACGGGCGCAGGGGTGGTCTTCCCGGCGCCGGCGTGCCGCGGCGTCCGTGAGCCGACGGGACTTTCGCGGCTGGTGCCCACGGGGTCAGTTCGTGCGGGTGTTCGGCAGGTGCGGCCCGATGTAGCCGACGATCACTTTACCGGTGGCGCCGGATGTGTCGTCGTAGAAGTGTATGCGCGGCGCGATCCGCCCCTTGTTGTCGATCTTTATGTGGGCCTCCATGAACACCTTGCGCGAGGCGTCGACTTCCGGCGGCACGAAGAACATTCTGTGCTGCCGGAATTTCTTGTCGTTGCGCACGGAGTCGGACTCCACCATGGCCACACGGGTCACCGGATAGGTGCGCATACCGTGGGGGGCGGCCTCGCAGAAGTCCCGGAAGGTCCCGCCGAAACCCTCGCCGTCGGCGCTGTAGGCGCTGTAGGAATCCAGCGCCAGCAGCGCGTCCCATGCTTTCGGCGCCCAAGCGGAGCTCTTCATGTCGTCGTCGAGGTCGCCTGCCCTGCTCTTGTCGTAGGTGAGGATCAGATGCCTCATCCGGCCGTGGGCCAGCTCGTTCAGTGCGGCGAAGGACATCGGCACCGACTCCTCGACGGGAGGCATGTACGTGTCCTCAGCCCGGCCGGCCTTCACCACTCGCCGCTGCGGCACCGCCTCGCGCGCCTTGCCGGGACAAGGTTTTCTGGGCCAGGAGTTCAGAACCGTTTACCTTGCTCAAGGCCGGGGCGCTGCCGGCGTTTTCTTCGACCACCCATTGCAGGGTTTCATTCACGCCGCGAGAATCCACCAGGCGCACCTGGAGCTCGGAGACGTCGGGCAGTGGGGTGATTTTGCAGCTCCACTGGGCGGACAACGGTCCCGCGATGGGAATGGCCAGCGGAGTATGATTCTGCACCCATGCCGAGACTCGCCCGCCGCTTCCATCGACTTGACCTGCGGGTTCGGCCTCACCCTCCGAGGATGCAGTCATTTCACCCTCATCACTCTCACCCATCCGCCCTCCTTGCCTGGAAAATACCAATCCAGAGGCACGCGCGGGCGGTCGAGCCCTGAAGTGCAATTCAATGCTCTTGATTACTTACATTTTGACGCATTCATATCACTTGTGACGGCTTCACGGCCGGCGGGAACGCTTCTGGCCCACCGCTCGTCTACAGTGCCGGAACGTCTACACGATTGTAGTCATTCGTAGGGAGGCTCCAGGCCGATGACCACACCACTGCTCCTCGCCTCGCAGTCGGCCGTCAACCTGCTGGACGCCCGGTCGCTGCTGGCCGCTTTCGGCGTCCTGGGCGTCGGCGTGGTGATGTTCGCCGAGACGGGGCTGCTGGTCGGCTTCTTCCTGCCCGGGGACTCACTGCTGTTCACCGCGGGCCTGCTGTGCACGGGTACGGCCGACCGGACCGTGCAGTTCACCCTGGGGCCGCTGCTTCTCGCGGCGGCCACCGGGGCTCTGGCCGGCGCGCAGTGCGGGTATCTGATCGGCCGGAAGGCGGGCGGAGCCCTGCTCGCCCACAACCGCTCGCAGCGGCTGCGCGAAGGAGCGCAGCGGGCCGAGGAGTTGTTGGAGCGGTACGGGTATGCCAAGGCGGTGGTGCTGGCCCGCTTCGTGCCGGTGGTGCGGACGGTGCTCAATCCGCTGGCGGGCGCGCTGGGCGTGCCGGTGCGGACCTTCACCGTGTGGCAGGTGGCCGGCGGCCTGGTGTGGAGCGTCGGCCTCACCCTGGCGGGGTACGCGCTGGGTTCCTCGATCCCGAACGTCGACCGTTACCTGCTGCCCCTGGTCGCCTTGATCGTCGTCGTTTCGGTGGTCCCTCTGGCGGCCGAGGTGCTCCGTTCCCGCCGGGCCGCCGCGGCGCGGGAGGAGCGCGGGTGACCGAATCCGGAAGAGCCGCTGGAGAGCCATGCGCCACAAGATCCTGGTCGTCGAGGACGATCACGCACTGCGGGACGTGCTGCGCCGCGGCCTGGACGACGAAGGGTACGACTCCGTCCTCGCCGCCGACGGTGCGACCGCCCTGCGGCTGGCCACCCCCGGCATCGCGGCGGCCGTCCTGGACATCGGGCTGCCCGACGCCGACGGGCGGGACGTGTGCCAGGCCATGCGCGCCAACGGCTTCCTCGCCCCCGTGCTCTTCCTGACCGCACGGCACCAGCTCACGGACCGGCTGTCCGGCTTCTCCGCCGGCGGCGACGACTACCTGCCCAAGCCCTTCCACCTCGCCGAGCTCGCCGCCCGGCTGCGCGCGGCCCTCAGAAGGACCGCACCGGCCCCGGCGGCCACGACCGGGGACCTGGTCCTGGACGCGGTCGGGCACAGCGTCACCGCGCACGGTGTGCGAGTCGCCCTGACCCCGACGGAGTTCCGGCTGCTCGCCACGCTCGTCACCGCGGCCGGCAGCACCGTACGCCGTCGCGAGCTGGTCCGAGCCGGCTGGCCCGAAGGCGCACAGGTGAGTGACAACACCCTGGACCAGTACCTGACCCGGCTGCGCCGCAAGCTGCGTGAGGCGGGCAGCGCGCTGACGATCCGTACGGCCCGCGGGTTCGGACACCACCTGTCATGAACCCCGATCCGTCATGAATGCCGATCGTGCCCTGCGCCGTCTGGCGCCCCGCACGCTGCGCGGCCGGCTTTCTCTCGTGGCACTGACCACCGCCGCTCTGCTGATGACCGTCCTGACCGTGGTGTTCAACGCCGTGATGGACCGTCACCTGCAGCACCAGGCGGACGACGAACTGCGCAACCGGGCCGCCGCCGTGGCCACGACCGTCGACACCAGCGGCCCCCGGGTGCGCGTCCTGGAGACCGTCAACGACCGGCTCCTCGACGCCAACGTGTGGATCTACGCCGGAAGACGACTGCTCGAGAAGCCTCCGTCGACCATGTCCGACAGCCCGTTGGCCCCCGCCGTGGACCGGCTGGCCGTACAGCGCGCGCCGGTCTGCGAGACCGTCCGCCCCCACGGTCTGCGGCCCGTCCGGCTGTGTTCCCGGCCCGTGCCCGGCCCCCGTGCGACCGCCACGGTCGTCACCGCCCTGGACCTCGGTCCCTATCGCAGTTCGGCCGACACCCTGCTGCTGGGGTCACTGGTCCTGGACGCGATCATGCTCGCCTGCACCTACGCGCTGACCCGGCTGGCCGTCGGCCGGGCACTTCGCCCCGTGCGGACGATGACCGACCAGGCCACCCAGTGGAGCGCCGTGGGCTCCGACGACCGCTTCGGCGCGGCCGAGCACCCGGTCGAACTGGCCCGCCTGGGCGCGTCACTGGACGCGCTCCTGGACCGCATCCGCACCGTCCTGCGCCACGAGCAGCAACTGACCGGGGAGCTGTCCCACGAACTGCGCACCCCGCTCACCCGGATCATCATGGAACTCGACTGGTGGCGTGCCCGCCCCCGTACGGCCGCCGAGACCCGCGCCACCCACGAGACGATCGCCGACGCCGCCCAGGCCATGCGCACGATATGCGACACCCTCCTGGACGACGCCCGCGAGAACGTCCTGAACGCGCCCACGGTCCCCGGGACGACCGACGTCGTCCCCGTGCTGAGCCGCCTGATCCAGCGCGTCGACGCGATGGACCGGGTGAGGGCCTGCCTGGAGGCCGCGGCCCCGGTGCTGGAGGCGGGGGTCGCCCCCGCGCTCCTCGAACGCATCGTCAGCCCCCTGCTCGCCAATGCCGTCCGCTACACCCGCTCCAGCGTGACCGTGTCGGCGCGGCGCGGGTCGGGCGCCGTGCTGATCGACGTCGTCGACGACGGGCCCGGTGTGCCGGAGTCGTTCGCCGGCGAGCTGTTCCAGCCGGGCCGGCGTGCCGAACCGGGCGACGGACACGACGGCGCGGGCCTCGGGCTGCCGCTCGCGCGACGCCTGGCCCGCGCCGTCGGCGGTGATGTGTCGTACGACCCCGCGCACACGCCCGGGGCACGGTTCACGGTCAGCCTGCCTGGCGGGTGACCGTCTCCTCCGCGGCGGCCCGGGGACCGGTGGTCCGGCGCTCCCGCACCTGGGCGTAGGCCATCAGGCCGAACAGGACGGCGAGCAGGACGGCGGACGACCCCGCGGTGCCGAGGTCCAGGCCGCCCTTGGCGACCGGCTTGGTGAGGAAGTCGCCGGCGGTGGCGCCGAGCGGGCGGGTGAGGACGAAGGCGATCCAGAACAGCAGCACGTTGGGGACCGCCGGCACCTTCATCAGGGCGAGGAGCACCAGCAGCACGCCGGTCACCAGGGCCGCGCCGCCCAGGTAGCCGAGGCCGGAGCTGTCGGACAGGAAGTCGCCCATGGAGGTGCCGAGGGTGTTGGAGACGAGGATCGCCGCCCAGAACAGGGCCTCACCACGGAAGGTGACGATGTCCCGGATCTGGAACGTCATCCCGGACACCTTCCACACCGCGAAGATGACCAGCAGGATCGAGATCAGGATCGCGGCGCCGGTCGGGTAGCCCAGGCCCAGCCCCTGCGGGCCCCAGCCGAGCGACTTGGCGCCGTTCGACAGGAACTTGGCGCTGGCGTCTCGGTTCATGAAGTCGGACATCGTGGTGCCGGCCATGCTGGTCGACAGGATCACGGTCCAGTAGAAGAACGGGTTGTAGTGCGAGGAGCGGAGCTGGACGACCAGGGTCACCACGAAGACAAGGAACAGGGCGATCGTGGTGAGGAAGTAGCCGATCTTCAGTGTCTGCGCGAACAGGTCGCCCGCGGTCTCGCCCAGGGTGGTCGCGGCGATCTTCATGATCCAGAACGCCAGGGTGACCTCGGGCAGCTTCTTCATCACCGACTTCGTTCCGCTCGCCGCCGACCGGTGCGTACCGGCGACGTCGAGATCGGTGAGGACTTCCGGATTCTCCAAGGCTGGGCACTCCTGTGTCCGTGGGGGGTACGGCAGGGCGCCCGTTCCCCCCGAGGGGAACGGGCGCCCTGTGACATGAACCGACCGTGAGCGACGGCCATGGCCAACTGACTCTGCCAGTCAGATCCTGAACGCATCCTGAACGTCTCCGACGCTGGTCAGACCGCTGGAGGGGCCATCGCCCACCCGTCCGGCGGCGTCCTTGCGCGTGGGACGCTCCGGGCGGCCGGACACCGCCGTGTTCAGGTTGCTTTCAGGCTCGGGGCCCGCTACGGCAACTGATGCCACAGAAGCATCAAAACAATGGCAAAGGGGCCTGGGCCGCGCGTCGTTCACCGTGCCATCGTGCGGATCATGACCGCGAAGCACGCCCTTGATGACCGGCCCCTCGTCTCCCTACGGCAGACCGCGAGCAAGGTGCCGGAAGTGACCGTCTACTTCTGGATGATCAAGGTGCTGACCACCGGCATGGGTGAGACGGCGTCGGACCTCCTCGCCCGCCTGCTCGGCCCGGTACCGGCGGTCGCGCTCGGCGGCCTCGCCCTCGTGGCCTCCCTGGCCGTGCAGTTCACGCTCCGCCGGTACGTCGCCTGGGCCTACTGGACCGCCATCGTCATGGTCAGCGTGTTCGGCACGATGGCCGCCGACGTGCTGCACGTCGGCC
Organism: Streptomyces sp. NPDC001843; assembly: GCF_042891955.1. Lineage (NCBI taxonomy): Bacteria > Bacillati > Actinomycetota > Actinomycetes > Kitasatosporales > Streptomycetaceae > Streptomyces > Streptomyces sp. NPDC001843. The sequence goes on along the minus strand of NZ_JBIATQ010000009.1, from coordinate 79,791 downwards.
TCGGCGTGCCCTACGCCGTGTCGGCCCCGGCCTTCCTCGTCGTGCTGGCCGCGGTCTTCGTCCTCTGGTACGTGAGCGAGGGGACGCTGTCCATCCACAGCATCCGCACCCGCCGCCGGGAGATGTTCTACTGGGCGGCCGTCCTCGCCACCTTCGCCCTCGGCACGGCCGCGGGCGACCTCACCGCCACCGTCGGCTTCGGCTATCTGGGATCGGTCGTCCTCTTCGCGGCCGCCATCTGTGTGCCCGCCCTCGCCCACCGCTTCGGCGCCCTCAACGCGGTGACCTCCTTCTGGACCGCGTACGTCATCACCCGTCCGCTCGGCGCCTCCCTCGCCGACTGGATGGCGGTCGGCCACACCCGTGGCGGGCTCGGCCTCGGTCTGGGGCCCGTCACCCTCGCGTGGACGGTCGCGATCATCGGCTTCGTGGGCTTTCTCGCGGTGTCACAGCGCGATACGCAGGGCGATGTGCGGCGCGATGCGCAGAGCAACGCCGTTGCCTGATCACGGTCGCCGAGGAAGACCTCACCGACCTCGCGTCAGTTCCCGACCGCTCCGGCGATGAGCGCCTGCAACTGCTCGGCGGTGCGATCGAGCGGCTGCGTACTCCGCTTGGCGCGGCACATGACGACCGTGCCCTCGACGGCCGCGACGACGAGCGTCGCGAGCTGCTCGGCCTGCTCGGCGCCCGCGCCGTGCGTCCGCAGCGACTCGGCCAGCAGGCTCTCCCACTGGCCGAACACCTCGGCGGCGGCGGCCAGGGCGGGCGGGATCCCATCGGCCGGGGGTTCCTCGATGGCCACGGCCAGCACGGGGCAGCCGGCGTGGAAGTCGCTCTCGACGACGATGGTGCGCCACAGCCCGAGGAAGGCCCGCAGCCCCTCGGCCGGTCCGGCCTCCAGCTCCCTGCGCAGGGTGCGGGCGACCCACTCGCCCGTATAGCGGACGGCTTCGGTGGCCAGCTGCTGCTTGCCCTCGGGGAAGTAGTGGTACGTCGAACCGAGCGGCGCCTTGGCGTGCTTGGCCATCTCCCGGATGCTCGTGGCGCTCAGGCCACGCCGACTGATCATGTCGGCGGCACCGGCCACGATCCGCTCACGCGACGGCGTACTGCTCCTGGCCACCCGCTCCACCACCTGGACACGACCCCTCTGGATATAGCGACCGTCATAGTCTACCGTGACCTGTCGTTATAACGGTCGTCATAGCAAGTGTCCGTCGAAGCACGAAGGAGCCGCCATGCCCATGATCCGGCTGACCGCCCCCGCCGGAGCCCTGACCGCACAGGGCCGCGGCACCGTCCAGCGCGACCTCGCCGCCGTGCTGCTGCGCTGGGAGGGCGCACCCGACACCGCCTTCTTCCGCGCCCAGGCGTGGAGCTACCTCGTCGAACTGCCGGAGGGTGCGCAGACCACCGCGGAGGACGACGCGCCCCGCTTCCTGGTGGAGGTCACCGTCCCGCAGGGCGCCCTGTCCGAGCGCCGCAAGGCGGGCCTGGTCGAGGAGGCGACCAGCACCGTGCTGGCCGCGGCCGGCCTCGCCCGGGACGACGCGCTGCGCGTGTGGGTGCTGGTGCACGAACAGCCCGAGGGCACCTGGGGTGCGGGCGGCTCCGTCGTCCGCTACGCCGACCTGGTGGCCCTGACGAAGGAGCAGCGCGCCGATGCGTGAACTGACCTACGTCGCCAAGCGCACCGTCGAATGGCGTGAGGCACCGGATCCGAAGCTCCTCTCGGACGGTGAGGCGATCGTCGCGCCGGTGGCCGCGACGCCGTGCGACGTCGACTCCGCCATCCTGGCCGGACATGCCACGCGGCGGCAGCCGCCTATCGAATACAGCGTCGACCCGCCGTTCGCCATCGGCCACGAGTGCGTCGCCCGGGTCGTGGAGACCGGTGACGCGGTCACCGCCGTCGCCCCCGGCGACCTGGTCGTCGTCCCCTGGTCCATCAACTGCGGGACCTGCGGCCGCTGCCGGGCCGGGCTGACCGCGCACTGCACCACCGTGCCGTACATGGCGATGTACGGCGCACCGATCGGCGGCGACTGGGGCGGGCTCTTCTCCGACCTGGTCCGTGTCCCGTACGCCGACGCCATGCTGGTCCCGCTGCCCACCGGCCTCGACCCGGTCGCCATGGCCTCGGCGAGCGACAACTGGTCCCTGGCCTGGCGCCTGGTCGCCCCCCACCTCAAGGCCCGTCCGGGAGCCCGGGTGCTGGTCGTCGGCCGCGGCAGCATCGGTCTGTACGTGTGCGACATCGCCCGCGCGCTCGGCGCCTCCGAGATGCTGTACGTCGACCCCGACCCCGAACACCGCGAACTGGCCCGCGGCTTCGGGGCCGCGACCGCGGAAAGCCTGGAGCCGATCCCGCAGAGCCACGACATCGCCGTCGAGGCCACCGGCCGCGTCGACCAGCTCGCCATGGCCGTCAAGTGCCTCACTCCGGAAGGGATCTGCGAGAGCGCCGGCAACCACTTCCGTCCGGGCGAACTGCCCCTGCTCGACATGTACCTCACCGGCGTCACCCTGCGCGTCGCCCGTGACAACGTACGCGCCCACATCCCCGACGCCCTCGAACTCGCCGCCTCCGGCCGGGTCGCCCCCGAGCGGGTCGTCTCCCACGTCCTCGACTGGGAGGACCTGCCGGCCGCGCTCCCCGAGAACCACCTGAAGCCGGTCTTCGTCCGGGCAGATGACTGACCGGCCCCGGATCCCGCCCCACCGTCCCAGCGCACCGAGAAACCCGATGCAGCACTCCCTCACCGACCCGCCGGGCACCGGCGCCGAAGAAGCCGAAGAACTGGAACGGCAGGAACTGGACCAGCAGGGACTGGACCAGCAGGAACTGGACCAGCAGAAGGCGGCCATCGCCCGCCTCGGCGACGAACTGCGCGCCCTGGTGGAAGCCACCGTCCGCACCGCCGCCTCCCCGGACACCCTGCACCGCATGGCGGACGAAGTCCGCACCCTCACGGGCCGGTTGACCGGACGGCGCCGCGCGAGAGGCGAGATCCCCGAGGTGGACGAGTTCCCGGCGGGGACCCGGATCTACAGCCCGGTCACCGGAGCCGGCAGTCCGCTCGCCCCGCCCGTCCGGGTCACCCCCGCCGAGGATGGCCTGGTCGGCGAGTGCACCCTCGGCATCGCCCACGAAGGCCCGCCCGGCTACGGACACGGCGGCATGAGCGCCATGCTCCTGGACGAACTCATGGGCCGCGCCCGCGCGTCCGCCGGCCTGCCCGGGCTGACGGTCTCCCTGCGGATGCGCTATCACCGCCCGGTCCCCCTGGAGACACCGCTGCGGATCGTCGCGCGCGTCACCGGCACCGACGACCGCAAGGTCTTCGTGAGCGGTGCGATCACCGCCCGGGCGGACCCCGGCACGGACCTCGTCACGGCCGAAGGGGTCTTCGTCGCCCCGGATCTCGATCGCGTCCGCGCACTGTTCCCGGGTCTGCGACAGGCCTGAGCCACGGCGGCGATCCCCTTCCCCGTGTGATGATGCACCGGCAACGACAGGCCCTGGGGAGGGGCCAGGCGGGGGAAGGGGCGGCAGCGCGCATGGGCAAGGGTGGGGCGTCCATACCGGACGAGGAGTGGGAGCGCTTCCTGAGGGAGGCCGAGGCCGGGACCGAGGGTGCGCCCCGAGAGCCGTCCGCGAGGGCCCGGATGGTGGCTCGGCGACTGCGGGAGGAGTCCGGCCCGACGGACGGGTGGCGGACTCACCGACCGGTCCGGCGGGCGCGGCGCAAGGGCTGGTACGTGGCGGGTGTCCTGGTCGCGGTCGCACTGCTGGTCGTGGCACTGGCGCCGGGGCGGGTGGCCGGCTGGTTCGGAGTCGGGGGCGACGACGGCGGGAACGCGCCGCTCGCCGCGGAGTCGAAGCGTCCGGACAAGCCGCCGGCGACAGAGGCGGCGACCCAACTGCCCACCCTCGACCAGCCGTTCAGGGGCTCGCCCGCGGTGCGGTGGGCCGACGGAACGGCGGGGATCAGTCTGCCCGCGGCACGGGCGACCGGCTGGATGAGCAAGGCTCAGGTCGCGCAGGCCCTCGACCGGACCCGGGACTTCCTCGCCGAGTCCAGTCTGGATCCCGCGGTGCTGCGCGGGGAGCGGCCGCGGAAGGCGATCGCGATGGTCAATCCGCACCAGCAGGACGTGCAGGACTACCTGGGGACCGCGTTCCGCGCACCCAGCCGCAAGAACGATCCTCTGCTGCTGTTCAGCCGGTTCGACAAGGCGAAGGTGCGGCTCGTCGGAGACGTGGTCAAGACCCGGGGGCGCATCACCTACCGGGAAGGTGAGCGCGGTGCGCTGGAAGTGACCACGGATGTCACCTACGTCTATCCGGTGGTGCGCGCCGCGGCCGGCAGCGACGAGGTCGTGCGTACCATCGTGCGCCGCGAGGTCGTGATGAGCTGGGACGACCCTGCGAAGGTCGTCACCGAGCCGGGGACGTTCTCGCTCGTCTCCTACAAGGTGGACACCACCAACGGCGGTTGCGACACCTTCACCGGCTACCTCACCCCCAAGTTCGCCGCCGATCGCGCCACCTCGAGTCCAGGGGACGGCGCCGAGATCGACCCGTACGACCGCAGCGAGTCGATGGACACGCGTATGCGGGAGAACGGCGACGCAGGATGCGGGACCGCCACACGGTCGTGAACGGCAGCCTGCCGTCCGGTGGGTGAACGCGCCGCGGTGTGGATGCGGCGTGGTGTGGATGCGGCGTGGTGTGGATGCGCCGCGGTGCGACCGCCCGCCGATGTCCGGGCGCCGGGCCGGACGGGTGAATCCGGGCGTCCGGTGAGTGGCGGCCGGGGTGAGAGCGGGAAGGGCCACTCGGAACACCGGACCAGCGATGGGCGGGAGCCTCCCCATGCCGAAGTTCCTCATCCAGGCCACCTACACGCCCGAGGGCACCAAGGGGCTGCTCAGGGAAGGCGCGAGTGGCCGCCGCGCCGCCGTTGAGCAGGTCGTCACCGGCCTCGGCGGGAACGTCGAGGCCATCTACTACGCCTTCGGGCAGGACGACATCGTGCTCATCATCGACCTCCCCGACGCGGTGTCCATGGCGGCCGTCAGCCTCACCGTCAAGGCCAGCGGGGGCCTCCAGACCCGGGCCACCCCCCTCCTCGCCGTCGACGAGATCGACGAGGCCACCCGCCGGCAGGTGGACTTCCGCGCCCCCGGGGCGTGAGCGGCCCTCAGCCGGCGGCCTTGGCGATGATGGCCTCCATTTCCTCCCGTCCGAAGGCCCGCAGGGTCGAGGTGCGGACGTTGCCCACACCGCCGAGCTGCAGGAGTGCCGCGGTGGCGGTCTCGTCGTCGGGTGCCTCGACGACGGCGACGAGGTCGTAGGCACCGACGGTCCAGTAGATGTCCACGAGCTCCGCACCGAGCTTCTGCACCGCCGCGCCGAAGGCCTCGGCGCGCTTCGCGGTGTCCTTGTAGTTCCGGACCCCTTGGTCGGTCCAGTTCAGCAACGCGATGAACGTCGGCATGTTCTTCCGCCTTCACGAGAGAAATACATCCCGAGAACAATCCTGGTCTTGTCAGGCGGAATCCGCATGAGGGGCGCGTCCGGGCGGCATCCCCGCGCGAGCCGGTCCTCACTCCTTCTGGGCGGGGCGGCCGGACGGGGCGTCGTCGCCGCGCATGGGCAGTCTCAGGGGACGGCCGCCGCGGTGCTCCCAGATGTCCTGGAGGACCACTTTGATCATGCCGGCGACGGGAATGGCGAGGAGGGCGCCGAGGATGCCGGCGAGTTCGGCGGCGATCAGGATGGCCAGGAGCACGGTGAGCGGGTTGAGCTGCACCGTGCGGGAGAGGATGACCGGCTGCAGGAGATGGTTCTCGAGCTGCTGGTAGACGATGAAGAAGACGACGACGCCGATGCCGGCCGGCACCGAGTGGACGAAGGCGGCGAGCCCGGCGACGACGGCGCCGAGGGTGGCGCCGACCAGGGGGATGAGGTCGGCGATCGCGACGAAGAGGGCGATCAGGCCGGCGAACGGGACCCCGGCCACCCGTAGCGCGGCGTAGGTCAGCAGCCCGCAGATGAGGCTGATCAGCAGATTGCCGGTGAGATAGCCGGTGACCGTCCGGGCGCAGGCGGCGCCCACCCGGCGGATGCGGGCCGCGCTGGGCTCGTCCACCAGGGCGAGTGTGCCGTCGACGACCTTGGGTCCTTCCAGCGCCATGAGGTAGGCCAGTACGAAGATCGTGAGGGAGCCCGCCACGGTGGTCGCGGCGCCGCGGACGAAGGCCAGGGCGGGTGTGCCGAGGCCGGTGGCGAAGTTGCGGATCTGCCCGCGGTGCTCCCGGACGTACTTCAGGGCGTGGGTGCGTTCGAGCAGGTCCCCGATCGGTCCGCGGCCGGCGCGGGCGTCCTCGATCAGGCCGGGCAGTCGGGCCGCCAGCCGGCTGCCTTCCTGGGCGAGCGGGGTCACGAACAGGGCGACCAGTCCCGCGAGGACGACGGCCGTGACGAGGAACACCAGCAGGGTCGCCACCGCCCGGCGGCAGCGGGGCAGGCGCCGCTCGACCAGATCGACCGCGGGGTAGAGGGCGACGGCGAAGAACAGCGCGACCACGGTCCACACCAGTACCCGCCGGACCTGCACCACCAGCTCGAGCGCGAGATAGGTGGCCAGTACCAAGCCGATCACCGTGAGGATGGTCCGGACCGGCACGGGTCGGGACTGCATGGTCGGTGAGTGCCCTCCGTTCCCAGTGGCAAACGACCCGCGGCACCAGCGTCATACGGCACGGGCACCCTCGGGGCCGCCGAAGTGGTCGACGACGACGCGCTTCACGACCTCAGCGTAGGGAGGCCCCACGGGTGCCGCACGCCGTTCGGGGCGGCACCCGTGGGACGAGCCGACCGGATGATCAGGCCGCCAGGGCGGCGGGTTCCTCCGACTCGTCCGACTCGCCCAGCAGGTTCATCAGGGTGGCGCGAGCCCGTGCCACGCGGGACCTGACCGTGCCGACCGGGCAGTCGCTGACCTCGGCGGCCTCCGCGTAGGGCAGGCCGAGCAGCTGGGTGAGGACGAACGCCTGGCGCCGGTCGTCGGGCAGCGCGGTCAGCAGGTCCAGCAGGACGACGCCGTCGTCGAAGCCCGGCAGGTCACACGGCTGGACCAGCTCGACGGTCAGTTGCCAGTCGGGGGTGTCGGCCCGGCGCGGGCGGGCGGCGGCGTGCCGGTGACTGTCGACGACCGCGCGGCGCGCGATGGACAGCAGCCAGGACCGGGCCGAGGAACGCCCCTCGAAGCGGTGCAGGCTGCCGAGCGCCCGCAGGAACGTGTCCTGGGCCAGATCGTCCACGGCCTGGGGGTCGCCGCAGAGGTGGGCGACATAACGCCGGACGTCCCGGTCGAGGGCGCGCACGAACCGCTCGACCGCGTCGGCGTCACCGCCTCGGGCGGCCAGCGCCCATGCGGTGATCGATTCGTCGAGTGCCGCCGTCCTGTCGCTTTTCGCGCGGGCGGCGGGCAGGGCAGAGGTCATCACCTGGTGTCCTTCTCGGGTAGACCGTGATCCGGAGGGCGCGCGGCAGCGCACGGTCCGGTGCAGTGGGGAGGCGGCCCTACGCCGGTGCGGCGCTCTGACGCCGGTGCGGTCGTACGGCCGTGGCCCGGGGCGCGTACGGACGGCCCCGGGAAACCAGCTGTCTCAGACGACAGCCGGGCCCACGGGCGGCCCCCGAGAAGTGATCGCATGGACGAGCAGCAGGCCACGCGGCGCCCGGTCCGAACGGCGGCGCCGCAGGGTGACCCGCGGGCGGTCCGGGGTGGCGGGCAGGGCCAGCAGCAGACGCAGCGGCGCCGCCAGCCGCCCGGCCACGGCCCGCAGGATGCGGAAGGCGGCCTTCTCCCCGTGGGCCAGCCACAGTCCGCACAGCAGCGCGGCGAGCAGGTGGGCGGCGAGCATGCCGAGCGACGGCGAGCCGCCGTCCAGGGAGTAGCCGGCCCCGTCCATGCCGGTCCCGTCCATGCCGCTCGCGCCCATGTGCCCCATGCGAAGGGAGCCCATCCCTGCGGACCCCATGCCCATGGAGCCCATCCCAGCGGACCCCATGCCCATAGAGCCCATGTCCATCGAGCCCATGTCCATGGAGCCCATGCCGCTCATGCCCATGGCGCCCGAACCGCCGGACGCCGACCCGGCGCGGGAGAAGGCCTCGTGCAGCACCGCCTGGGCGGCGACCACCACCGCCACGACCGACGGCAGCCCACGCTCACGCCCCGCCACACACCAGCCCGCGGCGCCGGTCACGGCGGCTCCGCCGGCCAGCGCCCACGCGGGCACGTCACGGCCGGACATCAGCACGTGGCCCAGGGCGGCGAGCAGCACGCACACCGCCGCGAACACCGCGGCGCGTAGCGTACGAGCACACCACCCAGCTGTCATGGCGCCTCATCCTGGCATCCCGACTCCGGTCGTCACACGGGGGTACGGAAAGCCACAGGCAACCACACTCAACCCACAGCGTGTGATCCAGAACACGGCAACTTGCCGGAACTCACCGGCACTTGGATCCGACCCCTGAGGGGAACGGCGTCGCCGTCCCGTGTGCGCGGCCACCGGCTCGGTCAGGTAACCGTAAAGAACCTTGACAGAACATTGGTCTAGTCCAACCATGGTCGCTGTTCGCCCCTGGTCAGGGGGAACCTCCTGACGCCCACCGGTCCGGCGGACGTTCTCAGTGCTGCCCTTCCGCTGTCTCCGCCTGCTCGTCTTCACTCTGGGAGCGTCAATGAGACGACCTGGTCCTGTTCGTCCGCTTCGCGCCTTGCTGTCCTGCGCGACCGTAACCGTCCTGTCAGCCGGGCTGGCCGCCCTCGGCGGGGGTGGCGCGGTCGCCGCGCAAGCGACCCCCTCGCAGTCCGCCCGGCCCGTGCCGGCGCATGTGGCGGCCCCGTACTTCGAGTCATGGACCGGTGAGAGCCCGGCCGCGCTCGCCGCCGAGTCGGGCAACAAGTACCTGACGATGGCGTTCCTGCAGACCGCCACCGCGGGCTCGTGCACGGCCTACTGGAACGGCGACTCCACACAACCCGTCTCCCCGGCGGCCTTCGGCAGCGACATCGCCGCGATCCAGGCGCGTGGCGGCAACGTCATCCCGTCCTTCGGCGGCTACGGCGCCGACACGACCGGCACCGAACTGGCCGACAGCTGCACCAGCGTGGACTCCATCGCCAAGGTGTACGAGCGGCTCGTCACCACCTACGGCGTCACCCGGATCGACCTCGACGTCGAAGCGGACTCCATCGTGAACTCCGCCGGGATCGACCGCCGCAACAAGGCGATAGCCCAGGTCCAGCACTGGGCCGAGCGCACCGGCCACCGGGTGCAGTTCTCCTACACCCTGCCGACGACGAACACCGGCCTCGCACCCAGCGGTGTCGCCCTGCTGCAGAACGCCGTCGACAACGGCGCGCGCGTGGACGTCGTCAACATCATGACGTTCGACTACTGGGACGGCGCCACCCACGACATGGCCGCCGACACCGAGACGGCCGCCGCCGGTCTGCACGAGCAACTGGCCGCCCTCTACCCGAAGAAGAACCCGGTGAAGCTGTGGAGCATGATCGGCGTCACCGAGATGCCGGGCATCGACGACTACGGCCCCGAGGAGACCTTCACCACCCAGGACGCGGTCACGGTGAAGGACTGGGCCGTCGCCAAGGGCATCAACACCCTCTCCTTCTGGGCGCTCCAGCGTGACAACGGGGGCTGCGTGGGCACCGCCGGCGCGAACGGCTGCTCGGGCATCGACCAGGACACCTGGTACTTCAGCCACGCCTTCGAGCCGTTCACCCGCGGCGCCGGTGGCACCGGATGACCCCCGGGGGATCCTCGCAGGAGCATCACACAGACTGCACACAGTCTTTCGAATGACTCGTTAGCGTGCTGTTCATCCGATCCCACGTGCGAACGTGACCGATTCGCGACCCGGTGGGACGACAGCACGTCAACCCAGGAAGACCGTGGACAGATGGACTACTGCTCGTCGTGCCGCCGGCATCTGAACGGCGCCCTGATGTGCCCCGGATGCGGCGCCTACGCTCCGGACATCGCCCCGGTCATCCCGCCCACGGCAACCGACGGCTACCCGGTTCCGGGCCTTGCCGCGCAGGCGGCGACCGGCACCGCGGTGTGGGAAGCCGTGGACGAGGCGCCGCAGTCCGGTCCGTCCGAAGGTCTCCAGGACGTGCCGCCCGCTCCGCAAGGGCGGGCGGCACGGCGTCGCCAACTGGCCCGCTGGAAGAAGAACCAGCGCCGGGCCGTGGTCGCGACCGCCGTCGCCCTCGTCGGAGGCGGCCTCACCGTCTCCGCGATGGACCGGCAGTCCGCCCACCGGGCCCAGGCCTCGACCGCGCCGGAGGTCCCGACCACACCGGCCGTCGAGGAACCGACGTCGCAGCACATCCGCCCGGCCACCCCACGGCCCGGGACCCACCGCGCCACGCCGCAGACCGACCTCCCGCGGACCCGGTCCGTCCCCGCCCAGCCCGGCACCACCCCGCCGAGCACGCACGTGGACGCCGCGCCCTCCGCGGACAAGCCCTCGACCGCCTACACGGTGCACACGGCTCCCACGAGCCGTACGGCGGCGACACCGGCTACGGCGCAGGGCGACGACTCCTCGTCCTCGAGCGGAACGACCACCGGCAACAGCGACACGGCCCCGCAGCAGGCGCCCGCGCCCCCCGCCGCGAACGGTACGAACCAGGGAACGTCCCCCCAGACGACCCCGACCACCGCGACCCCCACCCCCTCCTCGCCGCAGCTCTGCCTGCTGGTGGTGTGCGTCGGCTGACCGCCCTTCAGCAGTACCGGTCCACTCCCCCGGTCCGTTGCGGTGGTCCGATTCCTTTACGCATTTCTGACGCCCGCACCGCATCCGCCGGCCTTCTCCTGATGTCCTCATCCGTGTCTCGTACTACCGAGTCAGCAGAAGGAATGGAGTGCCATGGAAGGCACCGTCGTCGCAGTCGTGTTGGTGGCCCTGCTGGTCCTGGCCGTGCTGCGCAGTGGGATGCGGGTGGTCAACCAGGTGGAGCGCGGCGTCGTGTTCCGCATGGGCAAGGCGCTGCCGGAGTACCGGCAGCCGGGCGTCACCTTCCTGATCCCGTTCGTCGACCGGATGCGGAAGGTGAACACGCAGGTGGTGGCCATGCCGGTGCCGACGCAGGAGGGCATCACCAAGGACAACGTGTCGGTGAAGGTGGACGCCGTCGTCTACTTCCGGGTGGCGGACCCGCTGCGGGCCGCCATCGAGGTGCAGGACTACGTCTTCGCCGTCGGGCAGGTCGCCCAGTCCTCCCTGCGGTCCATCATCGGCAAGAGCGACCTGGACGACCTGCTGTCCGACCGGGAACGGCTGCACGAGGGCCTCGCGCTCATGATCGACAGCCCGGCCGCCGGCTGGGGCGTCCACATCGACCGCGTCGAGATCAAGGACGTACAGCTGCCGGAGTCGCTGAAGCGGTCCATGTCCCGCCAGGCCGAGGCCGAGCGGGAGCGGCGGGCGCGGGTCATCACCGCGGACGGTGAGTTCCAGGCGGCGCAGCAGCTCGCCAACGCGTCCCGGATCATGTCCGACACCCCGGAGGCCATGCAGCTGCGTCTGCTGCAGACGGTCGTGGAGGTCGCCGCCGAGAAGAACTCGACACTGGTGATGCCCTTCCCGGTGGAACTGCTGCGCTACTTCGACAAGGCGGCCCAGCAGTTCGCGGCTCCGGCGGCACCGTCCGCCCAGGCGGCTCCCGAGACTCCTCAGGCACCTCAGGTCCCCGCGGCCGAGGCTCCCGCGGCCGAGGTCCCCGCGGCTCCCGTCACGCCCGTGCTCCCGCCGGCCGAAGCCGCTCCCGTGCCGGCCGCCGGGCAGCCGTAGCCAGCGCCAGCGTCACCCCGGTCGAGGCGAGGGCCATGACCGTCATCGCCGTGGCGGGCGAGGTGAGTTGGGCCACCGATCCCGCCAGCGAGGCGCTCACGCCCTGCATGGTCAGCATGCCAGCGGAGTGCAGCCCGAGGGCGTGCCCGCTGAGCTCGTCCGGGGTGAGGGCCACCAGTCGCTCCTGCTGCACCAGCCCCGCCCCGAAGCCGACGGAGGCGACGGCGGCGAGGGCCGCGGCGAGCGGCAGGGGCGGCCGGCCGAAGAAGACCAGGTACGGCGCCGCCAGCAGCAGGAGCAGCGGTACGGCCATCCTCGCTCGCACCCCGGGCGGCAGCAGCCGGCCCACGGTCACGTCCCCCACCAGCATCCCCAGCGCGGCGCAGGCGAACAGTGTGCCGGCCGCACCGGGGTCGTAGGAGACGAAGAGGGACTCGCAGCCCACCACCAGGCCGTTGGGGATCCACAGGCCCAGATAGACCAGCCGGCGCGGGCGGGACGACCACAGCAGGGCGTTGGTGCGCCAGGTCGCCGCGACGGAGGGGCGGCCGGCGGTCCGCGGCGGGCGCCGGGTCAGGCCGAGGCGGGCACCGAGGGCCGCCGCCGTGTAGAGGGCCGCCGATGTCAGCAGGGTCACGCGCGGGGACAGCGCGGCCACCAGGACGCCTCCGGTCGCGTATCCGGTGATCTGCGCGAAGCCGCTCATCATGTTGAACACCGAACGCCCCAGCAGATAACCGTCCTTGGCCAGGATCTCGTTCAGCAGGCCCCAGCGCACTCCCCCGCCGAGCGAGGCGATCAGCCCCTGGACGAGGAGGACGGCGAAGACCGCCGCCACCGCCAGTCCGGGCAGCGCCAGGAGCGCCGTACAGGCCGCGAAGAGCAGGGGGATGCCCGTCAGCGCCGCCCGCGGCGGCAGCCGGTCCGCGCCCGACAGGAAGAGGGACGCGCCGAGCACCTGCGCCAGGGACGGTCCGAACATGCTGACGGCGGACAGCAGCGGCGAACCCGTCGTCCGTAACACCAGCGTCCCGAGCGCCAGACCGCCCACCGTCTGGGCGGCGGTGTGCGCGGCGCAGGACAGGAAGAGCGGGGTGAACTCGGGCGTGCGGAAGAGGTCTCGATAGCTGCGGGAAGTCATGCGGGGAGTCTGCGAGGGCCCGCCGACGGGCGTTATTGTTTCGCGCCCGCGCGAAACCTCCGGAGGTGCCATGGGCTGGTGGCAGGTCGACGCGGACACGCTCGTCCGCAGCCGGTTCGTCATCTCGCCGCTCGCCGAGACCTTCGCGAGCCTGAGACTGCTGCACACGGGCACCGGCGGGCACCCCGGTGAGCAGCGGTGGCTGCGCGACCACCTGCCCGGCTACCGGGAGCGGCTGGCCGCCGACCCGGTGACCGCGCTGCTGGTGCGGGCCGGGCTGGGCCGGAGCTGGAACGCCGACTTCCTCACCCCCACGCCCCGGGACGGCGAGAGCGCCGAGGAGGGCATCGCCCGGGTGGGGGCCGCCCGGCCGGAGGAGGCCCGCGCCCATCTCCGGGTCTCGCTCGCCGGCCCGCTGCCCGACGCCCTGGACCGCGACGACCTGCCCGCCCGCGCGGCCGCGCTGCTGGAGTACGTCTGGACCGAGACCGTGCTGCCGTACTGGGAGCGCCGCCGACGGGTGCTGGAGGCCGATGTGGTCGCCCGTACGGACCGGGTGAGCCGGGGCGGCTGGGCGGAGGTGCTGGACTCGCTGCGGCCGGGCCGGACCCGCTGGCTGGGCGCCAACCGCCTCCAGATCAACCTCCACGAGTACCCGCCCCGGGAGATATCCGGCGCGCTGTTCTTCGTACCGGTGACTCCGGGGGCCGGCTGGGTGTCGTGGGAGGAGCCCGACCGGTACGCCCTGGTCTATCCCTGTGACGGTGTGCTCGCCGGCCGGGACGACCGGGCCGTGCCCACGGCGCTGGGCGCCCTGCTGGGGGCCGCCCGGGCCGGAGTGCTGGTGCTGCTCGACTCCCCCATGTCCACGACCCAGCTGACCGCCGTGACCGGGCAGGGGCTCGGGTCGGTGGGCCGGCATCTGAAGGTGCTGCTGGAGGCGGGGCTGGTGCGGCGGCGGCGGGCGGGCCGCTCGGTGCTGTACGCGCGGACGGCCGCCGGGGAGGTGTTGATGGATGCCGCGGGGGCGCGGGATCCGCGGGAGGGCGGCGGGGCTAGCATCCGCCCATGACGACTACTGACCACACCGGTTCCGTACTGAACACCGAGATCGGCGCCCTCCAGGGCGGTTCCGCGGACCTCTCCCAGTACGCGGGCAAGGCCGTGCTCATCGTGAACGTGGCCTCCAAGTGCGGGCTGACCCCGCAGTACTCCGGGCTCGAGCGCCTCCAGGAGCGGTACGCCGAGCGGGGCTTCACCGTGCTCGGGGTGCCGTGCAACCAGTTCCTCGGGCAGGAGCCCGGCAGCGCCGAGGAGATCGCCGAGTTCTGCTCCGCGACGTACGGCGTCACCTTCCCGCTGACGGAGAAGGTCGAGGTGAACGGTGAGGGCCGGCACCCGCTGTACGACCGTCTGACCGGCTTCGCCGACGCCGAGGGGCACAGCGGGGACATCCGCTGGAACTTCGAGAAGTTCCTCGTCGGGCGGGACGGCCGGGTCGTCGCCCGGTTCTCGCCGCAGACCGAGCCGGAGGCCGCGGAGGTCGTGTCGGCGATCGAGGCGGAGCTGGCCCGATGACCTGTTGACCTTGCCCTTGGGGCAAGGTCGAGCGTCCCTGTCACCGGGCGGAAAGGACCCGTCCGGTGACGGAGGATGCTCTCGTGGACGACGAACTGCTCACCATCGGCGCGTTCGCGGCGCGGGCGCGGCTGTCGGCCAAGGCACTGCGGCTCTACGACCGCCTCGGGCTGCTGTCCCCGGCGCACGTCGACGAGGCCAGCGGCTACCGCTACTACCGGGCCGAGCAGACCGAGCGGGCCCGGCTGGTGGCGCTGTTGCGGCAGCTGGACATGCCGCTCGCCCGGATCGCCGAGGTGGTCGAGGCGGACGGAGTCGAGGCGGCCGGGCTGCTCGCCGCCTACTGGGCGGGCGTCGAGGCGCGGGTGGCGGGGCAGCGGACGCTCGCCGAGTACCTCCGTGGACGGCTGTCGGGGAGGAGCTCCGAGATGTACGGCAGGTTCGTGGTCGAGACGGTCGACGTGCCCGAGCAGGTGGTGATCACCGAGAAGCGGCACACGCTGGCGGACGAGTTGCCGGCGTGGATCGGTGCGTCGCTGGGGCGGCTGGAGGAGGCGGCCCGGGAGTGCGGGGGCGTCGTGGCGGCACCGTTCGTCGTGTACCACTCCGAGGTGTCCATGGAGAGCGACGGTCCCGCCGAGTCCTGCGTTCCCGTGGCGGACGCGGCGGGGGCCCGGGAGTGGGCCGCGCGGCGGGGCCGGGCGTGGGAGACGGCGGTACGGGTGGAGCCGGCCCGGCGGCTGGCGTTCACCCGGATCACCAAGGAGCAGGTGGCGCACCCTCAGATCCTGGCCGCGTTCGAGGCGGTGGAGGAGTGGATGGCGGGTCATGGCCTCGAACCCGCGGGCCCCTGCCGTGAGGTGTACTTCGCCGACTGGGACGCGGCGGGGCCGGGGGACGCGGTGTGTGATGTGGCGTTCCCGGTGAAGTGACGGCAAGGGCGAGCCCCCTCGGCAAGGACGGCGGGCTGGTCGAGAGGGCTCTGGGTGCTGCTTGTGGAGTTGTGGTCGTCGAAACCGGGCGGGCGGTGTGGGTCAGGGAAGCCCCCTACGCCTTGACCGAGGCCACGAAGGCGTTCCAGGCGAGGGCGGGGAAGGCCAGGGTGGGGCCCTCGTGGACCTTGGAGTCGCGAACGACCAGTTCCGCGGTCGCGGGCGACTTGACCTCGACGCACGCCCCGTTCCCGGCGGAATAGGAAGACTTCGTCCACGTCTCCGTGGCGCCCTGAAGCAGTGCCATGTCCACTCCTGTTGCAATTGCTCTGTAGTGCGATTCACGCCAACCGTGTCGACCGGTTGGCGTGATCGACGCTACTCGGCAACAGCCCCTCCCGGCGTACTCGTTCACTCATCCGGATGGCATATTGCAGTAGAGACTTACGCTGCGACGTGGCATGGTGTACGATCCGGCGCCCTATGTGCCCGGAGGGTCAGCGAGCGTAGTCTTTGGCCGCATCGGCGATGAACTGGCGGGATTGCTCCACATTCAGGGACTGCGCCCGCAAATGCTCGTACATCACGGCGTACTTCTGCACGTCCTGCGCCTTCTCCAGATACAGGTCGCTGGTGACGCCCTCGAGATAGACCACGCTGGAGTCGGCCGCATCGGCGAACTCCAGGATCGCGTACTGACCGTTGAGCCCGGGATGCGCACCCACCTCGAACGGCAGCACCTGCACGGTGACGTGCGGCAGCTGGGACATCTCGATGAGGTACTCCAACTGCTCCCGCATCACCAGCCTGCTGCCCACGACCCGGCGCAGCGCGGCCTCGTCGAGCACCACCCACAGCCGGAGCGGGTTGTTCTCGGCGGTGATACGTTCCTGTCGCCGCAGCCGCACCTGCACGCGCTTGTCGATGTCCGCCGTCGAGGTCTCCGGCAACGCCCCCTGTACCAGCGCCTCCGCGTACGCCCTCGTCTGCAACAGCCCGGTCACCAGCTGGGGTTCGTACACGCGCAGCGACTCGGCGTCGGTCTCCAGGCCGATGTAGACGCTGTACGGGATGTCACCGAACGCGTGCCACCAGCCCTGCTGCCGGGAGTCGCGGGCCATCTCCATCAGGGAGTCGACGATCCGCTGGTCCTCGACCTCGTACACCCCGCACAGGTCACGGACGTCGCGCTGACTGATGCTGCGCCGGCCGTTCTCCAGGCGGCTGATCTTCGACTGCGACACCAGCAGTCTCTCCGCCACCTCCTCGGCCGTCATGCCCTTGAGCTCGCGGAGCCTGCGCAGCTCCTGGCCCAGCCGGCGCCGCCTGACGGTGGGATTGACATTGGACGCCACGAGACGTGCACCTCCGGCTGACTGCCTGTACCTACCACTTTGCGTATCTGCTGTTGAGCAGACTGCCACCAAGGGGCTTCCTACCGCTGGGAAACGGTGGATATGCGGCGCGTACGCGTCAGTTCGGGCAAAGAATCGGGCGGACACGCGGTCGAGCGGGGTGGCGAGACCTCCAGAGGTCTCGCCACCCCGCTCGAACCAGCGGCTCCCGAACCGGGTCTGGGGACGGCGGTGCGGCTGTGCTGTGGCTGTGCGGTGGTGCGTGTGCGCCGTGACCGCGGCTCAGTGGGCCACGACGCGCGCCATGGATCCGCGGTGCGGCTGCATCGGAACGCCACGAGCGGGTTCCGGCGCGGACCTGGCTCCTGGCCCGGCCTGGCGGCCGGCCGGGGCCGGGCTGCGGCGCGGCTGTGCCACGGCGCCGTTCTGGACGTCCATCACGGCGTGCGCGACGAGACCGCCCATCGGATCGTGCCTGATCAGATCCCTGAGCCGGGACCTCGAGGAGCGTCCCTCGTTGCCCGGGTACAGGTGCTTGCCGAGGCCGACCGCGTGCGCCAGTGCGGCGAGCGCCGCGGTCCGCGGGTCCGGCGGCACGCCGGTGCGGATCGCGGAATCCAGCCGGGAACGGATCTCCCGACTGATGTCGTTGTCCGTCGCCTGGTAGCGAGTCGTCGGCAACACCCCGCACATCTGACCCGGCACGGCGGCGACCATGCCGCACCGCTCCAGATGCGAGAGGTAGACCTGGCGGAGCCCGAGACGCGGCCCGCCGATCCAGTGGACGGCCCGTACCGGAGCGCCGCGCCTTCGCAGCAACTCCAACGCGCAGTCCAGTGTTGGATCTCCTGTCGGCCGTGGTACCACCACGGCGATACGATCCCCGTCTGGGGCTATCCGTCCGGCCAGCGCCAGCTCCACTAGCTGTGCTCCGGCCAGACCGAGATCGAGCGACTGCGGCTGTGCAGTGGTACCCGTGGTCGGGTCCAGTGCCAGCAACAGAAGCTCCTCCGGAAGTGTTCTGCGGCTCCTGCCCATCCATGCCTCCCCGCGTGGATGAATGACAGGGTGACCCCTCTCACATTGGTCTGTCGAGAGTGCGTGACCGGTTCGTGAGGGAACCGGTAGGTATGTCGTTCTCGTCTACCGCAGGGGACAAGCCCACACACAGGACACTGGTACATGGTTCGGACAGTGGTGGGGGAGGCGTTGTCCGGGTCGGTGGCCGGTCGTCGTACGGCGGTCGGTTATGAAGGCGCACAACGAAAGTGCGGCACATGAGGAGGCATCGGTGGCGGGCGAGTCCCCCGACAGGTCGAAGCAGCGCGAGTCGTCGGTCGAATCGACGTCGGGGAGCGCGGGTCCGGTTCCCGAGGCCCGCGATCCGCGGCTCGCGGTGTCCCGGAAGTCCGAGGAGCGCGGCGGCGTGGACACGGCCACCAGGGTCCTGTCGACCCGGGACCTGACTCCCGACGCCGAGGACTCCGCCAAGGACGACTCCGAGGACGAGGCCAAGGACGACGCGAAGGACTCCGCCCCCCAGGACGACAACCGCCTCCGTGAGGCCGTGGCCGCGTGGGTACGGTCGGGAGACTCGTCCGGCAAGGAGAAGGCGACCGGAGACTCCCCGGAGGCGGAGAGCGCCGACGACAGCGCGGACGCCCCGGCGGACGCCGCGAACGAGGACGCCGCGAGCGACGCGACGGACGAGCCGGAGGACGCCGTCCCGGACGCCGACGAGCCCCAGGACGCCGTCCCGGCCCCGAAGGAACCGAAGGCCGCCGACGAGCGCCCCGACGCCGACGAGCCCGAGGACCTCTCCACGGACGCGGACGAGCCGAAGGCCGCCGACGAGCCCCAGGACGCCGTCCCGGCCCCGAAGGAACCGAAGGCCACCGACGAGCCCCAGGACGCCATCCCGGCCCCGAAGGAGCCGAAGGCCACCGACGAGCCCCAGGACGCCATCCCGGCCCCGAAGGAGCCGAAGGCCACCGACGAGCCCCAGGACGCCATCCCGGCCCCGAAGGAGCCGAAGGCCGCCGACGAGCCCCAGGACGCCGTCCCGGCCCTGAAGGAGCCGAAGGCCGCCGACACCGCCGAGCCCGAGCGGAAGGCGGAGACGGAGGCGGCCCCGAAGGCCGACGCCAAGCCGGGCGACGAGACCACCCCGGATACCGACACCGCCACGAAGACCGGCACGAAGACTGACGCAGCGACCAAAGCGGACGCGAAGGCGAAGCCGGACGCGAAGCCGGAGCCGGACGCGAAGGCGGAGCCGGGCGCCACCACCGAGCCGCCGGCCGCCGACGGCGATGCAGCCCCGGATGGGCCACCCGCACCCGACGACGAAAGCCGCACGGGTGGTGCGGGTGGGAACAAGAAGGCCGAAGGCGAAGCCGAGGCCGTGGATCAGCCCACCGCCGTCTTCAAGGCCCCCAAGCCCAAGCCGCGGGTCGACCAGCCCACGACCATGCTGAAGCTGGGCGGCAAGCCCACCGCGTCCGAGACCCCCGTGCCGGAGGCCGAGCGCACCAGCAAGTTCGTCGCGCTCAAGCCCCTCGACGACCCGTCCACCCGGAAGCCCACCGCCAAGCCCACCGGCAAGGCCACCGACAAATCCACCGCCGAGGCGGCCCCCGCGGACGCCACCACCCCCGTTCCCCAGCTCGGCCCCGAGCGCACCACCCAGCAGCCGCTCCCGCCCAAGCCTCCGCTGGACCTGCTGGCCGAGCTGACGAACACGCCCCCGCCGCCGGAGACCCCGGTCCGCACGCTCGTGCGCCGGGTCAAGATCTGGACCCCGCTGGTCCTGCTCCTGGCGATCGTGTTTGCGGTCGTACAGGCCATGCGTCCGCTGCCCGCCCCCACCCTGGCCCTGACGGCCGAGGACTCGTACCAGTTCAAGGGCGGCAAGCTCGCCCTGCCCTGGCCGTCCGAGGGGCAGGGCTGGATGGACGTCGACGGCATCGGCACGATGGGCAGCTTCGGCAAGCAGACGCCCGTCGCCATCGGCTCCGTCGCCAAGACGATGACCTCCTACATCATCCTCAAGGAGCACCCGCTGAAGCCGGGCGCCGAGGGCCCCTCCATCAAGGTCGACGCCACCGCCGAGAAGGAGGGCGGCTACAACAAGCAGGGCGAGTCGACCCTCGACACGGTGAAGGAGGGCGACAAGCTCACCGAGAAGCAGGCGCTCTCGGCCGTCATGATCCCGTCCGCGAACAACATCGCGCGTCTGCTGGCCCGTTGGGACGCGGGCTCCGAGGCGGCGTTCGTCAAGAAGATGAACGCCACCGCCAAGAAGCTCGGAATGACGCACACCACGTACACCGACCCCTCGGGTCTGAAGGAGACCACCGTCTCCACCGCCGAGGACCAGGTGAAGCTCGGCAACGCGGTCGTGAAGAACCCGGCCCTCGTGGCCATCACCAGCGCGGCCAGCTGGAACGACCCGACCGGCAAGAACTGGTCGAACCCCAACACGCTCCCCTACCTCATGGGCGCGATCGGCATCAAGACCGGCAGCACCACGGCGGCCGGCGGCAACCTGCTCTTCGCCGCGCGCAGGGAGGTCGGCGGTGAGACGGTCACCGTCGTCGGCGCGATCCTCGGCCAGCACAAGCCGAAGATCCTGGAAACGGTCAACGCGGTCAGCAAGACCGCGCTGACCGCCGCGAAGGGCGCGCTGACCTCGGCGCAGATCCTGAAGAAGGGTGACGTCGTCGGCTATGTGGACGACGGTCTCGGCGGCCACACCCCGGTCGTCGTCACCAAGGACGTCACCGCGGTCGGCTGGGCCGGACTGAAGGCGAAGCTCTCCTTCGACGCCGGCGACGTGCCGCACACCGCGAAGGCCGGCACCAAGGTGGGTTCGCTCACCGTGGGTGACGGCAAGAGCGGCGCGGTGAAGGTTCCGGTGGCCCTGCAGAAGCAGCTCAGCGAGCCGCGCCTCGGCAGCAAGCTGACCCGCGTCGGCTGACCCGGGGCACACCGTTCGCCACCCTCGCACCCCGCCGACGAAGCCCCGCGGCGGGGTGCGTGCTAGCGTCACGAAACGGGGCGGTTCACCGGTCGAGGGGACGCGGCCACGAACCGGACAGGAAGCGGCCAGGAACACCGTGAAACGCGGCCGAGAACAGAAGACGGGACACGGGGAGTGCCTTCAGGTGGCCACTGCGGAGCCGACACGCGCCGACGACGCCGATCCGGGCCCGGGAACCGGCCCGCGAATACGCCTGTCCACGGCCGACGGACCCACGGACGGTCCGGCCGGACGCCGGGAGCGGCTGCGCGCCGCCGCTGAAGCGCTCCGGCAGCGGCTGCTGCTGCATCCCGCCCTGTCCATGACCGCGCTCGCCGCGGTACTGCACGTCGTCTGGTTCTTCACGTTCGCCAACAGCGGCGGCGACCTCGCGGCCCAGGACGCGTGGGCGGAGTTCGTCGGCCGGCACCCGGACTCGGCGTACAACCTCGCCTGGTACGGCGGTATGCACCCGGTGTCGTACAGCGTGGTGTCGCCGTACCTGATGTCGGTGCTCGGCGTCCGTACCACGATGATGATCGCGGGAACGGTGTCGGCGGGCCTGCTGACGGTGATCCTCATCCGCAGCCGGGTGGTGCGGAACCCGCTGTGGGCCGCGTCGGCCGGCGTGTTCGCCCTGGTCTGCAACGCGATCTCCGGCCGGGTCACCTTCGGTCTCGGCACGGTGTTCGCGCTCGGCGCGGTCGCGGCCGTGTTCTGCTGGCCGCACCGCTGGCGTCACAAACGCTGGGCGAAGGCAGCGGTCGCGGCCTCCCTCGCCGCGCTCGCCACGATGTCGTCGCCGGTCGCGGGCCTGTTCCTGGGCCTGGTCGCGGCGGCGCTGTTCCTGCAGAAGCGGCGGCCGGGCGCCTGGGCGCTGGGGCTCGCGCCGTCGGCGGTGGTCGCCGTCTCGACGTTGCTGTTCCCCTTCTCCGGCACCCAGCCGATGACCATCGGCTCGGTCGTCATGCCGCTGCTGTACGGGCTGCTCTGCCTGTTCCTCGTCCCCAAGGAGTGGAAGACCGTACGGCTGACCGCCGCCGTCTTCAGCCTCGCGGTGGTGCTGGTCTGGCTGTTCAGCTCGCAGATCGGGTCGAACATCTCGCGGTTGCCGATGCTGTTCGCGGGGGTGACACTGATCGCGGCCCTGCCGTTCACGGTGCCGCGCTCGCGCAAGTGGTACACGACGGTGCTGGCGTTCCTCGGCTTCGTCGGCTGGATCGGTTACAAGTCGGTCGACGACATCATCCACACCACCCCGGACGCGTCCTGGGCGCGCGAGCTCGCCCCGCTCGTCCACGAACTGCAGAAGGTCGGCGCCGAGAAGGGCCGTGTCGAGGTGGTCCCGGCCCGCTCGCACCGCGAGGCCTCCGCGCTCGCACCGTACGTCAACCTGGCCCGGGGCTGGCTCCGCCAGGCCGACATGGAGCGCAACGCGCTGTTCTACGACGGCTCCCTCAACTCGGCGAACTACCACGAGTGGCTCCAGCGCTGGGCCGTCCACTTCGTCGTCCTGCCCAAGGACGACCCGGACGTCACCGGCGGGGAGCGGGAGCGGGCCCTGGTGCAGCGCGGCATGCCGTACCTGACGCAGATCTGGGGCGACGCCAACTGGCAGTTGTTCAAGGTGACCGACCCGACGCCGCTCGCCGAGCCGAACGCGGTCGTCGACCGGGCGGAGCAGGGCGAGATGACGATCGAGGTCCGCAAGGCCGGCCGTGTCCTCATCCGCATCCCCTACTCGCCGTGGCTGAGCATCGTCGACGCCCACGGCAAGAGCCTCAAGCCCCCGCAGGAGACCAAGGCCTCCAAGGAACGGGCCGACGGCACGCCCAAGACGTACGACAACGTCAACGGCTGCCTGTTCGAGACGCCGGAGGACCCCAAGGGCGACAAGTGGACGATGCTGCTCGCGCCAAAGGCCGGGACGTACCGCCTGGCGGCGCCGTACCAGCTGCCCAGGGGGACGCCGTGCCCGGACGAGCTGAAGAAGCCCTGACCCCCTGAGCCGCTGCGCCGCTGAGCCCCCGGCCGTTCAGCGGAGCCTGTCGACGTACGTGTCCGTGCCCGGCACCGTGGGGATGAACGGGGCCACCAGTTCCACCCTGCCCAGCCCCGACTCGGCCACCTGCTCGTCCAGCCCGGTGAAGTACCGCTCCCAGCACTCCCGCGGGTCGGCCTGCAGGAACCACAGCAGGGTCAGCCGGGTGTCGACGCCCTCGACCTGCTTGACGTACGTCATGCGGTCGCCGGGCAGCGGGGTGGGCCGGAAGACGGTCACCAGGGCGGCCGGGGAGCCCGCGACGCGCCTGGGCAGGTGGCGGGAGCGCAGCCACTCCAGCAGTTCGGCGCGCTGCCCGGCGCTGTCGGCGTCGACGACTTCGAGGACCAGGCCCGCGTAGGGGTGGTCGAGCGCGTGGAAGTCGCGGGGTCCGGCCGCGCCGTCCCGGTAGACGGTCGCCTCGTGGTCCTGGAACGCCGTGAAGACGTGGGTGCGGTCCTGGTAGACACGGGCGTCCCGATTGAGGCGCTTGTTGATGGCGACGGTCCACTTCATGTGGTCGTCGTAGCGGCCGTCGGTGACCCAGTAGGTGGAGAGGTAGCAGCCGGCGGTGACCGGCTGGGCCACGGCCGACTTCTCCGGGTAGCGCAGGAGCTGGAGGTCCCGGGTGGCGACCCAGCGGCGGCCCGCGTACATCCAGGGCATGGCCATCGCGCCGGCGTAGTAGTGGTCGTCCTCGTACCAGCGGTTGTACGCGTACTCGTGGCCCGGGTGCGGTTCGACCATGGTGATCAGGGCGTGGCCGGGGCGTACCCCGTACGGGCCCACCGCGGCCAGTTCGGCGTACGTGTCGCTGCGGGTGTCCTCGCTCATGCCGCTTCCCTTCCTTCCTCCGCCGGACGCCCATACTCTGACGCTCCGTCAGATAAATCGCCATCCCCCGGGAGGCCCGGATGTCACTGCTCGAGGGCAAGACGGTCGTCGTGTCGGGTGTCGGGGCCGGGCTCGGCCATCAGGTGGCGGCGGCCGTCGTACGGGACGGCGGGAACGCGGTGCTCGGCGCCCGCACCGAGGCGAACCTCGCCAAGAGCGCGGCCGAGATCGATCCGGAGGGGACCCGGACGGCCTACCGGGCGACCGACATCACCGACGAAGGGCAGTGCGAGGCGCTGGCGGGGCTGGCGCGGGAGAGGTTCGGCGGGGTGGACGCGGTGGTCCATGTGGCCGCCTGGGACTCTTGCTTCGGGGGCCTGGAGGACGCGGACTTCACGACCTGGCAGTCGGTCATCGACGTGAACCTGCTGGGCACGCTGCGGATGACCCGGGCGTGCCTGCCGGCCCTGAAGGAGGCGGGCGGCGGATCGGTGGTGTTCATCGGCACGCAGTCGGCGGTGGCCGCGCCCACGCAGGTCGCGCAGGCGGCGTACGCGGCGTCCAAGGGCGCCCTGACCAGTGCGATGTACTCCCTGGCGCATGAACTCGGGCCGCACCGCATCCGGGTCAACACCGTGCTGCCGGGGTGGATGTGGGGTCCGCCCGTCCAGGCGTACGTCCGGTTCACCGCCCATACGGAGGGCGTGCCGGAGGCCGAGGTCCTCGGGCGGCTCACCGGACGCATGGCCCTGCCGGACCTGGCGACGGACGGCGACGTGGCCGACGCGGCCGTCTTCCTGGCGTCGAGCCGGGCGAGGGCGATCACCGGGCAGTCACTGCTGGTCAACGCCGGGGAGTTGATGCGCTGACCACCCTCCATTTTCAGCCACTTGAGTTGTTCATATAGATGAACTCAGGTCAGTGAGCCGAACATTTTTACTCGCTCTTGACCCTACGCTCGCTTGTCGTGCCCGCGTAACCCCACCCACGATGAGCGGGCACTTCGCGGCCTTCCCCGTCCACGCTCCGCTTATGCGAAGTGCCAGCCAGCTGAGCGGAGTTCAGAAGACGGACCCTGGAAGGGGGGCATATGAACAGTCTCGACTGGGCCGTGCTCATCGGTTACTTCGGCGTGATGGTCGGGATCGGCGTCTGGTCGCACAAACGCGTGGACGACGTCAGCGACTTCTTCACGGCAGGCGGGAAGATGCCGTGGTGGCTGTCCGGCATCTCCCACCACATGTCCGGCTACAGCGCGGTGATGTTCACCGGGTACGCGGGCATCGCATACACCTACGGCGTCACCTCCTTCGTCACCTGGTCCTTCCCCATCGCCCTGGGCATCGCCATCGGCTCCAAGCTGTTCGCGCCGCGCATCAACCGGCTGCGGTCGCGGCTGCGGGTGGCCTCTCCGCTGGAGTACCTGAAGAGCCGTTACGACCTGAAGACCCAACAGGCCCTGGCCTGGTCGGGCATGTTGTTGAAGATCGTGGACGTGGGTGCGAAGTGGGCGGCGATCGCGACACTGCTGTCCGTCTTCACCGGCATCACCCTGAACCAGGGCATCCTCATCACGGGCGCGATCACCGCCGTCTACTGCACGATCGGCGGCCTGTGGGCTGACGCGCTCACCGAACTCGGCCAGTTCATCATCCAGTTGCTGGCCGGCATCTCCATGTTCGTCGCGGTCGTGCTGAAGCTGAACGACAAGGGCATCGGTCTCTTCGACGCCTTCGACCAGCCCGCCCTGCATGGCCACGGCAAGCCCCTGGTCGGCCCGTACGGAACCGTCTTCCTGCTCGCCTTCCTCTTCATCAAACTGTTCGAGTACAACGGCGGCATGCTCAACCAGGCCCAGCGCTACATGGCGACGGGAAGCGCGCACGAGGCCGAGCGGTCGGCGCGGCTCTCGGCGGTCCTGTGGCTGGTCTGGCCGGTCGTGCTCTTCTTCCCGATGTGGGTGTCGCCGCTCCTGGTCCACGCCAAGAAACCGGACGGTTCCGACTCCTACGGCCTGATGACCGAACAGCTCCTGCCGCACGGCCTGCTGGGCCTGGTCATCGTCGGCTTCTTCTCCCACACGATGGCCATGTGCTCCTCCGACGCCAACGCCATCGCGGCCGTCTTCACCCGGGACGCCGCACCGGTGCTGTCCCGGCGGGCCCGGGAGTGGGGCCAGCGCTCCGGTCTGATCGCGGCCCGCGTCACCACGGTGGTCTTCCTCGGCCTGTCCATGGCGGTGGCGACCCAGGTCAACTCCCCCGCCTTCAAGGACATCATCACCGTCGTCATCAAGTGGGTCGCCGGTCTGATGGGCCCGATCGCGATCCCGATGATGCTGGGCCTGCTGCGCCCCTTCCGCCGCTCCGGCCCGACGGCCGCGCTCACCAGCTGGTCGATGGGTCTGCTGGCCTTCTGGCTGGTCAACTACCCGATCAACTGGAACGTCGACGGCGGCGTCCCGCTGCAGTACCAGGTCTCCATCCCGCTGGCCGTCTCCCTGGTCCTGTACATCCTCGTCGGCTACCTGAAGCCCGAGGACACCCCGGAACGCCTGGCCGTCATCGAGCGGATCAACACCGACGGCGACGGGGCGATGGCCGCGGTCCCGGCACCCGCCGGCGCGGGGGACGACATGGTCGGCACCCCGGTCAAGGACTGACGGCGGCCGATCCGCCACGGCGCGACCAGCAGCGGGGTGGGCCCCCCGGCCGGGGGGGCCCCCCCCCCCCCGTCCCCCCCCCCCCCCCGCCGCGGCGGGGCCCCCCCCCCCCCGGCCCCCCCGGGGGGGGGGGCCCCCCGGGGGGGGGGCCCCCACCCCGCACGCGTTCCCGCCCGGCCCGCGCAGAGCTGTCACGCCCGCGGATACCGGGCCAGCCACCCCGGAGACGACCCCGCCGGACCGTGCAGCGCCGGGCCCTGGGTCATCTCCATCGCGAAATCGTCGGCCAGCTCCAGGATCGTCGGACGCCCCTCCAGTTCGACCAGCCATGCCGGCGGGAGGGCCGTCTCCCCGTGCAGGGCGCCGAGGAGTCCCCCGGTCAGCGCACCGGCGGCACCGGAGGGCCCGGCCTGGTTCACCGCCAGGCACAGCCCGTGCCGTACGTCCTCCCCCACGAGCGCGCAGTACACGGCACCGGCCAGCATCCCGTCCGCCGACCCGTCCCCCACCAGCTCCTCCACCCGGGCCGGGGTCGGCATCCCCTGCCGTACGGCGCCCAGCGCGTGCTGCAGGGCGTCCGAGACGGGCTGATGCCCCGGCCGCGCGGCCAGCATGGCCAGCGCCCGCTGCACGGCACCGTCCAGGCTCTCGCCACGGGCCAGCGCGTGCACGATCACCGCGTACGCGCCCGCCGACAGACAGGCGATGGGATGGCCATGGGTCTGCGCCGCGCACTCCACGGCCAGCTGGACCACCAGCTGCGGCTCCCAGCCGACGAGCAGCCCGAACGGCGCCGAGCGGGCAACGGCCTCGGGCCCCAGCTCATCGGGGTTCCTGGGCTTCTCGAGCGTGCCCATGTTCTCGTCCCCGAACCCGAGCAGCAGCGCCCGCGTGGGATCCCGCCGCGCGTACAGCCACTCCTCCCGGGCCAGCCACCCGTCCTCCTTCCGCCGCTCGTCGGGCCCCCAGTCCCGCTGCGTCGCCGCCCATCTCAGATAGGCGCGGTGCAGATCGGTCGGCGGATGCCAGGCCCCGGTGTCCCGCCGCACCTGGGCGCGTATCAGCCCGTCCACCGTGAAGAGGGTGAGCTGCGTGTGGTGCGTGACGGCCCCGCGCCGCCCGTACCCCACCGCCAGGTCGACCAGGCCCTCCACCCCGTACCCCGCCCGGATCTCCTCCATCCCGAGCCCGTCGACAGGCGCCCCCAGCGCATCCCCTACGGCCACCCCGAGCAACGTCCCACGCACCCGGCTACGGAAGTCCTGCTGCTCGACCCGACCCCAGACGGCCCCGGATGTCGCACCCATCCTGACCTCCCACGTGGCACCGCCCGTACGTACGACGCTGAGCACTGTAATCGAACGGGGACGGTCGGTAGAGGGCCGGATCGGTGGGCGGGGTGTGGGTCGGGTGAACGGGGCGGTCGGTTCCGGCCGAGGGCGGCCCTGCCGGGTTGCCGTGTCGGTCGCGACGAACACGGCCCACGAGTGCACGAAGGCGCGCAAGGGTGCCAGGCTCTGGGTCTGCTGAGCGTTGGTCGTGGCCTCGAACAGGTGCTGCGTGAGCGCCAGGAGCCGGCTCGGAGCGATCCGGGCCACCGCGTCCCGAAGCGCGTCCGGAGTCGGCTCGGGCATGGGGATCAGCGGTCCGTACGGGCCGTCGCTCTGGGCACTCACAGTGGTCTCCGGTGCCGCTGGTTCGCTCCCCGTACGGTACCGGCGAAGGCCGCGGCACGCTGCCGGGGCAGCCCAGGCAGTGGGACGCGTTTCCGGCATCGCAGCGGTGAGGCGGTGGGCCAGGAAGCCTCCCGGATGGCGCACGCCTTCCGGCGGGAGCCCCGCACAGAGTGTTCGCTGCACGTCCTCCGGTTCGACGCCGCGTTCCAGCCAGGCGACCACGGCGGGAACGAGACGGCGTACATCGCGCTCGGCCAGGTGGAGGCGACGGTCACGCAGGCGCAGGCCGGCCAGTACCGCGCGAGCGGTCCGGTGTGCGGGCAGGTCGGACGCGGCCGGGGCCGGTTGTTCCGGCTCCTACGGTGGGCTGTCGGTTGGCGTTCGCGGGGCGTTCCGCGTAGTGCGTTCTGGCTCATTGTGTACGGGACCGAGTGGCTGAGCCGGGGAAGAAACCGGCCATGACCACATCAACCTCACGTGCCCCATGGCTCGCCGCCACCCTCCTGACCGGCACGGTCGCCCTCTACATCGGCCTCGTCGCCTTCGGCAACATCACCGACTTCGGCACCAACCAGCAGTTCGTCCGGCATGTCCTCGCGATGGACACGACGTTCAAGGACGACGACCTGATGTGGCGTGCCATCACCTCGCACGCCTGGCAGGACGCGGCGTACGTCGGGATCATCGTCTGGGAGACCGCGGCGGCGTTGATCCTGATCGCCGCGACGTACCTCTGGGCCCGTCACCACCCCCGCGCCCGCCAGGCCTCCACCATCGGCCTGCTGATGCTCCTGCTGCTGTTCGGAGCCGGGTTCATCGCGATAGGCGGGGAGTGGTTCGCGATGTGGCAGTCCAAGACCTGGAACGGGCTGGACGCGGCCACCCGGGTGATCGTCCTGACGGGCGTGGCACTGCTGGTGACGTATCTGCCGGGGGCGGCCCACGAGAACATTCCTGCGGGCTCCGGTGCCCCCGCAGGACGAACTTCACGGCTCGGGGGGTGAGCAGGGCTCCGGTTCGGGGCGCGAGTGGCTCATTCCCCCTTCTCGGTGAACATCTTGATCAGATCCTGGGCCGTGTTGTGTTCGGAGTCGATCCGGTAGCGCTCGCCGTCTTCCGCAGCGGCGACCTCGGCGCTGCGGGAGAACATGGCCCGCTCGTACTCGGTGAGCGCGGCCTCGATGTCGTCGGGGTGCGCGGCGAGGGCCTGGCCGAGTTCGGCGCCGTCGAGCATGGCCAGGTTGGCGCCCTCGCCGTTCGGGGGTTGCAGATGGGCGGCGTCGCCGAGCAGGGTCACCCCCGGCACCCGGTCCCACCGGTGCTCGGCCGGCAGGGCGTGGAGGCGGCGCAGGACCGGCGCGGTGTCGCCGTCGGTGATGAGCGCGGTGAGCTCCGGCGCCCAGCCGTCGAACTCCGCCGCGATCCGCGCGGTGGCCGCGGCGGCATCGGCGAAGTCGATGGCGGCGAACCAGTCCAGCGGCCTGGACAGCCCCACATAGGCGTGCAGGGTGTCGCCGCTCTCCCGGTGGGCGAAGATCTCCCTGCCCGGCGAGGGCGCCATCATCGACCCGCCGCCGACCGCCTTCGCGGTGGCCGGGTGCCGGGTGTCGGCGTCGAGAAGGTAGGTCTCGACGACCGACGTGCCGACGTACTCGGGTATCGCGTCGGACAGCAGCGGCCGCACCCGTGACCAGGCGCCGTCCGCGCCGACCAGCAGGCCCGCTTCGACGGTGCTGCCGTCGGCGAAGGTCACCTCGTGGCGGCCCTCGCCGACGGTACGGGCGCTGCCGACCTTGTGCCCCCACCGGACGGTGCCGGCCGGGAGCGAGTCGAGCAGGATCCGCCGCAGCTCGCCGCGCATCGCCTCGGGACGTCCGCCCGTGCCGTCGTCGGCCTGTTCGAACAGGACGCTCCCGTCCGGGTCGAGGACCCGCATCGCCTGGCGGCCCTCAAGGACGATGGCGTGGAACTCGTCCATCAGCCCGGCCGCCTCGAGGGCGAGCTGCCCGTTGTAGTCGTGGATGTCGAGCATCCCGCCCTGCGTGCGCGCCGCCGGGGAGGCTTCGGCCTCGTACACGGTGACCGGGATGCCGTGGACGTACAGGACGCGGGCCAGCGTGAGTCCGCCGAGTCCGGCGCCGATGATCGTGACTGGAGTGTGCATGATGGCTCCTCGGGATCGGGCCGCCCGGCGAACTCCGGTCGGCCTTCACCCGAAAAGTGCCACCCGCCGCCGACGGGCCGCCGACAACGACCGACAGCCCTCCGACAGTCCCCCGACACGCGGCCTCCACCGCAGGTCGACCGTCAGTCCAACACCGGCAACAACTCCGGCAGATGCCCGTCCGAAGCCGCCGCCGCGCGCTGCCGTTCGTCCGGGACCTGCCCGTACAGGGTCGTGCGGGGCCTGGCCGGGCGGCCGGCGGTTTCGGCCACGGCGATCAGGTCGCGTACCGACTTGTAGGAGCCGTAGGAGGAGCCCGCCATGCGGGAGATGGTCTCCTCCATCAGGGTGCCGCCCAGGTCGTTCGCCCCGGAGCGGAGCATCTCCGCGGCGCCCTCGGTGCCGAGTTTCACCCAGCTCGTCTGGATGTTGGGGATCCAGGGGTGGAGGAGGAGGCGGGCCATCGCCGTGACCGCCCTGTTGTCCCTCGTGGTCGGGCCGGGGCGGGCGATGCCCGCCAGGTACACCGGCGCGTTGGTGTGGATGAACGGGAGGGTGACGAACTCCGTGAAGCCGCCCGTCCGCTGCTGGATGCTGGCGAGCGTGCGCAGGTGGCCGAGCCAGTGGCGGGGCTGGTCCACGTGGCCGTACATCATCGTCGAGGAGGAGCGGATGCCCAGCTCGTGGGCGGTCGTGATCACCTCGATCCAGGTGGCCGTGGGCAGCTTGCCCTTGGTGAGCACCCAGCGGACCTCGTCGTCCAGGATCTCCGCCGCCGTGCCCGGGATGGAGTCCAGGCCCGCTTCCTTGGCCGCCGTCAGCCACTCGCGGATGGACATCCCGGTGCGGGTGGCGCCGTTGACGACCTCCATCGGGGAGAAGGCGTGCACGTGCATGCCGGGGACGCGGGACTTCACCGCCTTCGCGATGTCGAAGTACGCCGTCCCCGGCAGGTCCGGATGGATCCCGCCCTGCATGCACACCTCCACCGCGCCGACCTCCCAGGCCTGCTGGGCGCGGTCGGCCACCTGCTCCAGCGAGAGGGTGTAGGCGTCGGCGTCCGTGCGGCGCTGGGCGAAGGCGCAGAAGCGGCAGCCGGTGTAGCAGACGTTGGTGAAGTTGATGTTGCGGGTGACGATGTACGTCACGTCGTCGCCGACCGCCGACCTGCGCACGTCGTCCGCGATCCGGGTCAGCGCGTCCAGCGCCGGGCCGTCCGCGTGCAGCAGGGAGAGGGCCTCCTCGTCGGTGAGCCGCGTCGGGTCGTCCGCCGCCGTGCGCAGAGCCTCGCGTACGTCCGTGTCGATGCGCTCCGGCGCCATTCCCGGCGCGGCGGCCTCGCGCAGGGCGGCCCAGTCGCCGTACACCTCGTCGAAGTCGTCACGCCGGTCGGACGTGCGGCCCTCGGTGTCGATGGACGCGTGCAGGTCCGTACGGCCGGACGCGACGAACGCCTCCTCCGGCTCCTGCCACGGATGCCCCTCCACCACGGCGTCGGGACGCGCCAGTCCCGTCTCCGGGTCCGCCAGCGCCCGCACGTGCGGAAGCAGCCGCGGGTCCAGCCAGGGCTCGCCCCGCTTGACGAACTCCGGGTACGCACAGAGACGTTCCCGCAGCTCGAAGCCCGCCGCCGCCGACTTCTGCGCCAGTTCCTCGATCTGCGGCCACGGGCGTTCGGGGTTGACGTGGTCGATGGTCAGCGGGGACACCCCGCCCCAGTCGTCGATGCCGGCGCCGATGAGCCGCTCGTATTCGGAGTCGACCAGGTTCGGCGGGGCCTGCAGGCAGGCGGAGGGGCCGAGCAGGTGCCGGGCGACGGCCACCGTGGCGACGAGGTCGTCCAGTTCGGCGTCCGGCATGCCGCGCATCGCCGTGTCCGGCTTGGCGCGGAAGTTCTGGATGATCAGTTCCTGGATGCCGTGGTAGGCCCTCGACACCTTCCGCAGTGCGAACAGGGACTCCGCACGCTCCTCGTACGTCTCGCCGATGCCGATCAGGATGCCCGAGGTGAAGGGGACGGAGGAGCGGCCCGCGTCCTCCAGGACCCGCAGCCGCACGGCCGGTTCCTTGTCCGGGGAGCCGTAGTGCGGCCCGCCGGGCTCGGACCACAGCCGGGTCGCGGTCGTCTCCAGCATCATGCCCATGGACGGGGCGACCGGCTTCAGGCGCTGGAAGTCCGTCCACGACATCACGCCGGGGTTGAGGTGGGGCAGCAGGCCGGTCTCCTCCAGGATGCGGATGGAGATGGCGCGGACGTAGGCGATCGTGTCGTCGTAGCCGTGTGCGTCGAGCCACTCGCGCGCCTCCGGCCAGCGGTCCTCGGGCTTGTCACCGAGGGTGATCAGGGCTTCCTTGCAGCCCAGGGCGGCGCCCTTGCGGGCGATGTCGAGCACCTCGTCGGGGGACATGAACATGCCGTGACCGGCCCGGCGCAGCTTGCCGGGCACGGTGACGAAGGTGCAGTAGTGGCACTTGTCCCGGCACAGCCGGGTGAGGGGGATGAAGACACTCTTCGAGTACGTGATGACACCGGGCCGGCCCGCCGCCTCGAGGCCCGCGTCCCGCACCCGGGCGGCGGACGCGGTGAGGTCGTCGAGGTCCGCGCCGCGCGCCTGGAGCAGGACCGTCGCCTCGGAGACGTCCAGGGCGACTCCCTCGCGGGCGCGTTTGAGAGCGCGACGCATGGAGTTCTCGGTCGGGCCGGTTCCGGGGGTCGCGGAAGTCGTCATCCTTCGAGCATACGAGTGCGGTGATCAGGGCGGTCGGGGCCGCCCCCGCGCTCCACCGCCGCCGCGCTCAGTGAAGGGCGAGCCAGCCGATGCCGACGGCGCACACAGCGCCGCCCGCGATGAGGTCGGCCGGCCTGTGGCGGCGCAGCGAGGAACCGGCCAGCAGGGCGCCGAGCAACACGGCGACCGTGCCGAAGGTGCCGATCAACGGCCCCTTGCTGTAACCGAATTCGTTGATGTGCAACGCGAGGCGCACCAGCCAGATCAGCCTCATGACGCGACCGTGCCCAAGTGAAGTCTCCCCCCGCTGCACACCCCTGCCTGCCGGACGGTGCGCCACGACAGGACGAACGGGCCGCACCCTTCGATCAGCGGTGGTCAGACGCCGATCCGATGCGAACCCGGCTCGACATCTTACGGTTGGATCACGTCGAGCGCGCGCAGTACCCCCGCCTCCCCCACCGGCGGCAACTGCACCACGACCTCCTCGATCCCGAGCTCGGCGTAGTGCGCGAGCTTGCCCGGACTCGGCTGCACGGCGTACGGCACGACCTGCAGGGCGGCCGGGTCGCGGCCCGCGTCGGCCCAGGCGGCGCGCAGCACCGGCAGCGACTCGGTCAGCCCGCACCCGCCGATCGGCAGCCACCCGTCCGCGTACTCCGCGACGTGCGCGAACAGCTTCGGCCCCGCGGCCCCGCCGACGAGCGTCCGGGGCCCAACGACCGGCCCGCGCGGCTTCTGCGCGGGCTTGGGATGGGCGTGACTGGCCCGCACGCTCCCGAACTCCCCCGCGTACCCGGCCGGCTCCTCGGCCCACAGCGCCCGCATCAGCGCCATCCGGTCCCGGACCAGTTCCCGCCGCGTACCCCACTCCACCGTTCCTGTGGACTGAGCATGAGTGGGTCTGCTCAGCCGCGCACCCCGAACGGTTGTGGGCGCACTGGTCCCCGGCGTACTCGACCCCGGGGCAGCGACACGGATCCTGTCCGTGGTCCGATCCCGGGAGGCCGGTTCCCTCACGACCTGGCCAAGTGGGTGTGGCCAGAGGCGACGGGGAGGCCCCGAACCATCACGCTGGTGGAGCGGGGGCCCCGCACGCTGGCGCCATACCCGGCGTCCCAGATCGCACGATCACCGTAGCCCGAACGGCCCAGGACGCCGCAAGCCGGGAGGCCCACGATCACCCGATCGAGGTAAACCGCCCTTGTGCGTACTCCCCGGCCAGCACTTGGCGCCAGCCGCTGCCCAGGCGCCGTGTCCATACCGACTGGTCGGCACATCCACCTCCGCATTGCGTCCATGACAAGCCTTCGCCTCGCGATTCCCTTGCATACGGGGCGAGTTCACGCCCGTACCGGACGGTGACCCCATGTGTGAAGACGCGCACGGCATCGGAAGACGTGCCCTGTTGGTGACGGGAGCGGCGGCCGCGCTTACGTTGGGAAGCGTGAGCTTCGCCGCCGCGGACGGGCAGGGACAGGAGACCCGGACAGTACGCGGCACGCTGCCGCCCGGCTCCCCGGACTTCGTGTACGTACCCGTCGAGGTACCCCCGGGTGTGAGGGAACTCAAGGTCTCCTACACCTACGACAAGCCGTCCGTCCCGGCCGGCACCCAGGGCAACGCCCTCGACATCGGCATCTTCGACCAGCACGGAACCGAACTCGGCGGCCGGGGCTTCAGGGGCTGGTCGGGCGGGGCGCGCACCGAGTTCTTCCTCCGCGCGGACGACGCCACGCCGGGCTACCTCCCCGGACCGGTGCGGGAGGGCACGTGGCACGTCGCCCTCGGCCCCTACACGGTGGCGCCACAGGGCCTGGCGTACGAGCTGACGATCACGCTGACCTATGGCGAGCCGGGGGCAGCGGTTCCGCCCGCGTACCCGCCCGCCCGGGCCAGGGGCCGGGGCCGGGCCTGGTACCGGGGCGACTGCCACCTGCACTCCTGGCACTCCGACGGCCGCCGCACCCCGGCCGAGATCGCGGCCCTCGCCCGGGCGGCGGGCCTGGACTTCATCAACACCTCCGACCACAACACGCACTCCTCCCACGCCCACTGGGCGGACGCCGCCGGGGACGACCTGCTGGTCATGCTCGGCGAGGAGGTCACGACGAGGAACGGCCACGTGGTGGCCCTCGGCACCGACCCCGGCACCTTCGTCGACTGGCGTTACCGGGCACGGGACAACCGCTTCGGCCGTTTCGCGAGGGAGATCCGCCGAGCCGGCGGCCTGGTGGTCCCGGCCCACCCGCACGCCACCTGCGTCGGCTGCGGCTGGAAGTTCGGCTTCGGCGAGGCGGACGCCGTGGAGGTGTGGAACGGCCCCTACACACCGGACGACGAGGTCACACTGGCCGACTGGGACAACCTGCTCGTCGCCTACGTACGGGAGGGGCGGGGGCGGGAGGGCCTGGAGGACGGCCGGGTGTGGCTCCCGGCGATGGGCAACAGCGACGCCCACCGCGACCCGGACGTGGTCGGCAGCCCCCAGACCGTCGTCCTGGCCGACGACCTGACCCGGGAGGCGATCCAGGAGGGCATCCGCGCGGGCCGCTCGTACGTCGCGGAGTCCAAGAACCTCTCCCTGACCTTCACGGTGTCGGACGGCCGGGGCCGGCATGCCGGCATCGGAGAGCGACTGAAGGCCGACCCCGACACCCCTGTGACGGTCCGCCTGGAGGCATCGGGCGCCCCGCGCTGCACGGCCCGCATCGTCACCGACCAGGGCGTCCTGCTGACCAGCGACCCGTTCCCGGTGTCGGGCTCGGGGGTGGTGGAGTGGCGCACGACCCCGGCCTACGCGGCGTACGTACGGGCCGAGCTGCGCCACGAGACGGCGGCGGGTCCGGTGCCGGGGGCACTGGCCGCGCTGACGAACCCGATTTTCCTGGGGCGGTGGGATGGATGAGCGCGACACCTCTCCCTCAACCCGCCGGATTGTCATAAATTGCCGTATTCACATGCAATGCTTAGCTTTGCATCGTTACGCGCTTCATGTGACGTCATGCGGCGCCCACCTCTCACCCGTTGGGGACCCACATGCCGATGCTGCTGATCCAGGGTTCGTTCCAGGTGCTCCACGCCCAGCCGGACGGGGACTCCCTCCACTTCACCCCGAGCGATCCCACCGAGTGGGACCTCCTCCACGGCACCCACCGGGTCCAGCGCAACCACCTGGGCACCAACCAACTGAGGCTCGACGCGATCGACGCCCTGGAAACCCACTACGGCACCGCACCGCGGGTTCACCAGCCGCTGGAGTTCGCGCACGCGGCATCCGCGGAACTGCTCAAGTGGCTCGGCTTCAAGAACGTTCAGCGCGACCAGGACGAGACCGTCACCGCCGCGACCCCCGACCAGGTCCCCGGCTTCATCCTCACCAGAGGCGCCGACCTGCACGGCCGCTGCATCGCCCTCGTCGGCAAGGGCAAGTCTCCCAAGCCCAGCGGGTCGTGGATCAACGTCGACGTGTCGCTGCTGCGGAAGACGGCCAACCACCACCTGCTGGCCACCGGCCTGGCCTACCCCACCTACTACCGCAACCTCTTCCCCGATCTGCGGAACGAACTGACCGACGTGGTCCACCAGGCGCAGAAGGACAAGAAGGGCCTGTGGCCGCAGGACGTGACCACCAAGGGCGCGAAGATCACCGGCATGACGTCGGTCACCGACCAGGTGGTCATCCTGCCCAAGCTGTTCCGCCGCCTCGTCGACTACCTGCGCCTCGGCGACTCGTCGCTGACCGGCTTCCCGGCCTTCCTGGCCCAGAAGAAGGACCGCTTCTTCATCCTGTCCACCGGCCACTCCACCACCGGCCTGGACGTCGTCGTCAAGATCACCAACGGACACACCATCCGGATGACGCACCCCGCCGAAGACCTCGTCTTCGACGAGGGATAGACGAGGGACAGGCGAGGGACAGGCGAGGGACTGTCGAACGTAGCGTGGAAGCTGCGCTTACAGGTCAAGCCCGTCAGGGCCCATCCCGAGGGAGCTTCCCGCCCATGTCCCGTCTCGCCGACCTCCGTTTCCGCGCCGCCACCGCCTTCCAGCGCCATCTGGCCAACCCGGTGACGCGCCGCCTCCCCCTCCAGACGGTCCTGGAGACCACCGGCCGCGTCTCCGGCCTGCCCCGGCAGACCCCGGTCGGTGGCCGCCGGGTCGGAGACTCCTTCTGGCTGGTGTCGGAGTTCGGGGAGAGGTCGCAGTACGTCAGGAACATCCAGGCGAACCCGGCCGTGCGGGTCCGTATCCGCGGGCGGTGGCACACCGGCACGGCCCAGCTGATGCCCGACGACGACCCGGTCGCCCGGCTGCGCCTGCTGCCCCGGGGCAACAGCGCGGCGGTGCGGGCGCTGGGGACGCAGCTTCTGACGATCCGGGTCGATCTCGCCGACGGAGCGACGGGCCGTCAGCCGGCGGGCTTGTAGAACGCGTACGTCGCCGAGTACGGCACGGACAGCTGACCCGTACCGCTGCAGGCCGCGGACGGG
Source organism: Streptomyces sp. NPDC001843 (assembly GCF_042891955.1). Taxonomy (NCBI): domain Bacteria; kingdom Bacillati; phylum Actinomycetota; class Actinomycetes; order Kitasatosporales; family Streptomycetaceae; genus Streptomyces; species Streptomyces sp. NPDC001843. Next base: position 42,254 of record NZ_JBIATQ010000009.1, on the reverse strand, counting down.
GCCAGGCCGCCCACCGTGTCGAGACGCTGGACGTAGGTGACGTCCGCGAACGTCCCGGTTCCGCGCGTGGCCGTGGCCTTCAGGAGCAGCTCGGGTACGGCGCCCTCCTTCGGGGACGTGGCGACCGCCGAGGCGTTGACCGCGCTGCCGTCGACCGTGGACACCCATACGGGACCACGGGAGTGCAGGGCGACCGGGCGGTGGGCGGGGTCCCTCCTCTTGGAGAGCGTCGCGGCGGGCTCCAGAAGCTTCCAGGCGTTGTCGGCGCAGGTGTACGTCTGCACGCCGTGCGCGGAGAAGACCCCGCTCAGCCGGTTGCCGGCGGGTACCTGGAGTGCGGCGGGGGCGTGGAGGGCCGGGATGTGGGCGGGGCGCGCGGACGCGGCGTGGACGGCGGTCGTGCCCAGCAGGGTGGTGGCGGCTGCGGCGGCGACGGCCGTGGTGGTCAGAGCGAGTCGCTTGCGGAGCTTCATGAAAGGTGGTCTCCGAACGGTTGCATGCGTGCCGGGAAGAGGGGCGACCGGTCATCGGAGAACCGGCCGTCCCTCTGTGTTCCGGACGCTACGGACCCCGTCCCCCTCGCGGAGCCGGTTTCCCGTTCTTTGCCCCACCCGTAAGACCTCGGTAAGGCCATGGCCGCCCGAAAGGGCAGGCGACCGGGGCCGCTCGAACACCTCATCCCGGCCAGACGAGCGCCTGCACCTCGCTGTAGGCGTGCAGGGCGTACACCCCCACGTCCCGGCCGACCCCGCTCTTCTTGAACCCCCCGAACGGCGCCTCCATGTTGCGGCCGACGGTGTTGATCCCCACGCCGCCGGCCCGCAGCCGCCGGGCGACCCGGAAGGCACGGGCCACGTCGCCGGACCAGACGTAGTCGATGAGGCCGTAGTCGGAGTCGTTGGCGAGGGTGACCGCCTCCTCCTCGTCGTCGAAGGGGACGACCGACACCACCGGCCCGAAGATCTCCTCGCGGACCGCCCGCATGTCGTTGGTGCAGTCGGCGAGGAGTGTCGGGGCGACGTAGAAGCCGCGGTCGAGCGGTGGGCGTTCGCCGCCCGTGACCACCGTCGCGCCTTCCTTGCGGGCGAGTTCCACGTACGACTCCACCCGGTCCCGGTGTGCCGCGGAGATCACCGGCCCCACCACCGTGTCCGGCTCGCTCGGGTTCCCCACCTCCAACCGCCGTGCGTACGCGGCCAGTCCGTCCACGAGACGGCCGTACACCCCCCGCTGCACCAGCACCCGTGTCGGCGCCGTGCAGATCTGCCCGCTGTAGAAGGAGAAGGTGGTGCCGATGCCCGCCACCGCCGACGCGATGTCCGCGTCGTCGAAGACGAGCGCCGCGCCCTTCCCGCCGAGTTCCATCAGCTGCCGTTTCATGCCCCGCCCGCACACCTCGGCGATGCGCTGCCCGACCGCCGTGGAGCCGGTGAAACTCACCATGTCGACGTCGGGGGAGGCCACGACCGCCTCGCCCACGGCCACCTCGCGGCCGGAGACGACGTTCACAACGCCGGGCGGCGCCCCGGCCGCCTCCAGGGCCTCGGCCATGCGGTAGACGGACAGCGGGTCCTGCGGGGCGGGTTTCACCACGACCGTGTTGCCCATGGCGAGCGCCGGGGCGACCTTCCCGGCCGGGTTGGCCCACGGGTTGTTGTAGGACGTCACGCAGGTGACGACGCCGACCGGCTGCCGCACGGCCAGCGCGCCCATCACGCCCGCCTTCCCCATCGGTCCGGCCTCGTTGATCTGCGGCGGGATCGCCCACTCGGCGGGTTCCACGCGGGCGTACCGGCGGAAGCGGGCCGCGGCCACCCCGATCTGCATCGCGCGGGCGGTGCCGGTGGTGGCGCCGGTCTCGGCGCGGGCGAGGTCGGTGTACGGCGCCAGGTGGGCGCGGATGTGGTCGGCGGCCCGGGCGAGGACCGCCGCGCGTTCCTCGGGCGGGGTGGCGGACCAGGGGCCGAAGGCCTCACGGGCCGCGGCGCAGGCCGCCTGTGCCTGGTCCCGGGTGGCCTCCGGAGCCCAGCCGACGGACTCCTCGGTCGCCGGGTCGGTCACCGCGTAGTGGCCGGCGTCCGGTTCCACCCAGGCGCCGCCGATGAACAGCCGCTGGCCTTCGCTCACTTGGTGCTCACCGTCCGGGTGTCCCGCCCCGAGCGCAGCACCCGTCCCGGTACCGCCCCGGTCACCACGTCGTCCCGGATCGCCTCGACCCCGTTGACCCGGACGGACCGTATCCCGATGGCCTTGGAGTCCAGCCGTGGGCTGTCACCCGGCAGGTCGTGCACCAGGGTGGCCTGGCCCGCGTCGATCCGCTGCGGGTCGAACAGGACGAGGTCCGCATGCCAGCCCTCCCTGATCCGGCCCCGCTCACGCAGGCCGAAGAGGCGTGCCGGGTCGTCCGTCAGCATCTTCACCGCCTGTTCGAGCCCGACCAGCTTCCGGCCGCGCAGACAGTCCCCGAGGAACCGGGTGGTGTAGGGCGCCCCGCACATGCGGTCCAGGTGGGCGCCCGCGTCGGAGCCGCCGAGCAGGACGTCCTCGTGCTGCCAGGTCTCCGCCCGCAGGGCCCAGGACGCCGGATCGTTGTCTGTGGGCATGGGCCACAGGACCGTACGCAGGTCGTCGGCGGCGCAGATGTCGACCAGGCAGGCGAAGGGGTCCTGGCCGCGCTCCTCGGCGATGTCCCGGACCACGCGCCCGGTCAGTCCGCGGTTGGCGTCGCTGTAGGTGTCCCCGATGACGTACCGCCCGAAGTTCGCCAGCCGCCGGAAGACGCCCGCCTCCTTGGAGTCGGCGCGGCGCAGCATCTCCGCCCGGACGTCCGGGTCACGAAGGCGGGCGATGCGCTCCGGGACGGGCAGGCCGAGGATCTCGCCCCAGCCGGGGATCAGGTTCAGCGCGCAGAAGGTGCCCAGCGACATGTTCATCGGGGTGAGGATCGGCATGGTGAGGGCGACGACCCGCCCGCCCGCCTTGCGGGCCCGCTCGCTCGCCGACATCTGCCTGGGCACCCGTTCGGGGACGGCCGCGTCGACGGTGAGGACGTTCCAGTTCAGAGGGCGTCCGGCGCTCGCGCTCATCTCCACGAACAGATCGATCTCGGCGTCGCTGAACTGGTCGAGGCAGCCCGCGACGATCGCCTCGATCTGGGTGCCCTCATGCTCGCCGACGGCCCGGGCGAGGGCGAGGAGTTCCTCGGGGCGGGCGTGACGGGAGGCGACCGGGCGGCCGTCGCCGTCGGAGTGGGTGGACGACTGGGTGGTGGACAGGCCCCAGGCGCCCGCGTCCATCGCCTCGTGGAAGAGGCGCAGCATCTGCTCCAGTTGATGCGGCGTGGGCTGCCCGCCGACCGCGTCCGGGCCCATCACGTACCGGCGGAGCGCGCAGTGCCCCACCATGAAGCCCGCGTTGACGGCGATCCGGCCCTCCAGGGCGTCCAGGTACTCGCCGAAGGTGTGCCAGTTCCAGGGCGCTCCCTCCTCCAGCGCGACCAGGGACATGCCCTCCACCTTGGACATCATCCGGCGGGTGTAGTCGGCGTCCTCGGGCCGGTCGGGGTTCAGCGGGGCCAGGGTGAAGCCGCAGTTGCCGGCGGCGACCGTCGTCACGCCGTGGTTGAGCGAGGGCGTGGCGTACGGGTCCCAGAAGAGCTGGGCGTCGTAGTGGGTGTGCGGGTCGACGAAGCCGGGGGTGAGGACGAGGCCGTGCGCGTCGTCGGTGGTCCGGGCTTCCTCGGTGATCTTCCCGACGGCGGCGATCCGGCCGTTCCTCAGCCCCACGTCGGCGGTGCGGGCGGGGGCGCCCGTCCCGTCGACGACGGTCGCCCCCCTGATGACGTGATCCAGCACGGTCCCCCCTTATGCCGCTTCCCGGAACCGGGTGGTCCGGTGGACCGGGTCCGTGTCGATCTTCGGGATGACGTGCTCGCCGATCAGCCGGATCGTCTGCAGCGTTTCCTCCTTGGGCACCCCGACCGGCAGCCCGAAGCTGAGCTGGTCGGCGCCCGCCTGCTCCCACCGCTTGCACTGGCGGAGCACCTCGTCGGGGTCGCCGCAGATCAACAGCTCCTCCTCGACGAGGAGTTCGACGAACTCCGGGGTGTACTCGGGGAGCGTCTCCGGCCACTCCGGGAAGCCCTCCGGGCGCGGGAAGGTGTCGTGGTAGCGGAAGACGAGGGAGGGCAGGTAGTGCAGGCCGCCGGCTGCCGCGATACGGATGGCCTCGTCGTGCGTGGGCGCGCAGATCGCGGTCGTCGTCACCATCACGTTGTCGTTGACGAAGTCCCCGACGGGTTCCGCGTTCACGACCGCCGTCTTGTACTGCTCCAGCACCCATTCCATGTCGGAGACCTTCTGGATGCTGAAGCCCAGCACCCCGAGCCCCTTCTTCGCGGCCATGGCGTACGAGGGCGGGGACCCGGCCGCGTACCACATCGCCGGATGCGACTTGCCGTACGGCTTGGGAAGCACCTTCCTCGGCGGCAGTTGCCAGTGCTTGCCCTGGAAGCCCGCGTACTCGTCCTGGAGCCACATCTTGGGGAACTCGGCGATGGTCTCCTCCCAGATCTCCTTCGTGTAGTTCATGTCGGTGATGCCGGGGAGGAAGCCGAGGATCTCGTGAGAGCCGGCGCCGCGCCCGCTGCCGAACTCGAAGCGGCCCTCGCTGAGGTGGTCGAGCATGGCGACCTTCTCGGCCACCTTCACCGGGTGGTTGACCTGGGCGAGCGGATTGAAGATGCCGGAGCCGAGGTGGATGCGTTCGGTGGCGTGGGCGAGATAGCCGAGGAAGACGTCGTTGGCGGAGAGGTGCGAGTACTCCTCCAGGAAGTGGTGCTCGGACGCCCAGGCGTACTTGAAGCCGGACTTGTCCGCCTGGATGACGTACTCGGTCTCCTCCATCAGTGCCTTGTGCTCGGCCAGCGGGTCGGTCTCGGCTCGCTTGCCCACGTATCCCTGTACAAAGAGCCCGAATTCCAAGGCGGATCACCGTCCCTACGCTTTACTGACGAACCGTCAGATTGCCTGCCGCCCGACTGTTGCACCGCCCGCATGCACCGTCAATAGCTGACGGCTCGTCAGATCAGATGTCCGAGCCCTACGGCGGGTGGTCAGATGACGGTCACTCCCGCGAGCCACCCGCCGTCGATCACGAACGGCTGCCCGGTGATGTACGAGGAGTCGTCAGAGGTGAGGAACAGCGCCAGCCGGGCCACCTCCTCCGGCCGTCCGACCCGGCCCAGCGGCACGAGCTTGCGGTACAGCTCGTCCAGGGCGCGGGTGGTCTCCTCGGGGTCGGCGTCCGGGTCCAGCCGGGCCGGGTTGGACATGGGGGTGTCGATGGCGCCCGGACAGATGGCGTTGACGCGGATCTTCCGGTGCGCCAGCTCCAGTGCGGCGACCCGGGTGAGCCCGAGGACCGCGTGCTTGGTGGCGGTGTACGTGCCCACGGCCGCCATACCGGTCAGCGCGGTGTAGGAGGCGGTGTTGACGATGGTCCCGCCCTCGGCCATCGCCGGCGCGACCACCTTCATCCCGAGGAAGCAGCCCACCTGGTTCACCTGCACCACCTGCATGAACTCCTCCAGCGGGGTGTCCACGAGGGCGTTGAAGCGCAGGATGCCCGCGTTGTTGACCAGCCCGTCGACCCGGCCGTACGCCTTCCGCGCGGCGGCGAGGGCGGCCTGCCAGTCCTCCTCCCGGCTCACGTCCAGGTGGACGTACGGCGCTCCCAGCTCCTTGGCCAGCGCCTCCCCCTGGTCGTCCAGCACGTCCGACACGACCACCCGCGCGCCCTCCGCCGCGAAGAGCCGCGCCTCCTGCTCACCCTGCCCGCGCGCCGCCCCGGTGATGATGACGACGCGTCCGTCCAGCTTGGCCATGTCTCTCCTCAGTCGAGTCAGTCGAGTGCGGGGGCGACCTCGGCCCCGAAGGCGGCCATCTGGTCGGTGAGTTCGGCGCGGCTCCGGCACCGGAACCGCACCTGGATCTGGTGCACGCCCATCGCGTGGTACGCCCGGAGCGACTCGGCGAGGGCCTCGGGGGCGCCGGTGAGGGTGCGCCGGCCGGTGTCCCAGGAGGGCCGGCCGACGTACAGGGGCTCGGTGATCGCGCCGACGGTCAGCGGCGCCTCGATCCCCGCCCGCTCCCTCAGCTCCCGGATCCGGGTGATCTGCGCGGGCAGCCGGTCCCGCGGATCCCCCTGCGGCAGCCAGCCGTCCCCCTTGAGGGCGGCCCTGCGCACGGCGGCGGGCGAGGAGCCGCCCACCCAGAGGGGGACCTGGTCCTGGGCGGGCCGGGGCCGCTGCCCGAGCCCCTCGAAGTCGTACACCTTGCCGTGGTGCTCGGGGTACTCCTCCGGCCCCAGGGCGGCCCGGAGCGCGTCGATCGACTCGTCGAGCAGGGCGCCGCGCCGCTCGAAGTCCACCCCCAGCGCCTCGAACTCCTCCCGTACGTGCCCGGCGCCGACCCCGAGGACCAGCCGCCCGCCGCTGAGGTGGTCGAGGGTGGCGTACTGCTTGGCGGTGACCAGTGGGTGCCGGAGGGCGACGACCGCGACGTGGCTGAGCAGCCGGACGTGTTCGGTGACGGCCGCGAGGTGGGCGAGGGTGGCGACCGGGTCGTACCAGACCGTGCTCATCGCGGGCGCGAGGCGGCGCGGGATGGCGACGTGGTCGCAGCAGGCCAGGTAGGCGAAACCGGCGCGGTCGGCGGCGCGGGCGATCTCGACGAGGTCGGCGGGAGTGGCGTCGGCCTCCCAGGCCTCCGTGTAGAGGGTGCTCTGGGACTGGACGGGGAGCTGGATCCCGTAGGCGAGGCGTTCCTCGCGGCGTTCCTCGGGTGGGGCGGGCACGACGACCCCCTCTGCATGGCTGACGGACCGTCAGGCGACGACCGTTGGGCACATCGTCGTAGCTGACGATCCGTCAGGCAAGGGTTGGGGAGGGGGCGGTGCGGAACGCGTCAGCGCGCGAAGCCGTCCCCGAAGTTGGCGTCGGCCACGGGCGCACCGAGGGCGGCCGGCCCGAAGACGAAGGACCCGGAGGCGGTCGGACCGGTGCCGGTGGAGCGGAAGCCCCAGACGGCGCCGTCGAAGGTGTTCTCACCGTGGGCGGCGGCGTACAGCTCGGCGCGGCCGTCCTGGTCGGTGTCGACCAGCGCGGTGTGGGTGCCGAAGAAGTCGTTCTGCTCGGCCGTGCCGGGCACACCCGGGGTGTTCTGGTCGAAGGACACGGCGCCGGAGCCGGTCAGCCCGCCCTTGCCGCCGCGCAGCACGGTGACGGCGCCCGCCGAGGCGACCTTGCCGATGTCCTCGTTCGGGGAGCCGACGGCGACGTCCGCGTAACCGTCTCCGTCGACGTCGGCGACGGAGACGCCCCAGCCGAAGCCGTCACCGGCCTCGGAGGTGCCGGGTACGCCCGCCGTGTTCTGGTTGATGGTCGTGGTGCGGGAGGTGTCGGGCCCGGTGGCCGAGCCGTACACGACTCCGACCTGGCCGCCGAGACGCGCCGGGTCCACCTCGTCGTCGTCCTCGGAGCGCTCGACGGGACGCCCGATGACCAGGTCCGCGTACCCGTCCTTGTTGACGTCACCGATGCCGAGACTGGAGCCGCCGGGGACGACGCCGCCGCCGGCCTTCTTCAGCGTGACCGGTGCTCCCAGGCCGGCCTCGGTGCCGTGCAGGTAGACCACGCGCTGGTAGACGGCCCCGCCCTCCTCGCCGAAGTCGTAGATGAGCGCGACCAGATCCGTGATGCCGTCGTGGTCCACGTCTCCCGCGGCGATGTCGTCGGTGCCGTAGTCCTCGTCGAAGAAGAGGTCGCTGGAGTGGTCGGCGCCGGCGGTGCGGGTGAACGGGCCGACGAGCAGCCGGGTGGCCGCGGCGACATCGGGACGGCCGTCGCCGTTGTAGTCACCGACGGCGATGTGCTGGGCGTTGACCCGGTCGCCCTCGGCACCGGTGGCCACCACCTTGCCGCCGGACAGCCCCTGCTTCCCGCCCCATACGACGGTCAGCGTGCCCGCGTTCTGCACGGACCCGACGTCCTCGCCGCTCGCCCCGACGACCAGGTCCGTGTACCCGTCGCCGTCCAGGTCCCCGAGGGCGAGGCCGGAGCCGAAGTAGTCGTCGGCCTCGGCGCCGCCGGGTATGCCGGCCGTGTCCTGGCTGATGAGCTGCCGGTGCGAGGTGTCCAGCCCCTTCTTGGAGCCGTACACGACACTCACGTAACCCGCACGCGCGTGCCCGCCGACCTTGCCCGAGGAGGCGCCGACGGCGAGGTCCGCGTACCCGTCTCCGTTGAAGTCGGCGCGCACGCTGTGCGCCTTGGCCTGCGTGCCGGCCGCGTGCGCGCTCACCGGGCCGACGACGGCCCCGGCGACGGCCACGGCGGCCACGACTCCGAGACGGGAACGAAACCTGCGCTTGCTCATGTGGAACCCAACTCCCGTTTTCCTGCCGGTCGATGACAGACGGGAGATCCAATGTCCCCAAGATCCCCACGCCGTTGCCCTGTACGACTCGCCGGGCGGCGACGGGGTTGCCCCGGAGGACGCCGGGAATTCCCCGGCCGTTAACCGGCGTCCTCCGCACCGCTCCCGGGCCACAGCCCGTCCTCCGTGAGCCCCAGCAGCCCGATCGCGTTGCCCCGTACGATCCGCTCGACGACGTCGGCCGCCAAGTGCCCCATCTGCGCCTCGCCCACCTCACGGGACTTCGGCCAGGTGGAGTCGGAGTGCGGGTAGTCGGTCTCGTACAGGACGTTGCCGACACCGATGGAGTCCAGGTTCCGCAGCCCGAAGGCGTCGTCGAAGAAGCAGCCGAAGACGTGCTCGGCGAACAGCTCGGACGGCGGTCGGGTGACCTTGTCGGCGACGCCACCCCAGGCGCGGTTCTCCTCCCACACCACGTCGGCCCGCTCAAGGATGTACGGGATCCACCCGATCTGCCCCTCCGCGTACATCACCCTCAGGTTCGGGAACCGCTCGAACTTGCCGCTCATCAGCCAGTCGACCATCGAGAAGCAGCAGTTGGCGAAGGTGATGGTGGAGCCGACGGCGGGCGGGGCGTCGGCGGAGGTGGACGGCATACGGCTGCTGGAACCGATGTGCATGGCGACGACCGTGCCCGTCTCGTCGCACGCGGCGAGGAAGGGGTCCCAGTCGTCGGTGTGGACGGAGGGCAGACCGAGATGCGGGGGTATCTCGGAGAACGCGACCGCCCGGACCCCGCGGGCCGCGTTCCGCCGCACCTCGGCGGCGGCCAACTCGGCGTCCCAGAGGGGAACGAGGGTGAGCGGTATGAGCCGCCCCCTTGCCTCGGGCCCGCACCACTCCTCCACCATCCAGTCGTTGTAGGCCCGCACGCACAGCAGCCCCAGCTCGCGGTCCTTCGCCTCGGTGAAGGTCTGCCCGCAGAAGCGGGGGAAGGTGGGGAAGCACAGGGCCGACTGCACATGGTTGACGTCCATGTCGGCGAGACGGGCGGGGACGTCGTACGAACCCGGCCGCATCTGCTCGTACGTGATGACCTCGAGCCTGATCTCGTCCCTGCTGTAGCCGACGGCGGTGTCGAGGCGGGTGAGGGGCCGGTGCAGATCCTCGTACACCCACCAGTCACCGACCGGCCCGTCGTCGCCCGGTGCCCCCATGACGGGCGCGAACCGGCCACCGAGGAAGGTCATCTCCTTCAGCGGCGCGCGGACGATACGAGGGCCTATGTCCCGGTACTTCCTGGGGAGCCGGTCCTGCCAGACGTGCGCGGGCTCCACGGTGTGGTCGTCGACGGAGATGATCTCCGGGAAGGGCGTCTGGGTGTCCATGGCGCTGACGGTAGCGCTGATCTGACGATCCGTCAGCTAGGGAGAAATGATCGTTGACGGTCAGGTCTGTGCGGAACTGTGCGCAGAGCATGTGAGGGGCTTGTGCACTCCCGTGAGTCGGCCTGTGATCGGCGTCTCCCACGGCTGACGCATCCGCCCCGAACAAGGCAAACTGACGGAGTTGTTCGGGATGCCTAGGGGGACCAACGCATGGACGGTGTACCGCGAGTACCGGAGCAGCGGCGCCCCGGCTCCTCCTCGGAGGAACCCGCGGCGTTGCGCTTCAGCGTGCTCGGTCCGGTGCGCGCCTGGCGCGGCGACGAACCGCTCAGCACCGGCTCCCCCCAGCAGCGCGCCCTGCTCGCCGCCCTGCTGCTGCGCGAGGGCCGCACGGCGACCGCCGCGGAACTGATCGACGCCCTCTGGGGCACCGAGCCGCCCTCGCAGGCCCTGGCGGCGGTCCGCACGTACGCCTCGCGCTTGCGGAAGGTCCTGGACCCCGGCGTGCTGGTCAGCGAGTCCGGCGGCTACGCGGTCCGCGCGCCGCACGAGGGCGCGCTGGACCTGCTGGTCGCGCAGGACCTGGCGGCGGAGGCGGAGAAGGCACGCGGCGCCGCCGACCTGTGCCATGCGCGGGAGGTACTGAACCGGGCGCTCGGCCTGTGGGACGGCGAGGCCCTGGCGGGCGTGCCGGGCCCGTACGCGGAGGCGCAGCGGGTCCGCCTGGAGGAATGGCGCCTGTCGCTGCTGGAGTCCCGCCTGGACATGGACCTGGAACTGGGCTGCCACGCGGAGGCGGTGTCGGAACTGACCGCGCTCACGGCGGCCCACCCCCTGCGGGAACGTCTGCGCGAGCTGCTGATGCTGGCGCTGTACCGGAGCGGCCGCCAGGCCGAGGCGCTCGCCGTGTACGCGGACACCCGGCGTCTCCTGGCAGAGGAACTGGGCGTGGATCCCCGCCCGGACCTGCGCGAACTCCAGCAGCGCATCCTCCAGGCGGACCCGGCACTCGCGGAGCCCTCGGCACCGGTGGCGGAACCGGCGGTGATACCGGTACGCCCGGCGCAACTCCCGGCCACTGTCCCCGACTTCACTGGCCGCGCCTCCTTCGTCGCGGAGCTGAGCGAAGTACTGGCCTCCGCCGAGGGCCGGGTGATGGCGGTGTCGGCGCTGGCCGGCATCGGAGGCGTCGGCAAGACGACCCTCGCCGTCCACGTGGCCCACCAGGCGCGCTCCGCCTTCCCCGACGGCCAGTTGTACGTCGACCTCCAGGGCGCCGGCACCCGGGCGGCGGAACCGGAGACGGTACTGGGCTCCTTCCTGCGGGCCCTCGGCACCGCTGACTCGGCGATCCCGGACTCCCTGGAGGAACGGGCGGCGCTGTACCGGTCCGTGCTGGACGGCCGGCGGGTCCTGGTGCTGCTGGACAACGCGAAGGACGCGGCGCAGGTGCGGCCACTGCTGCCGGGGACGGAGGGCTGCGCGGCGCTCGTGACATCCCGGGTCCGGATGGTCGACCTGGCGGGCGCCCATCTGGTGGACCTGGACGTGATGTCCCCGGACGAGGCGCTGTCGCTGTTCACGAAGATCGTGGGCGAGGAGAGGGTGGCGAGCGAGCGGGAAGCGGCGCTGGACGTGGTCGCGGCGTGCGGCTTCCTGCCGTTGGCGATCCGGATCGCGGCGTCTCGGCTGGCGGCGCGGCGGACCTGGACGGTGTCGGTACTGGCGGCCAAGCTCGCGGACGAACGCCGTCGCCTGGACGAGCTCCAGGCGGGTGACCTGGCGGTCAAGGCGACGTTCGAGCTGGGGTACGGCGCCCTGGAGCCGGCCCAGGCCCGGGCGTTCCGGCTGCTGGGGCTGGCGGACGGGCCGGACATCTCGCTCGCGGCGGCCGCCGCGGTACTCGACCTGCCCACGGACGAGACCGAGGACCTGCTGGAAGCCCTGGTCGACACGTCCCTCCTGGAATCTGCGGCGCCTGGGCGGTATCGGTTCCATGATCTGGTTCGGCTCTACGCGCGTGCGTGCGCGGAACGGGACGAACAGCCGGCCAGCGAGCGGGATGCGGCGATGTCGCGGTTGCTGGACTTCTACCTGGCCACGACCGCGGGGGTGTACGCCATCGAGCGGCCGGGGGACCGGCTGGTGGACGACTTGGAGGCTACCGAGTACCCGGGGTTGCGTTTCACCGAGGGGACTGCGGCGCTGGACTGGCTGTACACGGAGGCGGCACCCCTGCTGGCGTGCGTCCGGCAGTCGGCGGGAACGGGACGGCTACGGCGAGGGGTTGACCTGCTGTGGGCGGCGAAGGACCTGACCGAGTCCGGGGCGAACTCGCATCAGTACGAGGCGACTGCGCGGGCTATGTGCGAGGCCACTCGGGGGACGGGGGATGCACGGGCAGAGGGCCGGGCGCGGACCGTGCTCACGGATGTGCTTCTGGTGTCCGGGCGGATTCAGCAGGCGGAGGAGGAGGCGCGGGTCGCCATGGAGCTGGCAGGTGCGGAGCGAGACTCCACCGCTGTCAGTTGGGTTGCCAACAACCGAGGTCTCACGTGCCTGCACCAACGCCGCTATGCGGACGGCAGGGCCCTGTTCGTGCAGGCCATCGACGGCTTCCGAGCCGCCGGAAACCGGCCCGGTGAGGCCTCTGCCTTGTCCAACCTCTCGCGGGCCGAACTGGGTGCCGGCAACATCTCGGATGCGGTCGAGATAGCCATGCGCGGCCTGGCCGTGTACATCGAGCTTGGACGGACCATGCGCCTCGCTAACGGGCACTTCGCCGTGGGCGTGGCGCTGACCAGCGCCGGGCGTCACTCTGAAGCGCTCAGCCAATTCTCCGACGCCCTGGCCATCTTCAGTGATCACCGACAGCGGCTCTGGGAAGGCGCCACCAACTTCCGCATCGCGGAGGTACACATGGCCGCCCGCCGCCCTGCACAGGCCGCCCAACACGCCGAGCAAGCCCTTGCCTTGGGCTGCATTGGCGGCGACCGTATGCGTGGCAACGTCCTGACCCTTCTGGGCCGGGCGCTCTCCACCCTTGGGCAGGTGGACCGAGCCAAGGCCTGCTGGCGCGAGGCTCTTCACCTCTACGAACAGAACGGCGCCCAAGAGGCGGCCGACGTACGCGCGTTGCTGACGTCCGGCGCAGCGGCCTGACACCCGGACCCGTCGTCCGACCAACGTGGACGTTCAGCATTCGTTTATCTCCCCCCGGCATCCTCTTGCCTGTCAGACCATCGCGTCGGGGGGCAGATAGTCCGGCCCGGAGCCCAACCGGTTAATGTGCGGCTCCGTACGCCCGTCCGGCGGCCCTCGGGGGAGCTTCCGGGCGGGCGTTCCTGACCCGTCACCAAAGCAGAGGACGTAGCGCATGAGCGACACGAAGAAGGACGCGGACGCCACTCCGCTGGACAACCACATGCCCAGCGAGCCGGCGGCGGATGAGGCCATCGCCACGCTCGACAACCACATGCCGACCGAGCCCGCTGCGGACGTCATTAAGACGATGGACAACCACATGCCCGCGCCACCTGCGCTGGACCTGGACGCCAAGTAAGCCTCATTTCCCGACGGGGATCGGCCGCGGCAGCGCGGAGGGGAGCTGCCGCGGCCGAGGCGTGCCCGGGAAAAAGATGCAAGCCGTTTTGTGGCGGGAACCGTTCGTTCCTCTCGAACATTCGCCCCCCCCTGAAGCTAGCGTCACTCAGCGCATTGAGGTCCCCTCTCTCACAGGAGCCGATATGACCCGCACCAAGAAGATCCTCGCCACCATCGCTCTGGTGCTCGGTGCTACTACGGTCGCTACAACTCCGGCACTGGCCGACCATTACATGCCGGTCAGCGGGCAGGAATCCGTCGCCCCGCACGACCACTACATGCCCTGACACGGAACGTCACCGAGGGGCCGAGCCCAAGCTCGGCCCCCTTGTGTACCCCGGCCCAGCGCTGAACTCACACCCCCGTGACCACCACCCGCCCCCCGCACAGCTTCCCCATGTCGTCCTCATCGGACGTGAAGACCACCACTCCACCCACCTGCCGCCCCGCGATCACAGCCAGGGCCGCGTCGATGGCGTACTTGTGGCCGTGCAGCCCCGTGTCCTGCAGGAGGACGACCGCGGCCTCTGCGACCTCCCTCGTCACAGGCTCGACCACGACCCGCGACATCGCCCAGGACCAGGCCGCCCGGTTCACCTGGCCGTGATAGGCCTCGATCAGCGTCATGGAGCTGGTCACGACGCGGATACCGGCCCGGTGCGCCTCGTTCAGCCGCGCCGTCATCCTCCGCTCGCGCAGCACGGCCCGGGAGAGCGCCTCACAGTCCAGCACGTACGTCCCGACGCCCATCAGCCCGCCATCGGCAGATCGGGACCCCCACCAGGTGAAGCGCCCGCACGCTCACCGAACTGCCGGTCGAGCCGCCGGCGCTCGGCCTCGGCCTCGGCGAGCTCCTCCTCCGTCAGCGCACCGCCCGCCTCCTGCATCCAGGCCACCAGCTCCCCCAGCCGATCCTGCTCCCGCTGACGCTCTATGGCCCGCGTGACATATGCACTGAACCCACCGGAACCCACTTCTCGCCGGATCTCCTCGGCAAGCTCCTCCGGCAGCGTTACGGTGTACTTCTTGGTTGCCATACCACTCACCATACCGACACCCGCCCCCTTCCGCCGCCGCTCACTCTGCCTCCGCCACATCGCACCACACCGTCTTGTCCGCACTTCCCTGCTCCACCCCCCACCGCACGGCCACCGCATCGAGCAGCAGGAGCCCACGTCCGGCCTCCTCGGAATCCGTCGCAGGCAGCGGCAGCGGCAGCACACCCACGGCCGGGTCTGTGACCTCGACGCGGATCCGGGCGCTGTCCGTGCGGGCGACCCGTACGCGGACGAGGGTGCCCTCCCCCACATGCCGGATGACGTTGGTGACGAGCTCGGTGACGCAAAGCTCGACATCCGGGGAAGACGCGCCCAGATACCTGCGGAGAGTGCGGCGCAGTGCCGCGACCGTCTCCGGCATCGCGAGGAGATCCAGGTCCAGCGGCGGCGGTGCCGACACCCCGCGATCCTCCCGCAACGCCGTCGCGAGTTTGCGCGCGGTCACGACGTTGCAGTTGCCGAGCGCGACCAGGCCGGCCGGGGCCCCGTACGTCGCCACGAAACTCGACAGATCCACTCTGAGGGAGGGAAGCGTGATGCCGTGGGCGGCGAGAGCGTCGCGTAGTTCCTCCACGCACAGGGTTGTGTCGTAGACGCCGGAGTTGGAGGTGGGGATGGGGGACGGAACGGAGGGCTGTGGGGGCACGGCCGAGTACACCTTCCTGTGCTTTCTGTGACGAACCAGTCACAGAGTGACGCTGACCCTCGTACCGTTGGAAGCCGTTTCGACTGCGCAAGCGCAACTGACAAACGGCGGTGATGAGTCGTGCCCCCACGCAAAGACCCCGACGCCTCCGCGAACGTCCCCTCCTTCTACGGCGCCGAGTTGCGCTACCAGCGGGAACTCGCGGGCCTGACGCTCGAACAACTGGCGGGCGGAAGCTTCCGCGGCGTCCCGTTCCTGAGCCAGATCGAGCGCGGTGAGCGGCGCATGCCGGTGGATCTCGCCCGGCACGTCGACAAGGTGCTGAAGACGGACGGCTTTTTCGAGCGGCGCTGTGAAGATGCCCGGAAGGCGCGGCAGTCGGGGCATGCGGAGTACTTCGCGGATGTGGCGGAGATGGAGCGGCATGCGGAGTCGATCGAGGACTGGGCGCCGATGCTCGTGCCTGGGCTACTCCAGACGCAGGCATATGCGGAGGCCGTCGTTCACACATCGCTGCCGTGGCTTCTGCCCGAGACGGTCGACAAGCAGGTCCGTGCCCGTCTGAAGCGCGCGGAGATCTGGGCACGTGAAGAGCGTCCGGCGTTCTGGGCGGTGTTGCATGAGTCTCTGATTCGCAAGCCCCTCCTGTGCCCGACGGAGATGGCGGTGCAGTTGGAGCACACCGCTCAGGTGATCCGCTCCACCCAGGGGGTTTTGCAGATCCTCCCTGAAACGGCGCACGCCCACCCCTTCATGATGGGGATGATGAGGGTCATGACCTTCCCGGACGCCCCGCCTGTGGCCTACACCGAGGGGCTTCACAACGGCCAACTCATCGATTATCCGGCGCTCGTGAAGAACTACCGCAGGTCGTACGATCTGCTCAGGGCCGCCGCACTCCCGCCAGAGGCGTCCCTGGCCATGGTCGAACAAGCGGCAGAGGACTACCGAGATGGCAAGCACCAGGATTGACCTGAGCACTGCCCTGTGGCGCAAGAGCAGCTACAGCAACGGCAGCGGCGGCGAATGCGTCGAGGTCGCCGTCCAGCACCCCGACGGAATCCCCGTTCGCGACTCGAAACGAGCCCAGGACGGCCCCGTACTCCTCTTCCGTCCGCTCACCTGGATCGCTTTCCTCGGCTCCCTGAATGACTGACCCACCGGTTATCCACAGGCCAAGCGGCAGGCTGGGGCTTCTGCGATCTTGGCCGGGTGGAGCGGAGGGACCTACGAACGCTGACGGTGGGAGGCATCCTCCTCACCTCGCGGGCCGTCGCGGCCGGCTGGCCCCGGGGGAGCCTGGCGCGGGCACTGCAGGACGAGGGCTGGACGAGGCTCAGGTACGGCGCTTGGGCTGAGCCGGGACGGGACCCGGACCTCCTCACCCGGCTGCGAGCGGTGCAACTGATGGCACCCCGGCTGGTCGTGAGTCACCGTTCAGCGGCGGCGATCTGGCGGATCGAGACCCTGACCGGCATCTCCGGCGCACCCCTGGAGTTCACAGACCCTCAGCTCATCGCCCGCCTGGACGACAGCCACGTACGCGTACACCGGCTGCCGCTCGGCACGCACGAGGTGTGGGAACGACAGGGACTGCGACTCACGCCCCCGACCCGCACGCTCGCCGACCTGCTCCGAGACGGCCCGAGGGACGAAGCGGTCGTCGCCGTGGACTCCGCGCTCTCCGAACGGAGGGTCGGCGGGCTCCGCCGCCCTCCGATCATCGCGAAGGACGCGATCGCGCACGCCCTCGATGCCAGAGCGCGGGGCACGGACAGAGGCCGAGAGTGGCTGCGGCTGACCGATCCGCTCGCCGGGTCACCGGCCGAGACCATCGCCCGCCTGCGCATGCACGACGCCGGGCTCCACCCCGACAGCCAGGCCGAGGTACGCACCCCGAACGGCCGACGCCGTTACCTCGACTTCCTCTTCCGGAGGGAGGGGTTGGGCGTGGAGATCGAGGGCTACGCCTACCACGGCACCCGCGACGCCCACCGCCAGGACGTCATCCGCTTCAACCAACTCCTCCAGTGCCCGGAGATCCGCAACCTCCTCCGCTTCAGCGCCGCAGACGTCTTCCACCGGCCCGACTACATGCTCGGGGAGATCCGGGCCGCCCTGGGTGCACTGGCCGCCGATTGAGCGGTGACCGTGGGGCCGCCCGCTTCTTTGGTTGGGGGCGCGGTCGCGCCTCGCCTGCACGCCGGGTGGCTTAAGCGGCGATCGGTGGGTGGGGGGCGAGGGCTCGTGCACGCGGTGGGCGGGCGGGGGCACGCCGGACCGGCTTAGCGGCTTGCGGTCGGTGGGGGGCGGGACGCCGGGTGGGGTGGTGTTCCTGGCGGGTCAGCGGCGATCCGTGATGATTGGGACACGGGGGCGGTTCGGCTGCTGCTGCGGCGGCGACCGGCGCTCCACCGGCCCCCAGGTCACTCACCACAGTCACATCGGCCTCACTAGTCACAGCCACCCAGTAATTGGAGGGAATGTCTCACGGGCAGACGACAAACCCGCAGCTCATGCCACGCGAGCGTGAGACATTCCCTCCAATTACTCCCACCGCCCCTGCAACTGCACCCCGCTGCGCCACGAGCACGACGACCGCGCGGCACCGGCCAAGGGCTACGGACCACCGACCACGGACCACCGACCACGGATTACCGACCACGGATTACCGACCACGGACCACGGATTACCGACCACCGACCGCAAGCCGCTAAGCCGGGCCGGCGTGCCCCCGCCCGCCCACCGCGTGCCCGAGCCCTCGCCCCCCACCCACCGATCGCCGCTTAACCCACCCGGCGTGCAGGCGAGGCGCGACCGCGCCCCCAACCCCGCCCCACAGCCCAGCCGACGGCAGGGACCGCCCTACCCGGGCCCCGCTTTCTCCGGGCTGCCCGCTCGCTTCTCCCACGGGCTGGAGTGGGCCGGGTCAAGGGTCGGCCGCAGGCCGATCGCCGAAGGCGACGCGGAGTGGAGCGCAGCGGAACGCAGCGCCCTTGACGCGGGCCGCTCCAGGCCGACACTGCGAAAGAAGCGGGCGGCCCCACGGCAACCACCCAACCGGCGTCCAGCTCACCCCACCCGCAGTTCCCCCTTCACCACCTTGCCGCTCGCGTTCCGGGGGAGCTCGCTCACGAACTCGACCGCCCTGGGCACCTTGTAGTTGGCCGTCTCCCTCCGCGCCCAGGCGATCAGGTCGTCCCCGGTGACCACGGACCCCGGCCGGCGGACCACGAAGGCCTTGCCGACCTCGCCGAGGCGCGCGTCCGGGACGCCGATCACCGCCACGTCCGCCACGTCCGGGTGCAGGCCCAGGAGTTGCTCTATCTCCGCCGGGTAGGCGTTGAAGCCGCCGACTATGTACATGTCCTTCAGGCGGTCGGTGATGCGGAGGTTGCCGGCGCCGTCCAGGACGCCCACGTCGCCGGTGCGCAGCCAGCCGTCCGGAGTGATCGCCTCCGCGGTCGCCGCCTCGTCCTCGTGGTAGCCCCGCATGACGTTGAAGCCCCGGACCAGGACCTCACCGTCCTCCGCCACCTTCACCTCCGTCCCGGGTATCGCCCGGCCCGAAGTCGACGCGATCAGCGACGGGTCGTCGCCCCGGCGGCACATCGTCACTATGCCGCTCGCCTCCGAGAGGCCGTAGGCCGTGAGGACCGTGCCGACGCCCAGCTCCCTCCGTAGGCGTTCCACCAGGCGCAACGGGACGACCGCCGCCCCTGTCACCACAAGCCTCAGCGCCGAGAGGTCGTGCGCGTCCCTCGCCGGGTGGTCCAGGAGGGACTGGTGGAGGGTCGGGGGGCCCGGCAACACCGACACCCGCTCCGTCGCCATGTTCGCCAGTGCCGTGTCCACGTTGAAGACCGGCTGCGGGATCATCGTCGCTCCCCGCGTCAGACAGGCGATCACGCCCGCCTTGTAGCCGAACGTGTGGAAGAACGGGTTCACGATCAGGTAGCGGTCGGACGAGCGCAGGCCTGCCAGGTCGGCCCAGATCTCGTACGCCGTCAGGGTCTGCTCGTGCGTGATCATCGCGCCCTTGGGGCGGCCGGTCGTGCCCGACGTGAAGATGATGTCCGAGAGGGAGGAACCCCGCACCGCCCCGGCCCGGCGCCTCACGTCCGTGTCCCCCAGCCCCTCCCCGCCCGCCAGGAAGTCCTTCCACGTCCGGAAGCCCGGTGGGGCGTCCTCCGACAGGACCACCACCTGCCGCAGGTCCGGCAATCCCGGCAGCGGGCCCTCCCCCGGCCCCTCCCCCGCCGCCCGTCTCAGTGACGCCACGTACGACGTGCCCAGGAACGTCCCCGTCACGAAAAGCAACCGGGCCCCGCTCCTCGCCAACACGTCCGCCGCCTCCGCTCCCTTGAAGCGCGTGTTCAGCGGTACGAGTACCGCGCCCGCCGTCACCGCCCCGAGCGCCGCGACGATCCAGTCGAGGGAGTTGGGGGCCCACACCCCCACCCGGTCGCCCACCTCCACGCCGCTGGCGATGCAGGCCGCCGCCGCGCGTTCCACCCGGGCGCCCAGTTCCCCGTACGAGACACGGCTGCGGCCGTCGACCACCGCCTCGGCGGTCGCGTACCGCTCGGCCGACCACCGCACCAGGTCCGGAATGGTGTCCCAGTCACCCACAGCAGACCTCCCGCCACGCGTAGCTGACTGACCGTCAGATTAGCTGTAACCTGACGGGCTGTCATCCGAAGAGAGGCAGGTGCACCGTGGCAGGAGCAGCGGCAGGACCAGGGCTCAAGGACGCCACCGCCATCGTGGGGATCGGGCAGACCGCCTTCGCCAAGCGGCTCCCCGAGGACGAGAAGACCCTCGCCTGCCGTGCCGTCCTGGCCGCCCTCGACGACGCCGGGATCGATCCCGGTGAGGTGGACGCCCTGGCCTCCTACACCATGGAGGAGACCGACGAGGTGGAGCTCGCGAAGGCCGTCGGGTTCGGGGACCTCACCTTCTTCAGCAAGGTGGGGTACGGGGGCGGCGGTTCCTGCGCCACCGTCGCGCATCTCGCCGCCGCCATCGCCTCCGGCCAGGCCACCGTCGGGGTCGCCTGGCGGTCACGGAAGCGCGGCAGCGGGCCCCGGCCCTGGACCAACACCGCCGTTCAGCTGCCCACCCCCGGTCAGTGGACCCGGCCGTTCGGGCTTCTCCGGCCCGCCGACGAGATCGCCATGCTCGCGCGGCGCTACATGCACGAGTACGGCGCCACCCGGGACCACCTCTTCAACGTCGCCCTCGCCTGCCGGAACCGGGCCAACCAGAATCCGGCGGCGGTGATGTACGAGCGGCCCCTCACCCGGGAGATGTACATGACCGCCCGGTGGATCAGCGAGCCGCTTTGCCTCTTCGACAACTGCCTGGAGACGGACGGTGCGCTGGCCTGCGTGGTCGTCGGCAGGGAACGCGCCCGGGACTGTCGCCGCGCCCCCGTCTACGTCCACTCCGCCGCCCAGGGGCTGCCCGCCCAGCACCACGGCATGGTCAACTACTGGAACGACGACCCGCTCACCGGACCCGCCTGGACCGCCGCCCGGCACCTGTGGAAGCACGCCGACTTCACACCCGAGGACGTGGACGTCGCCCAGATATACGACGCCTTCACCGCTCTCATACCGCTCTCCCTCGAGGGCTACGGCTTCTGCGGCCGAGGCGAAGGCGGTGCCTTCACCGAGCAGGGCGCCCTGGAGATCGGCGGGCGGCTGCCGATCAACACCGGCGGGGGCGGACTCTCCGAGGCCTATGTGCACGGCTTCAACCTGATCAACGAGGGCGTGAAGCAGTTGCGCGGGACCAGCACCGCGCAGGTGCCCGACGCCGCCACCTGTCTCGTCACCGCCGGTGAAGGAGTTCCGACGTCCGCGCTGCTGCTGAGGAGTTGACCGCACCGTGCTGAATCCCGTCATCGACAACGACGGCGCCCCCTTCTGGCGGTACGCCACCGAGGGGGAGTTGCGCGTCCAGGCCTGCGCCGACTGCGGGGAACCCCGCTTTCCGCCCCGCCCCTGCTGCCCGTACTGCCAGTCCTTCGCCTGCGAGTGGCGGGTCACCTCGGGGCGCGGGCGGATCTGGTCGTACGTCGTGCCGCATCCGCCGCTGCTTCCGGAGTACGCGGCGCAGGCGCCGTACAACGTGATCGTCGTGGAGCTGGAGGACGCGCCCCGCGTGCGGCTCGTCGGGAACCTCGTCGCCCGTGCCGGGGCGCCGCTCGGTTCCTTTGATCCGCATTCGGTGCGGATCGGCGCTCGGGTGCAGGTCGTGTTCGCCCACGGGCTGCCTCAGTGGGTTCTGGCGTGAACGCCCTCCGCCTCGACGTCGACAAGGACACCGGCGTCGCCGTCGTCACCCTCGACCGGCCCGATCGGCTCAACGCCGTCGATCTGGAGATGGCTGACGAACTCCGGACGCTGTGGCGTGGGTTGCGTTTCGACGACAGCGTGCGCGCCGTCGTGCTCACCGGGGCGGGCGAGCGCGCCTTCTGTACCGGGATCGACCGGGACGTGGTCGTGCCGCAGCCCTCGTCGCCGTACATGCAGGACGATCCGTTGCTGACGGTCGGGCCGAAGGCGAACGACCTGTGGAAGCCGGTGGTGGCCGCCGTGCGCGGGATGGCCTGCGGTGGGGCCTTCTACCTGCTGGGCGAGTGCGAGTTCATCGTCGCGGATCCGACAGCGGCCTTCTTCGACCCGCACACGACGTACGGCATGGTCAGCGCCTACGAGTCCGTGCTCATGACCCAGCGGATGCCGTACGGCGAGGTCGCGCGGATGGTGCTCATGGGCAACGCCGAGCGGATCGGGGCGCGGCGGGCCCATCAGATCGGGCTCGTTTCCGAAGTCACCGGGGCGGGTGAGGCGTTGGCGGGTGCCGTGCGGTGTGCCGAGGTGATCGCGCGGTGTCCCACCGAGGCGGTGCAGGGGACCGTGCGGGCGCTGTGGGCGGCCAAGGAGGCGGCGCGTGCGCAGGCCTTCGCGCAGGCGCCGCATCTCATCGCGCTGGGGAATCTGGCAGCGGAGCGGCAGGCCGAGCTGTTCGCCGGGCGGCGGAGCGGTGGGTTCCGGGTGCGGTGAACGCGGCGGTCACTCCGCTTCGGCCTCCGGGGCCACCCGGCAGTGGTCGATCCCGGTTCCGACGCTCGCGGGGGGCTTCACCCGGACCTGCGTCGTGCCCTTCGCGGGGACGGTGACGTACTCGAAGCCGTGGTCGATCTCGGTGTCGGAGTCGTCGCGGAAGGAGACGTCGACGCTGAAGGTGGCCTTTCGGCCGTTCGGGTTCGTGACCTCGACCGTGGCGTACGGACGCTTCTCGGTCGCGCAGCTGATCAGCTTCGTCCGGGCGTTCTCCAGCGGCTTGCCGCTCCCGCCGGCAGGGGTGGAGGTGGCCCGGTGGGTCGGGCGCCGCGTGTAGTAACCCCCTCCGGTGCCTCCGCTCGTGCCGCCGCTGCCGTAACTGCCGTCGTCCGAGTCGTCGTCCGAGCCGCCGTACGATCCGCCGCCCGACGTGGAGGTGGAGGTGTCGTGGTCCTGGCGGTCACTGCTGCACCCGCCGCCCCCGCCTCCGCTCCCGTGGCGGCTGTGGTGGCGGCCCGTTGAGAAGCCGGTGAGGCTGAGCACCACGAAGGCGAGTACGGCCGTGAACCTGAGCGTGCGCGTCCGTCCAGTCATGCGGTCAGCGTATCCAGCCGTGTGCACCGCGTGGCGGGTGCCCGGCGCCGGGGGTAGCGTCAGCCGTGGACGGCCGCCGTCCGCAGCCCCTTCCGTGCGACTACCGGCACGGCGGCCGTCCCCGAGAAGCCGGGTCGGGTCACGCCGTCCGCGCGGTCCCCGTCCCCTTCTCCGCGTCCAGCGCGTACACGCAGCGGTCCTTGCTGCAGGCGTACACCACCCCGTCCTTGACCACGGGGGAGCCGGTGATCTCGCCACCGGTGGCGAGTTTCCAGCGCAGGCGGCCGTCGTCGGCCTTGAGGGTGTACAGCAGGTGGTCCGTCGAGCCGAAGTGGATGCGTCCCTCCGCCACGGCCGGGGCGCCCACCACGTCACCGCCGGCCTGGAAGCGCCACTTCGGGGTGCCGGTGACGGCGTCCAGGGTGTACAGCCCCTTGCCGCTGCCGACGTGGACGTGGCCGGCGGCGACGAGGACGGGCTCGATCGACGCACGGGACTCGGTGGCGATGCGCCAGCGGTCGCGTCCGTCGGTGGCGTCGAGGGCGTAGACGGTGCCGAGGTAGTCGGCGAGGTAGATGCCGCCGCCGGTGACCGCGGGGCCGGGGGCGAAGGTGGGCGGGCTGAGGAAGGCGGCGGGGGCCTCGAAGTGCCAGCGCACCATGCCGGTCGCGACGTCGACGGCGAGGACGCGGGTGCCGGCGCAGACGTAGACGTGGCCGTCGGGGGCATGGGTGAGCCGGACCGGGACGCCGCCGCAGGTGGCCGCGTCACCGATGGGGTACGACCAGCGCTCCTCGCCGGTGCGGGCGTCGAGGGCGCGCAGCCGGGCGTCCTGCCAGATGAAGGCGGTGCCGTCGTGCAGGGCGGGGCCGGCCTCTGGGGACTCGAAGTCGGTCTGGCAGCCGGTGATCTCCCACAGTTTCTGGCCGTTGGAGGCGTCCCAGGCCTGTACGCCGCCGCCGCGGGTGCCGGTGAGGACGGTGCCCCGGTCGGCCTCCAGGGAGTACACCCAGGCGTCGGTGGACAGCCGCCACAGGTCGGTGCCCTCGCGGCAGTCGAGGGCGAAGAGGGTGGGGCCGTCGGAGGCGTGGATACGGCCGTCGGCGACCGCCATGGACCAGGCGACGTCCCGGGTCTTGAAGCGGCGGCGGCCGGTGGCCACGTCCAGGGCGTGCACCTCGAAGGAGGTGACGTAGACGAGGTCGCCGTCGACGGCGGGGGTGCCCCAGACGTCGTTGGACATGCGGAAGCGCCAGGGCCGCCAGCCGGACGCCGTCTCCGGGGGCGCGGGCGGGGGCGCCGGTACGGCGGGGTCGGCGCCGTTGACGCCGGGGCGGGGGCGGGACCAGCTGGAGACCAGGCCGGCCTCGGGCGGGGGTGCCTTGACGGCGGCGGCGCGGGTGTCGGCCACGCGCGGGCCGGGGCCGATGGGCACCTTGGCGCCGGCGAGCCGGACGGGGCCGGTGTCGGGGCCGCCGACGGGGGCCGGTGCGGGGCCGGGTGCCGGGACCGCGGGGTCGTAGGACGGCGGCGGAGGCAGTGCGGGCCGGCCGCCGTTGCCGGGGCCGGTCGGGGACGGCTTGGCGGCGGGCCGGCCACCGCGCCGGGACTCGATGAGGGCGACGGCCTTCTCCGGCAGCCAGGCGGAGGCGGTGCCGCTGTCGTCGGAGCCGGAACCGAAGAGGTGGGGGGCGAGCTGGGCCTGGAGGTCGGCGGGGTTGGGGCGGGCCGTGGCCTCCATCTGCATACAGGACTCGATGAGCGGGCGCAGCTCGTCCGGGAGGCCTTCGAGGTCGGGGCCTTCGCGCAGCAGCATGAAGACGGTCTCGACGGGGTTGGCGCCGTGGAAGGGCGGGTGTCCGGTGGCGGCGAAGACGAGCATGGAGCCGAGCGAGAAGACGTCGCTGGCGCCGGTGACGCTGCGGGAGTCCTTCGCCTGTTCGGGGGACATGTAGGCGGGTGTGCCGACGGCCACGTTCGTCATCGTCAAACGCGTGTTCGAGACGCCGGACGCGATGCCGAAGTCGATCACCCGGGGGCCGTCCTCGACCACGAGGACGTTCGAGGGCTTGAGGTCACGGTGGACCAGCCCTGCGCCGTGGATCGACTGCAGGGCCTCCGCGACGCCCGCCGCGAGCCAGCGCACCGCCTGGGCCGGGAGCGGCCCGCAGTCGTTCACTATCTCCTCGAGGGAGGGCGCGGGGACGTAGGCGGTGGCCAGCCACGGCACGGCGGCGCGCGGGTCGGCGTCGACGACCGCGGCCGTGTAGAAGCCGGAGACCGCCCGGGCCGCCTCCACCTCACGGGTGAAGCGGACACGGAACAACTGGTCCTCGGCGAGCTCCGTACGGACCGTCTTGATCGCCACGCGCCGCCCGGACGCCGAGCGCGCGAGATAGACCAGCCCCATGCCGCCGGCACCCAGCCGGCCGAGCACCTCGAACGGCCCGATCCGCCGCGGATCGTGCTGCGTCAGCTGATCCACCACTTGCCTGCCACCTCCCCGTACGAGCCGCGTCATCCACATGTGTACGCGACCGAAGTGCAGCGTCTCACCACCGCACCGCCATGGCGGCACGCACCCCGATTCTTCCTGGCCGGGGACCATGTTGCGAACCCGGCGACCAATCGGGATGTCTCCTGATAAAGAGGGCGAAAACCCTGCCTTCAGCGGCGGAGCAGCGCGAAGGACGCCCCCTGATTGTCGGTGACGACGGCCACGGTTCCGTACGAAGCCTCGAAAGGTCCGGCCTGCACCCGCCCGCCGAGCCGCTGCACCGCCCCCAGGGCGTCCTGGAGGTCGTCCACCCGGAAGTGGACGAGGAAGTGCGGGGGCATCTCGGCCGGGAAGACGTCGGAGACCGGGGCGCGGCCGAAGTCGGGTTCGGCGTCGGTGCCGAAGAGGGCGTCGTGGAAGAGGCCGCCGTAGAAGTCGTTGGCCCGCTCGGTGTCGCGGGTGTAGAGCTCGGCCCAGACGAAGGTGCCGGGCGCGTGGCGGCGGACGAACCCGGGGTGGCGCCCCGGCTGCCACAGGCCGAAGACGGCGCCCCCGGGGTCGGCGGCCAGCGCGGCCGTGCCCAGGTCACCGAGGCGCAGGGGTGCCATGACGACCTGCCCGCCGGCCACGGTGATCCGCCGGCAGAGGGCCTCGGCGTCCGGGGTGGCGAAGTACACGGTCCAGACGGTGGGCATCCGGCCGTCGGTCTTCGGCGCGAGGGCGGCGACGGGCTCGCCCTCCAGTCGCGCCCACACCGAGGTGCCGTACGCCTCCTCGAAGGCCCATCCGAAGAGCTCCCCGTAGAACCGCTCCCCGGCCGCCACGTCGGGGAGCTGCGCGTCCACCCAGCACGGGACGCCCTCTCCGTACACCGATGCCCTGTTTTCGGCCATGCCGCCAAAGTAGCCCTGGCGCGCGCACCCCGCAGACCAGGCACACCACCCTTCTCACGTCCTTGCACCCCATTTGCAGTCGGCCGAATAGCGCTGGGATCCCCCCTCGGTAAGCTGACGTCATGACAGGACAAGTGCGTACCGTCGACGGCCGCGTGGCCGGTCGGCGTGGGCAGGCGACCCGGCAGAAGCTGCTCGACTGCCTCAGCGAGATGCTCAGCTCCTCCCCGTACCGGGACGTCAAGGTCATCGATGTCGCCCGGAAGGCGGGCACTTCGCCCGCGACCTTCTACCAGTACTTCCCGGACGTCGAGGGCGCCGTCCTGGAGATCGCCGAGCAAATGGCCGCGGAGGGCGCCGGGTTGACCGAGCTGCTCGCCGGGCGGTCCTGGGCCGGCAAGTCGGGCTGGCAGACCGCGCAGGAACTCGTGGACGGTTTCCTCGAGTTCTGGCGCAAGCACGACGCCATCCTGCGCGTCGTGGACCTCGGCGCCGCCGAAGGGGACAAACGGTTCTACAAGATCCGTATGAAGATCCTGAACTCGGTGAACAACTCCCTGGCGGAGTCCATCGCCGAACTCCAGGCCAAGGGCAGGGTCGACAAGGAAGTGAACCCGGCGGCGATCGCGGGCTCGCTGGTCGCGATGCTCGCGGCGGTGGCCGGGCACCAGAAGGGCTTCTCGTCGTGGGGCGTGAAGCAGGCCGAACTGAAGCCGAACCTGGCGCTGTTGGTGCACCTGGGCGTGACGGGCAGGAAGCCGACGAGATAGACCGCTCGGCGGTCCCCTCCTTCTTCGGTCTCAAGTCCTGTCTGCCAGGCGGTGGTTCACGCGAGTGGACCACCGCCTGTCGTGCTTTTCCGCCCGGGCAAGCGCTTACGCCGGCAAGGGCCGGTCCTTCACCACGTGCTTCATCACCAGTGTGGACGTCAGCCGCTGCACGCCCGGGAGAGTGGCGAGCCGCTCGTCGTAGAGCCGCTGGAAGGCGGCGAGGTCCGCGGTGGCCACCCGCAGCAGGTAGTCCGGGTCGCCGAAGAGACGCTGGGCGTCCAGGACGTACTCCACCTCGCTCACCGCCCGTTCGAACTCGGCGACGGTGTCCCGGTCCTCCTGCCGCATGGACACGAAGACCAGCGCCTCGAAGGTCAGCCCGACGGCCGCCGGGTCCACCACCGCCCGGTAGCCCCGGATGGCGCCGGACCGCTCCAGCTCGCGCAGCCGCCGGTGGCACGGCGAGACGCTCAGCCGCACCCGTGCGGCCAGCTCGGTCACGGTCAGCCGCCCGTCCTGCTGCAGCTCGGCAAGAATCTTCTGGTCGGTCTCGTCCATGAGGAAGATATTTGTCCAGAGTCCACGATCATGGGCAAATTTCGCAAACACATTCGGGCCATTCGCGCCTAATGTCCCCACCATGGACTCCGCAAGCCTTCTCTCCTTCCTCGCCGTCGACCTGCTGCTGGTCTGCGTACCGGGCGCCGACTGGGCCTATGTGATCGCGGCCGGACTGCGCGGTCGCCGGGTGACGGGCGCGGTGGCGGGCCTGGTCGCCGGGTACGCGCTGCACACGGCGCTGGCGACCGCGGGCCTGGCGGTCCTCGTGGCGGGCTCGCCCTGGCTGCTCACGGCGCTGACGGTGGCGGGGGCCGGTTACCTGCTGTGGCTGGGCTGGGGTGTGCTGCGCAGCCCGGGCGTGCCCGGGGCGGCGGCCGAGGCCGACGGCTCCCGCGTCTTCCTGCGCGGCGCCGCGATCAGCGGCCTCAACCCCAAGGGCCTGCTGCTCTACCTCTCCGTACTCCCGCAGTTCCTCACCCTCCGGGGCGCCCACCTGCCCGTTCCCGTCCAGACGGCCGCACTGGGCGTGCTCCACATGGCGTGCTGCGCGGCCGTGTACCTGACCGTCGGCGTCCTCGCACACGCCGTTCTCGCCGCCCGCCCCGGGGCCGCCCGGGCGGTCACCCGCACCTCGGGGGTGGCGATGCTCGGCATCGGCGCGTTCCTGCTGGTGGAACGGCTGGCGGTGCTCTAGGCCCGGCGCCGGAGCCCTTGTACGTTCCCGTGATGGGACACGACGACCTTCCGACGCTCGAACTCGCCTTCCCCGGTCCGGAGCGCGACCGTGGCGTCGCGGCGATCCTCACCGGGGAGAAGACCGCGCTCACCGGGCTCCTGGAGATCTACGAACACGCCGGGGAAGCCGTGCCGCGCGCCGGCCGGCGCTTCTGCGTGCTCGACTCCGAAGGCCGTCCGGCCGCCACCATCGAACTCGTCGAGGTGCGGGTCGTTCCGATCAAGGACATCGACGACGACTTCGCCCTGGCCGAGGGGCGCGGCTACGCCGACGTCACGGAGTGGCGGAAGGCCCATGAGGAGTTCTTCCGCAGCGAGGGCGTGAGCGAGTTCCTCGGCCGCACCCCCGTCATCGACGACGAGACGCTCGTGGTCGCACAGCGTTTCCGGGTGGTCGAACCCTAGGGCCCGTCCGGCAGATCAGGAGTTTTTCCTGCTCAGCCGGAAGACGCGGATCTCGCGGGTCACCCGCGCCTGGTAGGTGGCGTACGGCGGCCAGAACTCCAGCAGCGCCTGCCAGGCCGCCGCCCGCTCCTCCCCCGCGAGCAACCGGGCCGTGACGGGTATGTCCTCGCCCTTCCAGCTGATCGAGGCGTCGGGGTGGGCGAGGAGGTTGGCGGTCCAGGCCGGGTGGGCGGTTCGCCCGAAGTTGGAGCCGACGAGCAGCCAGCCGTTCTCCTGGGGCATGCAGGCGAGCGGAGTGCGGCGGGGCAGGCCGCTGCGGGCGCCGGTCGAGGTGAGGACGACCCCGGGCAGCATCTGGGCGCTGAGCAGCACTCTTCCCCGGGTGAGCCGGTGCACGGCCCGGTCGAGGGCCGGTATCACGTGCGGGGCGGCCTTGGCGAAGCCGCGGGTGGACGACACCTTCTGCACCAGGCGTACTCCCATGGCCGTCATCGGACCGCCACCTCCTCACGCTCGAAAAGCCGGGCCTCCGCGGCCGCCCGCGCCCGCAGCCGGTGCACCGGCCCGAACAGCAGCTCGTCGCCGGCGGCCCGCTTGAAGTACAGGTGCGCCTCGTGCTCCCAGGTGAAACCGATCCCGCCGTGCAGCTGGATCGCCTCGCCCGCCGCACATCGCAGCGCCTGCAGTGCCTGCGCCAGAGCCAGCCCGCCGGCCCGTTCCCCGGGTTGCCCGTGCGCGGCCGCCCAGGCAGCGTAGTAGGCGGCCGAGCGGGCGGCCTGCACCTCCACGTACACGTCCGCGAGGCGGTGTTTGACCGCCTGGAAGGAGCCGATCGCCCGGCCGAACTGCTCGCGCTGCCCGACGTACTCCACGGTCCGCTCCAGCGCCCGGTCGGCGGCCCCGACGGCCTCGGCGGCGAGTACGGCGGCGGCGGTGTCCCCCAGGGCGGCGAGGGCGGTGAGCACGTCGGCGTCCTCGTCCCCCAGCAAGGCGGCCCGCACGTCCCGTAGCTGGACGCGCCCCTGCGGGCGGGTGGCGTCGAGTGAGGTCTGCCGGGTCCGCAGGACCCCTGCCGCGTCCCCCTCCACCAGGAACAGCAGCGTCCGGGGCCGTGCGTAGCCCCCGGCGTGCGCGGCGACGAGCAGCAGCCGGGCGCTGTGGCCGTCCAGCACCTGGTCGACCTGCCCGTACAGCCGCCACCCGGTCCCGTCCCGGCGGGCCTGCACGCCGCCCGCCCGGCCGCCGCCCGCCCACGCGCCGCCGTTGCCGCCGGTCAGGGCGAGGGCGGCGGTGAGGGCGGTGCCGGGGACGGCGAGGGCGGCGGTGAGCGCACCGGCGGCGAGGCGGGGCAGCAGGTCGGCACGCTGGGCGTCGGTGCCGAGGGCGAGGATCAGCGGGGCGACGAGGACGGAGGTGGCGAGCAGCGGGGAGGGGGCGAGCGCCCGCCCCACCTCCTCGCAGGCGAGGGCGAGATCGGTGACGGGGCAGCCGACACCGCCGTACGCCTCGGGGAGGGCCAGGCCCGGCAGGCCGAGCTGGTCGGCGAGGGCGCTCCACAGCGCGGGGTCGTGTCCGGCCGGGGCGTCGAGGGCGGCCCTCAGTTCCTCCGCCCCGCAGCGCTTGTGCAGCAACTCGCGCAGGGTGCGGCGGATTTCGTCCTGCTCGGCGGTGAGGCGCGTGTCCATGGCTGGTCCCTCCCGACCTGATCTGACGAGGCGTCATGTTAGGGCGGCGGGAGGGCGATGCCCAGAGGTACGCGGTCTGCCGTGAGCCACCTCATCTGATGTACCGTCAGATTCATGACCCGAGAGAGCTCTGGAGCCCGGGGAAGCCGGAGGGTCGCCGTGGTGGGCGCCGCCCTCTCCGACTGCGGCCGCGTGGACGACGCCACGGCGTACACCCTGCACGCCCAGGCGGCCCGCCGCGCACTCGCGGACGCGGGACTGGACCGCGCGCATGTGGACGGCTTCGCCTCGGCGGGGCTCGGCACGCTGGCCCCGGTGGAGGTGGCGGAGTATCTGGGTCTGCGCCCCACCTGGGTGGACTCCACCTGCGTCGGCGGCTCCACCTGGGAGGTGATGGCGGCGCACGCGGCGGACGCGATTGCGGCCGGCCACGCGAACGCCGTGCTGCTGGTGTACGGGTCGACGGCCCGCGCGGACATCAAGGCGGGCCGGCGGACCGGCGACCTGTCCTTCGGCGCCCGCGGCCCCCTGCAGTTCGAGGTCCCCTACGGCCACACACTGATCGCGAAGTACGCGATGGCGGCCCGCCGCCACATGATCGAACACGGTACGACGATCGAGCAGTTGGCCGAGGTCGCCGTGCAGGCCAGGGCCAACGCGGCGCTGAACCCGGAGGCGATGTTCCGTACCCCGATCACGGTCGACGACGTCCTGTCCGGCCCGGTGATCGCCGACCCCTTCACCAAGCTGCACTGCTGTCTGCGCTCCGACGGCGGCGCGGCGGTGCTGCTGGCGGCCGAGGAGTACGTGCCGGACTGTCGCTCGGTCCCCGTGTGGATCCTCGGCACCGGCGAGCACGTCTCGCACGCCACCATGTCCGAGTGGCCCGACTTCACCGTGTCCCCCGCGGCGGTCAGCGGCCGGCTGGCCTTCGAGCGGGCCGGCGTCCGCCCCGAGCAGATCGACTTCGCGGAGATCTACGACGCCTTCACCTACATGACCCTGGTGACCCTGGAGGACCTCGGCTTCTGCGCGAAGGGCGAGGGCGGGGCGTTCGTGGAGAAGGGGCGGTTGCTGGTGCGCGGCGGGGAGCTGCCGGTGAACACCGACGGGGGCGGGCTGTCGGCCCAGCACCCGGGCATGCGCGGGCTGTTCCTGCTGGTGGAGGCGGCCCGGCAGTTGCGCGGGGAGGGCGGGGAACGACAGGTGCGGCGCCCGGACGGCGGATTGCCGCGGCTGGCGGTGGCCTCGGGGACCGGGGGGTGGTTCTGCTCTTCCGGGACGGTGATCCTGGGACGTGAGTGAAGAGGGGCTCGCTGCGGCATGACCGGGAGCGGAGCGGCGATACTCGCCCCATGGCACCAACCGATCTCCACGAGCTCCTGAGGTCGCTGCGGGTCTGGGCCCCCGGGGTCACGGAACTGCCGGCCTTCGACCCGACGACCGCACCCCCGACGCCGCTCCCCCTGTTCACCGCCTGGTTCGCCGAGGCGGTGGCCGCCGGGCAGGTCGAGCCGCACACGATGTCGCTGGCGACGGCCGACGAGGACGGGCACCCGGACGTGCGGATCGTGATGCTGCACGGCGCCGACGCCGACGGCTGGACCTTCGGGTCCCACTCCATCAGCCGCAAGGGCCGGCAGCTGGCCGCCCGTCCCCACGCGGCCCTCGCCTTCTACTGGCCGGTCCTCGGCCGCCAGGTCCGGGTCCGGGGGACGGTGACGGCGGCCCCCTCGCAGGAGAGCCAGGCCGATCTGCACGCCCGCTCCACGGGTGCGCTCGCGGCGGCGCTGACCGGTCGGCAGAGCGAGGTCCTGCCGTCGGTGGAGGAGCTGCGGCGCGCCTCGCAGGAGGCCTGGGAGCAGGCACAGGCGGACCCGGCCACCCCTTCCCCGACGTGGACGCTGTACCGGGTCCGGCCGGAGGAGGTGGAGTTCTTCCAGGGGGATCCCGAGCGACGGCACGTGCGGCTCGCCTACCGGCGCACGGGGTTCGGCTGGGAGCGGACGCTGCTGTGGCCCTGAACCTGTAGCCGCTGCGGCCCTGCACCTATAGCCCTGCCCCTACGACCCTGCCCCTGCCCCTGCCCCGAACCCGTACACCGCGAAGTCGGCCACCGGCCGGTAACCGATCCGCCGGTACAGCCCGTTGCTGGTCGGATTGGCGAGGTCGGTGAAGAGCAGCACCTCGGCCCCCGCCTCGAGCGCGGCCCGGCTCACGTCGGCGGTCACGGCCCCGGCGTAACCGCGTCCGCGCAGGTGGGCAGGGGTGTAAACGGGAGCCACGCGGACCTGCCCGGCGACCTCGGGGGTCGCCCCGGCCATGGCGACGGGCTTGCCGTCGGGGGTCTCCCAGAGCGTGATGCCGCCGTGGGCGACGCGGGCGTCGGCCCAGGCGCCGGCCTCCTGGATCACGCCCTGCCCGGCGGCCTCGGCGAACTCCCCGTACCAGCGGATCAGCAGCTCCCGGTCCGCCGGCCCGGCCACCCGCGCCCGGCCGTCGGGCACGGGCTCCGGTACGGTCAGGTCGCCCAGGCGGTACAGCCGCTGGCGCCGGCGCAGCTCACCGCGGTTCCCGGTGCGCCGCTGCCACGCCGCCGTGAACGCCTCGGCCGTCTCCCGCTCGGCGGAGACACCGGTGAGGTCGTGGCCGAGGGCGAGGAGCCGGGCGGCGAGGGCGTCGGCCTCCTCCTCGGTCACCGGCGTGATGTGCAGCGGGTGCGGGGGCGTCCGGAACAGCACCGCGCGTACGGCGCCGTCGGGATCCGCCAGCCACCCGAACCGGGGCGCCTCCTCCCCGTAGAGGTGGAGCCCGCGTCTGCGCAGCGCATCGGTGACCGTCAGGGCCACCGTGTGCAGTGCGGGGCGCGAGCGCAGGAAGTCACCGGTGCGGGTGAGGAAGCCGTCGAGGTCTTCGGTGAGGTGCCAGCCGTCGGTACGCATGCCCCATGATCGCCCGGAACGCCCTTGCCCCGCCTGCCGATTACTTCACCGTCGGCTCCGGGTCCGTGGCGATCCGCGCGTGCAGGTGCACGTCCCGGAACGCGTCCCGCCGTCCGGCCTCGAACATCGCCCCGCGCAGCGTCCCCTCGTAGGGGAAGCCGCACTTCTCCGCGATCCGGCACGACGCGTCGTGCCCCAGGGCGTGCCCCAGTTCAAGCCGGTGCAGGCCGAGTTCGTCGAACGCCCAGCGGGCGGCGAGGGCGAGTGCGCGGGCGGCGACCCCGTGGCCGCGGGCCTCCGGGAGGACCCAGTAGCCGACGCGGGCGAGGCGGAAGACCTGGTCGATGGCGTTGACGCCGACGTGGCCGAGCGTCGTACCGGTGTCCGCGTCGGTGACACGGAAGGGCGCACAGCCGCCGTTCGCGGCGTTCGCCGCCTGGGCGCGCAGGGAGTCCCGGGCGCTGTCGGGATCCGTGACCGGTTTCAGCGGGGTGTTCCAGCGCCGGAAATCGGGATCCTCCCGGACCCGCAGCCAGTCCGCCACGTCGGCGTCGCGGTCGGGGTCCCAGCGGAGCAGGCGCAGGCCGTGCCCGTACGGTTCGGAAGCGGGAGGGACGGTGGGGTGATCGCTCAGACGGGCCATGGCGACCATTCAACCGCCTGGTCCGGCTCATGCCGCGACCGGCCGGAAGACCGGCACCCCCTCCCGGAACAGCACCTCGACCGCCATCCCGGCCCGCAGCTCGTCCGCCGGGCACTGCACCACCTCGGTCATCATCCGGGGGCCCTCGGCGAGTTCGACGACCGCGGCGACGTAGGGCGTGCGCCCGCCGAACGGCGGCAGGTCGTTGCGGTGGACGACGGACCAGGTGTAGAGGGTGGCGCGGCCGGTGGCCCGGTCCCAGGTGACGTCGTCGCTCCAGCAGTGGGGGCAGAACTCGCGGGGGTAGTGGTGCGCCCGGCCGCAGGCTCGGCAGCGGCGCAGGAGCAGCCGGCCCTCGGCCGCCGCGTCCCAGTAGGTCCGGGTGAAGGCGTCGGGCTCGGGGACGTCGAACCGTATCGCCGCCATTCAGAACCACCCCAGGGCGTGGTCGACGGACCACACCTGCCAGGACATCCCGAACAGGGCGACCAGCGAGATCAGCGCCATCATCGAGTTCTGCCCCTGCTCGGCCCAGTCGTGGATCATGAGGGTGAGGTAGAGCAGGTTCAGGAGCAGGCCGCCGACGAGGGCGACCGGCGTGAGGAATCCGGCCACCAGGCCCAGGCCGAGGGCCAGTTCCGCGTACACCACGACGTACGCCATCACCTTGGGCCGCGGCTCGACCACGGACCGGAAGCCGGAGCGGACCGCTGTCCAGCGGTGCTTCGCGGCGACGTCCGCCGCCCAGGCGATGCCGGTGCCGCGCTCGAACCAGGCCTTCTTGTCCTTGTGCCGCCAGCTCTCCAGCCACCACAGGCCGAGCCCGATACGGAGCACGGCCAGCCACTCCGCGCCGCTGAGCCAGATCGCGTCCATGACATCTGACGGTACGTCAGATCCAACGGAATGCCGAGAGCCGGGTGAGGAAAACCTGCGCGAACGCCGTGGGCCTGCGGGTCCCCCATGGATACCCAGGAAGTGACCGCCCTTGAACGGCGTCCTCCGCTTCCCGTCTGCCGCCGGACGCCGCCCCCGCGGCGCCGGCCTCCCGCGCACCGGGACCCGGCGTCGCGGCCATTTCCGCACCGGTCCCGCCCACACCCCGCACAGCCGTGATGAATCCGCAACCAATTCCGGTCTTGACCGAGACCCATCAACCCCGTGCGTGATTACGCTCGCGCTCATGGCCGACTCCACCCTGTCCGCGACCCCCACCGACCGCCCCGTCTACGTCATCGGCGCGGGCCCCGGCGGGCTGGCCGCCGCGTACGCGCTGCGTGCCCGGGGGATACGCGCGGTCGTCCTGGAGAAGTCCGACCGGGTCGGGGCGTCCTGGCGGCGCCACTACGACCGGCTGCACCTGCACACCACCCGCCGCCTCTCGGCCCTGCCCGGGCTGCCGATGCCCCGCCGGTTCGGGCGGTGGGTGTCCCGGGACAACGTGGTGCGCTACCTGGAGAAGTACGCCGAGCACCACGGGCTGGAGATCGTCACCGGGGTCGAGGTCTCCCGGATCGAGCAGCTGCCCGACGGCACGGGCTGGCTGCTGCACGCCTCCGGCGGGCGGGAGCTGACCGGTGGCGCGGTCGTCGTGGCCACCGGGTACAACCACACCCCGCGCGTGCCCGACTGGCCGGGCCTGGAGGGCTACGGCGGTGAGTTCCGGCACGCGGGCGAGTACCGCAACGCCGAGCCGTACGCCGGCCGGGACGTGCTGGTCGTCGGGGTCGGCAACACCGGCGCCGAGATCGCCGTGGATCTGGTGGAGGGCGGCGCCTCCCGGGTACGGCTGTCGGTGCGGACCGCGCCGCACATCGTGCGCCGGTCGACCGCCGGGTGGGCCGCGCAGTACTCGGCCGTGCTGGTACGGCGGCTGCCCGTCGCCCTCGTCGACCGGCTGGCCAGGCCGATGGCGCGGCTGAGCGTTCCGGACCTGTCCGCCCACGGGCTGCCCCGGCCGGAGACCGGCCTCTACAGCAGGGTCAAGGAGGGGTCGATCCCGGTGCAGGACGTCGGCCTCGTCGACGCCGTGCGCAAGGGGAAGGTGGAGGTCGTGGCCGCCGTCGAGGGGTTCGAGGACGGCAAGATCGTCCTCGCGGACGGCAGCCGTGTCTCACCGGACGCGGTGATCGCCGCGACCGGGTACGTCCGCGCCCTGGAGGGCCTGGTCGGCCACCTCGACGTGCTCGACGCCCGTGGCAGGCCGGTGGTGCACGGCGCCCGCTCCCCGAAGAACGCCCCGGACCTGTACTTCACCGGGTTCAGCAACCCGATCAGCGGCATGTTCCGCGAGATGGCCCTCGACGCGGAGAAGATCGCGAAGGCGGTGGCGAAGAAGGGATCCGGCCGACTGTCGCGACTGCCTGGCTGATCCGGGCTTCCCCGGGGAAGTCATCTTTGTGTGCACGACCGTTCCTGACGCTCCGTCAGTTCAGTAACCTGACAGAGCGTCAGTTCAATGGCTGTCACACACAGGAGGCGGGGCGGACCGATGCTTGGATCAACCCACGGCACCCTCACCACCGACTCCCGCCGGGCCCGGGTCATCGCCTGCGGCGAGCCCCGGCCCGGGGCCGCCGTGCACGGCCGGGCGGCCGACGTGGACGAGCTGGACGTCAGCGGCCGGCCACTGCACCGGGACGTCCCCGATCTCGACCGGTTCTTCCGCCCCGAGTCCGTGGCCGTGATCGGCGCCTCGGAGACGGAAGGCCGGCCGAACACCGGCATCACCAGGCAGCTGCTCACCTGGGCTGGGCGGGTGGGGGCGCGGGTGCATCCGGTGCACCCCAGCCGGCCAGCCGTCTTCGGCATCCCCTGCGTCCCCTCCGTCGCCGACCTGCCCGAACAGGTCGACCTCGCCGTGCTGCTGGTCGCCGACCCGCTGCCGGTGATCGAGGAACTCGCCGGGACCAAGGTGAAGTTCGCCGTCGCCTTCGCCTCCGGGTTCGCGGAGACCGGCGAGGAGGGTGTCCGCGCCCAGGCCCGGCTCGCGGCGGCCGTCCGGCGCTCCGGCCTCAGACTGCTCGGGCCCAACACGAACCTCAACGCCTTCGAGCGGTTCCGGGACGACCTCGACGGCCCGGCCATCGCCCTGATCACCCAGTCCGGGCACCAGGGCCGTCCGGTCTTCGCCCTGCAGGAGCTCGGCATCCGGCTGTCCCACTGGGCACCCACCGGCAATGAGGCCGACCTGGAGACCGCCGACTTCATCTCCTACTTCGCCGAGCGGCCGGAAGTCGGCGCCATCGCATGCTACGTGGAGGGTCTCAAGGACGGCCGCGCGTTCCTGCTCGCCGCCGACCGGGCCGCCCGCCGCAAGGTCCCCGTCGTCGCCGTGAAGGTGGGGCGCACCGAGGCGGGAGCGCGTACCGCCGCCTCCCACACCGGGAAGCTGACCGGGGCCGACGACGTGGTGGACGCGGCGATGCGGCAGTACGGGGTCATCCGCGTCGACGGCCTGGACGAACTCCAGGACACCGCCGCCCTGCTGGCCCGGGCCCGCGCGCCGCGTGCCCACGGGGTCGTCGTCTACTCGATCTCCGGCGGCACGGGCGCGCACGTCGCCGACCTGGCCGCCGGGGCGGGACTGCACCTGCCGGTGCTGTCCGGGGCCAAGCAGGCCGAACTGCACCAGTGGATACCGGAGTACCTGAGCGTGGCCAACCCGGTGGACAACGGGGGTCACCCGGTCGGTGACGAGCGCGGGCGGAAGATCATCGACGCGATCCTCGACGACCCCGAGGTGGGCGTGCTGATCTGCCCGGTCACCGGGCCCTTCCCGCCGCTCAGCGACAAGCTCGTGCGGGACCTGGTGGACGCGGCGGAGCACACGGACAAGCTGGTGTGCGTGGTGTGGGGCTCTCCGGTCGGCACCGAACCCGCGTACCGGGACGTGCTGCTCGGCTCCTCCCGGGTGGCCACCTTCCGCACCGTCGGCAACTGCCTCACCGCCGTCCGCGCCTACCTCGACCACCACCGCTTCGTACGCGCCTACCGCTCCCCCTTCGACGAGGCACCCCGCACCCCGTCCCCCTCCTTCCGCAAGGCGGGCATGCTGATGCGGCCCGGCGAGCAGCTCAGCGAGCACGCGGCCAAGCAACTGCTGCGCGCCTACGGCATACGGGTGCCGCGCGAGCAGCTGGTGACCAGTGCGGCGGCGGCCGTGCGCGCGGCCGGCCAGGTCGGCTACCCGGTGGTGATGAAGGCGTCCGGTGCGCAGATCGCCCACAAGACGGAGCTCGGTCTGGTGAAGATCGGCCTGACCTCGGCCAGCCAGGTCCGGGACGCCTACCGGGAGCTGAACGACATCGCCCGCTACGAGGGTGTCCCGCTGGACGGTGTCCTGGTGTGCCAGATGGTCGAGCGGGGCGTGGAGATGGTCGTCGGCGTCACCCACGACGAGCTGTTCGGGCCGACCGTGACCGTCGGGCTCGGCGGGGTGCTGGTGGAGGTGCTGCGGGACGCCGCGGTACGCGTGCCGCCCTTCGGCGAGGACCAGGCCCGGGACATGCTCGCCGAACTGCGCGGGCGGGCCCTGCTGGACGGGGTCAGGGGCCGGCCGGCGGCCGATCTGGACGCGCTCGTGGAGGTCGTGCTGCGGGTGCAGCGGATGGCGCTGGAGCTCGGGGACGAGCTGGCGGAGCTCGACATCAACCCGCTGATGGTGCTGCCCAGGGGCCAGGGCGCGGTGGCGCTGGACGCGCTGGCGGTGTGCCGCTGATGGACGAGACATGGGTGCTGCACGAGGTGGCCGGTCAGGTCTCGTCGATCACGCTCAACCGGCCCGAGGCCCTCAACGCCCTCACATCCGGCCAGCGGGAACGGGTCATCGGGCTGCTGGCGGACGCCTCGGCCGACCCCGAGGTGCGGGCCGTGGTCATCACCGGGACCGGGCGCGGTTTCTGCGCGGGCGCCGATCTGCGGGGCGGTGCGCAGGCGGGTGAACGGGTCGCCGGTGACGTGGCACGCATGCTCCGCCTCGGCGCCCAGCGGCTGACGGCCGCCGTCCTCGACTGCGAGAAGCCGGTCATCGCCGCCGTGAACGGCACGGCGGCCGGCCTCGGCGCTCATCTCGCCCTCGCCTGCGATCTCGTGCTGGCCGCGGAGTCGGCCCGGTTCATCGAGGTGTTCGCGCGGCGCGGCCTCGTACCCGACGGCGGCGGCGGCTATCTCCTGCCCCGGCTGGTCGGCCCGCAGCGGGCCAAGGAGCTGATGTTCTTCGGGGACGCGCTGTCCGCCGCCGACGCCGAGCGGCTCGGGCTGGTCAACCGGGTCGTACCGGACGGGGAGTTGGAGAAGACGGCCCGTGCGTGGGCGGAACGGCTGGCCGCCGGCCCCACCCGCGCCCTCGCCCTGACCAAGCAGCTCCTCAACGCCTCCCTCGACACCGACCGGGCCGCCGCCTTCGCCGCCGAGGCGGCCGCGCAGGAGATCAACATGACGACGCGGGACGCGCGGGAGGGTCTCGCCGCGTTCGTGGAGCGCAGAAACCCCGAGTACAAGGGCCGCTAGCCCTTCCCATCTGACGAACCGTCACTTTCAATGGAAACGTGATGGGACACGCAGGGGCGGCCGCCGCCGCCGTCCGATACCTCAGGCCGGCCGGGCCCCCGGCCCCCGTTCCGGCGCTGCCGCGCCCGGAGTTGCGCTGCGTCGGCGCGGACGAGCGCGCCCCCGTCGACCAGGCCGGGTTCCGGCGCGTCCTCGGCAGCTTCGCGACGGGCGTGACCGTGGTCACCGCACCACCGGCCGACGTGGACCGCTCCCCCGCCGGTTTCGCCTGCCAGTCCTTCACCTCCCTCTCCCTCGACCCGCCCCTGGTCGCCTTCATGGTCGGCCGTACGTCGACGACCTGGCCGCGCATCGCCCGCGCCGGCGCCTTCTGCGTCAACGTCCTCGCCGCCGGGCAGGGCGACCTGTGCCGCGGCTTCGCGGTCCGCGGCGCGGACAAGTTCGCGGGCGTCGAGTACGACGCGGCCCCGGTCTCCGGCTCCCCCCGCCTGGCGGGCACGCTCGCCTGGATCGACTGCACGATCCACGCGGTGCACACCGGGGGCGACCACCTGATCGTGGTGGGCCGGGTGGACGCCCTGGGGGCGGCGGGCGGGGACGCGGCGCCGCTGCTGTTCCATCGGGGGCGGTTCCTTTAGGGGCGGCTCCCCCGGGGCCTGTGGAAATTACTGCACGTCCACGGACGTTGATCAGGTCATGACTCAAGGACCAGCGCCTCGTCCCCTGTCCGACGAAGCCGTCTCGAACCTGCTCGCCGAGCAGCAGTTCGGCACGCTCGCCACCGTCAAGCGCAGTGGCCACCCCCATCTGACCACCATGCTGTACAGCTGGGACGCCAAGGCCCGCATCGTGCGGTTCTCGACGACGGCCGACCGCGTCAAGCTCAAGCACCTGCGCCGCGATCCGCGTGCGGCGCTGCATGTGCAGGGCGGCGACGTGTGGTCATTCGCCGTCGTCGAAGGAGAGGCCGAGGTCTCCGAGATCACGACGGTTCCTGGCGACGCGGTCGGACGGGAACTGCTTGAAATGATTCCGCAGGCCGCCAAGCCCGAAGACGCGGATGCGTTCTTGGAACAGTTGGTTGCCGAGCGCCGAGTGGTCATTCGCCTGAAGGCGGACCGGTTGTACGGAACGGCACTCGACATCAACGGCTAGGCAACTGGCGGGGCGTCCGCGAACGGCTGCCGATTCGTGGCGGACGCCGACTGCCGGAAGCCGCCCGCCCCTAGAGTTGTCCCGTAACTGCTGGTCACGGTTGAGATGATCTTGATGTGGCTGGTGTGATCACGGCGTCAGAGCCGTCCTGGATAGCCCCGTTCGCCGGGCTGAGCCCGCGGCAGTTCGGCAAGCTGGTCACCACCCTGCGGCGCGAAGGCGCGGACTCCGCCTGCAAGGGTCGGCCCTGGAGCCTGCCGCCGCACGACCGGGTCTTGCTGGTCACCGCGTATTGGCGGACGAACCTGACGCTGCGGAAGCTCGGCCCGCTATTCGGTGTCTCCAAGTCGACTGCCGCCCGGATCATCGGTCACCTCGGGCCGTTACTCGCCCTGCGGCAGCGCCGGCGGTTCCGCAAGGAGACCGTGCTGATCGTGGACGGCACCCTGGTCCCCACCCGCGACCACACAGTCGCCGAGCAGTCGAAGAACTATCGGTACTCCACCAACCAGGTCGTCATCGACGCCGATACCCGGCTCGTCGTCGCCGTCGGCCGGCCCCTGCCCGGCAACCGAAACGACTGCAAGGCATGGGAACTGTCCGGTGCCAAGGCCACTGCAGGGAAGGCCGTTGTCATCGCCGACGGTGGATACCAGGGCACGGGCCTGGTCATCCCGCACCGCCGCGAGCCCGGCCAGGACGAACTTTCCGCTTGGAAGGAGGAGCACAACGCCTCCCACCGCAAAGTCCGGGCCCGTGTCGAGCACGTCTTCGCCCGCATGAAGACCTGGAAGATCCTGCGCGACTGCCGTCTGAAGGGCGACGGTGTCCACCACGCCATGCTCGGCATCGCCCGCCTGCACAATGCCGTCCTCACCAGCTAGGACCAGGTGAGACGTGCTTGGTTAGCCGGGCTTTGTGCTTCCGCTCAAGGGAGTTCGGCGTGGCGACACCTTGCGATGACTGATCCGCCAGCCGTCAGCGGTGCGCACGACGGTGTCGTCGTAGGAGACGGAACCGCAGGAGCCGTCTGCCTTGATGCCCAGACCCTTCGATCGGACCTGCACCTGACCGTCTGCCGACGCGATTACGACGACGTTGGTGACGTGATGCGCGACGGGGTTGGCGGCTCCCAGCGCCCAGGCCGCTTCTCGGATGGCCGCCACCCCGAACAGCGGTGCCTGGCCGAAGTCGGTGAGGTCGTAGACCACATCGGAGGTGAACAACTCCTCCAACCGGTCAAGGCTTCCGTCGTCAACGAGGTGACCGTGCAACGAGACAAGCTCGGTGATGGCCAAGCGATCTTCAAGAGCGAGCGACACACGCATCCTCTCCGGCCCGGCTTGGAGAGCGCCAGGCCGAGCATCGATCCGTCGACAGCACGGCACCACACCGCTCAACACGTTCGGGCACGTCTGGCAGGAACAGGGCCGTGCACGTCGTGATCGTCCCTTACCGACGGCCAGCCTGCCACCGACTTCTCCACCTGCGCCCTGTCACCGTCAGTCGAAGAACGGTTTCGGGACAGCCCTTAGCTTGAGTTTTAACCTCAGGCCAGTCCTTGGTGAACCGTTCCGGGTTTGATCGAGACTCTAGGTCGTGACTGTGACCTGGGATTTCGTGGTTTCGCGGTAGTGCTTGGTCTCGTATTCGGCAGGTG
>NZ_JBIATQ010000008.1:0-396197 GCF_042891955.1 Streptomyces sp. NPDC001843 | reverse complement strand
TTGCCGGCGCCCTGCGGGCCGGTGAGGAACGGGGCCGGGACGGGCACGTCGGGGCCCAGGCAGCCGATGAGCCAGGCGATGGCCAGGCACTCGGTTTCCGCGGTGGCGAAGTTGCACAGCCGCATCAGGAGATCGATGCCCTTGCCGTCGGTGTCCTTGACCGGCAAGGGCAGCTCCCCCGTGAGCTGGGTACGCCGCCAGCAGACGTCCTGCGGGTCCGGGGTGCGGATGTCCCATCCGGTGGGGTGGATACGCACGGACTGCCCGTCGCTGCGCCCCAAGTCCAGCCATGTGGCCCCGTCGTATCCGGGGGCGACGCGGATGTGCACGGGCTGGACGTCCTCGGTCAGCGCCAACGCTTCGATCAGGTCGAGTGCCTCCTTCATGGCGGTGCCGTTGAACACGCCGATGCCGTCCCTGAACAGTCCGACCATGAGTTCCTGCCGGTGGCTTCCCGTCGTGCCCTGAGAGCGGATCGGGCGGGCCACGGGGTGGCCATTGCGCTGCGCGTACACGGTGCCGTCTGCGGTGCGGAAGTACCGGAAGTGCGCCTGTGCGTAGTCGGTGATGATCTCGCGGGCGGGGGTCTTGTCCTCGTCGGACATGGTCACAGTCCCAACGTGGTGCGGGCGTTGGTCCACGCGTCCGCGCAGTGCCGCGGGGATTCGCCCTTGGCCTGCGCGGCGGTGAACAGTCGTGCGACGTGGGTGTCGGTGAGGCAGCCGCACCGGCCATGCGTGGACAGCACGGCCAGGAACGTCCGGTACACGGTCGCGTGGACCGCGCTACGGGCCTCGGTGATGCCCTCAACGGCCATGGCAATCCCACGGTCCAGATAGGCGGGCGTGCGGTGTCGGCACTCGCTCCCGCGGCCCCTCAGAGGCACTGAGAGCGCCTGTGGCGCCCCACGAGACGTGTACGGCTCCTTTACTGCCAGGGCGCGCACAGCGTCCGGGAGAGCGTTCGTGGCGCCAACGCCCGGACCGAGCCAACGGGCGTACGCCATAAGGGACTTGATGTCGACGCCGGGCCGGACCGCGTTCGAGGACGCCATGGTGCCCTGGTAGATCCAGTGCTCGCCCCGGGTGGTGGGCACGGTCCGAGTGGCGGGCAGGGTCTCACGGGCCCACTGGACGGCGGCGGGAGTGTCGAGGTCGACCACGGTCAGCCCGGCGCCGCCGGGGTGGTATCCGACGCACACCGCCCGTCGCCACGCGGCCGCCCATGAGGGCGAGACGATGACGGCCGGGTCGGTGGTGGCGGCGGCCCAGGCGTGGCAGACGCCGGGGCACCGGCACGGGCCCGGGGTCTTCATGTTCGACCGGCCGCCGCATGCGTTGTCCGTGCACGTCGTGCAGTTGCCGAACGGGATTTTGCCCCGGCGTAGGGGCAGCACGGGCACGCCGGACGCGGCGAGGCTCAGCGCCGTGTGTTGGGGGTAGGGGGTCTCGCTCATGCCGCCACCTCCAGGGTGGGGGCGAGGGTGGCGAGCCAGGCGTGTGCGATCCACTCGGTGTAGGCGGGCGGGAGTGCCTCCCGCAGTCGGAGGTGATCGGTCGACCAGTCGATGCCCTTGGCGTCGCGGATCTCCTGCACGGTGGCCTTGCCGCCGCCCTGGCCGTACGCGGCGACGTAGGGACCTTCGCGGTAGACGCCGTGGCGCCAGCCGCGCACGTAGCCCCGGTGGCGGGGGTGCGCCGGTTGCGGGGCCGACCAGCCGCCCAACTCGAAGTAGCGGTGCATGATGACGTCCAGGCCGAACATCTCGCCGCACAGGCGCAGGTCTTTGCGGACCTCGGAGCCGGCCACGTTCTCCATCACGTACGGCCGCCCGGTCGACTCCAGTGCGGCCCGGGTCGGCGCGATCAGTCGGGGGTAGGTCCGGCCGATGGCCGCGTTCCGGGCGCGGTTGGTGCCCTTGGTGGCGCCGCCGATGCACGAGTAGGCGTCCAGCACCCGGATGGGTCGGAAGGTGTCCGGTACTCGCCGGATGTCGATGGGTTGGGTCATGCTGGATGTCTCCAGTTCCGTCGTTGGATGCTGGCTGGCAAGGGCGATCCCAGTTCTTTGGCGAGATGCGGGGGTCGCCCTTGGCGTAGCTAGCCGTGGAAGTGGCTGCGCTTGATGACGGCTTTGCGGATGTTGACCGTGCTGCCCTTGCCGCCGCTGATCGCGCGGGCGGGGGTGCGCAGGGCGAGGACGATCACGGCGACCCACACGAGAGCCCCGCCGCTGATTCCGGCCGCGGCGCTGACGACCTCGCCCACCCCGTAGCCAATGCCGGCGGCGAGGGCGCCGCCCCCGAGCCCGGCACCCAGGAAGCGCTGGGCGAGGGGGTCCAGGAGCGGGAGCGGGGTCAGGTCGCGCGGCTCGGTGGCGGGGATCGGGGCGGGGGCGAGGTGCTTGGGCATGGGGACCATGCGCCCGTACGCGTCG
Organism: Streptomyces sp. NPDC001843; assembly: GCF_042891955.1. Lineage (NCBI taxonomy): Bacteria > Bacillati > Actinomycetota > Actinomycetes > Kitasatosporales > Streptomycetaceae > Streptomyces > Streptomyces sp. NPDC001843. The sequence goes on along the minus strand of NZ_JBIATQ010000008.1, from coordinate 393,761 downwards.
GGCACCCACACCACCGGCTGACGCTCGCCGCAGGGGTCCAGTGCCATCGACGGGCCCGGGTCGTAGGGGGCGAGGGGCTGTGGCTGATGGACGGTTACGGCTCGTTCTGCGGGCAGGTAGGCGGAGTGTTCGGGGTACATGCGGAATCCCTTCCGGCGCATGGCGGGGGAGGCTGGGGCACCCCCTGTCGGGTGGGCTATGGAGGGGGTTTTCGGGGGTCTGAGCTGGGCGCCTCCCCGCCTCCCCGAGGCAGTGTTTTCGCTGATCAACGTGGGGGAGGCGGGTGTGGGGAGGGGGTTGGGGAGTTCTCCCCGCCTCCCCGGGCCGGAACGGCTTGCCTCCCCGGGGTCAGGAGGCGGAAGCGGAACCGTCCGCGTCGCGGTTGGCGAGCGCCCGCAGGACGTGATCGCGGTGGATGACCATGACCCCGTGCGACTTCTTCGGTTCCTCGCCGTGCTCCTCCAACAGGCTCTTGAGCCGGTCGTTGGTCCACTGGTCGCCGTAGACCTCCGGGGCCAGGGCGTGCAGCCGCTTGAGTACCTCGTTGGTCCGCAGGCGGGGTGCGTCGCCGATCACGTGGGCGACATCGGCGAGGGCGTCGCGCTCTTCGCCCTTGTCGACGACGTGCAGGGTGGTCACGCCGTCCCGGAGTGCGCGGGCGCGGTCGGCGATGGCTTCGGCTGGTTCGTCGTCGATGAAGTGGGTGCGGACCGTGATGGAGGACTGGCCCGTGGGCATGGTGATGCCGTCCGAGGCGACGACCAGGGTTCCCTTGTCCAGGCCCTGGCGCAGCAGGTGCGGGGCGGCCCCGTCCTCGACTGCCTTGTCCCCGAGGGCCATCTTCGCCTGTGATTCGCTGCCCAGGACGAGGGAGGCGCGGGTGTGGGCGCCCTCGCGGACCAGCTTGGGAAGGTTCTGGTCGGTGGGGTCCTGGGTGCCCTGCCACATCAGCACGTCCACGGCGCGGCCCTGGTTGTGGATCGTGCGGACGGCCATGAAGTACCGGCTGGTGGCCTTGGAGCCGCCGTAGGGGCGCCTCTGGTCGTCGACGGCCGGGCACATGAACGCCTTCTGTGCCTCGTCGACCAGCACGATCAGCGGGGGGAAGTCCGCTTTCGGGTCGGTGCGGCGTACCTCGATCCGGCGGTTCATCTCGGTCACGGCGTCCTCGACCATCTCGGTCGCCTGGATCACGTGGTTATCCGAGGGTCCCTCGATCAGCAGTGCGGCGATGCGCTGGAACATGCTCCAGTCCCCGACGCCCTTGAGGTCAGCGATCCAGAACTGCACCGACTTGTCCAGCGCCAGCCACAACGCGAGCGCACGCAGCGCGGCGGTCTTGCCCTGGTTCGAGCGGCCCGTGACGAGCATGTGCCGCTGATACACACTCAGCTCTGCCGCATCCCCACGCAGGTCCTCCCCCCAAGGGGCCTTGCCCTTCTTGTAGTCGGCGGTCATGGTCTCGTCGGTGACCAGCGGAGACGGGCCGATCGGCTCGTCCAGCGCACCCGAGTCGGCGATCCACAGCCGCACCGTCCGGGCCGCCTCAGCGATCGCGATGAACACCTCGTGCTCATGCCGCGTCAGGTTCTCCGCCAGCTTCCGCCGACGCTGCTGCACCTCGTTCGTCGCCACCCCCGAGGGCAGCGTCACGTCGACTTCCACGCCGCGTCCGGCGATCCGGATCGGCCCGAGCATGGACGCGCCGGCGTCGCCCATCTCCTTGATCGCGTTGCGCAGCGCGGGCACCCCGAGATCCCGCAGGGCCTTGACCACGATGGACGGCGTGATCGGCTCACCCTCGCCAGAGCGGACGTTGGCGGGCAGCGCCCACTGCGGTGCGGCCTGCTGCTTGCTGCCGACGGCCCACAGGGCGAGCAGGGCGAGGAACGGGCCGATAGTGATGGCCGGGCCCCATACGATCTGCACGATCCGGATGAGCGTGGCGATGAAGTCGATGGTGGCCTGAAGCGGGGTGATGACGTCCCCCACGTTCTTGGAGTTGAGGGCCATCACGACTCCGAGGGCGACCAGTACGCCGATGCTCATGCCGGTGCCGACGGCGATGCCCTTGGCCGCGTCGACCGGGGAGTGGAGCAGGTCCATGCGGCGGCGGTGGCGTGCCTCGCGGAAGCGTTGCAACCGCTCTTCCCACTCCTCCGCGATCTCGTGGTTCCCCGCGGCTTCCGCCGCGCGGAGCATGCGCTCATAGCGGGCGCCGGTGCGGCCGTCCCAGGTACGGCGGGCCACGATCCGGCCTCCGTTGAACGTGTAGAGGCCGTGCCGGGCGACCGCACGGACGGCCGTCTTGGTGGTCTCGTGCGTGACGGCGGTCTTGAGGGCGCGGCCGGAGCGCACCCACAGCGGCACCGGCTTGGCCGGTGCGGGTTCGGGGACCACGGTCAGCGTGGTCACGGGGGCCGGTTCGGGGTCGGGAGTGGGGTCTTTGTGCAGGTGAACGACGGTGCCACTCATGGTGGGTAGCTCTCCTGTCTGCCCCGTTGGGGCGGGAAGTCTGGGCATGCCCGGCCCCGCCCGGGCAGCGGCGCGGGCGGGAACGGGCAGCAAGGCTCAGCGGCGGCGGTGGCCGGCCTTGTGGGCGCGCAGTGCGGCCTTGCACGGCGGGCACGTGCGTTCCGGGCCGTTGCCGACGACCGGGGCGGGGATCACCTGGCCGCAGATGGCCCGGGTGACGCCGAAGACCAGCGGCCCGCAGTCCGGGCAGTGGAAGTGCGAGTCAAGAACGGGCGCGGTACGGAACACGCTCACCACCAGCGCGATTCGGTCTTGGGCACGATGGTGGGGTGGCCGTTGCGTATGTGGTCCACGCACTGCGGGCAGTCCTCGCGCGGGCCGAGGTGGCGGTGTGCGCGGCGGTCGTGGGCGTGCTGCCAGCACTGCGGGCACTCGCCCGCAGGCGTCTGCTGTGCGTCCATGGTCACCACCACCCCGAGGACTTCTTCGCGGCGTTGGCCTTGGCGGCCTCGCGCACGACCTGCTGCCGCTCGATCCGCAGCGCGGTGATCTCCGCGATCAGCCGCGTCTCAGCCGCGCTCCATGCCGAGTCGATGCGCTGTTCGGCACGGGTGGTGCTGCGGCCCCTGACGACCTTGTAGGAGCCGCCGGCGGCGGCCCGCAGGATCGCGCGCCGCTCGCGGCCGTCCAGCGGCCACAGCTCCCGCTTGCGGACCGCGTCCAGCCTGCGGTTCGTCTCCTGGATCGCCCGGTCGAGCCGGCGTGTGTCGGGCTTGCCCATGGTCAGGTACTCCTCGGGGATGTGGAGTGGTCGGGGTAGGTGCAGGGAACGCAGGTGCCGAGTGCGGCGGGGATGACGTATCCGGCATCGCGGTGGCACTGCGGGCAGGTGCGGCGGGCGGCGTTGGCCTTGGCCAGAGCCGCCCGACGCGCGTCCGACATGGGCCGGACCGGCTTGGCCAGGTCGACCCGGTAGAGGTAGGCGATCAGCGGCGGGCGACGGCAGCGCGGCCGTTCGAGTTGAGCGGCCACATCCTGACCGCCGGGCCGTAGACCGCGTGCCCGCAACTGTCGGCGGGTGGCGTATCCGTCCGGGGCTAGGCGCCACCGGAACACCGGCAGCGCCCCCATCAGGCCACCACGCGCTTCCATGCGGCCCGCAGGCGGACTTCAGAGGCGGAGTGGCCGGCCGTGCGGAAGCGGGTGGCCATCTCGCGGTAGGACAGGGCGGGGACCTCGCTGTGCCGGATCGCATCGACCAAGGTGTCGAGTGCCGCGTCACTGAGCGCGGGGGCCGACTCAAGCGCGGCAACCGGCTCCGAGGGGCCCCACACCGGGAGTTCCCACGAGGGCGTGACGTCGGGTGTGACGCGGCTCGTCACGCTGGTCAGCGCCCGTCCGGTGCTCTCACCCTTGCGGGCCGCTTCTAGCGTCGACCACGCCCCGGCGAGGGTCTCAGCGGTCTTGGCCTGCACGCGTGCCCTGGCTGCATAAACCCCGCTGTCACCCGATCATGCAGCAGTCCCCCATTCTTTTTCACGGGATCACTACGGAGCGCGACGCGGGCAGCCGCAAGATGACAGGTCGCTTCGGCCACGCTCACTGTCTGAAAATGCCTCACGCCCAGCGGCGACCTATGCGTAGCATTCCATCTGTCCTGATCATGGCGAAAGGGTTTCAATGAAAAACCCCAAGAGAGCGGGTGTGCACTTAGCGGGCAGGGTAAGGGGCGCCTTATTCGCCCTGCTCGCAGCAATGCTGCTCACCGTCGTAACTGCCACCAGCGCGCAGGCACACGTCGTCTACCAGCGCGACGAGGTCTGGTCTAACAATGACTCGTCAAAGTGCCTCTACACCTACGGCGAGGTCTCTCACGGCGCCCATCGGGGAGGTTACGTCAAGTCAGAGGGGTTGTCTTCCTCTGGTATCCCGTTGACCCAAGCGTGCATCGCGGTGTGGAACCGGGCTCCTGGTGAGCTGGCGACAGGGTACAGGTACTGGAAGTGGACCGGCAGGAAATGGGCCGTGTGTAGGCAATACCTGTCAGGCATCTTCAACAGCAAGAAAACTTCCCGGGTGACCGGTTCGTATGACTTCGGCTTTTATCCGCCGTGCGGTGGCGGATACTACGCGACCACGGGTTACAGCGCGGTCTACTATGCCGGCAAGTGGATCGGCAACGATATCGGTGTGTGGTCCGGCAAGCACTTCATCGAACCATAAGCGACCCCGAGCATCCTGGAGAAAAGCATGAAAAGAAGAGGTATAGCAGCGGCCGTCGTCGCTACTGCTGCTCTGCTGGTCGGTGGGGTGTCGATATCGGCGTCGGCGTCGGCCTCAGGTGCGGGTGCAGGGTCGGACGGGTCGGCACCCAGCACCTCTGAGCCGCCCAACCCTCCGTGGGTCAACGCCGATGGGACCGTCGACAACAGCAAGATGCCCGACAGCGTGCCCGTTGTAGGGCCTGACGGGGAGGTACTCAAGAACGCCCAGGGGGGAGAGGTGCAGGTCAACCCGCGCTTCTTTGAGCCGAAGGCGGATCCTTCGGCGGTGCCGACCGCTCCCGGTGAGAAGCGCTGGAGCGAGACAGACGGGGATGGCCAAACGGTTGAGCACGTAGAGGTTGAACCGACCGTGCCAGTCGGCAACTGATCCAATCGGGCGCGGGACCGGTATAACGTCGATGTCATACCGGTCCCGCGTGTGGGGAGCTTTCGCGATGTTCGTGGTGCCGTTGCTCGCTGGCGTCTGGTTTCTCTTGATAGCGGTCGGCGCGATCGTCGAAGCGGTGTCCAGCGGTCCGCTCACTGTTGCGCTGTTCCTTGTGGGGAGTGCGCTGATCGTCGCGGGAGCCCGTATGGCGGCAGGTAACGCACGAGCGGTGCAGTTGGCGCGGCGTAGCGCGGCATTCGGGCTGGTCGTTGCAATGTTCCCTTTCGTCCTGGTCGCGTTTAGCTTTGCTTTTACGCGTGATGTAGAGCGTCTGTCGCTTGCTTCCGGCGTCTTGTGGTGGAGCGCCGCTGGAACGGCCCCAGCCCTGGCCGTCTTGCTGACATGCCGGGAGAGACAAGCGAACTAGCCTTGGGCTAGCCCACAGGTCAACGGTCACCCTTCTCCGAGGCGAAGAGGCCTCTGTTCCCCCCAGGTGTCCCCCAGTAGCAGCAAGTAGAGGCAAACCCGCAGGTAGCCGGTGATGGAAGCGGCCCGCTGTAAATCTGCCGGCTCAGCCTTCCCAGGTTCGAATCCTGGCGCCGCCACACGGGAACGAGGGGCCCGTGACCTGCGAACTGCAGGTCACGGGCCCCTTGTCGTGCTCACGGGCGATCAGCGGACTGTGCCGTAGGCGGAGCCTCGGTCTTGGCGTTCGCAGGCGTGACCCCCTGGAATGCAGGGTTTCAGAACTGCAGACGGTGGCGGTCAGTGCCAGTTGGTGTCGTGGGTGAGTCGGTTGTCGTGGGTGTCGTACTGGTCGACCGCGGTGATGGTCTGTCCGTTGGGGATGGGGGCGGCCCAGGCGCGGTAGGTGGTGCCGGGGAGGGTGACGGTGGTGGCTTTGACCTGGGTTCCGTCGGTGAGGGAGATCACGCCGTAGGCGACGTCGGCTTCGGGGTTGGAGACCATGAGCCGGCTGCCGCTGAGGCCTTTGTCGTGCAGGCCCCAGAGTCCCATTTCGCCTGAGGCGTGGGGGTCCTGTGTTCCGGTGACGGGTTGGCAGTCGGCCCAGGGGCCGCCCTGGTGGTCGATGCGGACGCCGCCGATGTACATGCGCTGGCACAGCAGTGATGTGCCCTGTGTCTTTGTTCCGTCGTGGAGTGTGGGCAGGGTGTAGTCCTTGGGCAGTGTCCGGTGGAATTCCAGCGCCACCGACCAGCGGTGCCCGTCTGTCGTCCCCTCGGCCACCCTGGCACGGACCGTGCCAGGAGTCGGGGTGCGGGGTGAGCTCGCGACGGGCGAGGGCCGGCGCGCAGGGCCGACTTCACCAGGCGGTGGCTTCAGGACCGCAGCCATCAGGCCGAGGCCCAGGACGCAGGCAGCACTCACCACGGCAGTCGCGGCACGGCGGCGGTTTCTGCGGGCCCGCGCGGCCGTCAGGATCTGGTCGACGGGGGCCTGGGACGAGGGGTAGGCCTCGCGTGACCGGGCGAAGGCTGCGCGTGCCCAGTCTTCATGGCCGTGGTCTGGGATCATCGTGCCTCTGCGGGGCGGCTGTGCGGGTAGTTGCAGGCGAGGGTCGACCGGCTGCGCAGCTTGGCCAGGGCCCGGGACGCCTGGCTCTTCACGGTGCCGACCGAGCAGCCGAGCAAGTCTGCCACTTCCTCGACGGACAGATCCTCGCAGTAGCGGAGCACCACGACCGCTCGCTGTCGCTCGGGCAGGTCGGCGAGCTCGCGAGCCAGGGTGTCGTACACGTCCACGCCTCCGACACCGGCCCCCTCGTCGTGCACGGGGCCGGTGTCGGGCAGCGAGGGGAGAAGGAGGTGGGTGATCCTGCGGCGGCGGTGCCGACTGCGGTTGGTGTTGACCAGTGCTCGGCGAACGTAGTGTTCGGCGCGCTCCGGTTCCAGCCGCTGCCAGTGCGGGTACACCCTCGTCAGCGTCGTCTGCACCAGGTCTTCCGCTTCGTGGAAGTCGCCGGTGAGGAGGTACGCGGTGTGGGTCAGGGCCCGCCAACGGGAGGCTACGAACCGGGTGAACTCCGAGTCCGGTCCGCTGTCCGCGGCCTTGCGGTCACTTGGCTGCACAGCAGGAGGTGCCCGTCCTTCGTCTGGCTGGTCAGTGCCAGTTGGTGTCGTGGGTGAGTCGGTTGTCGTGGGTGTCGTACTGGTCGACCGCGGTGATGGTCTGTCCGTTGGGGATGGGGGCGGCCCAGGCGCGGTAGGTGGTGCCGGGGAGGGTGACGGTGGTGGCTTTGACCTGGGTTCCGTCGGTGAGGGAGATCACGCCGTAGGCGACGTCGGCTTCGGGGTTGGAGACCATGAGCCGGCTGCCGCTGAGGCCTTTGTCGTGCAGGCCCCAGAGTCCCATTTCGCCTGAGGCGTGGGGGTCCTGTGTTCCGGTGACGGGTTGGCAGTCGGCCCAGGGGCCGCCCTGGTGGTCGATGCGGACGCCGCCGATGTACATGCGCTGGCACAGCAGTGATGTGCCCTGTGTCTTTGTTCCGTCGTGGAGTGTGGGCAGGGTGTAGTCCTTGGGCAGTGTCCGGTGGAACTCCAGCGCCACCGACCAGCGGTGCCCGTCCACTCGGCCGCTGCCGATCTCCTGTGTGACCACCTGCGGCACCTGCCGGTGAGCGGAGGCAGACCTCTTGGCGACGCCGGAGGCCGGTGCGGACGCCGGGTGGACCGTCGGGCCCGACGCCGCCTCACTCGCGGAGGCAGCGAACGACACCCCTCCGAGCGCGGCGACTGCGACGGTCGCCATGACTGCCTTCCTGGCAAAACTGAGAGCCACGGAGCATTTCTCCTTCTACGCTGCCGCCCGGCGCCACGCCGGGCGGTCGTCGACGGCCGGCGCGCCGGGCCCGCGTGCCGACCTGCGGCGCCCACCGGGAGCGGTGGCCGCTGCTTGGACGTCCGCCCGTAGGTACTCCCAAACACTCACAGCAGGTTGCACGCCGCGGGACATCGCTTCGCGGCATCCCCACTTGCTCGGGCCCGGGAAGCGGGCGCCCGCCATGACCGTGTCCCTCAGGTCGGCCCCGATGAGGTCACCCGTCTCCTGGTGGATGCCCCTCGGATCGGCTCCTCGTGCATGCGTGCGGTGGCCGTCCGCCACGATCGCGAAGGAGGCGCCGAAGGTGATCAGAACGGAAACAGACGCTCCTTGGGATGGGCCGACGCCCGCTATGGCGAGTTCTCCCAAGTGCGCGGCTGAGGCCTCTGATCTCCCTCGTCGCCCGAACGTCGGTGATCGCACAGGGGCTGTGACTCCGGCCGGTACGCCGTTCTCGTCACGGGGGACACTGACCGCATGTCATCCCGTCGCAGAACCTGCCCTGTGTGCCGCCGCGAAATCGCCGTCGTCGCGGGACGCTTCGCGCGGCACGACCCGCCCGGCGAGCGGCGCAGCGGGGAGCTCGTGTCGTGTTCCGGGTCCCGGCGGCAGGCGGAACTCGGCGCCGTTCAGCCGTCGTTGGACGGGTACGAGGTGCCGGACTTCCCCGGGCAGCTGCCCCTGTTCTGAGCGCCGCCCGCTCGCTCGGAAACGAATGTCAAGCAGTCAACCTCAATTTCCGGCAACGGATTTCACCGCCACCGTCACCGGAGTCGACCCGCTGATCAGCTCCAGCGTCAGGCCCGCCGTCGCCCGGGTCTCCACGAGTTCCACCAGGACGGCCGCCACGTCGTCACGCGGGACAGGGCCGCGACCGGTGTGCGCCTCCAGACGGACCAGGCCGGTACCGGCGTCGTCCGTCAGCGAACCCGGGCGCAGGATCGTCCAGTCCAGGGCGTCCAGGCCACGGACGTAGGCGTCGGCCTCGCCCTTGGCGCGCAGGTACACGTCGAAGACCTCGTCGCCCTGGTGGGCCGGATCCGCGCCCATGGAGGAGACGACCACGAAACGGCGTACGCCCGCCCGCACGGCGGCGTCCGCGAACAGCACGGCGGCACCCTTGTCCACCGTCTCCTTGCGGGTCGTGCCGCTGCCCGGGCCGGCGCCCGCCGCGAAGACCGCCGCGTCCGCGCCCTGCAGATACGCCGCGACCTCCTCCACCGACGCCGACTCCAGGTCGAGCAGAACCGGTTCGGTGCCCAGCTCCCGCAGGTCGTTGCCCTGTTCCGCCTTGCGGATGATGCCCGCCACCTCGTATCCGCGCAGGGCGAGCAACCGCTCCAACCGCAGCGCGATCTGACCATGACCACCAGCGATGACAATGCGCATGTTTCCGACCGTACGCCCGAAGGGACGCATCCGCCGCACGACTTCGGCTCTGCCGCACCGGCGGTCACCGGCCCGGCCCGGCGCGATCACCGGTCCGGCCACCGGCCCGGTCCGGCCGCCGCTCAGGACAGCTCGCCCCGGCCCTGCCGCGGCAGCCCCAGTTCCGCCGCCGCGGCCGAGTTGCAGTACTCGCGCACCGCGCTGGTCCGGGCCACCACACGCCCCCGGTGCACCACGATGCGGCTGTACGCCAGGGACAGCGCCGCGGCGAGGTGGTCGCCGCGCACGGCGAGCAGCTCGGCGGGGAAACCGGCCTCGACACGCACCTCGGGCAGGCCGAGCACCGCGCGGGCGGAGGCGCTGACCGTGTCGTAGGCGTCCTCGGGGCGCAGACCGTGCCGGGAGGCCAGCAGGTAGGCCGCCTCCAGGGGGTCGCCGCGCCCCACCGGGTTGCACACGTCCCGCAGCGCGCCGCTGCCGGCCGCCACCCGGACCCCGGCCGCACGCAGCAGCCGTACCGGCGCCGTGCCGAGTCCCTCGACGCTGCCGCAGCCCCCCTGGGGCAGGCAGACGACGGTCACGCCGGCCGCCGCGAGCCGGTCCGCGATGCGTGCGGCCGCCTCGGTGGGCAGCCGGGCCAGCCCGGCGCACGGGCCGAGTGTCACGCCGGGGCGCAGGCCGCCCGCCATGGCCGCGAGCCGGGACAGACGGGCCGGGTCGGCGGCGTCCGTGTGCAGGTCGACCGGGCAGCCGTGCTCGGAGGCGATCTCCAGCACCGCCTCCACGTAGCCGGTCGGATCAGGGTCCAGATCCGGACATCCGCCCACCACGGAGGCGCCCATCTTCATCGCGTCCCGCAGTATCGCCAGCCCGTCCGTCCCCGCCACCCCGGTCAGCACGCGCGGCACGGCCACGGCCGTCAGCTCCACCAGTCCGCGCAGCGAGCGCCGTGCCCGCAGTACGGCGGTCAGTGCGCCCAGGCCCTGGACGTCGCCGACGCGCACGTGCGCCCGCAGCGCCGTCGCCCCGTGGCCGAGCTGCAGCAGGGCGGCCTCGGTGGCCCGGCGCTGGACGTCGTCGGGGGCGTACGAGACCGGGCCGTCGCTCTCGGCCGACAGGGCCGTGTCGCCGTGGGCGTGCGGCTCGGCCGGGGCCGGGAGCAGCAGATACCCGGCGAGGTCCACGCGCGCGAAGCCGGCCCGGGCCGGTCCCGGCGCGAGGCTGCCGGCCGTACCGACCGCCTCGATGCGACCGCCGCCCAGCCGTACGTCCACGGTCCGGCCGTCGGTCAGCCGTGCCCCGCACAGCAGGAGGGGCGCGGCATCGGGCTGCCCCGGCGAGCCCGGGGAGCGGGACGACGGGTCCGACGACGAGGAAGGCGGCTGCGGCTGGCTCTCGGGCATCGCGCTCCAGGGGTTCGGGGCTGCGTGGCGGGGCATGATCACGCAGAGTGAGACGAGCCTAGGGCGGCGAGTCGAGCCTGGCGGGGAGGAGCGCAATAGTCGTACCGGCGTGGTCCGTCGCGGGCGGTGCTGGTCGTAGGGCATGCGGGAGGGGCCTACGAGGCCGGGAGAGCCCTGCCGGACGGGTGCGGGTCGGTCGCCCGCAATGGATTTGGGTGAACGGCAGCCGAGCGTGTAATGTCTTCATCGCTCGCCCCAATAGCTCAGTCGGCAGAGCGTCTCCATGGTAAGGAGAAGGTCTACGGTTCGATTCCGTATTGGGGCTCTGATGGGAGAGGTTCCCGCCGTGAGGCGGGAGCTGATCGCATCGCAGCGGTGTAGCTCAGTCGGTAGAGCAAGCGGCTCATAATCGCTGTGTCACCGGTTCAAGTCCGGTCACCGCTACACACAGTAGCCGATTGCGGGGTCGGTCCTTCAATCGGCTACTCTTTCTTGCGTTGAATAACCTACCCGTTCGTCAAGGAGCACTCACGTGGCTGCCACCGACGTCCGCCCGAAGATCACGCTGGCCTGCGTGGAGTGCAAGGAGCGGAACTACATCACCAAGAAGAACCGGCGTAACAACCCGGACCGTCTTGAGATGAAGAAGCACTGCCCGCGTTGCAACGCGCACACAGCGCACCGCGAGACGCGATAAATCAGGCTCGTACGTGAGGCCGTCCCCGAGTGTCGGGGGCGGCCTCACGTCGTTGAACGACCCGTACCGGTCAGTAGAGCAAGCAGGAGGTGCCGAGCCCATGGCGCTCGACCAGTCCTTCGTGGGGCGGACCTACCCGCCCACCGAGCCCTATGAGGTGGGCCGGGAGAAGATCCGCGAGTTCGCCGAGGCGGTGGGGGACAGCAATCCGGCGTACACGGACGCGGAGACCGCCAAGGCGTTCGGCCACCCCGATGTGATCGCCCCGCCGACCTTCGTCTTCGCGATCACCTTCAAGGCCGCGGGGCAGGTCATCGAGGACCCCCAGCTCGGCCTCGACTACAGCCGGGTCGTGCACGGCGACCAGAAGTTCGCCTACACCCGCCCGGTGCGCGCAGGCGACCGGCTCACGGTCACCTCGACGATCGAGGGGATCAAGTCCCTCGCGGGCAACGACATCCTGGACATCCGCGGCGAGGTCCACGACGAGGCGGGCGAGCACGTCGTGACCGCCTGGACCAAGCTCGTGGCCCGTGCGGCGGACGCGGAGGCGTGAGGAAGCGATGACAGCGAAGATCGCATACGAGGACGTCGAGGTCGGCACCGAACTGCCGGCGCAGACCTTCCCTGTGACCCGTGCCACCCTCGTGCGGTACGCGGGTGCCTCCGGGGACTTCAACCCGATCCACTGGAACGAGAAGTTCGCCAAGGAGGTGGGCCTGCCGGACGTCATCGCGCACGGCATGTTCACCATGGCGGAGGCGGTCCGCGTGGTCACCGACTGGGTCGGGGACCCGGGCGCCGTCGTCGAGTACGGCGTCCGCTTCACCAAGCCCGTCGTCGTCCCGAACGACGACCAGGGCGCCACGATCGAGGTCAGCGCCAAGGTGGCGGCCAAGCTCGACGACAACACCGTCCGCGTCGACCTGACGGCGACCAGCGCCGGGCAGAAGGTACTCGGGATGTCCCGGGCGGTCGTACGGCTCGCCTGAGCACCCGGCCAGAAGACGGACGGCAGAGGTAAGGGGCATCCGCCTGGGCGGGTGCCCCTTACCTGTCGGGTGTCCCGTCCCTTCCCCGTCGGGTGCTCTTTCTCTGTCGGGTGTTCCTTGCGTCTTGGGTGCTCCTTACGTGCCGTATGTCCCGCACTTGCCGAACAGCGCCCCGGCGACGTGCAGACCGGCCGCCGTGAGCAGGGCACCCTGCAGCGACCAGTCGGCCATCGGGCCCGCGACCGCCGCGCCCAGGGCGAAGCCAGCGATCTTCAGGCTGGCGCCGGTGGTGAAGACCTGGCTGCGCAACCGCTCCGGCGCCTCCCGGTGCCGTACCGCGAACAGTGCCGTGAGCTGTGGTCCCTCTCCGGTGCCGGCGAGCACGACCGTGGCGGCCAGCAGTGCCGGGCGGCCGGTCGCGGCCAGGGCGAGGGCGGCGGCCTGGAGCAGCGCGCCGATGCGGACCACCGCGTCCGGGGGAAGCCGGCGGCCGGGGGAGTGGGCGAGGACGGCGTTCGCGGCGAGGGACGCGACGGCGATCCCGGAGAGCAGCAACGCGCCGCGCCCGGCTCCACCGAGGAACCGTGTCCCGAGTAACGGCGTACAGGTGATCAGCACGCCCTGCGCCGCGCAGGAAGCGACCGACGTCAGCGTGGCCCCGGCCAGGGACGGGCTGCGCCCGATGCAGCGCACACCGGCCGCGAGGTCGCCCAACACCGTGCTTCGGGGCGGTACCCGTCTCGCCGCGGTGCGTTGGTGCGGGTCGCTGTCCGTCGCGGTGTTTCGGGGCGGTACCCGTCTCGCCGCGGTGCTTTGGTGGGGGTCGCTGTCCGTCGCGGTGTTTCGGTGTGGATCGCCGCCCGCCGCGGTGCGTTGGTGCGGGTCGCTGTCCGTCGCGGTGTTTCGGTGCGGATTGCCGCCCGCCTCCGCGTAACGGCGCGGATCGCCGCCCGCCCCCGCGTTTCGGTGCGGAACCTGCTCCATCGCCCCGCTTCGATGCGGGACGCCCCCCACCGCTGTGCCCCGGTGCGGAATCCGCCCCGCCACCGTTCGCCGCCCCGGCAGTGTCCAGGCGACCGGCAGCGCCGCGGCGATGAGTGTCGCCGACAGCAGTACCGCGGCCGGGGCCCCCAGGAGCTCCGCCGTGGTGCCGGCGAGGGCGGGGCCGGTGAGGGCCGCGGCGCCGAAGGTCATGGCGTCGAGGGCGGTGGCGCGCGCCAGCCTCTCCGGCGGGGCGACGCGGGGCAGTTGGGCGGTCCAGCCGCCCGACAGGGCGGGCCCGAACAGGCCGGTGCCGACGGCGGTCACGAGCGCGAGGGCGTACGGCAGGCGCCCCAGTGCCGAGAGGACCAGCAGCAGTCCGGCCGCGTGCAGGGTCAGCGCGACCGCCAGCAGACGGCCCGGTCGCGCCGACCGGTCGAGGAACACCCCGAGTACGGGGCCGCCCACCGCCGCCGCGGCCGCCACGGCCGCGAGCAGCGACGACGCCTCTGCGGCCGGTCCGGCGGCCGCGAGAGCGGCCAGAAGCAGCGCCGGGCCGGACATCTCGTCGCCGGTGCGGGCGGCCGTCGCTCCCGCCAGGTAGACGCCCGGGTGGACACCCGTGTAACGCGTTTTCATCCGGCCGACGTTACGCAGGCAACGCAAAAGTGCTCAATATGCGTTACGTTCCCGCCATGCCGTCCCGCGCCCCCGACTGGTCCACCCGTCACTCCGTGCTGGTCAACGCCCGCCGCTCCGCCGCCCTGGTCAACGCCCTGACCGGCGACCCGGTCCCTGATGCGGACGCGGTCGCCGCCGTACTGCGCGAGTACGGCGAGACCGGCCACCCGCCCCTGACCGCCCAGGACGTCCGGCGGATGCGGGCGGCCGCCATGCTGCTCCGCGAGGTGTTCGCCGCCGACCACGTGGACGCGGCCGCCGCCACCCTCAACCGTCTTCTCCAGGAGTGCGCCGGGCCACTGCGGCTGACCTCGCAGGGGGGTGGCACGCCCTGGCATCCGCATCTCGACCGCGACGACGACGCCCCCTGGGGCGAGTGGCTCCTCGCGTCCTCCTGTCTGGCGCTCGCCGTCCTCGTATGGGACCGCCAGCGCCCACCCGGCCGGATCTGCTCCTCGCCCGCCTGCGAGAACGTCTTCATCACGCAGGGACGGGGCCCCGAGCGCCGGTACTGCTCCCGGCGCTGCGCGACTCGTGAGCGGGTCGCGGCCCACCGTCGTTCACGGCCGGACCCCCAGACCCCTTGACGTAGTTAGTGATTGAGTACTAACTTAATGCCATGGTCAGGATGAGCGCAGAAGAGAGGCGCGAGAGCGTCGTCCGTGCGGCGATGAGCGAGTTCGCGCGGGGCGGCTATCACGGGACGTCCACCGAGGCGATCGCCAGACGGGTCGGAGTCTCGCAGCCGTATCTCTTCCGGCTCTTCCCGGGCAAGAAGGCGATCTTCCTCGCGGCGGCCGAGCGCTGCATGGAGGAGACCATCCGTACCTTCGCGGAGGCTGCCGACGGACTGAAGGGCGAAGAGGCCCTGCATGCCATGGCGACCGCGTACATCCGGGTCATCGAGGAGCGGCCCGAGCGGCTGATGATGCAGATGCAGATGTACGTCGCGGTCGCGGCGGCCGAGGAGGAGGGCGACACCGCCTTCGGTGAGTCCGTGCGGGCCGGCTGGATGCGCCTGTGGGACGTCGTGCATCTGCCGCTCGGCGCCGACGTGAACGAGACGACCACCTTCATGGCGTACGGGATGCTGGTCAACTGCCTGGTGGCGATGGGGTTTCCTCCCCAGCACCGGGTATGGGAGGGGCTGTACCCGTCGGCGCGGGTGACGGGCCGGCTGGAGAAGTAGCGCGGGGCGAGGGGGCGGCGCCGTCGCCGCTTGCCCGCGAAAGTTAGTCAGTGATAACTAATCGACACATCGCGAGCACTCCCTGGGGGAGAGATGCAACAGCAGAGCGCACGTCGCGGGGGAGCCGCCTGGGCCCTCGTCATCACCAGCGTCGCCGGATTCATGGCGGCCCTGGACAACCTCGTCGTCACCACCGCACTGCCCTCGATCCGCCAGGACCTGGGCGGCGCGCTGGACGACCTGGAATGGACCGTGAGCGCCTACACGCTCACCTTCGCCGTCCTGCTGATGTTCGGAGCGGCGCTCGGTGACCGCTTCGGCCGCCGACGGCTCTTCCTCGCCGGGCTCACCGTATTCACCGGTGCCTCCGCGGCCGCCGCCATGGCGCCCGGCATCGGCTCCCTCATCGCCGCCCGTGCGGTCCAGGGCGCCGGCGCGGCCGTGATGATGCCGCTCACACTGACCCTGCTGACCGCGGCCGTGCCCGCCGCCAAGCGCGGGATGGCGTACGGCATCTGGGGCGCCGTCAACGGTCTCGCGGTCGCCTCCGGGCCGCTGATCGGCGGCAGTCTCACCGAACACATCTCCTGGCACTGGATCTTCTGGCTGAACGTGCCGCTGGGCGTCGCCCTGCTGCCGCTCGCCCGTCTGCGTCTCGCCGAGTCCTACGGCGCCGGCGCACGGCTCGACCTCCCCGGCACCCTGCTCGCCAGCGGCGGCCTCTTCGGGGTCGTCTACGGCCTGGTCCGCGGGCCCGCCGACGGCTGGACCGACTCCGTCGTCCTCACCGGGCTGCTCGCCGGCACCGCGCTGCTGGCCGGGTTCGTGGTGCACGGCTCCCGCGCCGAGAACCCGATGCTCCCCATGCGGCTCTTCCGCTCCCGCGCCTTCGCCGGCATCAACGCCGCCAGCCTGCTGATGTTCCTCGGCATGTTCGGCTCGATCTTCCTGCTCAGCCAGTACATGCAGGGCGTGCTCGGCTACTCGCCCACCGAGGCCGGCCTCCGGATGCTGCCCTGGACCGGGATGCCGATGCTCGTAGCACCGATCGCCGGCATCCTCTCCGACCGCATCGGCGGCCGCCCGGTCGTGGCCGCCGGACTGTTCCTCCAGGCAGTCGGGCTGGGCTACCTGGCCGTCGTGGACACGACCCACGTCTCCTACGCCGCACAGCTGCCCGGCCTCATCGTCAGCGGCATCGGCATGGCCCTGTTCTTCGCCCCGGCCGCCAACCTGGTGATGTCCAGCGTCCGCACGCAGGAACAGGGCATCGCCTCCGGCGCCAACAACGCGCTGCGCGAGGTCGGCGGAGCCCTCGGTGTCGCGGTCATGTCCTCGATCTTCTCGGCACAGGGCGGCTACGAGTCCGCACAGAACTTCGTCGACGGGCTGCGGCCCGCCCTCGTGACCGGCTCCGCGGTGGTCGCCCTCGCGGCGCTCGCGGCCCTGGCGATCCCCGCCCGGCGCAGCGCCTCCCGCGCCGCGGAGGCGACCGGTGACCGGACCGGCGAGCGGGTCGGCCGGCAGACCGGGGACCAGGCCGGCGAGCAGACCGGTGAGCCCGCTCTGCAGCCCGCCGCCCACTGACCCCGCCCCCCGCCACCCACTCCACGCGTGCGTACGGCCCCGTCCCGCCGACGGGGCCGTACGCGCGCGTGGAGGTTCCGCCACGGGTACGCACGGGGCGAGCGGACGGGGCTGTCGGTGCCGTCTCGTAGTCTTGAGCGCGTGCAGGAACTCCACGACGCCCCCCTCGCCCCGCTGACCACCTTCCGGCTGGGCGGCCCCGCGGCCCGGCTGGTCACCGCCACCACCGATGCCGAGGTGATCGACACCGTCCGCGAGGCCGACGCCGCCGGCACACCGCTGCTGGTCATCGGAGGCGGCTCCAACCTGGTCATCGGCGACAAGGGCTTCGACGGCACGGCCCTGCGCATCGCCACCACCGGCTTCGAACTGCGGGACGGCACACTGGAGCTGGCCGCGGGCGAGGTGTGGACCGACGCGGTCGCCCGCACCGTGGAGGCCGGGCTCGCGGGCATCGAGTGCCTGGCCGGGATCCCGGGCTCGGCGGGCGCGACACCGATCCAGAACGTCGGTGCGTACGGCCAGGAGGTCTCCTCGGTCATCACCGAGGTGATCGCCTACGACCGCCGGGCCCACGAGACGGTCACGCTGACGAACGAGGAGTGCGCCTTCTCCTACCGGCACAGCCGCTTCAAGGCCGACCCCGAGCGCTACGTGGTGCTGCGCGTCCGCTTCCGTCTGCAGGACGCGGACGGGCTGTCGGCGCCGGTCAGGTACGCCGAGGCGGCCCGCGCGCTCGGCGTCGAGCCCGGTGAGAGGGTGCCGCTCGCCGCCGCCCGCGAGACCGTCCTGAAGCTGCGCGCCGGGAAGGGCATGGTCCTGGACCCCGACGACCACGACACCTGGTCGGCCGGATCGTTCTTCACCAACCCGATCCTCGAGGACGCCCGGTTCGACGCCTTCCGCGCGCGCGTGCGGGAGCGGCTCGGCGACGGCACAGAGCCGCCGGCCTACCCCGCGGGCGAGGGCCACACCAAGACCTCGGCCGCCTGGCTGATCGACAAGGCGGGCTTCACCAAGGGGTACGGCACCGGACCCGCCCGCATCTCCACCAAGCACACCCTCGCCCTCACCAACCGGGGCGGCGCCACCACCGAGGACCTGCTGGCCCTCGCCCGCGAGGTCGTCGCCGGAGTCCGCGATGCCTTCGGCATCACGCTGGTCAACGAGCCGGTGACGGTGGGCGTGAGCCTGTAGGCCCGCCCGGGGCGGTCAGTACGCCACCCCCACTCCCTGCTTCACCGTCCCCGGGTCCTCGATCATCCGCAGCATCGCGTGGGCCACGTCCGCCCGCGCGATGAAACGGCCCCGGGGCGGGAAACCGCCGACGACCGTCCGGTACGAACCGGTGAGGGGCTTGTCCTGCAGCCGTGGCGGCCGTACGGACGTCCAGTCCGTGCCACTGCGGGCCAGCTCGTCCTCCATCTCCCGCAGGTCGGCGTAGACGTCCTTCAGCAGCGCCGACACGATCCCGCGCGCGCCCCTGTCGAGGAAGCCGTCGCCCTCCGGCTCGGGCCCGACGGGAGCCGCGCTCACCACGAGCACCCGCCGCACGCCCTCGGCCTCCATGGCCCGCAGAACCGTACGGGTCAGCCGGGCCGCCACCCCGGCGTCCTTGCGGCTCCGTGGGCCCAGGCCCGACAGGACGGCGTCCCGGCCGGTGACCGCGGGGCGTATCGCCTCGGGGTCGGCGAGGTCGGCGCGGAACACCTCCAGGGCCGCACCGGTCACATCGAGCCGGGCCGGGTCGCGCACCACCGCGGTGACCCGGTGCCCCGCGGCGAGCGCCTGACGGACGACCTCCTGCCCGATTCCTCCGGTGGCACCGAAAACGGTGAGATCCATGGCGTACCCCTACGTGTTGTCCGTCGAAGCGGCTCCGGTGGGTGAGTATTCACTCACCGTCCTGTCCCCTAGGGTGGGTAAGCACTCACCAACCGTCAAGCTCCCTGGGAGACACCATGCGATCCTTGGGCGCCATGCAGCAGAAACCGGCCCGCGTCCGCATCCTCGACGCCGCCCACGAGCTGATGCTCACCGTCGGGCTCGCGCGTGCCACCACCAAGGAGATCGCCAAGGCGGCAGGCTGCTCCGAGGCGGCGCTCTACAAGCACTTCACCGGCAAGGAGGAGCTGTTCATCGAGGTCCTCCGGGAACGACTGCCGGGGCTCACTCCGCTGCTGAGCGGGCTCACCGCCGAACCGGGCCGGAACCCCCTCGAGGACAACCTCACCGAGATCGCCCGGCAGGCCGCCCTGTTCTACGAGCAGAGCTTCCCGATCGCGGCCTCCCTCTACGCCGAGACCCAGCTCAAGAAACGGCACGACGACGCCATGCGGGAGATGGGATCGGGCCCGCACCTGCCCATCGAGGGCCTCGACGCCTATCTCCGCGCCGAACAGGCCGCCGGCCGGATCCACCCCGACGCGGACACCTTCGCGGCCGCGTCCCTCCTCCTGGGGGCCTGCGCGCAACGGGCCTTCGCCTACGACGCCACCCGCGACGTCGAGCCGCCCCAGGTGGACGACTTCGCCCGACGGCTCGCCCGCACGCTGCTGAGCGGAATCGCCGCATGAGGCTGAGACTGCGCCAGTTCCGGCCCCGCACCGGCCCGTACCTGCACCGGGTCGTCCAGCCCTGGCAGCCCCTGCGCCACACCTGGCTGCGCGCCCCGGAGCCGCTCCCGATCGGACTGCTGGAGGGCGATCACGACGGGCTCAGCCGGCTCGCCGGCCTGTTCTCCTTCGCTGCCTGCTCCCGCCGCACGATCGTCCACGTGCCCCTGCGCGACGGAGCCCCGCCCGACGAGGGCAGGGGTGAGCCGGTCGACCTCGTCCTGGCCCACCACACGCTCGGCCTGCGCCCCAGCCAGTGGCCCGAGTTACGCGGGAAACTGCGCCAGGGCACCCCGCTGACCGTCCGCACCGACGAGGCGCGCACCGCCCGCGACGCCGCGTCCCTGCGCGAGCGGTGGGAACGCGCGGACTTCCGCGAAGAACTGCGGCACACCACGCACGCCCGCACCTTCTTCCTCTTCGGCAGCCGGGACGTCTTCGCCCACACCGCCACGGAATTCGCGCAGGCGGCGGGCTGGGGGCCGCGCCAGAAAGGTGTCGCCAAGGGGTACCCGGTGCTGATGTCCGGGCTCCCGGTGCTGGCCCAGCCGCCCGGCGGCGGGCATCCCGTGGAGGTGCTGATCTGCTACAGGCGGGATCCCTACCACGTCCGGTTCAGGCGGCCGGGCCGGCGAGCCAGTCGTCCACCCCGGCCAGCAGCCGGGCCCTGACCTCCTCCGGCGCCGCCGAACCCCGGATCGACTGCCGGGCCAGTTCGGCCAGTTCGGCGTCCGTGAAGTCGTGGTGCCGGCGGGCGATCTCGTACTGGGCGGCCAGCCGGGAGCCGAAGAGCAGGGGGTCGTCGGCGCCCAGCGCCATCGGAACCCCCGCCTCGAAGAGCGTGCGCAGCGGAACGTCCTCCGGTTTCTCGTACACGCCCAGGGCCACGTTCGACGCCGGGCACACCTCGCAGGTCACGCCCCGGTCGGCGAGCCGCTTCAGCAGCCGCGGGTCCTCCGCCGCGCGCACGCCGTGACCGATCCGGCTCGCGTGCAGGTCGTCCAGGCAGTCCCGCACCGAGGAAGGGCCGGTCAGCTCCCCGCCGTGCGGGGCCGACAGCAGACCGCCGTCCCTGGCGATGGCGAACGCCCGGTCGAAGTCCCGCGCCAAGCCCCGGCGTTCGTCGTTCGACAGCCCGAAACCGACCACACCCCGGTCGGCGTACCGCACCGCCAGCCGGGCCAGGGTGCGCGCGTCCAGGGGGTGCTTCATCCGGTTCGCCGCCACCAGCACCCGCATGCCGATGCCGGTGTCCCGCGAAGCGGTCTCCACCGCGTCCAGGATGATCTCCAGCGCCGGGATCAGGCCGCCCAGCCGGGGCGCGTACGAGGTCGGGTCCACCTGGATCTCCAGCCAGCCCGAGCCGTCCCCGAGGTCCTCCTCGGCCGCCTCCCGCACCAGCCGCTGGATGTCCTCCGGATTTCTGATGCACGAGCGCGCCGCGTCGTAGAGCCGCTGGAAGCGGAACCAGCCCCGTTCGTCCGTCGCCCGCAGCCTCGGCGGCTCCCCGCTGGTCAGGGCGTCGGTGAGCGCCTCGGGCAGGCGCACGCCGTACTTGTCGGCCAGTTCCAGCAGGGTGGTGGGCCGCATCGACCCGGTGAAGTGCAGGTGCAGATGGGCTTTCGGCAGCTCAGAGACATCACGTACACGCTCCATTGGAGGATCCTGCCGTACGTCCCCGCCGTCCCGGAAGCGGATTCCCCGAACGTGGTCTTGCTCGCACAAGTGAAGGAGGGCCGAGGGGCGTAGTACGACTGCCCTCGGCCCTCCTTCGGAGCGGGAACGTCAGTCCTGCGCCTCCGCCAGCAGCTTCTGGATCCGGCTCACGCCCTCGACCAGGTCCTCGTCACCGAGCGCGTACGACAGCCGCAGGTAGCCGGGGGTGCCGAAGGCCTCGCCCGGGACGACCGCGACCTCGGCCTCCTCCAGGATCAGCGCGGCCAGCTCCACCGTGTTCTGCGGGCGCTTGCCGCGGATCTCCTTGCCGAGCAGGGCCTTCACCGACGGGTACGCGTAGAAGGCGCCCTCCGGCTCCGGGCAGAGGACGCCGTCGATCTCGTTGAGCATCCGCACGATGGTCCTGCGGCGGCGGTCGAAGGCCTCGCGCATCTTCTCGACGGCGGACAGGTCGCCGGAGACGGCGGCCAGGGCCGCGACCTGGGCCACGTTGGACACGTTCGACGTGGCGTGCGACTGCAGGTTCGTCGCGGCCTTCACGACGTCCTTCGGGCCGATGATCCAGCCCACGCGCCAGCCCGTCATGGCGTACGTCTTCGCCACACCGTTGACCACGAGGCACTTGTCGCGCAGCTCGGGCAGGACCGCCGGCAGGGAGACGGAGACCGCGTCGCCGTAGACCAGGTGCTCGTAGATCTCGTCGGTCAGCACCCACAGGCCGTGTTCCAGGGCCCAGCGGCCGATGGCCTCCGTGTCGGCCTCGGAGTAGACGGCGCCGGTCGGGTTCGACGGGGAGACGAAGAGGACGACCTTCGTCCGGTCCGTGCGGGCGGCCTCCAGCTGCTCGACCGAGACCCGGTAGCCGGTGGTCTCGTCCGCCACGACCTCGACGGGGACACCGCCGGCCAGACGGATCGACTCCGGGTACGTCGTCCAGTACGGCGCCGGCACGATGACCTCGTCGCCCGGGTCCAGGATCGCGGCGAAGGCCTCGTAGATGGCCTGCTTGCCGCCGTTGGTGACGAGGACCTCGGAGACGTCCGGCTCGTAGCCGGAGTCACGCAGCGTCTTCGCGGCGATCGCGGCCTTCAGCTCGGGAAGGCCGCCGGCCGGGGTGTACCGGTGGAACTTGGGGTTCTTGCAGGCCTCGACGGCCGCCTCGACGATGTAGTCCGGGGTCGGGAAGTCGGGCTCGCCCGCGCCGAAGCCGATCACCGGACGCCCGGCGGCCTTGAGGGCCTTGGCCTTGGCGTCCACGGCGAGGGTGGCGGACTCGGAGATCGCGCCGATTCGGGCGGAGACCCGGCGCTCGGTGGGAGGGGTTGCAGCGCTCATGGGGCCATCGTTCCAGACCCGAAACACACCAGGCACGCGGGTTTCACCCACTGAACAGCATCGGGCCGAGTCGTGAACAAGGGTCCGAATACCCCCCGCGGCCAGGACGATCTTCCGTGCGGTGGTCCCGAACGGGCACTTTCTGTTCGACGCCGCGCCCGCGACCACGTACACTCTCACCTCGTTGGCCTTCAGCAGCCGCACCGCGGCCGGTGCACACCGAGCACTCGGTCGGATGCGGTACGTTGGGGAGCACACAAAGGGTCGTAGCTCAATTGGTAGAGCACCGGTCTCCAAAACCGGCGGTTGGGGGTTCAAGTCCCTCCGGCCCTGCTACACACACCGCCAGGATGTGTGCGCATGTACGTACAGCAATGCACCGCCGTGCGGCTCAGAAACCGGGCGCGGCACGGCCACGACCCGGGATCAGGTGAGGACGAATGACGGACGCCGTGGGCTCCATCGACACGCCTGACGCGGACGAGGTGCAGGAGAGTCAGAAGAAGGCCCGCAAGGGTGGCAAGCGTGCCAAGAAGGGCCCGCTGAAGCGCCTCGCCATCTTCTACCGCCAGATCATCGCGGAACTCCGCAAGGTCGTCTGGCCGACGCGCAACCAGCTGTCCTCGTACACCACCGTGGTGATCTTCTTCGTTGCCATCATGATCGCGCTGGTGACCGTGATTGACTATGGGCTCAACCACGCGGCCAAGTACGTCTTCGGCTGAGCCAAGAGCGAAGGGCGCCGTGGTACCGGCGCCCGTTTTCGCATGTTCCACCCCTATGTATCCAGGAAGAAGCAGCCATCGTGTCTGACCCGAACCTGAACGACGACGCCACCGAGCCTCGCGGGGCTGCTGCCGAGACGGTGGACGACGAGCTCGACATCGTCGAGGGCGCGGACGACGAGGACGAGTTCGAGGCTGCGGAAGCCGCACTGGGTGAGCCTGCCGAGGAAACCGCCCTGCACGTCGAGGACGACGAGGCGGAGACCGAGCCCTCAGCCGAGGTCGAGGAGGCCGAGGCCGAGGAGGCCGAGCCCGTCGACCCCATCGAGGCCCTCCGCGAGGAACTGCGCACCCTGCCCGGCGAGTGGTACGTGATCCACACGTACGCCGGTTACGAGAACCGCGTGAAGACCAACCTCGAGCAGCGCGCCGTCTCGCTGAACGTCGAGGACTACATCTTCCAGGCCGAGGTGCCGCAGGAAGAGGTCGTCCAGATCAAGAACGGCGACCGCAAGACGATCAAGCAGAACAAGCTGCCGGGTTACGTCCTGGTCCGCATGGACCTGACCAACGAGTCCTGGGGCGTCGTCCGCAACACCCCCGGCGTCACCGGCTTCGTCGGCAACGCCTACGACCCCTACCCGCTGACCCTGGACGAGATCGTCAAGATGCTCGCCCCGGAGGCGGAGGAGAAGGCCGCCCGCGAGGCCGCCGAGGCCGAGGGCAAGCCCGCCCCGCAGCGCAAGGTCGAGGTCCAGGTCCTGGACTTCGAGGTCGGCGACTCGGTCACCGTCACCGACGGCCCGTTCGCCACGCTCCAGGCGACCATCAACGAGATCAACCCCGACTCCAAGAAGGTCAAGGGCCTGGTGGAGATCTTCGGCCGCGAGACGCCGGTCGAGCTCTCCTTCGACCAGATCCAGAAGAACTAGTTCTTTCTGGACCAACCGCTTCCGCGCAGGTCAGGCGAACGCTCGGCGGACGCCTGACCTGCGCGGTTTTAAGCCGCGCATCTATACCCGTTATCGTTGTGCGGTATGCCTGCGTCCGGGTCGCCCCCGAACGCAGGCAGGACCCGAACCGAAAGGACCCGGAGAGCTATGCCTCCCAAGAAGAAGAAGGTCACGGGGCTCATCAAGCTCCAGATCCAGGCCGGTGCCGCCAACCCGGCTCCGCCGGTCGGCCCGGCGCTGGGTCAGCACGGCGTCAACATCATGGAGTTCTGCAAGGCCTACAACGCCGCGACCGAGTCGCAGCGTGGCTGGGTCATCCCGGTGGAGATCACGGTCTACGAGGACCGCTCCTTCACCTTCGTGACCAAGACGCCGCCGGCCGCGAAGATGATCCTCAAGGCCGCGGGCATCGAGAAGGGCTCCGGCGAGCCGCACAAGACCAAGGTCGCCAAGATCACCGAGGCGCAGGTCCGCGAGATCGCCCAGACCAAGCTCCCCGACCTCAACGCCAACGACCTGGACGCCGCCGCGAAGATCATCGCCGGTACCGCGCGTTCCATGGGCGTCACGGTCGAGGGCTGAACCCTCACCTCGTAGCAGTCATGCGGCCGTAGCCGGTCGCACGTGGCAGGGCCTGCTCGGCCCGTACCACGACTCCTTTCAGAACACACAGGAGCAGTTGTGAGCAAGCGCAGCAAGGCCCTCCGCGCTGCGGACGCCAAGATCGACCGGGAGAAGCAGTACGCCCCGCTCGAGGCCGTCCGTCTCGCCAAGGAGACCTCCACGACCAAGTTCGACGGCACCGTCGAGGTCGCCTTCCGTCTGGGTGTCGACCCGCGCAAGGCCGACCAGATGGTCCGTGGCACCGTGAACCTTCCGCACGGCACCGGCAAGACCGCCCGGGTCCTGGTCTTCGCGACCGGTGACCGTGCCGAGGCCGCGCGTGCCGCGGGCGCCGACATCGTCGGTGCCGACGAGCTGATCGACGAGGTCTCGAAGGGCCGCCTGGACTTCGACGCCGTCGTCGCCACCCCGGACCTCATGGGCAAGGTCGGCCGCCTCGGCCGCGTCCTCGGCCCGCGTGGTCTGATGCCGAACCCGAAGACCGGCACCGTCACCCCCGACGTTGCCAAGGCCGTCACCGACATCAAGGGCGGCAAGATCGAGTTCCGCGTCGACAAGCACTCGAACCTGCACTTCATCATCGGCAAGACGTCGTTCGACGACACCAAGCTGGTGGAGAACTACGCCGCGGCGCTCGAGGAGATCACCCGCCTCAAGCCGTCCGCCGCGAAGGGTCGCTACATCAAGAAGGCCGCCATCAGCACCACGATGGGCCCCGGCATCCCGGTCGACCCGAACCGCACCCGCAACCTCCTCGTCGAGGAGGACCCGGCCGCCGTCTGAGCCTCGCGCTCACCCCGGTAGCCGCGTCACGGACGTGACAAAAGAGGGCGGGCCCCGCAACCTTCCGAGGTGCGGGGCCCGTCCTTTCTTTGCGCGGTCTTTCGCGTGACCGTCAGTGGCCTGGGCTACGGTGCAGGCACACAACTCGCATAGGGGTGGGACGAGATGAAGAGCACGACCGTGCGCCGGGTGACTCTTTCCATAGCGGTGGTGACCGCCTTGACGGGGCTGGCCGCTTGTGGAACCGAGAACGGGAGCTCCGGGAAGGCGGGTGGCACGAGCCTCTCGCACGTCAGCCCCGTGGCCGCCCTGCGCTCCGCCGAGAAGTCCACCGACAAGGCCCTCTCGGCCAGGGTCCGCTCCACCACGACCATCGGCAACATGATGTCGATGACGGCGAACGGCACCGTCGCATGGGGCAACGGCATGCGGGGCGACCTCACCATCACCTACACCGGCGGCAAGCTGGTCGACGCGATGCGCCAGGCCGGCTCGACGTCGACGGAAGCCCGCTATCTGCCGGACGCCTACTACACGAAGATGAGCGGGAAGGTCGCCGAGCAGATGGGCGGCAAGCACTGGCTCCGTTACGGCTTCGACGACCTCGCCAAGTTCAGCGGCGGCTCGGGCGCGTACATGAAGGACCAGATGCAGAACACCACGCCGAAGCAGTCGGTGAACATGCTGCTGGCCTCCGGTGACGTGAAGAAGGTGGGCGAGGAGAAGGTGTCCGGCGTGCGGAGCACGCACTACTCGGGCACGGTGAACGTCGCCGACCTCGTCGGCAAGAACAGCAACCTCAGCGCCGGCCAGCTCGCCGATGTGAAGAAGCAGCTCACACAGGCGGGCGTCACCACGGAGACCCTCGACATCTGGCTCAACGACCAGGATCTCCTGGTCAAGGCGGCCGTGAAGGCGGACATGGCGACCGGTCCGATGACCAGCACCGCGTACTACACCGACTACGGCGTGAAGGTCTCCGTCCAGAAGCCTCCGGCCAGTGACACCAGGGACGTCAAGGACCTGATGAAGTCACTCGGGACCCCGGGCAGCGGCAACACGGCCTCCGGGTCCGACACGAGCTCCTCCTGATCCCGGCCGCGCGGCCCCGAACGGGGCCGAACGGGCGGATTTGCACGACCGCGATCCGTTCACGTACTCTCCTACAGAAGCCAAAGACCGCTGGTCGTTGCCGCGCGCTTGAATGAGGGCGTGGTGGCCGAAGGATCCGCTGAAAATGCGGGCGACCCGCGCAGGTGACTGTGGAAGAGCTCCCGGAGCAAGCGCGAACCAGCGCGTGTGACCGGTCGAGCCCGCCCCGTGCGCCTGCGCCGGGGCGTTTCGTTTTCCCCAGTCCTCCTTCGGGTCCGCGCGGTCAGAATCACCCGGAAGGAGGCCGAGGCTCTATGGCGAGGCCCGACAAGGCTGCCGCGGTTGCCGAGCTGACGGACAAGTTCCGCAGCTCCAACGCCGCCGTGCTGACCGAGTACCGCGGTCTCACCGTGGCGCAGCTCAAGACGCTGCGCCGGTCGCTCGGTGAGAACGCCCAGTACGCCGTGGTGAAGAACACGCTGACCAAGATTGCGGCCAACGAGGCCGGGATCACGCTGGACGACCAGCTCTTCGCTGGTCCGACGGCTGTCGCCTTCGTCACCGGTGACCCGGTGGAGTCGGCGAAGGGTCTCCGTGACTTCGCCAAGGACAACCCGAATCTCGTCATCAAGGGCGGTGTCCTTGACGGCAAGGCGATGTCCGCCGACGAGATCAAGAAGCTTGCGGACCTCGAGTCCCGCGAGGTTCTGCTCTCCAAGCTGGCGGGTGCCTTCAAGGGCAAGCAGTCCCAGACTGCGCAGCTCTTCCAGGCGCTTCCCTCGAAGCTCGTCCGCACCGTGGACGCTCTTCGCGCCAAGCAGGACGAGCAGGGCGGTGCCGAGTAATTCGGCTCGCTTTCTGACCCCGGCCGCCTGACGCGGCAGAGGTCACAGCGGGCCAACGTACGCCCGCCACTCATGTACATCCGGCACCAGCCGAATTAGTGGAAGGATCGCCCATCATGGCGAAGCTCAGCCAGGAAGACCTGCTCGCGCAGTTCGAGGAGATGACCCTCATCGAGCTCTCCGAGTTCGTGAAGGCGTTCGAGGAGAAGTTCGACGTCACCGCCGCCGCCGCGGTCGCCGTTGCCGGTCCGGCCGGTCCGGCCGCCCCGGCCGAGCAGGCCGAGGAGAAGGACGAGTTCGACGTCATCCTCACCGGCGCCGGCGACAAGAAGATCCAGGTCATCAAGGTCGTGCGTGAGCTGACCTCCCTGGGTCTGAAGGAGGCCAAGGACCTCGTGGACGGCGCCCCGAAGCCCGTTCTCGAGAAGGTCGCCAAGGACGCCGCCGAGAAGGCCGCCGAGTCCCTCAAGGGCGCCGGCGCCTCCGTCGAGGTCAAGTAAGACCATTCGGGTCGACCACGACCCGAGCGACGGCCGAAACAGTCCCCTGGGGCTGTAACGGTCACGCACCGAGGAGCGATCATCCATCCGGGTGGTCGCTCTTCGGCGTTCCGGGGGTCCGGCCACGGTTGCCTTGCGCCTGTGACGGCGAGGGGTAAGGTGATCTTCGTCGTGGCCCCGGGGCATCCGCTTCGGGCTTTGGGGGGCCTTGACGAACCGCACGCAGCGCGCAATTCTCAGGACGCGTCGTCACAACGATCCGAAATCCGAGGCATGGATCGACGACGAAGAGGGCAGTATCAACGTGCGTTGAGGGCAGGATGCCAAGGGCGTTGACAAGAGCGGTGAGCACAGCGAGGGTCTCGAGAAACCCGCACTGGACATCAGTGTGCCAAGTGGCTACACTGACCCTTTGCGCTGCCTGTTAGCTGTCCCCTGCCCGTCACCAGGGGTCTGCCCTCACTCGTACATCGTCGACGAACGTTCCCCGACCTGGGACTTTTGTCGCTATGTATGAGAGAGGGGCCGGTACGCGCGTAGTGAGTCCGAGCCCTCGGAAGGACCCCCTCTTGGCCGCCTCGCGCAACGCCTCGACCGCGAATACGAACAACGGCGCCAGCACCGCCCCGCTGCGCATTTCCTTTGCAAAGATCAAGGAGCCTCTCGAGGTTCCGAACCTGCTCGCGCTGCAGACCGAGAGCTTTGACTGGCTGCTCGGCAACACCGCCTGGCAGAGTCGGGTCGAGGAGGCTCTGGAGAACGGTCAGGACGTCCCCACCAAGTCCGGCCTCGAGGAGATCTTCGAGGAGATCTCCCCGATCGAGGACTTCTCCGGGTCGATGTCGCTGACGTTCCGCGACCACCGCTTCGAGCCGCCCAAGAACTCGATCGACGAGTGCAAGGAGCGCGACTTCACGTACGCCGCGCCCCTCTTCGTGACGGCCGAGTTCACCAACAACGAGACCGGCGAGATCAAGTCCCAGACCGTCTTCATGGGTGACTTCCCGCTCATGACGAACAAGGGCACCTTCGTCATCAACGGCACCGAGCGTGTCGTGGTGTCCCAGCTGGTCCGTTCGCCGGGTGTCTACTTCGACTCCAGCATCGACAAGACGTCCGACAAGGACATCTTCTCCGCCAAGATCATCCCGTCCCGGGGCGCCTGGCTGGAGATGGAGATCGACAAGCGCGACATGGTCGGTGTCCGCATCGACCGCAAGCGCAAGCAGTCCGTGACCGTCCTGCTCAAGGCGCTCGGCTGGACGACCGAGCAGATCCTCGAGGAGTTCGGCGAGTACGAGTCCATGCGCGCCACCCTGGAGAAGGACCACACCCAGGGCCAGGACGACGCGCTGCTCGACATCTACCGCAAGCTGCGCCCGGGCGAGCCCCCCACGCGCGAGGCCGCGCAGACGCTGCTCGAGAACCTCTACTTCAACCCCAAGCGCTACGACCTCGCCAAGGTCGGCCGCTACAAGGTCAACAAGAAGCTGGGTGCGGACGCTCCGCTCGACGCGGGCATCCTGACCGTCGAGGACGTCATCTCGACGATCAAGTACCTGGTGAAGCTGCACGCCGGCGAGACCGAGACCACCGGTGACTCCGGCGAGACGATCGTCGTCGAGACCGACGACATCGACCACTTCGGCAACCGTCGTCTGCGCAGCGTCGGCGAGCTCATCCAGAACCAGGTCCGTACGGGTCTGGCCCGTATGGAGCGCGTCGTGCGCGAGCGCATGACGACCCAGGACGTCGAGGCGATCACGCCGCAGACCCTGATCAACATCCGGCCGGTCGTCGCCTCCATCAAGGAGTTCTTCGGCACCAGCCAGCTGTCCCAGTTCATGGACCAGAACAACCCGCTGTCCGGGCTGACGCACAAGCGTCGTCTGTCCGCGCTCGGCCCGGGTGGTCTCTCCCGTGAGCGGGCCGGCTTCGAGGTCCGTGACGTGCACCCCTCGCACTACGGCCGCATGTGCCCGATCGAGACGCCCGAAGGCCCGAACATCGGTCTGATCGGCTCGCTCGCCTCGTACGGCCGGGTCAACGCGTTCGGTTTCGTCGAGACCCCGTACCGCAAGGTCGTCGACGGCCAGGTCACCGACGAGGTGGACTACCTGACCGCCGACGAGGAGGACCGCTTCGTCATCGCGCAGGCCAACGCCACGCTCAACGACGACCTGCGCTTCGCCGAGGCCCGTGTGCTCGTCCGCCGCCGTGGCGGCGAGGTCGACTACGTCGGCCCCGAGGACGTGGACTACATGGACGTCTCGCCGCGCCAGATGGTGTCGGTCGCGACCGCCATGATCCCCTTCCTCGAGCACGACGACGCCAACCGTGCCCTCATGGGCGCGAACATGATGCGTCAGGCCGTTCCGCTCATCAAGTCCGAGGCCCCGCTCGTCGGCACCGGCATGGAGTACCGCTCCGCCGTCGACGCCGGTGACGTGGTCAAGGCCGAGAAGGCGGGTGTGGTCCAGGAGGTCTCCGCGGACTACATCACCACCGCCAACGACGACGGTACGTACATCACGTACCGCCTGGCCAAGTTCGCCCGCTCCAACCAGGGCACCTCGGTCAACCAGAAGGTCGTCGTCGCCGAGGGCGACCGGATCATCGAGGGCCAGGTCCTGGCCGACGGTCCGGCCACCCAGAACGGTGAGATGGCGCTCGGCAAGAACCTGCTCGTGGCGTTCATGCCGTGGGAGGGTCACAACTACGAGGACGCGATCATCCTGTCGCAGCGCCTCGTGCAGGACGACGTCCTCTCCTCGATCCACATCGAGGAGCACGAGGTCGACGCCCGTGACACCAAGCTCGGCCCCGAGGAGATCACCCGGGACATCCCGAACGTCTCCGAGGAGGTCCTCGCCGACCTCGACGAGCGCGGCATCATCCGCATCGGCGCCGAGGTCATCGCCGGCGACATCCTCGTCGGCAAGGTCACGCCCAAGGGTGAGACCGAGCTGACGCCCGAGGAGCGCCTGCTGCGCGCGATCTTCGGTGAGAAGGCCCGTGAGGTCCGCGACACCTCGCTGAAGGTGCCGCACGGCGAGACCGGCAAGGTCATCGGCGTGCGCGTCTTCGACCGCGAGGAGGGCGACGAGCTTCCCCCCGGTGTGAACCAGCTGGTGCGCGTCTACGTCGCACAGAAGCGCAAGATCACCGACGGTGACAAGCTCGCCGGCCGTCACGGCAACAAGGGTGTCATCTCGAAGATCCTGCCCATCGAGGACATGCCGTTCCTCGAGGACGGAACTCCGGTCGACATCATCCTCAACCCGCTGGGTGTGCCGTCCCGAATGAACCCGGGACAGGTCCTGGAGATCCACCTCGGCTGGCTCGCCAGCCGCGGCTGGGACGTCTCCGGTCTCGCGGACGAGTGGGCCCAGCGCCTGCAGGCCATCGGTGCCGACCAGGTCGACCCGGGCACGAACGTCGCGACCCCCGTCTTCGACGGTGCGCGCGAGGACGAGCTCGCGGGTCTGCTGCAGCACACCATCCCGAACCGCGACGGCGAGCGCATGGTGCTCCCGTCCGGCAAGGCGCGGCTGTTCGACGGCCGCAGCGGTGAGCCGTTCCCGGACCCGATCTCGGTCGGCTACATGTACATCCTGAAGCTGCACCACCTGGTCGACGACAAGCTGCACGCCCGCTCGACCGGTCCCTACTCGATGATCACCCAGCAGCCGCTGGGTGGTAAGGCCCAGTTCGGTGGCCAGCGCTTCGGCGAGATGGAGGTGTGGGCCCTCGAGGCCTACGGCGCCGCCTACGCCCTCCAGGAGCTGCTGACCATCAAGTCCGACGACGTCACCGGCCGCGTGAAGGTCTACGAGGCCATCGTCAAGGGCGAGAACATCCCCGAGCCCGGCATCCCCGAGTCCTTCAAGGTGCTCATCAAGGAGATGCAGTCGCTCTGCCTGAACGTGGAGGTGCTGTCCAGCGACGGTATGTCCATCGAGATGCGTGACACCGACGAGGATGTCTTCCGCGCTGCGGAGGAGCTCGGCATCGACCTGTCCCGGCGCGAGCCGAGCAGCGTCGAAGAGGTCTGACGGGAGTCCGGCGGGCCCCTGACCGACCAGGGACCCGCCGACCCCCAGGCCCCCGTTTCAGACCAAAGACTTACAACCCTGAGAGGGATTGACGCATAGTGCTCGACGTCAACTTCTTCGATGAGCTCCGGATCGGCCTGGCCACCGCCGACGACATCCGTCAGTGGAGCCACGGCGAGGTCAAGAAGCCCGAGACCATCAACTACCGCACCCTCAAGCCCGAGAAGGACGGACTCTTCTGCGAGAAGATCTTCGGTCCGACCCGGGACTGGGAGTGCTACTGCGGCAAGTACAAGCGCGTCCGCTTCAAGGGCATCATCTGCGAGCGCTGTGGCGTCGAGGTCACCCGCGCCAAGGTGCGCCGTGAGCGGATGGGCCACATCGAGCTGGCCGCGCCCGTCACGCACATCTGGTACTTCAAGGGTGTCCCGAGCCGGCTGGGCTACCTGCTCGACCTGGCTCCCAAGGACCTCGAGAAGGTCATCTACTTCGCGGCGTACATGATCACGTACGTCGACGAGGAGCGCCGCACCCGCGACCTGCCCTCCCTGGAGGCGCACGTCTCCGTCGAGCGGCAGCAGATCGAGAACCGCCGCGACGCCGACCTCGAGGCCCGCGCCAAGAAGCTCGAGACCGACCTGGCCGAGCTGGAGGCCGAGGGCGCCAAGGCCGACGTGCGCCGCAAGGTGCGCGAGGGTGCCGAGCGCGAGATGAAGCAGCTGCGCGACCGCGCGCAGCGCGAGATCGACCGCCTCGACGAGGTGTGGACCCGGTTCAAGAACCTCAAGGTCCAGGACCTCGAGGGCGACGAGCTGCTCTACCGCGAGCTGCGTGACCGCTTCGGCACGTACTTCGACGGTTCGATGGGTGCCGCGGCGCTGCAGAAGCGTCTGGAGTCCTTCGACCTCGACGAGGAGGCCGAGCGCCTCCGCGAGATCATCCGCACCGGCAAGGGCCAGAAGAAGACCCGTGCGCTGAAGCGGCTGAAGGTCGTGTCCGCGTTCCTGCAGACCTCCAACAGCCCCAAGGGCATGGTCCTCGACTGCGTGCCGGTCATCCCGCCGGACCTTCGTCCGATGGTGCAGCTCGACGGTGGCCGCTTCGCGACCTCCGACCTGAACGACCTGTACCGCCGTGTGATCAACCGCAACAACCGACTGAAGCGCCTTCTCGACCTCGGTGCGCCCGAGATCATCGTGAACAACGAGAAGCGCATGCTCCAGGAGGCCGTCGACGCCCTCTTCGACAACGGTCGTCGCGGCCGTCCGGTGACCGGTCCCGGTAACCGCCCGCTGAAGTCCCTCAGCGACATGCTGAAGGGTAAGCAGGGCCGCTTCCGTCAGAACCTGCTCGGTAAGCGTGTGGACTACTCCGCGCGTTCCGTGATCGTCGTCGGTCCGCAGCTCAAGCTGCACCAGTGCGGTCTGCCGAAGGCGATGGCGCTGGAGCTGTTCAAGCCGTTCGTGATGAAGCGCCTGGTCGACCTGAACCACGCGCAGAACATCAAGTCGGCGAAGCGCATGGTGGAGCGCGGCCGCACGGTCGTGTACGACGTCCTCGAAGAGGTCATCGCCGAGCACCCGGTGCTGCTGAACCGTGCTCCCACCCTGCACCGCCTCGGCATCCAGGCCTTCGAGCCGCAGCTGGTCGAGGGCAAGGCCATTCAGATCCACCCGCTCGTCTGCACCGCGTTCAACGCGGACTTCGACGGTGACCAGATGGCCGTGCACCTGCCGCTGTCCGCGGAGGCGCAGGCCGAGGCCCGCATCCTGATGCTGTCCTCGAACAACATCCTCAAGCCGGCCGACGGCCGTCCGGTGACGATGCCGACCCAGGACATGGTCCTCGGTCTGTTCTTCCTCACCACCGACGGCGAGCTGCGTGACACCAAGGGCGAGGGCCGGGCGTTCGGCTCCACGGCCGAGGCGATCATGGCGTTCGACGCCGGCGAGCTCGCGCTGCAGTCGTCGATCGACATCCGCTTCCCGGTGGGCACCATCCCGCCGCGCGGCTGGACCCCGCCGGCGCGTGAGGAGGGCGAGCCCGAGTGGCAGCAGGGTGACTCGTTCCGCCTGCGCACCACCCTGGGCCGCGCACTCTTCAACGAGCTGCTGCCCGAGGACTACCCGTTCGTCGACTACTCGGTGGGCAAGAAGCAGCTCTCCGAGATCGTCAACGACCTGGCCGAGCGCTACCCCAAGGTCATCGTGGCGGCGACGCTCGACAACCTGAAGGCGGCCGGCTTCTACTGGGCGACCCGCTCCGGTGTCACCGTGGCCATCTCCGACGTCGTCGTTCCCGAGGCGAAGAAGGAGATCGTCCGCGGTTACGAGGCGCAGGACGAGAAGGTCCAGAAGCAGTACGAGCGCGGTCTGATCACCAAGGAAGAGCGCACTCAGGAGCTCATCGCGATCTGGACCAAGGCGACCAACGAGGTCGCCGAGGCGATGAACGAGAACTTCCCCAAGACCAACCCCATCTTCATGATGGTTGACTCGGGTGCCCGAGGAAACATGATGCAGATGCGGCAGATCGCCGGTATGCGCGGTCTGGTGTCGAACGCGAAGAACGAGACCATCCCGCGTCCGATCAAGGCGTCCTTCCGTGAGGGCCTGTCCGTGCTGGAGTACTTCATCTCCACGCACGGTGCCCGTAAGGGTCTGGCGGACACCGCCCTGCGTACCGCCGACTCGGGTTACCTGACCCGTCGTCTGGTGGACGTCTCGCAGGACGTCATCATCCGCGAGGAGGACTGCGGCACCGAGCGCGGTCTGAAGCTGAAGATCGCCCACCGCGGTGCCGACGGTGTGCTGCGCAAGGCGGAAGACGTCGAGACCAGCGTCTACGCCCGCATGCTCGCCGAGGACGTCGTCATCGACGGCAAGGTGATCGCGCCGGCCAACGTCGACCTGGGCGACGTGCTCATCGACCAGCTCGTGCGTCACGGTGTCGAGGAGGTCAAGACCCGCTCGATCCTGACCTGTGAGTCGCACGTCGGCACCTGTGCCATGTGCTACGGCCGTTCGCTGGCCACCGGCAAGCTGGTCGACATCGGTGAGGCGGTCGGCATCATCGCCGCCCAGTCCATCGGTGAGCCCGGTACCCAGCTGACGATGCGAACCTTCCACACCGGTGGTGTGGCCGGTGACGACATCACCCAGGGTCTGCCGCGTGTCGTCGAGCTCTTCGAGGCCCGTACTCCGAAGGGTGTCGCCCCGATCTCCGAGGCCCAGGGCCGCGTGCGGATCGAGGAGACCGAGAAGACCAAGAAGATCGTCATCACGCCGGACGACGGCAGCGACGAGACGGCGTTCCCGATCTCGAAGCGTGCCCGACTCCTGGTCAGCGAGGGCGAGCACGTCGAGGTGGGCCAGAAGCTCACCGTGGGTGCCACCAACCCGCACGACGTGCTGCGCATCCTGGGTCAGCGTGCCGTCCAGGTCCACCTGGTCGGCGAGGTCCAGAAGGTGTACAACTCGCAGGGTGTGTCGATCCACGACAAGCACATCGAGATCATCATCCGGCAGATGCTGCGCCGTGTGACGATCATCGAGTCCGGCGACGCCGAGCTGCTGCCCGGCGAGCTGGTCGAGCGCTCGAAGTTCGAGCAGGAGAACCGTCGTGTGGTCCAGGAGGGCGGTCACCCGGCCTCCGGTCGTCCGCAGCTCATGGGTATCACCAAGGCCTCGCTGGCGACCGAGTCCTGGCTGTCGGCGGCGTCCTTCCAGGAGACGACCAGGGTTCTGACGGACGCGGCGATCAACGCCAAGTCCGACTCCCTGATCGGCCTCAAGGAGAACGTCATCATCGGTAAGCTCATCCCGGCCGGTACGGGTCTGTCCCGCTACCGCAACATCCGGGTCGAGCCGACCGAGGAGGCCAAGGCCGCGATGTACTCGGCCGTCGGCTACGACGACATCGACTACTCGCCGTTCGGCACCGGCTCCGGCCAGGCCGTTCCGCTGGAGGACTACGACTACGGTCCTTACAACCAGTAAGCGAGCGTCCGGCTGACGCACTGAAGGGCGGCCACCCCCGTGGGGTGGCCGCCCTTCGGCGTTGTCTCGGGAACGTCAGCGGGCGAGGCCCAGGTAGGGATGCAGGGCCGTCAGACGGGTCTGGTGATCGGGGTGGGTGGACAGGAGCCTGGCCAGGGTGCCGGGCTCCTGGAGCTTCTGCCCCTGCGCGGCCAGGGCCGCCTTCGCCGCTGTCTCCTCGTTCTGGAAGTGGTACAGCACCTCGGACAACTGGCGGGCGAAGCCCAGTTCGGCGGCCTGCTGGTCGGCGCGCAGCTCGCCGCGCCGGCCCGCGTAGGCCAGCAGGTACGGGGCGACCACGAGCGGGATGGTGATGTACCAGGCGGCGAAGAGCGCGGCGGCCGCGACCATCGCCATGAACAGGATCAGGAACCCGGTCGCCGCCATGGAGAAGATGCTGGCGACCGCGATCGCGAACCTGGCCAGCCCCCTGGTCGCCGCCCAGGCGATCCGGCCGGGCAGCGAGTACCAGTAGCCGAGCAGACCGGCCCAGGCGTGCCCGCCGGTGTGGTGTCCCAGCTCGTGCGCGAGCACGGCGGCCAGGTTGCTGCTCGGGATCCGGTTCAGGGAGTACGTCGTGACGCCGACGACATGGCCGGCCACGGCGACCGCGTTCAGCTCGTCGCTGTTCTCCACCATCAGCTCGTACGTGCCCGGCTCGATGCCCGCGCGGGCGGTCACCTCGTTCCAGATCGGCTGCAGGCGGGCCAGCTCCTCCGGAGTGGGGATGCGCAGCTTGAGCACGTACCGGGCGAAGGCCAGCTCCGTCGGCCGGTGGAAGACGAGCAGGCCGGACGCGACCCAGGCGAGGATCACGATCGTTCCCACGACGTCACCGAAGATGCCGAGGGCTATGGAACTGACCAACGCGAGGCTCACCAGCGCCCCCGGAAGCTGCACCGCCAGCCGCCCGATCGCCGTGGCGTCGGCCCCGCGCTGGTGCTCGGCGACGTGCAGACGGGCGCCGCGGTGGCGGTAGTCGAGGTCGTCCGGGGCCGGTTCGGGGACGGGGGGTGGGGAGGGGGAGAAGGCGGGGGAGAAGCCGGGGGCGGAGGGAGGCGCGGGTGGGGGCATTCCTGGGGCGTACGGGGCCTGGGGCGGGACCGCGGCCGTCTGCGGGGGCGGCGGGTAGGCGGCGGGGTACTGCGGGGGCGCGGCGGGTGGGGTGGCGGGTGGTGCCGGGATGCCGCCGGTGGGCGGGTGGCCGGGGCCCGCGGTGGGATGACCGGGGGGCGCCGGGTATGCGGGGGGCTGGCCCGGATATGCCTGGGCGCCGGACGCGGGGGGCTGGGCCGGGTACGCGGGTGCCTGGCCCGGGTACGTAGGGGCGGCGGCCGGGTAGGCCGGTGCGGCGGCAGGGTGGCCGGGGGCGGTGTGCGGGTACTGCGGGGCGGCTGTGGGGTAGGCGGGCTCGCCGGGGTACGACGGCGGGGCGGTCGGCGGTGCCGCCGGGTAGGCGGGCGGCTGCGGGGCCGTGGCGTCGGGGTAGGCCGGCTCGGGGTACTGGGGCGGCACGGAGGGGTCGGGCGGCTGGGACATGAGCGGAGGCTCCTTCTGGTGCGGGTCGTACGTGCGCGGGGAGGCCGGGCCGGCTGTCGGGGCGTTCGAGCGCGGGCCGTCAGCCCAGGAGTGCGGCGGTGGGCAGGAGCAGGGTGCCGACGCAGAAGGCGATCAGGCCGGTGCGGATCCACCGGTGCTTGGACGCGGCGATCCGGCTGGTCTCGGTGAGCGCGGCCAGCAGGGCGGCGGTGGGATCGCGGTCGGTGTCGGCGAGGGCCTCGGCCAGCCGCCCTTCCCGTACCGCCTCCTGGATGTCACCGAAGTAGCACAGGGGGCGCCCCTCGGCCCATGAGCCGGAGCGGTAGCGGGGGAGGACGGCGAGCAGCAGCGCGAGCAGCGACAGGGCCAGCGCGGTCGCCCCGGCCCACCACAGGACGGCCGCGGGACCGGAGAGCCGGCTGGTCGACCAGTCCCGCCCGGCCAGCAGTCCGGTGAACACCCCCGCTGTCATGCCCAGCGCCGCCACGAGCACGGAGGCCTTGGTGTCGGCCCGCGCGATCTCCCCCCGCAGCTCGGTGAGCAGGCGCTCCGCGGTGCGGTTGGCGGCGAGGGCGGGGGCGGGGCCGGTGGTGGCGGGAGGCGTGGTGGTGCCCGGGGAGGTCACGCCGACCCCGCTTCGGGGGACTGCTCCGGGGGCACGCCGGGCGGGGGCGGTACGGCCGGTGCGGGGCCGTCGGAGACGAGGGTCAGGGGAGGCGTGCCGGCTGGGGGCGGCGGCGGAGGCGTCGGGACCGTCGTCTGGTCGTAGGACGGCTGTCCGGCGGGCGACTGCTCGTGCGGCTGCCCCGGCGTCGGCTGCCCGTACTGCGGTGGTCCGTACTGCGGTGGTCCGTACTGCGGTGGTCCGTACTGGGGTTGCCCGTACTGAGGCTGTCCTGGCGTCGGTGGGCCATAAGGCGGCTGCTGTCCGTACGACCCGGCGGTCCCCTGTGCCGTCGGGTCGTACGGGGCCGGGGTGCCGGGCGGTGCGAGGTAGGGCGCCGGCGGCTGGGCGGGCGGTGGGCCCGGGGCGTAGGGCTGTGGGGGGACGTACGGCTGCTGCGGCGGAACGCCCGGGGGCAGGGCTTCGGGCGGCGCCGCCTGCTCGCGCATGAGGTCGTCGACGGAGCGCAGCACGGTCCGCGCCGACTCTGCCTTCTGGTAGTCCTCCAGGGTGTCCCCGGCGATCAGTTCGAGTTCCTTGCGGATGGCGCCGATCTGGTCCTTCTGCAGGGCGCCGATGGCCGTCCGGGTGTCCCCGGGGTGGGCCGCGAGGTGCAGGGCCCAGGCGGCGACGCCACCGTGCTGCAGCCAGTACTGGTAGAAGGCGATCTTCTGCGCCACCAGTTCCTGGGACTGCTGTCCGCGCAGCACCTCCAACTGGTGCTCGAGCTGCGCCTGCCGCATCCGGTACTCGTGCTCGGGGTCGAGCATCTCCGACTCGTAGCGCAGGGTGCGCTTGCGGCGGCGGTGGGCGATCGCGTCGTCGTCCAGACGCAACCGCACCACGCAGGTCACGTGCAGACCGGTCCCGGTGGCGAAGTGGCCCTCCTCCTCGACCACCCGCTGCACGGCCCGTTCGGCGCCGGGGCTGTCCTCGATGGGGAAGCGGCGGGTGACCGGGCGGGCCACCTGCTGGAGTTCGCGGGTGAGCCGGGTCGGCACGTCCCGCTCGCCGCTCGCCACGAAGGCGATCGGGTCCGCCACCCGCCAGGTCAGGTCGGCGGTCACCCCGAAGGCGAACGCGTCGTCGTCACTGGGCAGTTCGAGCTCCAGCTGGACCGGGTGGCTGCCCATGTCCACCTCGTACACGGAGGTGTAACGGCGGGTCGCCGCGTCCGTGCGGCTCGGCCGGTGCGGCGGCATGTAGACGTCGTACGAGCCGCCGCTGGTGACGAAGACCAGGGCGTGGTCGATCGCGCCGACCTGTTTGCGGGCGGTGTAGTCGAACCGCGAGATCGGACGCACGGTCAGCACCGGGTCGACCAGCGCGGTGTGCCGGTCGGCGTTCTGCGTCCACTCCGGCGGTCGGCGGAAGTCCGCCATGGCTCAACTCCTCGTGTCCTGGGGTGTTTCCGTGGTGCCCGGGTGCAGCACCGTGAGCAGGTGTTCGGCCAGCGGCGGTCGCCGGCTGCCGTCCTCGGCGCGCATCGTCCGCAGTTCGTGGTCGAGGCGCTTGCGGTCGTCCGCGGTGACGATCAGCGCGGGCAGCAGCAACTCCAGGGCCAGCGCGGCGTCCGTGCGGCGGGCGGCGACGTGCACCCAGGTGTGCAGGGCGTTCAGGGCGGCCCGGGTGTGGGCACGGTCGTTGAGCGCGGTGCGCCACAAGGTGGCCATGTCACGGGCCGCGTCCGCCTGGTACATGCCGGTGTCGGCGTACCAGCCGACGAGCGCGCCGTCCTCGTCGTTGTCGCAGGCGCGGGCGAAGGCGGCCAGAGCCAGGTCGCGGACCGCGGGGGTGTCCCGGTAGAGCAGCCGTACGAACTCGGCGAGCACCTCCCCGCGGCGCTGGCCCGCGGACAGCAACAGGGCGGCGGACTCGGTGAGGTTGTGCTGCTCGGCCGCGTTGCTTGCGTCGACCCGGGCGCGCGAGGCCAGCGCGTCGAGCGCCGGCCCGGCCAGGTCGGGGCGGAGCGGGGCGAGCAGGCCGAGGGCGCGTATGGCGGTCCACCGCCGGCCCCACTGGCCGTCGTTGCACCACTGGGTGAGCAGCCGCAGCACGACGGGAGCGCCCAGGAGTTGGGCCAGGACGAGCGTGTTGGCGGCGGTGACGCGCGGGCCGAAGCCGCGAGCGGTCGCCCAGTCGTCGACGAGCAGCGCCATCGTGGAGGGCAGGTCGGCGGCGGCGAGCAGCGCGGTGGCCGCGGCGGCGCGGGTACGGACCAGGGGGCGGCCGTCGCGGGCGAGCAGTTTCAGCCACTCGACCAGGGCCGGGCGGGCCGAGGGGTGGCTGGTCCACACCTCGGTGAGCAGTACCTGGGGAGTGCGCTCGTCGCGGAAGGCGGCCATGTACTGCGGGACCGGCCCCCAGTCCGTCTGCTCCTGCCGTATCTCCCCCTCGGCCCGGGCGAGCAGGAGGCGGTCCTCGGCGGTCGGCCCGAAGACCGGGATCGTCGGCGGCTTCTCCGGGTGCTGCAACCGCTCGAAGTGCACGAACAGTTTGTCGGCGAGCTCGGCGGCGAGCACATAGGGCGCCTGGTCGAAGACGGCGAGCGCGATCAGGAAGGCCTTCTCGCGCAGTCCGGTGTCCGGGTCGCCGAGCCAGTCGCGGCACTGCTTCTCCACGGCGGCCTGCCCGAAGTCCGCGAGTCGTGCCAGCGCGTCCGGGCTGCCGTCGTACGCGGCCAGCGCCTCGGCGAACGCGGCGGCCTCGGCCGGATGACGGTCGGCGTCGGCGAGGAAATCGGCCACCGGCGGGAGCGCGAGCAGGGCGTCGGCCTCGCCGGGTCTGCGCCGGTTCAGCAGGGACCGTACGACGTCCTCGGCGGGCGGCGGAGTCCACGGACAGGGGGTGACGCCGCGCAGGTGGGGGGACTTCTCCACGGTGACGACGAGGTAGCCGTCGGTCTTGGCGAGCTGGTCGCGGGCCGCGAACAGGTGGGTGTCGCGCAGCGGCCGGTTGCGGCTGAGGGGAAGGTCGCGCAGAACGTGGCCGCCGGACTGGGTGAGCTGCCCGCTCAGGGCGGCGGGCGGGGTCTCGGGGCTCAGCGCGTGGACGGCGGAGACGCCGAGGCGGTGCATGAGCATCAGGGCGGCGGCGTTGCGGCCGGTGGTGTGGGCGCCGCAGAGGACCAGTACCCGCTCCTCGCGTAACCGTTCCAGAGCGGCGGCGAAGGCGGGGCCCTCGGCGAAGACGGCCGCGAGCTCCTTGAGTTGCTCGGGCGGTATCTCACCGGAGGCGTCGGGGGCGGTGCCCGCGGGGCCGTGGTGGTGGATCTCGGTGCGGCCGCCCATGTAGACGTCACCGCGGACCTGGCCGCCGGACACGCCGTGCTGGTCCCCGCCCACCAGGCTGCCGCCGACACGGGCGTCGTCGCCGAGGAAGAACCCCGGGGTGTGGGCGACCAACTCCCGCTGTGCGGCCCGGGCTTCCTGGGCGCCCTCCGCCTCGGGCTCCAGGTCGGCGTAGGCATGCGGGTCTGCGTGGGGACCCGGGTCGTCGCCGGGCTCCGGCTGCCCCGGGTCTCCCTGTCTCGGCGGTGCCGGCTGCCGGGGCGGGGACTGCCTCTGGGACGACGGTCTGGGCGGCGACTGTCTCGGGGAGGCGTGCCCCGCGGCGGACTGACCCGGCCGGGGCTGGTGCG
Organism: Streptomyces sp. NPDC001843; assembly: GCF_042891955.1. NCBI lineage: Bacteria > Bacillati > Actinomycetota > Actinomycetes > Kitasatosporales > Streptomycetaceae > Streptomyces > Streptomyces sp. NPDC001843. The sequence goes on along the minus strand of NZ_JBIATQ010000008.1, from coordinate 351,790 downwards.
GGGAAGCGGCGCCGGCGGTGTGGCCGTCCGGGGTGGCCCCGGACGGCGGCGAGCCCGTCACGACTCCTCACCCGTCGTTCCGCCGAGGTGCACGTCCCCCGTGACCTGCCCACCGGACACGCCGTGCTGGTCCCCGCCCACGAGACTGCCGCCGATGCGGGGTGAGCCGCCGAGGTTGAAGACGACACCGCCGGCGGCCGGCGCCGGCTGTGCGTGCGCTCCGGGCGTGGGCGGTGCCGGTGCCTCCCTGGTCCGTGGCCCCGGTGCCGGGACGTCCCCCGACGTCGTCGGCACCGGGGCCTCCCCCGCCCCCGTGTCACCGTGGTTCTGGGTGCCGTGCGGTACCGGGCCGTGGAGCCAGGCGCGCAGTGGGCCGTTCTTGCTGGTGACGGTGACCGGATGGAAGTCGTCGGCCGGGATCCCGTGGTGGTCGTGGCGGACGATCCCCGTGTGCACGCCCTCCGACACGCACAGCGCGAAACCGTCCGTCCGCTCCCGCAGGGCGGCGCGCAGGAGCGGGGCGTCGAGCAGCCGGCAAGCGTGGTTGAGGTCGGAGCCGACCCAGCCGCCGTGCGTGTCGACGGCGACGTAGCCCGTGGCGACCACGCCCCGCAGCCGGATCTGGGCCGAGCGCGACGCCAGCCGGTTGTAGCCGTGCAGTTGGGACGGCACCTCGGTGAGCAGGGCCCGCAGCAGTGCCGTCACAGAGGCGTTGGCGTCGATCAGCTCCATGACGGAGTCGCCCCGGTCGGCCCGTAGCCGGCGGGTCTCGTCGATGCCGGCGCGTTCCAGGGCGCGGTCGGCGATGTCGTAGAGAACGCGTCGCAGGTACGCCTGCTCGACGTCGTCCCGGTCGCTGTACTTCTCGATGTCGAGCAGGAGCATCGTCCGGCTCACGGGGTCGGTCATGGTCGCCTTTCGGTGGCTGTCCTGCGGGGTCGGGCCTCGCCCGTGTCAGAAGGGTGGCGCCGGGGGCGAGAGGGACGTGAGGACGGATGACCCACTCGGACTGTGACCGTGTGCACAGAAGCGGCTGGGTGCACGGAAGCGGCTGGGGCGTTCGCACACGACGTCGCCCCGGGCGGAGGGCCTCCCGGCGGCCACGGAGGGCGACCGTCCGCGCCGGCTCCCGTCCCGCCCCGGCCGTAAGGCACTTGGGCCGCGGCGAAAGCCTTCTCGTCCGCGCCGCCCCTCACTCCGCGCCCTCCGCACGGGCGATCCGGCGCAGGACGTCCGGCCGTACGATCACCATCGCCCGGCGTCCGGTGAGGACCACGCCCCGCTCGCGCAGTTCCTTCAGCAGCCGCTGGACCGCCTCGCGCGAGGCGCCCACCGAACCGGCGAGTTCCTGTTTGCTCAGGGGTACGGAGAGTTCGATGCCGTCGTCGGTGCGGCGGCCGTGGGTGCGGGTGAGGTCGAGCAGGAGAGTCGCGAAGCGCTCCTTGACGGTCATGGAGGCGAACTCCAGGCGGCGCCGGTCGGCGGCACGGGTGCGGTCCGAGGCGAGGCCGAGCAGGGCGAAGGAGACGGCGGGGGAGCGGGCCAGGAAGTCCGTGAAACGCTCGCGCTGGACGGCCACCGTCCGTACCTCCTCCAGCGCGGTCACGGTGGCCGAGCGGGTCCGGCCGGTCAGCGCTGCCGACTCTCCGATGATGTCGCCGGGACCGCGCAGCGCGAGCAGGGCCTCGTAGCCGTTGGCGGCCGCCGCCGTGACCTTCGTCCAGCCCTGGACGACGAACAGCACGTGCGAGGACGGTTCGCTCTGATGCAACAGCACGCCCCGGGGCGCGAACTCCATCTCGTGCCCGAGCGCGAGCAGCGCGGCCCGGTCGGTCTTCTCCAGCCGGGCCAGGAACGGCACCCGGTCGTCGAGACCGTCGTCCCCGGCCGCGTCGCCGTGCGGCCGGCCCGGTGTCCCGGCTGTCGTCTGCCGTGGTGGCGCGTGCGGTATGTCCCCCGTCATCGAACCTCGTCCCCCAAGCCGATACAGCGACCGCTCAACGTACTGAAGCGGCGGGCCGTAGGAGAGCGGAACGGGCAGGATTCACGCGTAAGCGTCACGTAGCAGGGAAGGAGAACCGGGACAAGTCCGGCGTGTAGCGGCGCGCTCCATTCGTTTTGACCGAAGTCCGTGAGCTAGGTACGCTCAGACCTTGTGCCTGGGGTGTGCCCTGGCTCTCGTGCGTGCCTTCAAACCGCATAGTGAGCCGTGACCGGCCACCGTAATCTGCGCCTTCCTCACCTGGCGGTGAGAGTCTGCCGGATTCGACACACCCGACCGCGTGGGTCGGCGACGTTCCAGGTTAGCTTCACCATTCGGCACACAGAAACCGGAGAAGTAGTGCCTACGATCCAGCAGCTGGTCCGCAAGGGCCGGCAGGACAAGGTCGAGAAGAACAAGACGCCCGCACTCGAGGGTTCCCCTCAGCGTCGCGGCGTCTGCACGCGTGTGTTCACGACCACCCCGAAGAAGCCGAACTCGGCCCTGCGTAAGGTCGCGCGTGTGCGTCTGACCAGCGGGATCGAGGTCACCGCTTACATTCCGGGTGAGGGACACAACCTGCAGGAGCACTCCATCGTGCTCGTGCGCGGCGGCCGTGTGAAGGACCTGCCGGGTGTTCGCTACAAGATCATCCGCGGCTCGCTCGACACCCAGGGTGTCAAGAACCGCAAGCAGGCTCGCAGCCGTTACGGCGCCAAGAAGGAGAAGTAAGAATGCCTCGTAAGGGCCCCGCCCCGAAGCGCCCGGTCATCATCGACCCGGTCTACGGTTCTCCTCTGGTGACCTCCCTGATCAACAAGGTGCTGCTGAACGGCAAGCGCTCCACCGCCGAGCGCATCGTCTACGGCGCCATGGAGGGGCTGCGTGAGAAGACGGGCAACGACCCGATCATCACGCTGAAGCGCGCACTGGAGAACATCAAGCCGACCCTCGAGGTCAAGTCCCGCCGTGTCGGTGGTGCGACGTACCAGGTTCCGATCGAGGTCAAGCCCGGTCGTGCCAACACGCTCGCGCTGCGCTGGCTGGTCGGTTACTCCCGCGCCCGTCGCGAGAAGACCATGACCGAGCGTCTGCTCAACGAGCTTCTCGACGCCTCCAACGGCCTCGGTGCCGCTGTGAAGAAGCGCGAGGACACGCACAAGATGGCCGAGTCCAACAAGGCCTTCGCGCACTACCGCTGGTAGTCGCTACCCACATCGAGACCGAGAGAAGACTGAAGCCTTATGGCTACCACTTCACTTGACCTGGCCAAGGTCCGCAACATCGGGATCATGGCCCACATCGACGCGGGCAAGACGACCACCACCGAGCGGATCCTGTTCTACACCGGTGTGTCTTACAAGATCGGTGAGGTCCACGACGGCGCTGCCACCATGGACTGGATGGAGCAGGAGCAGGAGCGTGGCATCACGATCACCTCTGCTGCCACCACCTGTCACTGGCCGCTGGAAGACGTCGACCACACCATCAACATCATCGACACGCCGGGCCACGTCGACTTCACCGTCGAGGTGGAGCGTTCCCTGCGCGTGCTCGACGGTGCCGTGACGGTGTTCGACGGCGTCGCCGGTGTTGAGCCGCAGTCCGAGACGGTGTGGCGTCAGGCGGACCGCTACGGCGTTCCGCGTATCTGCTTCGTCAACAAGCTCGACCGCACCGGCGCCGAGTTCCACCGCTGCGTCGACATGATCAGCGACCGCCTGGGCGCGCAGCCGATCGTGATGCAGCTCCCGATCGGTGCCGAGGCCGACTTCAAGGGCGTCATCGACCTCGTGACGATGAAGGCCCTGGTCTGGTCCGCCGAGGCCACCAAGGGCGAGATGTACGACACCGTCGACATCCCGGACACGCACGCCGAGGCTGCCGAGGAGTACCGCGGCAAGCTGCTCGAGGCCGTGGCCGAGAACGACGAAGAGCTCATGGAGCTGTACCTGGAGGGCCAGGAGCCTTCCGTGGAGCAGCTGTACGCCGCGATCCGTCGTATCACCATCGCGTCCGGCAAGGGCACCGGCACCACCGTGACCCCGGTGTTCTGCGGCACCGCGTTCAAGAACAAGGGCGTTCAGCCCCTGCTCGACGCGGTCGTGCGCTACCTGCCTTCCCCGGTCGACATCGAGGCCATCGAGGGCCACGACGTCAAGGACCCGGAGACGGTCGTCAAGCGCAAGCCGTCCGACGAGGAGCCCCTCTCCGCGCTGGCGTTCAAGATCATGAGCGACCCGCACCTCGGCAAGCTCACCTTCGTCCGGGTCTACTCGGGCCGCCTGGAGTCCGGCACCTCGGTGCTGAACTCCGTCAAGGGCAAGAAGGAGCGCATCGGCAAGATCTACCGCATGCACGCGAACAAGCGTGAGGAGATCGACGCGGTGGGCGCCGGCGACATCATCGCCGTCATGGGTCTGAAGCAGACCACGACCGGTGAGACGCTGTGCGACGAGAAGAACCCGGTGATCCTGGAGTCCATGGACTTCCCGGCGCCGGTCATCGAGGTCGCGATCGAGCCCAAGTCCAAGGGTGACCAGGAGAAGCTGGGTGTCGCCATCCAGCGTCTCGCGGAGGAGGACCCCTCCTTCCAGGTGCACACCAACGAGGAGACCGGCCAGACCGTCATCGGCGGTATGGGCGAGCTGCACCTCGAGGTGCTCGTCGACCGCATGAAGCGCGAGTTCAAGGTCGAGGCGAACGTCGGCAAGCCGCAGGTGGCCTACCGCGAGACGATCCGCAAGGCCGTCGAGCGCGTCGACTACACGCACAAGAAGCAGACCGGTGGTACGGGTCAGTTCGCCAAGGTGCAGATCGGCATCGAGCCCCTCGAGGGCGGCGACGTCTCGTACGAGTTCGTGAACAAGGTGACCGGTGGTCGCATCCCGAAGGAGTACATCCCTTCGGTCGACGCCGGTGCGCAGGAGGCCATGCAGTTCGGCATCCTCGCCGGTTACGAGATGACCGGCGTGCGCGTCATCCTCCACGACGGCGCCTACCACGAGGTCGACTCCTCCGAGCTCGCCTTCAAGATCGCCGGTTCGCAGGCCTTCAAGGAGGCCGCGCGCAAGGCCAGCCCCGTGCTGCTCGAGCCGATGATGGCCGTCGAGGTCACCACGCCCGAGGACTACATGGGCGAGGTCATCGGCGACATCAACTCCCGCCGTGGCCAGATCCAGGCCATGGAGGAGCGGGCTGGTGCCCGCGTCGTGAAGGGCCTCGTGCCCCTGTCGGAGATGTTCGGCTACGTCGGCGACCTCCGCAGCAAGACGTCGGGTCGCGCAAGCTACTCGATGCAGTTCGACTCCTACGCCGAGGTTCCGCGGAACGTCGCCGAGGAGATCATCGCGAAGGCCAAGGGCGAGTAACACTCTCCGTTTACACGCCGTAGGCTTGACTCCGGAGCCTCAAGGGGCATTCAGCGGCAATCGCCGGGTGAATGCCCCGGGTTCCGGGACATCCAGCAAAGATCACCTGGCGCCGATGAAGTAAGGCGTACAGAACCACTCCACAGGAGGACCCCAGTGGCGAAGGCGAAGTTCGAGCGGACTAAGCCGCACGTCAACATCGGCACCATCGGTCACATCGACCACGGTAAGACGACCCTCACGGCCGCCATTACCAAGGTGCTGCACGACGCGTACCCGGAGCTGAACGAGGCCACCCCGTTCGACAACATCGACAAGGCTCCTGAGGAGCGCCAGCGCGGTATCACCATCTCCATCGCGCACGTCGAGTACCAGACCGAGGCGCGTCACTACGCCCACGTCGACTGCCCGGGTCACGCGGACTACATCAAGAACATGATCACGGGTGCGGCGCAGATGGACGGCGCCATCCTCGTGGTCGCCGCCACCGACGGCCCGATGCCGCAGACCAAGGAGCACGTGCTCCTGGCCCGCCAGGTCGGCGTTCCGTACATCGTCGTCGCCCTGAACAAGGCCGACATGGTGGACGACGAGGAGATCATGGAGCTCGTCGAGCTCGAGGTTCGTGAGCTCCTCTCCGAGTACGAGTTCCCGGGCGACGACCTGCCGGTCGTCCGTGTCTCCGCGCTGAAGGCGCTCGAGGGCGACGCGAAGTGGACCGAGTCGGTCCTCGAGCTGATGAACGCCGTCGACACCTCCATCCCGGAGCCCGAGCGTGACGTCGACAAGCCGTTCCTGATGCCGATCGAGGACGTCTTCACGATCACCGGTCGCGGTACGGTCGTCACCGGCCGTATCGAGCGTGGTGTCCTCAAGGTCAACGAGACCGTGGACATCATCGGTATCAAGCAGGAGAAGACCTCCACCACGGTCACCGGCATCGAGATGTTCCGCAAGCTGCTCGACGAGGGCCAGGCCGGTGAGAACGTCGGTCTGCTGCTCCGCGGCATCAAGCGCGAGGACGTCGAGCGCGGCCAGGTCATCATCAAGCCGGGCTCGGTCACCCCGCACACCGAGTTCGAGGCGCAGGCCTACATCCTCTCCAAGGACGAGGGTGGCCGCCACACGCCGTTCTTCAACAACTACCGTCCGCAGTTCTACTTCCGTACGACGGACGTGACCGGCGTCGTGACCCTCCCCGAGGGCACCGAGATGGTCATGCCGGGTGACAACACCGAGATGAAGGTGGAGCTCATCCAGCCCGTCGCCATGGAAGAGGGCCTGAAGTTCGCCATCCGTGAGGGTGGCCGGACCGTGGGCGCCGGCCAGGTCACCAAGATCAACAAGTGATCTTGAACTGACCCGGCGGGTATCTGCCTGGTAGCTCTGAAGGGGCCCGTACGACTTCGGTCGTACGGGCCTCTTCGCTTTCCCCGGCGGTTTCCCGGGACTTGCTTTCCCCGCGGATTCCCGGACTTCGAAACTATTCGCCGCGCACGACCCGTTGTCCCCCCGCGTCACACGCCCCAGCATTTGTCATGCCGCTGACCAAATTCGGGTAGAGGGGTGAGGTATGCCTGTCAGTCGCAGGGCCGTGGTCGGTGCGGGACTGGCCTCGGTGCCGGTGCTGGCCTCGGGGGTCGCGTGGGCCGGAGAGGAAAGCGGAAGCCTGCGGGTGACGGACCCGGGCGCGTACGTCTCGTTCACCGGCGGGGCGTTCTCGCTGGTCGGCGCGCCCGTCGTGGTCAGCGCCGAGGACCACCCCGGGGTCGTACGGGTGGCGGGGGACCTGCGGGACGACCTCGAGCGGGTGACGGGCGTACGGCCCGGCTCCACGATCGGACGCCACCCGGTACTGCTGGGCACCATCGGCCGCAGCCCGCTGATCGACGGCCTGGTGAAGTCCGGCAAGCTGGACGTCACGGGGGTGCGCGGCAAGTGGGAGACCTCGCTGCAGACGGTCGTGGACCACCCGATGCCGGGCGTGGAGCGCGCCCTTGTCATCGCGGGCAGCGACCCCCGCGGCACGATCTACGGCGCGTACGACGTCTCGTACGGCATCGGTGTCTCCCCGTGGCACTGGTGGGACGACGTGCCCCCGGTGCGCCGGAGCGGGGTCTGGGTGCTGCCCGGCCGGTACACGCAGGGCACTCCGGCGGTGAAGTACCGCGGCTTCTTCGTCAACGACGAGAACCCGGCCCTCGGCACCTGGGCGCCGGCGTACTTCGGCCCCGGGAAGGCGCCGGGCTACCCGGGCGGCTTCAACGCGGACTTCTACGCGAAGGTGTTCGAGGTGCTGCTGCGCCTGAAGGGGAACTACCTGTGGCCGGCGGTGTGGGGACGGGCCTTCGCCGAGGACGACCCGGAGAACCACCGGCGGGCCTCGGAGTACGGCGTTGTCATGGGCACGTCTCACGAGGCGCCGATGATGCGCGGCATCGAGGAGTGGAACCGCCATGCGAGCGGCGGCAAGGACCCCTACGGGGGCACAGGGGAGTGGTCGTACCGCCGCAACGCCGAGGCGATCAGGAAGTACTGGCGGGCCGGCATCCAGCGCATGGTGGACCAGGGCTTCGAGGGCGTCGTGACCCTGGGAATGCGCGGCAACGGCGACACCAGCCTCCCCGACGGCGACGGCATCGAACTGATGCAGGAGATCATCGCGACGCAGCGGCAGATCATCGAGGAGGTGACGGGCCGACCCGCTGCCGAGACTCCGCAGGTGTGGACGCTGTACAAGGAGGTGCAGCGGTACTGGGACCGGGGCCTGCGCGCCCCGGACGACGTCACGGTGGTCCTCACCGACGACAACTGGGGCAACATCCGCAAGCACCCGGACCCGGCGGAGGGGACGAGGACCGGGGGCTACGGCCTGTACTACCACTTCGACTACGTCGGCGCGGGCCGGAACTACAAGTGGGTCGACACGGCGAACCTGCGCAACACCTGGGACCAGCTCCACCAGGCGCACGCCTACGGCAACCACGGCCTGTGGGTGGCGAACGTCGGCGACCTGAAGGGCAACGAGCTGCCGACCGAGTTCTTCCTCACCTACGCCTGGAACCCGGACCGCTGGGACCTGGACCGGCTGGGCGAATGGGAGCGCGGGTACGCCCGCCAGAACTTCGGCGGGGGCGAGGCGGAGGCGATCGCGTCGGTACTGGCGGAGTACGGCCGGCTGCAGGCCCGCCGCAAGCCGGAACTCCTGAACCGCCGGATCACCCTGAACGACGCCGGGCAACCGGCGAACGACGACCAGCAGACCCCGTACTACTTCCGCCACCGGGAGCTGGAGCGGGTGACGGCGGAGTGGAAGGGCCTGGCGCGCAAGGCGGACCGCATCGCACGCAAGCTGCCGGCCGGGGTGCAGGACGCGTGGTTCGAGCTGGTGGGCTACGAGGTGGCGGCGACCGCGAACCTGTACGCGCTGCGGGAGGCCGAGTTCAAGAACCTCCTCTACGCCAAGCAGGGCAGGGCGGCGGCGAACGACAGGGCGGGGGAGGCGGAGGCCGGACTGGAGAAGGACCTCGCACTGGCCGACCGCTTCAACTCCCAGGTGGCCGGGGGCAAATGGAAGGGCTTCCAGACCCAGCCGCACATCGACTACGGGGACGTGGACCGATACGGCCCGAACGCGCCGTGGCAGCAGCCGGAGAAGGACAACGTGGCTCTGCCGGACGTGTTGTTCCCGGTGGTGAAGCGGGTGGAGGTGCCGGTCGCCGCGGAACTGGGCGTGTCGCCGGACGGCTCGGAGGACTCGGGGGACTGGTGGCCGGGCGGAGCGTCGGGGCGGCGGGCGGTGCTGCCGGAGTTCAGCCCGTACCAGACGCGGCCGCGGCAGTACGTGGAGCTCTTCAACCGGGGCCGTACCTCCTTCGACTACCGGGTGGAGACCTCGGCTCCGTGGCTGGTGGTGGACCGGCCGCGGGGACGGGTGGAGCGGCAGGTGCGGGTCGAGGTGAGCGTGGACTGGTCGAAGGCTCCGCGCGGCCGGACGGAGGCCACGCTGACGGTGACCGGCGCGGGGAGTTCGGTGACGGTCGCGTGCGTGACGGACAACCCTTCGCGACGGGGCCTGCGCGGCTTCGTCGAGGCGGGCGGTTACGTGGCGATCGACGCGGACCACTACGACCGCGCGGTGGGGAAGTGGCGGCGCCTGGAGGGCATCGGCCGCACCGGGGCGGGGATGACGCCGTGGCCGGTGACGGGGGCGCGGAGGGTGCCCGGGGGGTCTTCGCCGCGGCTGGAGTACGAGGTGAGCCTGCTGTCGGTGGATCCGGGGGAGGTGACGGTGTGGGCGTACCTGTCACCGCGGAACCCGGCTCTGCCGACGGGTGGGTTGCGGTACGGGGTGTCCCTGGACGACGGGGACATCCGGACCGTCGACATCAACGTCGGCGCGGACGACGGCCTGCTGAACGCCGTCTGGGCCCGCAACACCTCCGACAACGTGAACCGCACGGCCACGAGACACACGGTGGACCGTGCCGGGGCGCACCGGTTGAAGTTCTGGATGGTGGACCCGACGGTGGTGCTCCAGCGGCTGGTCATCGACACGGGCGGGCTGGAGCCGACGTACTTGGGGCCGCTGGAGAGCAGGCGGTTGTGACGTGTGATCACCGGGCATGACGCACGCAGCCCCCGTCGGCGCGCACCACGGGCTTGCCGGAGTACCAGTCCGGGCGGAAGGAGAGCTCGATGCCCTGGTCGTCGGTGGCGGTGACACCCGGCAGGCCCGCACCCGGCTCGCCCTTGCCGGGGGCCGGTACGTCCTTGACGGTCAGGCCCTGCCGCTTCCACTGCCGTCGGAGATGGCCGACGGCGGCGCGGTAGTCGTCAGTGCCCGTGAAGGTCAGTTCCCAGTGGTAGACGGGTTCGTCTCGGGTGACGCCGTCGTCGTCGACGCCCAGGTCGTCCACGCAGGACGTGCTGCCGTCGGTCTCAGCGGTTTCGTCGAGCGTCCTTCCTGGAGGTTCCGAGGCCTCCTCCGGGGCCGGGGTCAGCGCACGCACCGTCCGTTGCCCCGCCTCCTTCGTCTGCGCCACCCGCTCCCGGTACTCGGCGTCCGACCGCACCGGCCCGCCCGCCAGCGACTGACAGGAGTAGGCGCCGAAGCCGATGACCGCGGCCAGGGAGACGCTGATCAGGGTGATGGCGCGGGAGCCGTGGGGGAGGGGGCGCGTGGAGGTCGCCGGAGCATCCGTCTGCATGCGACCGATCCAAGCCGCCGACCATGGCGCTCCACAGCCGTCGGGCTACTCATCTCGCACGGGCCCCCTGAGTACCCCCACCTATGCACGTGAACATGCCACCGGACGGAGGCGGCCTCTGCCGGCACGGTTTGACCTACGTCACCCTCGGGGTATTCTCTCCGGCTCGATTGGCGGAGCCCCCGCCTCATATGGCAGACTGTCCGAGTTGCTCGGTCGAGTGTTGATGCTGCGCGCCTCCCGCCGGGGGGACCGGAAGCGAGTCCCACAGTACTCGTCGCCTTAACTGCCACACGGCAGCGCTGGGGCGGACGTACGGGAATCTTCCGGGAAGCGTTGCGCGGCACCGACCAGGCACCCGGTGGGCCTTCCGCCCCCGGCCTGCGGTTCCGGAAGGGCCGTGTGCATTCCGCAGGGATGTTCGAACAAGGGACATCTGTGTCAGTGGAAGCGCGACACGCCCGACCGCGTGGGTCGGAGAAACGAAGGCAGCAGACGGAATCCGCCGGGTTCCAGAGCGTAAGAGAGACAGGACTACTGAGTAGCCATGGCGGGACAGAAGATCCGCATCCGGCTCAAGGCCTACGACCACGAGGTCATCGACTCCTCGGCGAAGAAGATCGTCGAGACGGTGACCCGCACTGGTGCGTCGGTCGCGGGCCCGGTGCCGCTGCCCACTGAGAAGAACGTGTACTGCGTCATCAAGTCGCCGCACAAGTACAAGGACTCGCGCGAGCACTTCGAGATGCGCACGCACAAGCGCCTGATCGACATCCTCGACCCGACTCCCAAGACCGTTGACTCTCTGATGCGACTCGACCTCCCGGCCGGTGTCGACATCGAGATCAAGCTCTGAGGCCGGTGATCTGAGAATGGCTAAGCAGATCAAGGGCATCCTGGGCGAGAAGCTCGGCATGACGCAGGTGTGGGACGAGAACAACCGTGTTGTTCCGGTCACCGTCGTCAAGGCCGGCCCCAACGTCGTCACCCAGGTCCGCACGAACGACGTCGACGGCTACGAGTCCGTCCAGATCGCGTTCGGCGAGATCGACCCGCGCAAGGTGAACAAGCCCCTCAAGGGCCACTTCGCCAAGGCCGACGTCACTCCCCGCCGTCACCTCGTCGAGATCCGCACCGCGGACGCCTCCGAGTACACGCTGGGCCAGGAGATCTCCGCTGAGGTCTTCGAGGCGGGCGTCAAGGTGGACGTGACCGGCAAGAGCAAGGGCAAGGGCTTCGCCGGTGTCATGAAGCGTCACAACTTCAAGGGCCTCGGCGCCGGACACGGCACCCAGCGCAAGCACCGCTCGCCCGGTTCCATCGGTGGCTGCGCCACCCCGGGCCGCGTGTTCAAGGGCCTCCGCATGGCGGGTCGCATGGGCAACGAGCGGGTCACCACCCAGAACCTGACCGTCCACGCCGTTGACGCGGAGAAGGGTCTGCTGCTCATCAAGGGCGCGGTTCCCGGTCCGAACGGCGGCCTCGTCCTGGTCCGCACCGCGGCCAAGGGGGCCTGAGGTAACCGATGAGCACTGTTGACATCCTTTCGCCGGCTGGCGACAAGGCCGGTTCCGTCGAGCTCCCCGCGGAGATCTTCGACGCCAAGGTCAGCGTTCCGCTGATCCACCAGGTCGTCGTCGCGCAGCTGGCCGCTGCCCGCCAGGGCACCCACAAGACCAAGACGCGTGGCGAGGTCCGCGGCGGTGGCAAGAAGCCGTACCGCCAGAAGGGCACCGGTCGCGCCCGCCAGGGTTCGACCCGCGCGCCGCAGTTCGCCGGTGGTGGCGTCGTGCACGGTCCCGTGCCGCGTGACTACTCGCAGCGCACCCCGAAGAAGATGAAGGCCGCCGCCCTGCGCGGTGCCCTCACGGACCGGGCGCGTCACAACCGCATCCACGTCGTCTCCGGCGTGGTCGAGGGCGGGACCCCCAGCACCAAGGCCGCCAAGAGCCTGTTCGGCAAGATCAGCGAGCGCAAGAACCTGCTCCTGGTCGTCGACCGCGCCGACGAGGCCGCGTGGCTGTCCGCCCGCAACCTGCCCCAGGTCCACATCCTGGAGCCGGGCCAGCTGAACACGTACGACGTTCTCGTCTCGGACGACGTGGTCTTCACCCAGGCCGCTTTCGAGTCCTTCGTGTCTGGCCCCAAGGCCGCTGACACCGAAGGGAGCGAGGCCTGATGGCTACGCGTCACCCGAGCATTGCCTCGAAGGCCGCCAAGGCCGCCAAGGCCGCGCGCGTCGCCAAGGCGCGTCGCCACGCCACCGAGGGCAAGAACACCGTCGAGACCCCGCTGAGCAAGTCGTACACGGACCCCCGTGACGTCCTGCTGAAGCCGGTCGTCTCCGAGAAGAGCTACGCGCTCCTCGACGAGAACAAGTACACGTTCATCGTCGACCCGAACGCCAACAAGACCCAGATCAAGCAGGCCGTCCAGGCGGTCTTCTCGGTCAAGGTCACCGGGGTCAACACGATCAACCGCCAGGGCAAGCGCAAGCGCACGAAGACCGGCTTCGGTCAGCGTGCCGGCAGCAAGCGCGCGATCGTGACCCTCGCCGAGGGCGACCGTATCGACATCTTCGGCGGTCCGACCGCCTAAGGGCGGTCCGGATCGTCCGATATCGGACGAGGACTGAGAAATGGGAATCCGCAAGTACAAGCCGACTACGCCGGGCCGTCGTGGCGCCAGCGTCGCCGACTTCGTCGAGGTCACGCGGTCCACGCCGGAGAAGTCGCTGGTCCGCCCCCTGCACAGCAAGGGCGGCCGTAACAACGCCGGTCGTGTGACCGTTCGCCACCAGGGTGGCGGACACAAGCGCGCCTACCGCGTGATCGACTTCCGTCGTCACGACAAGGACGGCGTGCCGGCGAAGGTCGCGCACATCGAGTACGACCCCAACCGCACCGCGCGCATCGCGCTGCTGCACTACGCCGACGGCGAGAAGCGCTACATCCTCGCCCCGCGCAACCTGCAGCAGGGTGACCGCGTCGAGAACGGTCCCGGGGCCGACATCAAGCCGGGCAACAACCTGGCGCTCCGCAACATCCCGGTCGGTACCACGATCCACGCGATCGAGCTCCGTCCCGGTGGCGGTGCCAAGTTCGCCCGCTCCGCCGGTGCCTCCGTGCAGCTGCTCGCGAAGGAGGGCTCGATGGCCCACCTCCGCATGCCGTCCGGCGAGATCCGCCTGGTCGACCAGCGCTGCCGCGCCACCGTCGGCGAGGTCGGCAACGCCGAGCAGAGCAACATCAACTGGGGCAAGGCGGGCCGCAAGCGGTGGCTGGGCGTTCGCCCGACCGTCCGTGGCGTCGTGATGAACCCGGTTGACCACCCGCACGGTGGTGGTGAGGGCCGGACCTCCGGTGGTCGCCACCCTGTGTCCCCGTGGGGCAAGAAGGAAGGCCGTACTCGTTCGCCCAAGAAGGCGTCGAACAAGTACATCGTCCGCCGCCGCAAGACGAACAAGAAGCGCTAAGGACGGGTTGAGATGCCTCGTAGCTTGAAGAAGGGACCCTTCGTCGACGACCACCTGATCAAGAAGGTGGACGTCCAGAACGAAGCCGGTACCAAGAACGTCATCAAGACCTGGTCCCGTCGCTCGATGATCGTCCCGGCCATGCTCGGCCACACGATCGCGGTGCACAACGGCAAGACCCACATCCCGGTGTTCGTCACCGAGTCGATGGTCGGCCACAAGCTCGGCGAGTTCTCGCCGACCCGCACCTTCCGGGGCCACGTCAAGGAAGACCGGAAGTCGAAGCGCCGCTAGCAGCGGATCGCATTCAGACACGTAAGTAACTGAAGGGACAACCATGGAAGCCAGGGCCCAGGCGCGGTACATCCGCGTCACGCCCATGAAGGCCCGCCGCGTGGTGGACCTCATCCGTGGCATGGACGCCACGGAGGCCCAGGCTGTTCTGCGATTCGCTCCGCAGGCAGCCTCCGTGCCGGTCGGCAAGGTGCTCGACAGCGCCATCGCCAACGCCGCGCACAACTACGACCACACCGACGCCGACAGCCTCTACATCTCCGAGGCGTACGTCGACGAGGGCCCGACCCTGAAGCGGTTCCGGCCGCGCGCCCAGGGCCGTGCCTACCGGATCCGCAAGCGGACCAGCCACATCACCGTGGTCGTCAGCAGCAAGGAAGGAACCCGGTAATGGGCCAGAAGGTTAACCCGCATGGGTTCCGGCTCGGTGTCACCACGGACTTCAAGTCCCGGTGGTACGCCGACAAGCTGTACAAGGACTACGTCAAGGAAGACGTCGCCATCCGTCGGATGATGACGTCCGGCATGGAGCGCGCCGGCATCTCCAAGGTCGAGATCGAGCGCACCCGTGACCGCGTCCGCGTGGACATCCACACCGCGCGTCCGGGCATCGTCATCGGCCGCCGTGGCGCCGAGGCCGACCGCATCCGCGGCGACCTCGAGAAGCTCACGGGCAAGCAGGTCCAGCTGAACATCCTCGAGGTCAAGAACCCCGAGACCGACGCTCAGCTCGTGGCCCAGGCCGTTGCCGAGCAGCTCTCCTCCCGCGTCTCCTTCCGCCGCGCCATGCGTAAGAGCATGCAGTCGGCGATGAAGGCCGGCGCCAAGGGCATCAAGATCCAGTGCGGTGGCCGCCTCGGTGGCGCCGAGATGTCCCGCTCGGAGTTCTACCGCGAGGGCCGCGTGCCCCTGCACACGCTCCGCGCGAACGTGGACTACGGCTTCTTCGAGGCCAAGACGACCTTCGGCCGCATCGGTGTGAAGGTCTGGATCTACAAGGGCGACGTCAAGAACATCGCCGAGGTCCGCGCCGAGAACGCTGCCGCCCGTGCGGGTAACCGCCCGGCTCGCGGTGGCGGTGCCGACCGCCCGGCCCGTGGTGGCCGCGGTGGCGAGCGGCGCGGTCGCAAGCCGCAGCAGGCTGCCGGCGCCGAGGCCCCCAAGGCCGAGGCTCCCGCGTCCGCTCCGGCTGAGAGCACCGGAACGGAGGCCTGACCGAAATGCTGATCCCCCGTAGGGTCAAGCACCGCAAGCAGCACCACCCGAAGCGCCGTGGTCAGGCCAAGGGCGGTACGACGGTTGCGTTCGGCGAGTACGGCATCCAGGCCCTCACGCCGGCGTACGTGACCAACCGCCAGATCGAGGCGGCCCGTATCGCGATGACCCGCCACATCAAGCGTGGCGGCAAGGTCTGGATCAACATCTACCCGGACCGTCCGCTGACCAAGAAGCCCGCCGAGACCCGCATGGGTTCCGGTAAGGGTTCGCCGGAATGGTGGATCGCGAACGTTCACCCGGGTCGGGTGATGTTCGAGCTGTCCTACCCGAACGAGAAGATCGCCCGTGAGGCGCTCCTTCGTGCGGCCCACAAGCTGCCGATGAAGTGCCGGATCGTCAAGCGCGAGGCAGGTGAAGCGTGATGTCGGCCGGTACCAAGGCGTCCGAGCTGCGCGAGCTGGGCAACGAGGAGCTTCTGGCGAAGCTCCGCGAGGCCAAGGAAGAGCTGTTCAACCTCCGCTTCCAGGCGGCGACCGGTCAGCTCGAGAACCACGGCCGTCTCAAGGCGGTCCGCAAGGACATCGCGCGGATCTACACCCTGATGCGCGAGCGTGAGCTGGGCATCGAAACGGTGGAGAACGCCTGATGAGCGAGAAGAACGTGACTGAGAACGCAGAGGCGCGCGGCTTCCGCAAGACCCGTGAGGGTCTCGTCGTCAGCGACAAGATGGACAAGACTGTCGTCGTCGCCGTCGAGGACCGCGTCAAGCACGCGCTGTACGGCAAGGTCATCCGTCGTACGAACAAGCTCAAGGCCCACGACGAGCAGAACGCCGCGGGTGTCGGCGACCGCGTCCTCCTCATGGAGACCCGGCCGCTGTCCGCGACGAAGCGCTGGCGCGTCGTCGAGATCCTCGAGAAGGCGAAGTAATCAAGCGGGGCTCCGCCCCGCTGCCCCCGCCGGGGGATGAAGCCCCCGGGCCCCGGCCCGGCCGGGCGCTCCCGGCGAGGTTTCCGCCAGACCGAGCAAAGACCGCCGCCCGGCGCGCTCCGTGAGACGACTTACGGAGCCGCCGCCGGGAACCCCGGCCGAGATGCGTGAGGCACTCGCGCTCGTCGCGAGAGCCGCTTCGCGGCTCGGCCGGGCCGGCAAGTAATTCCTGCGGGGGTATCCCGGCAGGACAGTTCCGCCAGGCTCTCCGGCTCAACCCCGGAGGGAACCGGCAGACGATCAGGAGATAGACGTGATCCAGCAGGAGTCGCGACTGCGTGTCGCCGACAACACTGGTGCGAAGGAGATCCTTTGCATCCGTGTGCTCGGTGGCTCCGGTCGCCGCTACGCGGGCATCGGTGACGTCATCGTCGCCACCGTCAAGGACGCGATCCCCGGTGGCAACGTGAAGAAGGGTGACGTCGTCAAGGCGGTCATCGTTCGCACCGTCAAGGAGCGCCGTCGTCCGGACGGCTCGTACATCCGCTTCGACGAGAACGCCGCCGTCATTCTGAAGAACGACGGTGACCCTCGCGGCACCCGCATCTTCGGCCCGGTCGGCCGTGAGCTGCGCGAGAAGAAGTTCATGAAGATCATCTCGCTGGCTCCGGAGGTGCTGTAAGCATGAAGATCAAGAAGGGCGACCTGGTCCAGGTCATCACCGGTAAGGACAAGGGCAAGCAGGGCAAGGTCATCGCGGCCTTCCCCCGCGAGGACCGTGTCCTGGTCGAGGGTGTCAACCGGGTCAAGAAGCACACCAAGGCCGGTCCGACCGCTCGCGGTTCGCAGGCCGGCGGCATCGTGACCACCGAGGCCCCGATCCACGTGAGCAACGTTCAGCTCGTCGTGGAGAAGGACGGCAACAAGGTCGTCACGCGTGTCGGTTACCGCTTCGACGACGAAGGCAACAAGATCCGCGTTGCCAAGCGGACGGGTGAGGACATCTGATGGCTACCACCACCACTCCGCGTCTGAAGACGAAGTACCGCGAGGAGATCGCGGGCAAGCTGCGTGACGAGTTCAAGTACGAGAACGTCATGCAGGTTCCCGGCCTCGTCAAGATCGTGGTCAACATGGGTGTCGGCGACGCCGCCCGTGACTCGAAGCTGATCGAGGGCGCGATCCGCGACCTGACCACCATCACCGGTCAGAAGCCGGCCGTCACCAAGGCCCGCAAGTCCATCGCGCAGTTCAAGCTGCGTGAGGGCCAGCCGATCGGTGCCCACGTCACGCTCCGTGGCGACCGCATGTGGGAGTTCCTGGACCGCACCCTGTCGCTCGCGCTGCCGCGCATCCGCGACTTCCGCGGCCTGTCCCCCAAGCAGTTCGACGGCCGTGGCAACTACACCTTCGGTCTCACGGAGCAGGTCATGTTCCACGAGATCGACCAGGACAAGATCGACCGTACCCGGGGCATGGACATCACCGTGGTCACCACGGCGACCAACGACGCTGAGGGCCGCGCGCTCCTTCGTCACCTCGGCTTCCCGTTCAAGGAGGCGTGAGCGAGATGGCGAAGAAGGCTCTGATTGCCAAGGCTGCTCGCAAGCCCAAGTTCGGTGTGCGTGGCTACACCCGCTGCCAGCGCTGCGGCCGTCCGCACTCCGTGTACCGCAAGTTCGGCCTGTGCCGCGTGTGCCTTCGTGAGATGGCTCACCGTGGCGAGCTGCCGGGCGTGACCAAGAGCTCCTGGTAGTCCCGGTAGTTCGGGATTCCCAAGGCTCTCGGTAAGCAGACAGGGCGGTAAGACGCCCACCTCGCATGCCTTAGGCTTGTGGGGTTGGGCGTCTGTCGCCGCCCATACGACTTACTACGCCGTAGGTCCACCGCGCCGCACCCGTCCCGTCTCGGATCGGGGAGAGGGATGGCGCACCAGGAAACCCCGGCGAGAGAGGCCGAAGGCCAATTCATGACCATGACTGATCCGATCGCAGACATGCTTACGCGTCTGCGGAACGCGAACTCGGCATACCACGACTCCGTGACGATGCCGGCATCGAAGATCAAGTCGCACATCGCGGAGATCCTCCAGCAGGAGGGCTTCATCACGGGCTGGAAGATCGAGGACGCCGAGGTCGGCAAGAACCTCGTTCTCGAGCTGAAGTTCGGCCCGAACCGTGAGCGCTCCATCGCGGGCATCAAGCGGATCTCCAAGCCCGGTCTCCGGGTGTACGCGAAGTCCACCAACCTGCCGAAGGTGCTCGGCGGCCTCGGCGTGGCGATCATCTCCACGTCGCACGGGCTCCTCACCGACAAGCAGGCCGGCAAGAAGGGCGTGGGTGGGGAAGTCCTCGCCTACGTCTGGTAGCGGAAGGGAACGGAGGAAACAGCTATGTCGCGTATTGGCAAGCTCCCCATCACGGTTCCCGCCGGCGTGGACGTCACCATCGACGGCCGTACGGTCTCGGTCAAGGGCCCCAAGGGCACGCTGACCCACACCATCGTCGCGCCGATCGACATCGCCAAGGGTGAGGACGGCGTTCTCAACGTCACCCGCCCCAACGACGAGCGTCAGAACAAGGCCCTCCACGGCCTGTCCCGCACGCTGGTGGCGAACATGATCACCGGCGTGACCCAGGGTTACGTGAAGAAGCTCGAGATCAGCGGTGTCGGTTACCGCGTGACCGCCAAGGGTTCGAACCTCGAGTTCGCTCTCGGTTACAGCCACCCGATTCTGGTCGAGGCGCCCGAGGGCATCACCTTCAAGGTGGAGGCCCCCACTCGCTTCTCGGTCGAGGGCATCGACAAGCAGAAGGTCGGCGAGGTTGCGGCCAACATCCGCAAGCTGCGCAGGCCCGACCCGTACAAGGCCAAGGGCGTCAAGTACGAGGGCGAAGTCATCCGCCGCAAGGTCGGAAAGGCGGGTAAGTAAGCCATGGCATACGGGCAGAAGATCCTCAAGGGCGACGCCTACAAGCGCGCCGCGATCAAGCGCCGTCACATCCGGATCCGCAAGCGGATCGCGGGTACCGCGGAGCGTCCCCGTCTGGTCGTGACCCGCTCCAACCGTCACATCGTGGCGCAGGTGATCGACGACCTCAAGGGCCACACCCTGGCGTCGGCGTCCACCCTGGACACCTCGATCCGCGGTGGCGAGGGCGACAAGTCCGCGCAGGCCAAGCAGGTCGGCGCCCTGGTCGCCGAGCGTGCCAAGGCCGCCGGTGTCGAGGCCGTCGTGTTCGACCGTGGTGGTAACCAGTACGCCGGGCGCATCGCCGCTCTGGCGGACGCCGCCCGCGAAGCCGGGCTCAAGTTCTGAGCCGCTTGTAGCTAGCGGAAAGAGAGAGGTAATCCAATGGCTGGACCCCAGCGCCGCGGTGGCGGTGCCGGTGGCGGCGAGCGGCGGGACCGGAAGGGCCGTGACGGCGGCGCTGCTGCCGCCGAGAAGACCGCGTACGTTGAGCGCGTCGTCGCGATCAACCGCGTCGCCAAGGTTGTGAAGGGTGGTCGTCGCTTCAGCTTCACCGCGCTGGTCGTGGTGGGCGACGGTGACGGCACCGTGGGTGTCGGATACGGCAAGGCCAAGGAGGTGCCGGCCGCCATCGCCAAGGGTGTTGAGGAGGCCAAGAAGCACTTCTTCAAGGTCCCCCGGATCCAGGGCACCATCCCGCACCCCATCCAGGGTGAGAAGGCTGCCGGCGTCGTCCTGCTCAAGCCCGCGTCCCCCGGTACCGGTGTTATCGCCGGTGGTCCGGTGCGTGCCGTGCTCGAGTGCGCCGGTATCCACGACGTGCTGTCGAAGTCGCTCGGCTCCGACAACGCGATCAACATCGTGCACGCGACCGTGGAGGCCCTGAAGGGCCTGCAGCGTCCCGAGGAGATCGCGGCCCGCCGTGGTCTGCCGCTCGAGGACGTCGCCCCCGCGGCCCTGCTGCGTGCGCGTGCCGGGGCGGGTGCGTAATCATGGCGCAGCTCAAGATCACGCAGGTCAAGTCCTACATCGGCAGCAAGCAGAACCACCGTGACACCCTGCGCTCCCTTGGTCTCAAGGGGATCAACACGCAGGTCGTCAAGGAGGACCGCCCCGAGTTCCGCGGCATGGTGCACACCGTCCGCCACCTCGTGACGGTCGAGGAGGTCGACTGATCATGGCGGAGCAGAACCCGCTCAAGATCCACAACCTCCGTCCCGCCCCGGGCGCCAAGACCGCCAAGACCCGTGTCGGTCGTGGTGAGGCGTCGAAGGGTAAGACGGCCGGTCGTGGTACCAAGGGCACCAAGGCCCGCTACCAGGTTCCGGAGCGCTTCGAGGGTGGCCAGATGCCGCTCCACATGCGCCTCCCGAAGCTGAAGGGCTTCAAGAACCCGTTCAAGACCGAGTACCAGGTCGTGAACCTCGACAAGCTGGCCGCGCTCTACCCCGAGGGTGGCGAGGTCACCGTCGAGGGTCTGGTGGCCAAGGGTGCCGTTCGCAAGAACAGCCTCGTCAAGGTCCTGGGCCAGGGCGAGGTCTCCGTGGCGCTGCAGGTGACGGTCGACGCCGTCTCCGGCTCCGCCAAGGAGAAGATCACCGCCGCCGGCGGTACGGTCACCGAGCTCGTCTGACCCGATCAGGCGCCTCGATGACGTGAGCGATCCCGACCGGGGATACCCCACAAAATGGGGTATCCCCGGTTGGTCGTTCCAGAGGGGGCGGTCTCGCCGGTAAGGTGGCCTGCACTGCCCACTTTCACGGGGTGCTCACATAGGGCACTCTGAGCGGCAGTTGACCGTTACGTATTTGTCGAACCTCAGACTCACCCTTGACGCAGTTGCGCGGGGGTCGCAGGAGGCACCGTGCTCACCGCGTTCGCCCGGGCGTTCAGGACGCCCGACCTGCGCAAGAAGCTGCTCTTCACGCTGGGCATCATCGTGGTGTACCGGGTCGGTACCCACATCCCGATCCCCGGTGTCAACTACCAGGCCGTCCAGACGTGCGTGACCGAGGCGTCCGGCAACCAGGGCCTGTTCGGTCTGGTCAACATGTTCAGCGGCGGTGCGCTGCTGCAGATCACGATCTTCGCGCTCGGGATCATGCCGTACATCACGGCGAGCATCATCCTGCAGCTGCTGACCGTGGTCATCCCGCGCCTGGAGGCCCTGAAGAAGGAGGGCCAGGCGGGTACCACGAAGATCACGCAGTACACCCGCTACCTGACCGTGGCGCTCGCCATCCTCCAGGGCACCGGCCTGGTGGCCACCGCCCGCAGCGGCGCCCTGTTCGGCAACTGCTCGGCCGCCAGCCAGATCGTTCCCGACCAGGCGATCTTCACCACCATCACCATGGTGGTCTGCATGACCGCCGGCACCTGTGTCGTCATGTGGCTGGGCGAGCTGATCACCGACCGCGGCATCGGCAACGGCATGTCGATCCTGATGTTCATCTCGATCGCCGCGACCTTCCCGTCCGCGCTGTGGGCCATCAAGAAGCAGGGCACCCTGGCCGACGGCTGGATCGAGTTCGGCACCGTGATCCTCGTGGGTCTGGTCATGGTCGGCCTGGTGGTGTTCGTCGAGCAGGCCCAGCGCCGCATCCCGGTGCAGTACGCCAAGCGCATGATCGGACGCCGGTCCTACGGCGGTACGTCCACCTACATCCCGCTGAAGGTGAACCAGGCGGGTGTGATCCCGGTCATCTTCGCTTCGTCGCTGCTCTACATTCCGGCGCTGGTGGCGCAGTTCTCCGGGAGCACTTCGGGCTGGAAGACCTGGATCGAGAACAACCTGACCAAGGGCGACCATCCGATTTACATCGTTTCGTACTTCTTGCTCATCGTTTTCTTCGCGTTCTTCTACGTGGCGATCTCCTTCAACCCCGAGGAAGTCGCGGACAACATGAAGAAGTATGGTGGCTTCATCCCGGGCATCCGGGCTGGCCGACCGACCGCTGAGTACCTCAGCTACGTGCTCAACCGGATCACCTGGCCGGGTTCGCTGTATCTGGGTCTGATCGCTCTCGTACCGACAATGGCGTTGGTCGGCTTCAACGCAAGCCAGAACTTCCCGTTCGGCGGGACGAGCATCCTCATCATCGTGGGTGTCGGTCTCGAGACGGTGAAGCAGATCGAGAGCCAGCTCCAGCAGCGCAATTACGAAGGGTTCCTCCGCTGATGCGAATCGTCCTCGTCGGGCCGCCGGGTGCCGGTAAGGGAACGCAGGCAGTGCGCCTTGCCGAGAAGCTGCGCATCCCGCACATCTCCACGGGTGACCTGTTCCGCGCCAACATCAGCCAGAAGACGGAGCTCGGGAAACTCGCGAAGTCCTACATGGACGCCGGCAACCTCGTCCCGGACGAGGTCACCATCGCCATGGCCAAGGACCGCATGGAGCAGCCGGACGCCGAGGGCGGCTTCCTGCTGGACGGTTTCCCGCGCAACGTCTCCCAGGCCGAGGCGCTGGACGAGCTGCTCGAGGGCGAGGGCATCCAGCTCGACGCGGTACTCGACCTCGAGGTGCCGGAGGAAGAGGTCGTGAAGCGGATCGCCGGCCGGCGGATCTGCCGCAAGGACTCCTCCCACGTCTTCCACGTGACGTACAGCCCGGCGAAGCAGCAGGGCGTCTGCGACGTCTGCGGCGGCGAGCTCTACCAGCGCGACGACGACTCCGAGGAGACCGTCCGCAAGCGGCTGGAGGTCTACCACACGCAGACCGAGCCGATCATCGACTACTACAAGGCGCAGGGCCTGGTCGTGACGATCTCGTCCCTGGGGCCGGTGGACGAGGTCACGAAGCGTGCGCTGGACGCGCTGAAGCGCGAGGACGCCAGCAAGTAGTTCTCACGTCCGTTGCAGCCGCGGTTCCTTCCGGGGGCCGCGGCTGCGCTGTGGGGCGGGTGCGCGCCCCCGTATCTTTGGAAGCGTCCGTTCTTCCCGGTCCAGAAAGGCCCTCGCCCCCATGGTGCAGATCAAGACCCCGGAGCAGATCGCCAAGATGCGTGCGGCGGGGCTGGTCGTCGCCGCGATCCACGCGGCCACCCGGGAGGCCGCGGTCCCCGGCGCGACCACCAAGGATCTGGACCAGGTCGCGCGCAAGGTCCTGGCCGAGCACAACGCCAAGCCGAACTTCTTGGGGTACGGCGGCTTCCCCGCGACGATCTGCACCTCCGTGAACGAGGTCGTCGTGCACGGCATCCCGTCCGACGACGTCGTCCTCAAGGACGGCGACGTCATCTCCATCGACTGCGGCGCGATCGTCGACGGCTGGCACGGTGACGCGGCGTACACGGCGTTCGTCGGCTCGGGGCACTCCCCGGAGCTGATCGAGCTGTCCCGGGTGACCGAGGAATCCATGTGGGCCGGCATCGCCGCGATGAAGCAGGGCAACCGGCTCGTCGACGTCTCGCGGGCGATCGAGACGTACATCCGCCGCCAGCCCAAGCCCGGCGGCGGCCGGTACGGGATCATCGAGGACTACGGCGGCCACGGCATCGGCACCGAGATGCACATGGACCCGCACCTGCTGAACTACGTCGACCGCCGCCGCGGTAAGGGACCCAAGCTGGTCCCCGGCTTCTGCCTGGCCATCGAGCCCATGGTGTCCCTGGGCACCCCGAAGACCGAGGTCCTCTCCGACGACTGGACGGTCATCACCACCGACGGCACGTGGTCCTCCCACTGGGAGCACTCGGTGGCCCTCACCGAGGAGGGCCCCCTGGTCCTGACCGCCCCGGACGGAGGAAAGGCCAAGCTGGCCGAGTACGGCGTCACGACGGCACCGGACCCCCTGGCCTGACGAGGGCCGGCCCCCGACCCTCTCGCCTTAACGTCGGCCCAGGGCGAGACCGAGATCGCCGGTACATCCCGTGCATACCGATCTTGAGCGCCGGGCAGGCTCTCCCGATTCGTGTTTCCGGGTGCGCTGACGTAGACTGACTCGTCGGCTCTCGTGCACCCGCATGTCCGCATGCGCCCGTAAGGGACAGCTCGGGAGTCGATCAAGGTAGTCGATTCGAAGGGCGAAGCGTGGCCAAGAAGCAAGGTGCCATCGAGATCGAGGGCACTGTCGTCGAGTCTCTGCCGAACGCCATGTTCAAGGTCGAGCTCCAGAACGGCCACCAGGTCCTGGCACACATCAGCGGCAAGATGCGTATGCACTACATCCGCATCCTCCCTGACGACCGGGTCGTGGTGGAGCTGTCTCCGTACGACCTGACGCGTGGCCGGATCGTCTACCGGTACAAGTAGATCTTGCCCGAGCCCCGGGCCCGCCCGGAGCGCTGGCACTGACCCGGAGAACCTCACCCAATGAAGGTCAAGCCGAGCGTCAAGAAGATCTGCGACAAGTGCAGGGTGATCCGCCGTCACGGCCGGGTCATGGTCATCTGCGAGAACCCGCGCCACAAGCAGCGCCAGGGCTGACGCACGACCGATCCCTCTGCATCTGACGCAGAGTTTCGCGCGACGCAAGCTGAATATGTTCATACGCAGGGCCCGAGCCGATCAAGCTCGACACCCCCGGTTCGGAGGCCGGGGACCCAGTTCGTACCTAGTACGGCGACTGGGAGTCGGTCCTGTGGAAGACCTCCGAAGATCAAACTGGAGCCATTGAATGGCACGCGTTTCCGGTGTTGACATCCCGCGCGAAAAGCGCGTGGAGATCGCCCTCACCTACGTGTTCGGCATCGGCCGGACCCTTTCGCAGCAGACGCTGGCCGCCACCGGCGTCGACCCGAACACCCGCGTTCGCGACCTCTCCGAGGAGCAGCTCGTCGCGATCCGCGAGTACGTCGACAACAACATCAAGACCGAGGGTGACCTCCGTCGCGAGATCCAGGCCGACATCCGCCGCAAGGTCGAGATCGGCACGTACCAGGGTCTGCGTCACCGCCGCGGTCTGCCCGTCCGCGGTCAGCGCACCAGCACCAACGCCCGCACCCGCAAGGGCCCGCGTCGCGCCATCGCCGGCAAGAAGAAGCCGGGCAAGAAGTAGTCCGCAGCGGACCGCCTGTCCACGGTCTTCGCTGTAGGACCGACCACCTCCCGTAGGAGTTAAGAGATGCCCCCCAAGGGACGTCAGGGCGCTGCCAAGAAGGTGCGCCGCAAGGAAAAGAAGAACGTCGCTCACGGCCACGCGCACATCAAGAGCACGTTCAACAACACGATCGTGTCGATCACGGACCCGTCCGGCAATGTGATCTCCTGGGCCTCCGCCGGCCACGTCGGCTTCAAGGGCTCCCGGAAGTCCACGCCGTTCGCCGCGCAGATGGCCGCCGAGTCGGCTGCCCGCCGCGCCCAGGAGCACGGCATGCGCAAGGTCGACGTTTTCGTCAAGGGCCCGGGCTCCGGTCGTGAGACCGCGATCCGCTCCCTGCAGGCCACGGGCCTCGAGGTCGGCTCCATCCAGGACGTCACCCCGACCCCGCACAACGGCTGCCGCCCGCCGAAGCGCCGCCGCGTCTGACGCACCGGCTCACGGCGGTCGGCCTCCGGCTGGGGGTGTGGGGGTTATCCCCCACATGTCGCAGCACGGCTGCCGCCCGCCGAAGCGCCGCCGCGTCTGACGCTCGCCGCTTCACCGGCTTCGGAGTTCGGGCGGTACGGCATCCGTAAAAGGGCCGTGCCGCCCGTACCCTTGCAGTACCCGCACTTCTCACGGGTGCGGTTTCCGTCGGACGTCAAATAGCGGGCGTCCACGAAAGAAGGATCTGATCCACACATGCTGATCGCTCAGCGTCCCTCGTTGACCGAAGAGGTCGTCGACGAGTTCCGCTCCCGGTTCGTGATCGAGCCGCTGGAGCCGGGCTTCGGCTACACCCTCGGCAACTCCCTCCGCCGCACCCTCCTGTCGTCGATCCCCGGTGCCGCTGTCACCAGCATCCGCATCGACGGCGTCCTGCACGAGTTCACCACCGTGCCGGGCGTCAAGGAGGACGTCACCGACCTGATCCTCAACATCAAGCAGCTGGTCGTCTCCTCGGAGCACGACGAGCCGGTCGTGATGTACCTGCGCAAGCAGGGCCCGGGTCTGGTCACCGCCGCCGACATCGCGCCCCCGGCCGGTGTCGAGGTGCACAACCCCGACCTCGTCCTCGCCACGCTCAACGGCAAGGGCAAGCTGGAGATGGAGCTGACCGTGGAGCGCGGTCGCGGCTACGTCTCCGCGGTGCAGAACAAGCAGGTGGGTCAGGAGATCGGCCGTATCCCGGTCGACTCGATCTACTCGCCGGTGCTCAAGGTCACGTACAAGGTCGAGGCCACGCGTGTCGAGCAGCGCACCGACTTCGACAAGCTGATCGTCGACGTCGAGACCAAGCAGGCGATGCGTCCGCGTGACGCCATGGCCTCCGCCGGTAAGACCCTGGTCGAGCTGTTCGGTCTCGCCCGCGAGCTGAACATCGACGCCGAGGGCATCGACATGGGTCCGTCCCCGACGGACGCGGCGCTGGCGGCCGACCTCGCGCTTCCGATCGAGGAGCTCGAGCTGACCGTCCGCTCCTACAACTGCCTCAAGCGCGAGGGCATCCACTCCGTGGGTGAGCTCGTGGCTCGTTCCGAGGCCGACCTCCTGGACATCCGCAACTTCGGTGCGAAGTCCATCGACGAGGTCAAGGCGAAGCTGGCCGGCATGGGCCTGGCCCTCAAGGACAGCCCGCCCGGATTCGACCCGACCGCTGCGGCGGATGCCTTCGGCGCGGACGACGACGCGGACGCCGGGTTCGTCGAGACCGAGCAGTACTAAGAGCTCGGGCCATCCGGTCCGTACTCGGGTGCGGGTGCGCTGTGCTTGATCGCGCAGTTCCCCGCGCACCTTCCGGACGACGTGCGCCTGCGGCGCCGTCGTCCGGATCTCCGACAGGCGACCGCCTGCTCGGATACTGACTCCGGTACCTGATACGGCCGGGGCAGACACACAGGAGAGAACAATGCCGAAGCCCACCAAGGGTGCCCGTCTGGGCGGCAGTGCCGCGCACGAGAAGCTGCTCCTCGCGAACCTGGCGAAGAGCCTCTTCGAGCACGGCCGTATCACCACCACCGAGGCGAAGGCCCGCCGCCTGCGCCCGTACGCCGAGCGTCTGGTCACCAAGGCGAAGAAGGGCGACCTTCACAACCGCCGCCAGGTGCTGCAGGTCATCACGGACAAGAGCGTCGTCCACACGCTCTTCACCGAGATCGGCCCGCGCTACGAGAACCGCCCGGGTGGCTACACCCGTATCACCAAGATCGGTAACCGCCGTGGCGACAACGCGCCCATGGCCGTCATCGAGCTGGTCGAGGCGCTGACCGTGGCGCAGCAGGCGACCGGTGAGGCCGAGGCCGCCACCAAGCGTGCGGTCAAGGAGGCCGAGGAGGCCAAGGCGGAGGAGACCACCGAGGCTCCGGCCGAGGAGGCCGCTGCCGAGGAGTCCAAGGACGCCTGAGGCACTGCCTGACGTAGGAAGCGGGTTCGCCCTTCGGGGCGGGCCCGCTTTCGCGTACTGAAAGGATCTGTACGTGAGTGACGAAGTACAGCCCGGCCACGTCCGCGTCCGCCTCGACCTGTCCTACGACGGCACCCAGTTCTCCGGCTGGGCCAAGCAGGCCGGTGGCCGGCGGACCGTGCAGGGCGAGATCGAGGACGCCCTGCGTACCGTCACGCGGTCCAGGGAGACGTACGAGCTGACGGTGGCCGGACGGACGGACGCCGGGGTGCACGCGCGCGGCCAGGTCGCCCATGTCGATCTCCCCAGGGAGGTCTGGGTGGTGCACCACGAGAAGCTGCTCAAGCGGCTCGCGGGCCGCCTGCCCAGGGACGTACGGGTGTGGGCGCTCAGGGAGGCGCCCAGCGGCTTCAACGCCCGTTTCTCCGCGATCTGGCGCCGCTACGCCTACCGCGTCACCGACAACCCCGGCGGGGTCGACCCGCTGCTCCGCGGCCATGTCCTCTGGCACGACTGGCCGCTCGACGTGGACGCCATGAACGAGGCCGCCCGGCAGCTCCTCGGTGAGCACGACTTCGCCGCGTACTGCAAGAAGCGCGAGGGCGCGACGACGATTCGTACGCTCCAGGAGCTGCGGCTCGAAAAGGGCGCCGACGGGATCATCACCGCCACCGTCCGCGCCGACGCCTTCTGCCACAACATGGTGCGCTCGCTCATCGGGGCGCTGCTGTTCGTGGGGGACGGGCACCGCGCGCCTGACTGGCCGGGGAAGGTGCTCGCGGCCGGGGTGCGGGACTCGGCGGTACACGTCGTACGGCCGCACGGGCTGACGCTCGAGGAGGTCGGCTACCCGGCCGACGAGTTGCTGGCCGCGCGGAACAAGGAGGCGCGGAACAAGCGGTCGCTGCCTGGTACGGCAGGCTGCGCAACCTGTTAGTCACCCGGGGTTCCACGGCAGGTGCACCGGCCGTTACGGGCGGCCGGGGCGCCGTGCCCGGCGCCGCCTTCGAACCGGGTGTCGGCCGAGGACACTTTGTGCGGGGCCGATATCGTCCTGCACTGACCGAATGGCCGCAGTTCCGTGCGGCGACCCCGAGCGGGCCGCCGCGCCGGTGAACCGGCCGCTGACTGGGGAACGGCCGAGGGGTACTCGACGCGGACCGCTGGACCGCGTCGGGCCGGCTGTCGCCGGCGCCGGGCAGACCGGCGCCGTGGAGGGGAGAAGGCATGACGGGGCAGGGCAACGGCGTACCGATCACCGTGGTGATGCCGACGTACAACGAGGCGGCGAACGTGCCGCGGATGGCCGAGGCGGTGCTGGGACTGCCGCTGGACGGGCTGCATCTGAAGATCGTCGACGACTCCAGCCCGGACGGCACCGGGCGGATCGCCGAGGAACTGGCGGAGAAGTACAACGCGGACGGGACCGGCCGGACCCGGATGAGCGTGCTGCACCGCACCGAGAAGGACGGGCTGGGGCGGGCGTACACCGCGGGCATGACCGCGGCGCTCGAGGAGGGCGCCGAGTACGTCGTCCAGATGGACGCCGACGGCAGCCACCCGGTGGAGGCGGTGCCGCGCATGCTGGACGCGGCCCTCACCTCCGGCGTGGGCCTGGTGGTCGGCAGCCGGTACGTCGAGGGCGGCTCGCTGGACGAGGACTGGGGCGCGCACCGGGTCCTGCTCTCCCGGTTCGCGAACCGCTACGCGCGCACGATCCTGGGCACCGACATCCACGACATCACGGCGGGCTTCAACCTGTGGTCGGCCGCCACTCTCCGTGATGTCGACCTGTCGTCCCTGGACAGCGCGGGGTACAGCTTCCAGGTGGAGCTGAAGTACAAGGCCGTGCGGTCCGGGCACCGCGCCGTCGAGATTCCCATCCGCTTCGAGGAACGCACGGAGGGCGTCTCCAAGATGACCCTGCGTACGCAGCTCGAGTCGGCGATCGTGCCGATCAGGCTGCGCCTGAAGCGCCGCTAGCCACTCGTGGCTACTGGTTCGCCGCCGCGGATGCCTGTGCCTCGCCGCGGCGGCGGATCTGGCGGAAGGTGAACTCGGCCAGGTCGTCACCGGCGCTGAAGACCTTGGTGTCCTTGGTGGTCACGTCCTTGCCGCTGGGGAAGCCGGCGATGGTGAAGTAGGCGTAGCGGCCGACGGAGTTGGTCGTCGAGCGGCAGACCGCGGCGTCGCAGAACGCCTTGACGCCCTTGCCGGCCAGCGACTTCACGATGCTCTTCTTGTCGGCCGTGCCCTTGGCCTTGACGGCCTTGGCCTCGGTGTCGAAGACCGCCACACCGACGGTCACCGCGACACCGTCCTTGGTGTAGGTAACGCGCAGCAGCCGGGTGCAGCCGTTCGCGGTGAGCACCTTGGGGAGGGTGCCTCCGGCGGCCGAGGCGCAGTTCGTGGTGTCGGCCGTGGGGCCCTTCTTGTACACCGTCTCGCCCATGGTCAGCCGGGTGCCCGGGAAGAGCGTCTCCGCGCTGAGCGGGGCCGTGTCCTTCTTCGCGCTGGCTATGAAGTCCTTCGGGTCCAGCGGCGGCGGTGCGCTGGTGGGCGCGAAGGACGGCGCCGGCGCGGAGTCGCTGGGCAGTGAGGCGCTCGCGGGCAGGTTGGACGGCTGCTTCGAGGCGTTGTTGTCCCCGTTCGCCGACATGACGGCCATGGCGACGGCGGTACCGATCGCCACGGTGGCGACCGCGCCGCCGCCGATGAACAGCACCCTGCGCCGCTTGTGCCGCGCTTCCGAGGCGTCGGCGAGCGCGGCCCAGTCCGGGGTCTGGTCGTCACCGCCGCTGTTCCAAGGCTGCTGAGAGTTCGGTTTCCAGGGATCCCACTGGGACTGGGAGCCCCCCTGCCCATAGCTCATGGGGCGCCATCTTAGACGTGGGCGGGGGGTGCGGGGGCGGCACTACTAACCGCGGTAGGGGACCTTTCCGTGCAACCCGGGGTATCCCGCCCGGGGACGCGCTCCGCCTTTCTGCCTCGGCGCTCCAGCCCCGGTCCGCATTACTCAGCCCGTCCGGCGTTTGAGGACGAGGCCGTTCAGGCCGAAGCGGGGGTCTGGGGGCGGCAGCCCCCAGTGGGGCGCGATTACACTGGACCCGCGAAACCGGCGGAGCCCAGCGGCAGCGAGCCCGTTTTGACCCGGGTGCCGCGCCGCGGGTATCCTGCCTGTTCGTTGTGTATTGGCTTGCTCATTCTCACGGGACGGGCCCTTACACCGGTCCACCGGGCCGATGACCAGCGACCCCACGTACGCGGTATGCGTCGCCGCCGTGCGGTCCAGGCTGTCGTGATCGTTTCGGTGACCTGTTCAGGACCATTCACTCGAAGCGAAGGCTACGAACCGTGCGTACGTACAGCCCCAAGCCCGGCGATGTGACGCGCCAGTGGCACGTCATCGACGCTCAGGACGTTGTCCTGGGCCGTCTCGCCACCACCGCAGCGACCCTGCTCCGCGGCAAGCACAAGCCGATCTACGCGCCGCACGTCGACGCTGGTGACTTCGTCGTCATCATCAACGCCGACAAGGTGCACCTGTCCGGCAACAAGCGGACCCAGAAGATGGCGTACCGCCACTCCGGCTACCCGGGTGGTCTGCGCTCGGTCCGTTACGACGAGCTGCTGGACAAGAACCCGGAGAAGGCCATCGAGAAGGCCGTCAAGGGCATGCTCCCCAAGAACTCCCTGGGCCGTCAGATGCTCTCGAAGCTGAAGGTCTACAAGGGTGACCAGCACCCGCACGCCGCGCAGCAGCCGGTGCCGTTCGAGATCACCCAGGTCGCGCAGTAAGTCCGGCCACCCCCTAAGACTGAAGAGAATCTGAGGAGAATCGTGGCCGAGACCACTGCCGAGCAGCCGCTCGAAGAGCTTGACATCGACAGCTACACCACCGAGTCCGAGGTCCCCGTCGAGGGTGAGTACACCTCGGAGTCCATGGCCTCCCGCTTCGGCGAGCCCCAGCCGGCCGCCGGCCTGGGCCGCCGCAAGAACGCCATCGCCCGCGTCCGGATCGTCCCGGGCACCGGCAAGTGGAAGATCAACGGTCGCACCCTCGAGGACTACTTCCCGAACAAGGTGCACCAGCAGGAAGTCAACGAGCCCTTCAAGGTGCTCGAGCTCGAGGGCCGCTACGACGTCATCGCCCGCATCGCCGGTGGCGGTGTCTCCGGTCAGGCCGGTGCGCTCCGTCTCGGTGTCGCCCGCGCGCTGAACGAGGCCGACGTCGACAACAACCGCGGCCCGCTGAAGAAGGCCGGCTTCCTCAAGCGCGACGACCGTGCGGTCGAGCGCAAGAAGGCCGGTCTGAAGAAGGCCCGCAAGGCTCCGCAGTACAGCAAGCGCTAATCTTCGCTGCCTGCTCGTACTCCGAACGCCCCGGCGGCACGCCACTGTGCCGCCGGGGCGTTCGTTTATCCCAGTGCAAGGGCGTATAACGACACAAGACGCTCAAAGTGAAGTGTGATCGGATGTCAAAGCGCGCCTTCGAAAGTGACGCTTCCTCAGGAGGACAAGTGGGACGACTCTTCGGCACGGACGGCGTGCGCGGTGTCGCCAACGCGGATCTGACGGCCGAGATGGCGCTCGGTCTCTCCGTCGCGGCGGCGCACGTGCTGGCCGAGGCGGGCACCTTCGAGGGCCACAGGCCGACGGCGGTGGTCGGGCGGGACCCGCGCGCGTCCGGGGAGTTCCTGGAGGCCGCCGTGGTCGCGGGCCTGGCGAGCGCGGGCGTGGACGTACGATGCGTCGGCGTACTGCCGACGCCCGCGGTGGCGTACCTCACCGGGGCACTCGGCGCCGACCTCGGTGTCATGCTCTCCGCCAGCCACAACGCCATGCCCGACAACGGCATCAAGTTCTTCGCCCGCGGCGGCCACAAGCTCGCCGACGAGCTGGAGGACCGCATCGAGTCCGTGTACGAGGCGCACCGCCACGGCGAGCCCTGGGAGCGGCCGACGGGCGCCGGGGTCGGGCGCGTACGGGCGTACGACGAGGGCTTCGAGCAGTACGTCGGCCACCTGCTCGGCGTGCTGCCGAACCGCCTCGACGGGCTGAAGATCGTCCTGGACGAGGCGCACGGCGCGGCCGCCGGGGTCTCGCCCGCGACCTTCGCCCGGGCGGGCGCCGAGGTCGTCACGATCGGCGCCGAGCCGGACGGCCTCAACATCAACGACGGCTGCGGTTCCACCCACCTGGACAAACTCAAGGCCGCCGTCGTCGAGCACGGCGCCGACCTCGGCATCGCGCACGACGGTGACGCCGACCGCTGCCTGGCCGTGGACCACACCGGCGAGGAGGTCGACGGCGACCAGATCCTGGCCGTGCTCGCGCTGGCGATGCGGGAGCGTTCCGCACTGCGCTCCGACACCGTCGTCGCGACCGTGATGTCGAACCTGGGCTTCAAGCTGGCCATGGAACGCGAGGGCATCACCCTCGTGCAGACCGCCGTCGGCGACCGGTACGTCCTGGAGGAGATGAAGGAGCACGACTACGCCCTCGGCGGCGAGCAGTCCGGCCACGTCATCGTCCTGGACCACGCCACCACCGGCGACGGCACGCTGACCGGCCTGCTGCTCGCGGCCCGGGTCGCCCAGAGCGGCCGTACGCTGCGGGACCTCGCCTCCGTCATGGAGCGGCTGCCGCAGGTGCTGATCAACGTCCGCGACGTCGACAGGTCCCGGGTGAAGACCTCCGCCGAGCTCGCCGCCGCGGTGACCGAGGCCGAGCGGGAGCTGGGGTCGACCGGCCGGGTGCTGCTGCGGCCGTCCGGTACGGAGCCGCTGGTACGCGTGATGGTCGAGGCCGCCGACATCGAGCAGGCCCGCACCGTCGCCGGCCGGCTCGCCGACGCCGTGAAGTCGGCGCTCGGCTAGTCGGCCGCCCGGGTGCGCTCGCGCTGCCAGGCCCAGAACCCTCTCTGGGCGAGCAGCGTGAGCGTCCCGGCGATGACGATGCCGAGCAGGTTCAGCAGCAGCTGCTCCGAGGACCGCGCGGCCTGGTTGTCGTCGCCGTAGATCAGGGCCACGGCCGCGTTGGCGGCGGCGGGCACGGTCGTCACGGAGATGGCGACCCCGACCAGGGCACCGGACTTCGCCGAGGTCAGCGACAGCGTGCCGGCGGCTCCGGCGAGGACGGCCACCACGAACGAGAACCAGTCCGGGGCGTAGATGAACCCGGTGTTCGGCCGGTCCGCCTCCAGCTGCGCCTTGCTGAACAGCCCCACCGCGTCCATGAAGAGGCTGAACGCCGAGGTCAGCACCATGGCCGCGGCGAATCCCACCAGCAGCGCGACCAGCGAGCGCAGCGCCAGCCGCGGCGCCCGCCGCACCACCGCGGTGCAGATCCCGGCCAGCGGACCGAACTCCGGGCCCACCGCCATCGCGCCGACGATCAGGATCGCGTTGTCGAGCACCACACCGCAGGCCGCGATCATCGTGGCCAGGGTGATGAAGGCGACGTAGGTGACCGACAGCGTCGACTCCTCGTGCGTCGCCTCGGTGAGGTGCTCCCACAGCACCGCGTCCGCACCCTCGCCCGGCGCCTCCGCCTCGGCCTTGTCGGCCCGCTTGGACAGGGACAGGTCGATGTTCTCGACGGCGATGGAACCGGTGGCGTCGATGCCCAGCCGCTGCAGCCCGGTCAGGAGCTCGTCGCCCGCCTCCCGGGCCACATCGCACATCACGATGTCCCCGACCGGGTTGCGGGCGGCGCCCGGGACGACGGCGAGGTGGGTTGTGCCCACCGTCTTCTCGATCAGGCGCACCACCTCGCCCGTCTTGTCGGACGGTGTGATCAGACGCAGATGCAGCATCCCCGCAGGGTAGCGGTCAGAGTTTCCGCAGCCTCAGCCGCTGCACCTTGTGGTCCGGGCCCTTGCGCAGGACGAGGGTGGCACGCCCCCGGGTGGGGGCGATGTTCTCCTCCAGGTTGGGCCTGTTGATGGTCCGCCACAGCGTCCGCGCGTAGTCGACGGCCTCCTCCTCGGACACCTGCGTGTACTTGCGGAAGTAGGACGAGGGGTTCTGGAAGGCGGTCTGGCGGAGCTTCCTGAACCGGTTGAGGTACCAGCGTTCGATGTCCTCGCCGCTCGCGTCGACGTACACGCTGAAGTCGAAGTAGTCGGCGAGACCGACCCGGGTGCGGCCGTCCTTGCCGGGCAGCGCGGGCTGCAGGACGTTGAGGCCCTCGACGATCAGGATGTCGGGCCGCCGGACGGAGAGCCGCTGGTCGGGCACGATGTCGTAGATGAGGTGCGAGTAGACGGGCGCCGTCACCTCGTCCTTGCCGGCCTTGATGTCGGCGACGAAACGGGTGAGCGCCCGGCGGTCGTACGACTCGGGGAAGCCCTTGCGCGACATCAGCCCGCGGGCCTGGAGCTCCCGCGTCGGCAGCAGGAAACCGTCGGTGGTCACCAACTCGACCCGCGGATGCTCGGGCCAGCGGGACAGCAGGGCCTGCAGCAGGCGGGCGACGGTGGACTTCCCGACGGCCACCGAACCCGCGACCCCTATGACGAAGGGCGTGCCCGACTGGGAGCCCTGCTCGCCGAGGAACGTGTTCAGCGCCCCTCTCAGCCCGTCGGTGGCGCCGACGTAGAGATTGAGGAGCCGGGACAGCGGCAGGTAGATGTCCCGCACCTCGTCGAGGTCGATGACGTCACCGAGGCCGCGCAGCTTCTCCACCTCCTCGGCGGTCAGCGGCAGCGGCGTCTTGTCGCGCAGCGCGCTCCACTCGGAGCGGGTGAGGTCGACGTAGGGAGTCGCCTCCGGCCTGTGCCGGTGGGCGCTCCGGGGCATCGAGGAGACCGGAGAGATCACATTCCATTGTTAACGGAGTTTGAACTCGGCGGTGGGTGGGGTGCGTCACGTGTGCGCCGGGCCCTGACCGGCTCGATCGGCTCGGTGCCGGGCCGGACCGAACCCGGTGAACCTGCCCGATCTTCGTGGCACGGGCAGGCGGAACCATGGTCTGGGCTGCGAGGAGCCATCCCTTTCTGCGTTGCAGGGGGGCGGGCCGTGGGGGTGGCCGAAGAGCAGGGAGCAGTGGTGCGGCCTGAGGGTGTCTCAGGACCTCACGACCTCACGAACTCAGGACCTCGCGAAGCGCTGGGCTGATGTGCGCGGAGGCCTGGCACGACGGCATGGCGATGCAACCCCTCCCCGTGCAGGGGGTTCCTCTGGCGCGAAACCGCTGTGGCCGGAAATGTCCTGTGGCCGCGCGGTGGGCGGTGCGGCCATCGAGCCTGCTGAAACGTGGCCCCCTGTGTGGTTCCTGTGTGTGCGGGCGGAGTTCGGGGTGAGTGTCACGATTCGGCATGGCCGATTTCCGCCCGCTGTGTCGGCCGACCGGAACTGACGCGCTCCGACCGGTATCGCCCTTCGTTCCCGGGTGGGAATTTCCGATTTCGGGCACGCGGAGACGGTTTTCGGCGGGCTTCGGCCCGTAGGCTGCGGCCCATGTGCGGAATCGTGGGTTACGTGGGGTCACAGTCGGCGCTCGAGGTCGTGATGGCCGGGCTGAAGAGGCTGGAGTACCGGGGGTACGACTCGGCGGGCGTCGCCGTGCTGGCGGACGGCGGCCTGGCCGCCGCGAAGAAGGCCGGGAAACTGGTCAACCTGGAGAAGGAACTGGTCGACCGGCCGTTGCCGACGGGTTCGACGGGCATCGGCCACACCCGCTGGGCCACCCACGGGGGCCCGACGGACGCCAACGCGCACCCGCACCTGGACAACGCGGGCCGGGTCGCCGTCGTCCACAACGGGATCATCGAGAACTTCGCGGCGCTGCGGGCGGAACTGGCCGAGCGGGGCCACGAGCTGTCGTCCGAGACGGACACCGAGGTCGTCGCCCACCTGCTGGCGGAGGAGTTCTCGGCGACCGCCGACCTGGCGGAGGCGATGCGCCTGGTCTGCCGTCGTCTGGAGGGCGCGTTCACGCTGGTCGCGGTGCACGCGGACGAGCCGGACGTGGTCGTGGGGGCGCGGCGCAACTCCCCGCTCGTGGTCGGCGTCGGAGAGGGCGAGGCCTTCCTCGCCTCGGACGTCGCCGCGTTCATCGCCCACACCCGGTCGGCGATCGAGCTGGGCCAGGACCAGGTGGTGGAGCTGCGCCGGGACGGCGTGACGGTGACCGGCTTCGACGGCCGGCCCGCGGAGGTCCGCTCGTACCACATCGACTGGGACGCGTCGGCCGCGGAGAAGGGCGGTTACGACTACTTCATGCTCAAGGAGATCGCCGAGCAGCCCAAGGCGGTCGCGGACACGCTGCTGGGCCGCATCGACGCGGCCGGCTCACTGACCCTGGACGAGGTCCGGATCAGCGCCTCCGAACTGCGCGAGGTGGACAAGGTCGTCATCGTGGCCTGTGGTACGGCCTTCCACGCCGGCATGATCGCCAAGTACGCCATCGAGCACTGGACGCGCCTCCCGTGCGAGGTGGAGCTGGCCAGCGAGTTCCGCTACCGGGACCCGATCCTGGACGCGCAGACCCTGGTCATCGCCATCTCCCAGTCCGGCGAGACCATGGACACCCTGATGGCCCTGCGCCACGCCCGCGAGCAGGGCTCCAAGGTGCTGGCCATCTGCAACACCAACGGCTCGACGATCCCCCGGGAGTCGGACGCGGTGCTGTACACGCACGCCGGGCCGGAGGTCGCGGTCGCCTCGACGAAGGCGTTCCTGACCCAGCTGGTCGCCTGCTACCTGGTCGCGCTGTACCTGGGCCAGATCCGCGGCACCAAGTGGGGCGACGAGATCGGGGCCGTCATCCGCGACCTGTCGCAGATCTCCGGTGAGGTCGAGCGGGTGCTGGAGACGATGGAACCGGTACGGTCCCTGGCGCGGTCCCTCGCCGGGAAGAACACAGTGCTGTTCCTGGGCCGGCACGTGGGCTATCCGGTCGCCCTCGAAGGTGCCCTGAAGCTGAAGGAGCTCGCCTACATGCACGCCGAGGGCTTCGCGGCGGGCGAGCTGAAGCACGGGCCGATCGCGCTCATCGAGGACGACCTGCCGGTGGTCGTGGTCGTGCCCTCGCCGCGGGGCCGGTCCGTCCTCCACGACAAGATCGTCTCCAACATCCAGGAGATCAGGGCCCGGGGCGCCCGCACCATCGTGATCGCGGAGGAGGGTGACGAGGCGGTCGTGCCGTACGCGGACCACCTGATCCGTATCCCGGCGACACCGACGCTGCTTCAGCCGCTGGTGGCGACGGTGCCGTTGCAGGTGTTCGCCTGCGAGCTGGCCACAGCGCGGGGGAACGAGGTGGACCAGCCCAGGAACCTGGCGAAGTCGGTGACGGTGGAGTGATCCGTTCGGGGGCCGGCAGGCGACTGCCCGCGTGACGACACGGTCAGGCGGGCTGCCACAGCTCGATCCGATTGCCCTCCGGATCGGTGACCCAGCCGAATCGCCCGACACCCTCCATGTCCTGGGTCTCTTCGGCCACGTCCGCTCCCTTGGCACGCAACTGCGCGAGCATCGCGTCCAGGTCGCGGACCCGGAAGTTGAGCATGGTCTGCTGGGCGCGGGAGCCGAAGTAGTCGGTTCCGGACTCGAACGTCGCGAACACGGTCGCCCCGGCCTCCTGACGCCACAGGCCGTGCTCGTCGGTGTCCAGGCCCAGGCAATCGCGATACCACGCGCTAAGGGCCTCCGGGTCGGTGGCCCGCAGGAAGTATCCGCCGATCCCCAGCACACGTTCCATGCCGCCCATCCTGCCAGCCCCATAGGCTGCCCCGCATGAGCATCATCGGTGTCGGGATCGACGTGGCCGAGGTCGACCGGTTCCGGGCGTCCTTGGACCGTACGCCCAACCTGGCGACCCGGCTCTTCGTCGCGGGCGAGTTGCTGTTGCCGAGCGGGGAACGCCGGGGCATCGCCTCGCTGGCCGCACGTTTCGCGGCGAAGGAGGCGGTGGCCAAGGCGCTGGGCGCGCCACCCGGGCTGCACTGGACGGACGCGGAGGTGTACGTCGAAGAGAGTGGACAGCCACGACTGCGGGTCAAGGGGACGGTGGCGGCCCGGGCGGCCGAACTGGGCGTGCGGTCCTGGCATGTGTCCCTGAGTCACGACGCCGGGATCGCGTCGGCGGTCGTGATCGCGGAAGGCTGACGGCCGTCGTCCACCGCCGGGAGCAGGGCGGCGAGACGCTCCAGCTGCTCACGTTGGGCGCGCAGGCCCACGGCGCCCAGGCGGGCCACGATGTGCCGGGCGCCTGCGGCGACGTAGCTCCGCAGTCCCGTGACGACCTGTTCGGGGGAGCCGGTGACGACCGCCTGGATCCGCTCCAGGTCCGTCAGCGGCATGCCGTACGTGGCGTGCGCGTACCGGTCCAGCGCCCGGCGGCCGGTCTCGGTGTCCTCGTCCACGCGGACCGACACGAACAGGGCGGGAGTGATGTCCCCGGCCGCCCGGCCCGCTTCGGCCGCCGCCCGGTGAACGCCGCGCAGGCCGGTCGCGTAGTCGGCGGGATCGGGCGGGTAGGGCAGCCAGCCGTCGTACAGCCGGCCGGTGCGGTGCAGGGCGGCGGGGGTGGCGCCGCCGAGCCAGACGGGCGGGCCGCCGGGACGGAACGGCCTGGTCCCGGGCGGGATGTCGGTGAACCGGAGGATGTCGCCCCGGAAGGCGTCGGCACCCGCCCAGACGGCCCGCCACAGCGCCACCGTCTCGTCCAGGCGGGTGAAGCGGCGCTCCCAGGGGAGTTCGGACAGGGCGTAGAGGGGCCGGCCGAAACGACCCGGGAAGCCGGCGCCGACGGCCACGGTCAGGCGGCCGCCGGACAACAGGTCCACCGAGGCCAGTGACTGGGCGGCCTGCACCGGCCGGCGCAGGAAAGGCAGCAGCGCTGCCGTTCCCAGGGTCACGGACTCCGTGGCGGGGGCCAGCGCGGCCAGCATCGTCAGGGCCTCGACGCGCGGGGTGATCAGGGAGTCGTTCACGAACAGGGAGGAGAAGCCCGCGCGTTCGGCGTCGCGGCCGAAGGCGACCAGTTCGCGGGGATCGTCGCCCTGGTCCCACTGGGCGGTTCCGGTCGGAAGCAGTACACCGATGTCCATGCCGACGATGCTGGCGACGAGGGCGGGGCGGCGACAATTCCCTCGGGGGAATGGCCGGGAGCCCCGCGCCGCCGTTACAACAGGCGACGTGGACTTTCCTCGCGCGCTCCGTGAACGCCGTACCCGCTCCCGTGTCAGCCAGCTGGAGCTGGCACTGCGGGCGGGGACCACCCAGCGGCACGTCAGCTTCATCGAGTCGGGCCGGTCCGCTCCCGGCCGGAACATGGTCGTCCGGCTGGCCGAGTCGCTGGAACTGCCGCTGCGGGAACGGAACGAGTTGCTGCTGGCCGCCGGGTACGCGCCCGCCTACCCCGAGAGCTCCCTCGACGACCCGGCGCTGGCTCCCGTACGCACCGCGATCCACCACATCCTGCGCGGTCACCTGCCGTACCCCGCGCTGGTGACGGACCGCCGCGGTGGTCTGATCGCGGCGAACGACGCGTTCGGCCTGATCACGGAGGGAGCGGCCGCCGAGCTGCTGGGCCCCGGCGCCAACGTCTACCGTCTGGCGCTGCACCCCGACGGACTGGCCCCCCGGATCGTCAACCTGGCCGAATGGGCACGCCACATCCTGGTCCGCCTGGGCCACCTGCCGGAACTGCGCGCCGAGCTCGCCGCGCACGTCCCGGATCTGGAGCCGTCGGCCGGACAGCTCGGGTTCGCCGTCCCGCTGCGGCTGCGGTCCTCCCACGGCGAGCTGCACCTGACGACGACCGTGACGACCTTCGCCACCGCCGTCGACGTGACCCTCTCCGAACTGAAACTGGAGGCCTTCCTGCCCGCCGACGCGGAGACGGCCGCGATCCTCTCGGCGGTCAGTCCCCGGGGAACATGTAGTCGGTGCTGATCCGGTCCTCGCCGTCGAGGACGAGCACCACCAGACCGCGGCCGAGCACCTGACCGCTGCCGGGCTCCACCGTCTCCCAGTGGAACTTCACCACGTTGCCCATGCGTACGGCGGTTGCGACCGGCCGGAAGGTGAGTCCCCCCTTGGCGACGAACCGCTCGTGACTGCGCGCCATCCGGGTCTCGACGGCGTCGTGACCGCGTGCTTCGAGAGTCGGCTGGTCGAAGCCGAGCTCGGCGGCGATCCGCCGGATCTCCGCGGGCGGGTGCAGGACATGGGTGCCGCTCTCGGCCCAGAGCCGTTCGACGGCCTGGCGGCGCGCGGTGGCGTCCGGCTCCGTCCACGGGGCGAGGTACCGGTCGGCGAGGTCCTGTGGGTCGCTGTAGGGCATGGGTCTCTCCTTGCGGGACGGGACGGGGCCTGTCGGGTCGGGCCCCGATGCTGCGATCCGCGGGCGCGGGTGACAATTCCCCGCAGGGAATGGGTCCCGGATGTGCCTTCGGGCCCAGTCGGGGCAGACTCGACCGCATGCGTACCGCCTACAGCGTGGAAACGGTCAGGACAGCCGAGAGTGAGCTCATGGCGCGGCTCCCCGAGGGGGCCCTGATGCAGCGGGCCGCCGCCGGACTCGCCGCCGCCTGTGCGGACTTGCTCGGCCGGGTGTACGGCAGCCGGGTCGTGCTGCTCGTCGGCAGCGGGGACAACGGGGGCGACGCCCTGTACGCCGGTGCCCGGCTGGCCCGGCGCGGCGCCGGGGTCGCGGCCGTCCTGCTCAGTCCCGACCGCACTCACCCCGGCGGCCTCGCGGCCCTGCGCCGCGCGGGCGGCACCGTCGCCGGGCCGGGTGCGGCCGCGGAGGACCTTCTCGCCCGGGCCGACCTCGTGGTCGACGGCATCGTCGGGATCGGCGGGAAGGGCGGCCTGCGCGCCGACGCCGCCCCGCTCGCGGAGGCCGCCCACGCCTCCCGGGCTGCGGTCGTCGCCGTGGACCTGCCGAGCGGGGTCGAGGCGGACTCCGGGGAGGTGCGCGGGGCCGCGGTCCGGGCCGACCTCACCGTGACCTTCGGGACGCACAAGCCGGGGCTGCTGGTCGACCCCGCCCGTGAGTACGCCGGGACCGTGCGCCTCGTGGACATCGGGCTGGAGCTGCCGCCCGAGGCCGAACTAGAGGCCCTGCAACACGCGGACGTGGCCCGGCTGCTGCCCCGGCCGGCGGCCGAGAGCGACAAGTACCGGCGGGGTGTCGTCGGCATCGCGGCCGGCTCGGCGCGGTACCCGGGCGCGGCCGTCCTCGCGGTGTCGGGGGCGCTGCGCGGCGGGGCGGGTGCCGTGCGGTACGTCGGGCCCGCCGGGGACGCCGTGGTCGCCCGCTTTCCCGAGACCCTCGTCTCCGACCAGGGCCCGCACAAGGCGGGGCGGGTGCAGGCCTGGGTGGTCGGGCCGGGCGCCGGGGACGACGCCGCCACCGTCGCCGAGGTGGTGGGGACGGACGTGCCGGTGCTCGTCGACGCGGACGGGCTGCGCCTCGCCGACCGGGACGCCGTACGGGCCCGTACCGCGCCGACCCTCATGACCCCGCACGCCGGTGAGGCCGCGGCGCTGCTCGGGGTGGCCCGCGAGGAGGTCGAGGGCGCTCGGCTGGAGTCCGTGCGGAAGCTGGCGCTGCTGTACGGGGCGACCGTGCTGCTGAAGGGGTCGACCACGCTGGTCGCGGACCCGGGGGGCGGGCCCGTACGGGTGAACGCCACGGGGACGCCCTGGCTGGCCACGGCCGGCAGCGGGGACGTGCTGTCGGGGCTGGCCGGGTCGCTGCTGGCGTCGGGGCTGTCGGCGCTGGACGCGGGGAGCGCGGCGGCGTATCTGCACGGCCTGGCCGGGCGGTACGCGGCGGACGGGGCGCCGGCCGGGGCGCACGACGTGGCGGCGGCCATCCCGGAGGCCTGGCGGGACGTGATCGACTGAGCGCGAGGCCCCCTGGGTCCCCTGAGTCCCCTCGGGTGACCTCCCCGCGCGGCTGCCGGGATTCGGCGAAGCGGGCGGCTTGGCTGATGGTGTGATCAGCAGACATATCGCTTACCGGGGCATCGCCGTGCTCCTGGCCGCCGCCACCGCCCTCCCGGCAGCCGGAACCACCTCGGCCGCGCCCGCACAAGGACGGCCGCCACTCCCGCACCGCCGACCTCCGGCCCGGCGACCCCATCGGTGCCCGCGGTGGCCCCGGGGCGCGCCCAGCCCCGGCAGATCGAAACCCCCGAGCAGATGCCCTACCAGCGGCAGGTCGAGCGGTGGCTGAAGCTGAAGGTGGTCAACTGCTGGCCGCTGTGCACAAGGTTGGTTCACCTCGATCGTGTGATCGTCGGTTTCTGGGCTTCCAGCGTCAGGAGAGGCTCCGGCTAGGGTGAGTGTGCGATCTAGGACGCCGGGCATGGCGCCTGAGGGCAACCTCCCAGCGGTAGCTGGCGGAGTGCGGGGCCCCCGCTCCACCGGAGTGATGGTTCGGCCGCCTCCCCGTCGCCTCCAGCCATGCCCACCTGGCCAAGTCGTGAGGAAACCGGCCTCCCGGGATCGGACCACGGACACGATTCGTCTCGCTGCCCCGGGGCTGAGTACGCCGGAGACCAGTGCGCCCACAACCGTCCGGGGCGTGCGGCTGAGGAGCTCGATCCTGCTCAGTCCACAGGAACGGTACGCCACCAGGGCCGGCGTCTACTGGCGGCACAAGAACCACTGGCCGACGCGCGCAGGCTGTGGGGCGTGTTGCGTCGGCGGGCCTGCGCCCGGGGGCTCTCGGGGGCCTCTGAGACACTGGGGGCGCCATGACTGAAAGACCACCTGCGCCGACCGCGCCCCTGCGCGCCCGCGCCGAGATCGACCTGGCCGCACTGCGGGCCAATGTGCGGGCGCTGCGTGCCCGCGCGCCCGAGGCGGCCCTGATGGCCGTGGTGAAGTCCGACGGGTACGGGCACGGG
Source organism: Streptomyces sp. NPDC001843 (assembly GCF_042891955.1). Taxonomy (NCBI): domain Bacteria; kingdom Bacillati; phylum Actinomycetota; class Actinomycetes; order Kitasatosporales; family Streptomycetaceae; genus Streptomyces; species Streptomyces sp. NPDC001843. The sequence continues at coordinate 308,043 of NZ_JBIATQ010000008.1, read as the reverse complement.
GCGGTGCCGTGCGCCCGCGCGGCCGTCGCCGCCGGGGCGGGCTGGCTCGGCACGGCCACCCCCGAGGAGGCCCTCGAACTGCGCGCGGCCGGGCTGCCGGGGCGGATCATGTGCTGGCTGTGGACGCCGGGCGGGCCGTGGCGGGAGGCGATCGAGGCCGACCTCGACGTGTCGGTCAGCGCCATGTGGGCGCTGCGCGAGGTCGTCGCGGCGGCCCGGCAGGCCGGCCGTCCCGCGCGCGTGCAGCTCAAGGCCGACACCGGGCTCGGCCGCGGCGGCTGCCAGCCGGGTCCGGACTGGGCCGAACTCGTCGCAGAGGCCCTGCACGCCGAGCGCGAGGGGCTGCTGCGGATCACCGGGCTGTGGTCCCACTTCGCCTGCGCCGACGAGCCCGGCCACCCCTCGATCGACGCCCAGCTCGTCCGCTTCCGGGAGATGCTGGCGTACGCGGAGGGGCGCGGCGTGCGCCCCGAGGTGCGGCACATCGCCAACTCCCCGGCCACGCTCACGCTGCCCCACGCCCACTTCGACCTCGTCCGGACGGGCATCGCCGTGTACGGGATCTCACCGAGCCCCGAACTCGGCACCCCGGCCGACTTCGGGCTGCGTCCGGTGATGACCCTGTCGGCGTCGCTGGCGCTGGTGAAGCACGTACCGGGCGGGCACGGGGTCAGTTACGGGCACCACTACGTCACTCCGGGTGAGACGACCCTCGGCCTGGTGCCCGTCGGCTACGCGGACGGCATCCCCCGGCACGCCTCCGGCAGCGGCCCTGTCCTGGTCGCGGGCAAGTGGCGTACGGTCGCCGGACGGGTCGCGATGGACCAGTTCGTGGTGGACCTCGGGGGAGACGAGCCCGAGGCGGGCGCGCAGGCCGTGCTGTTCGGGCCCGGCGACCGGGGCGAGCCCACCGCGGAGGACTGGGCGCAGGCGTCCGGCACGATCGCGTACGAGATCGTCACGCGGATCGGAACGCGTGTTCCGCGCGTCTATGTGAACGGGGAACAAGACCGGCAGGACGGGTAACCCGCACCGGTGGGCACCCGGAGTGGTGTGGCCATGGTGGCACCTGTGACGCAGCAGCAGTCGTGATGAGGAGCGGTACGTGAGCGAGAGCAGCGCGGAGGTCGTGGCCGACGTGGCGGATGTCGCCGCGGCGGCCGTCGTCGCCTCCGCCGCGGGGGCGGTCGGGGGCTGGCGCAGGGCGACCGGCCTCGCCGGCGCCGCGATAGGCGTGCTCGCCGCGGGCGCGGCCGCCGGTGTCGCCATCGAGCGGATGACCGTCGGCCGGGGGATGCGCAGGAAGGCCCGGCTGGCGCTGGACTCGGCGGGTCCGTACGGGGCGCTGCGCGGCACCCCGGGCAAGGCGCACGCCGACGACGGCACCGAGTTGTACTACGAGGTCGACGACGTCGAGCCCGACACCGGCGGCCCGAACCTCTCCCCGCGCCGGCGGCGGCTGTTCGGCCGGAAGGCGCCCGCCCCGGTCACCGTGGTCTTCAGCCACGGCTACTGCCTCAGCCAGGACTCCTGGCACTTCCAGCGCGCCGCCCTGCGCGGTGTCGTACGCACCGTGCACTGGGACCAGCGCAGCCACGGCCGGTCGGCGCGGGGCGTGGACCAGGTCCAGAACGGGGTGCCGCTCACCATCGACCAACTGGGCCGCGATCTGAAGGCCGTCATCGACGCGGCCGCGCCCGAGGGCCCGATCGTGCTGGTCGGGCACTCCATGGGCGGGATGACGATGATGGCGCTGGCCGCGCAGTACCCGGAGCTGATCCGTGACCGGGTGGTCGCCACCGCCTTCGTCGGCACGTCGTCCGGGCGGCTCGGCGAGGTCAACTTCGGGCTGCCCGTCGCCGGCGTCAACGCGGTGCGCCGGGTGCTCCCCGGAGTGCTGAAGGCGCTGGGGCAGCAGGCGGCGCTGGTGGAGAAGGGGCGGCGGGCCACGGCCGACCTGTTCGCCGGGATCATCAAGCGGTACTCGTTCGCCGGGCGGGACGTGGACCCGGCGGTCGCCCGGTTTGCCGAACGCATGATCGAGTCCACCCCGATCGACGTGGTCGCCGAGTTCTACCCGGCCTTCACCGACCACGACAAGACCGAGGCCCTCGCCTGCTTCACCGACATGCCGGTGCTCGTGCTGGCCGGCGTCCAGGACCTGGTCACGCCCAGCGAGCACAGCGAGGCCATCGCCGACCTGCTGCCCGACGCCGAACTGGTCCTCGTACCGGACGCCGGGCACCTGGTCATCCTGGAACACCCGGAAGTGGTCACCGACCGCCTCGCCGACCTGCTCACCCGCGCGGGCGCCGTGCCCGCAGGGGCTACGGTAAGTGGCTATGGAAGCACCAGCAGCACCGCACAACCCCGCTGAGACCCAGCTGACCGTGACCTCCCCGGAGCAGATGCGGGAACTGGGCCGCCGCCTGGCCAAGCTGCTGCGCGCGGGCGACCTGGTGATGCTCACCGGCGAGCTCGGCGCGGGCAAGACGACGCTCACCCGCGGGCTGGGCGAGGGGCTCGGCGTGCGCGGCGCGGTCACCTCGCCGACCTTCGTGATCGCCCGGGTCCACCCGTCGCTGGGGGAGGGCCCGCCGCTCGTCCACGTCGACGCCTACCGGCTGTCCGGTGGCCTGGACGAGATGGAGGACCTCGACCTGGACGTGTCGCTGCCCGACTCGGTGATCGTCGTCGAGTGGGGCGAGGGGAAGGTCGAGGAACTGACCGAGGACCGGTTGCAGGTCGTGATCCACCGGACCCTCGGAGACACCACCGACGAAGTGCGGCGGGTGACCCTCACCGGTCTCGGCGAGCGGTGGGAGTCCGTGGACCTGGAGTCGCTGGCGGCCTGACGCCGCCGACACGTGCCGACAAGCCGTCGGCAACATATTGCGCCGGACCTGGCAGCCGTGATGACATGGTGTCCAGTCCGTAGTTAGGTCTGCCTAAGTACGCCCGCCCCCGCACCTCAGGAGGCGCCCCATGCCCGTTTCTCAGCCCACGGTGCCGTGGCGGCCGCCCGTGCCCGCCGGAGTGTCCATGCGCGACCTGCTGGCCTCTTGTGCGGCAGCGGCGGTGATCTCTCGCCCGCCGGCGGAACCCGAGCCCAAGCGGCTGGAGCCGGTGGAACCGCACCGCGACGCGGCGTGATCGCGGGGCGCGCGGACCGGGGCCGGGCCCAAGCGCCCGACGAACGGACGACGCCCGCACCCGCGTCGCACGCCCGCGCGCACCAGGCAGGAGCCCGGCGTCGCCGGAGGGCGCGGGTGCATGACGTTGCCAGGGCGCGCGGGCGCCCGGGGCGGGTGATACGGCCTCGCCGGGACGTGTGAGTTCGGCGTCGCCGGAAGGCGCAGGCGTACGGCGTCGCCGGCGCCGCGCGGGCACACGGCGCCGCGGGAAGCGACGAGCCGTCGGGGTCCCCGCGGCCCCATCCGCCCGGCAGGGCCTACCGCAGCACGATGACCGGCACCCCGATCGTCGCGAACATCCACATCGCCTCCCCGTCCGCCCGTGTCTCGCGGATCCCGCCCGTCCGCACCGTGGGGTCCGGCACCTGGGCCGCGTCCTGGTCCACCGCGGCGCTGAAGCCGATGGCGACCCCGTCCACGCTGGTGAAGCGCACGACGTGCTCGATGGGGGTGCCGTCGGTGCCGGTGACCGCGTTCGAGCGGGACGTGACGACGTACGCGCCGGGCAGCGGGTCCACGCTGCCGGGCCTCACCCCGAAGGTGCGCAGCACCCGGTTGCGGTCACTGACCAGCCAGACCCGGTCGTCGTCCATCGCGTACACGACGCGTTCACCCGATCCGGACATGGCGGGCAGCGCCAGGGGGTCCCGTCTGTCCCGGGGCGCCTTCGGCAGGGGCGACGCGCTCGCCGGGGCCTTGCCGGGCCCGGCGGGGACGGTGGCCGAGGCCTGATAGGCGAGGAAGCCGATCGCCCCGACGGCCGCCGCGGTGAGCCCGGCCACGATCGACGAGCTGGTCCCTGCCACGTGTCGCCCACCTCTGTCTCGTGTTATTTGTCCTACTTCGTACAGAACGTTGTGCAGACGGTAGCACTCGGTGACCACCTGGCCGGGACGGCCGACACGGGCCGTGCGGAGCCGTAGGCTGTTCGCGTGCTCTTGCTCGCTCTGGATACCGCCACCCCCGCCGTCACCGTCGCGCTGCACGACGGCACGGCCGTCATCGCCTCCTCGAGCCAGGTGGACGCGCGCCGGCACGGCGAGCTGCTGCTGCCGGCCGTCGACCGCGTACTCGCCGAGGCCGGGCTGAAGCTCGAGGCCGTCACCGGGATCGTCGTGGGCATCGGACCCGGCCCCTACACCGGGCTGCGCGTGGGACTGATGACCGCCGACACCTTCGGGCTCGCCCTCGGCGTGCCCGTGCACGGCCTGTGCACGCTCGACGCCCTCGCCTACGCGGCCGACATCGAGAAGGGCCCGTTCGTCGTGGCGACCGACGCCCGCCGCAAGGAGGTCTACTGGGCGACCTACGCCGACTCCCGCACCCGGCTGACCGACCCCGCCGTCGACCGGCCCGCCGACATCGCCGAGCGGGTGGCCGGACTGCCGGCCGTCGGCGCGGGCGCGCTGCTCTACCCCGCCACCTTCCCGCAGGCGCACGCACCCGAGCACGTCTCCGCCGCCGCCCTCGCCTCGCTGGCCGCCGAGAAGCTGGCCGCGGGCGAGGAGCTCCAGGCACCCAGGCCGCTGTACCTGCGCCGCCCCGACGCCCAGGTCCCCAAGAACTACAAGGTGGTCACCCCGAAGTGACCGAACCCGCGACCCCCCGACTGCGCGAGATGCGCTGGTGGGACATCGACCCCGTGCTGGAACTGGAGAAGGAACTCTTCCCCGAGGACACCTGGTCCCGGGGCATGTTCTGGTCGGAGCTGGCCCACTCCCGCGGCCCCGAGGCCAACCGGCGGTACGTCGTCGCCGAGGAGGACGACCGGATCGTCGGCTACGCGGGCCTGGCCGCGCAGGGCGCCACGCCCGACAGTGACTTCGCCGCGGTGGCCGACGTCCAGACCATCGCCGTCGCCCGGGACCGCCAGGGCACCGGCCTCGGCGGCCGGCTGCTGACCGAGCTGCTGCGCGCGGCCACCGCCTTCGAGTGCGCCGAGGTCATGCTGGAGTGCCGGGTGGACAACGTCCGCGCCCAGAAGCTCTACGAGCGCTTCGGCTTCGAGCCCATCGGTTTCCGGCGCGGCTACTACCAGCCGGGGAACGTGGACGCACTGGTGATGCGCCTGACCATGCAGTCCGGCAGCGGCTCCGCCGCGGGTTCCCCCTCCGAACAAGGAACAGAGAGCAATGGCTGACGAACCCCTGGTGCTGGGGATCGAGACCTCCTGCGACGAGACCGGCGTCGGCATCGTCCGCGGCACCACCCTGCTGGCGGACGCCGTCGCCTCCAGCGTCGACGAGCACGCCCGTTTCGGCGGGGTCGTGCCGGAGGTCGCCTCCAGGGCCCACCTGGAGGCGATGGTGCCCACCATCGACCGCGCGCTGAAGGAGGCGGGCGTCTCCGCCAGGGACCTGGACGGCATCGCGGTGACCGCCGGTCCCGGCCTCGCCGGCGCCCTGCTGGTCGGCGTCTCGGCGGCGAAGGCGTACGCCTACGCCCTCGGCAAGCCCCTGTACGGCGTGAACCACCTCGCCTCCCACATCTGCGTGGACCAGCTCGAACACGGCCCGCTGCCGGAGCCGACGATGGCGCTGCTGGTCTCCGGCGGCCACTCCTCCTTGCTGCTGTCCTCGGACATCACCTCGGACGTACGCCCGATGGGCTCGACCATCGACGACGCGGCGGGGGAGGCCTTCGACAAGATCGCCCGCGTGCTGAACCTGGGCTTCCCCGGCGGCCCGGTCATCGACCGGTACGCGCGCGAGGGCGACCCGGAGGCGATCGCCTTCCCGCGCGGCCTGACCGGCCCCCGCGACCCGGTGTACGACTTCTCCTTCTCCGGCCTGAAGACGGCGGTCGCCCGCTGGATCGAGGCCAAGCGGGCGGCCGGCGAGGAGGTCCCGGTCCGGGACGTGGCCGCCTCCTTCCAGGAGGCCGTGGTGGACGTCCTCACCCGCAAGGCGCTGCGGGCCTGCAAGGACGAGGGCGTCGACCACCTGATGATCGGCGGCGGCGTGGCCGCGAACTCCCGGCTGCGCGCCCTCGCCCAGGAACGCTGCGAGGCGGCCGGCATCCGGCTGCGCGTCCCGCGCCCCAAGCTGTGCACGGACAACGGCGCGATGGTGGCCGCACTGGGCGCCGAAATGGTGGCCCGCGGCCGGTCCGCGTCCAGCTGGGACCTGTCCGCGGACTCCTCCCTGCCTGTGACCGACCCGCACGTCCCCGGCCACGACCATGTGCACGAGGCCGGCGAGGAGAACCTCTACTCATGACGGTCGCCCTGATGTGGGAGGCCCGTGCGGCGGCGGGGCGGGGTGCCGAACTGCTCGCATGGGCCCGGGCGCAGAGGCTTGCCCAGGAGCCGCTGCGCCGCGAGACCTTCCGCGCCCCGCAGGACCGCGTCCTCGTCATCACCTGGTGGGACGCCGAGTACGACGCGGAGCTGCCGGAACTGCCCGAGCCGGACGGGGATCTGGTCACCCGGGCGGTACATCGGTGGCGGTTCGAGCCGGTCGACGGGGAGCCTGGCCGCTGAGTGGTGCGGGCACCCGTCCATAGGCTATGATCATCACATGTGAACGGCCGGAACACCGGCCCGGACACAGTGCGTTGGTGGTCCAAGGAAAGACGCCCCGCTTCCTGCGGGGAAATGCAGGTGCAAGGCCTGCCCGGCGCTCCATCTCACCCCCGCCCCCCGATTCTCGGGGGGCGGGGGTGTTTTCGTCAGCCGACCGCCGTCACGGCCGTCTCGCACCGCAGCCGCCGGTCGGTGCCGACCGGACGTACCGGCCCGGTGAGGCTCAGCCGTGCCGTGTGCCGTACGTCCGCACTGGACGCCGCCAACCGCAGCTCCAGCGCGCCCGGTTCGACCACCCTGGTGCCGGAACGGTCCGTGAAGGCCGACAGATCGGTGTGGAAGCGGAAGGTGACACGGGCCGCCTCCCCGGGCTCCAGTGACAGGCGCCGGTAGCCGATCAGACGGACGTCCGGGCGGGTCACCGAGGCCACCGGGTCGTGCAGGTACAGCTGCACCACCTCCGCGCCCGCGCGGTCGCCCGTGTTGCGGACCGTCAGCGAGATGTCGTACGACCCGTCCGTGCCGATCTCCGGGTCCGTGCCCGTGAAGTCCTCCCACGCGAACGCCGTGTACGCGTGCCCGTGCCCGAAGGGATACAGCGGCGTCGGGTCGAGGTTGCTGACCTCGTCCGCCAGGCCAAGCGGCGGCTGGAGGTACGTCCACGGCTGGCCCCCCGGGACGCGTGGGACGCTCACCGGGAGCCGGCCCGAGGGGTTCACCCGGCCCGACAGCACCCCGGCCACCGCCGGACCCCCGCCCTGTCCGGGGAAGAACGCCTGGACCACGGCGGCCAGCCGGCCGTGCCAGCGGCCGAGGGCGTACGGGCGGCCGGTCAGCAGGACCAGCACCACGGGGACCCCGGTGGCGACCAGCGCGTCCAGCAGATCGCCCTGCACGCCGGGCAGTTCGAGGTCCGTCACATCGCAGCCCTCGCCCGAGGTCCCCCGGCCGAACAGCCCCGCCCGGTCGCCCAGCACCGCCACGCACACATCCGCCTCGGATGCGCGGGCCACCGCCTCCTCGAAGCCGGAGGTGTCCGGGTCGGACACCCCGCAGCCCTCCGCGAACGCCACCTTGGCGTCGGGGAGTTCGTCGCGCAGCGCCTGAAGGACCGTCGGGATGCCGATGCCCGTCGGCACCTCGGGGTGGTGGGTGAGCACATGGGACGGGAAGGAGTAGCAGCCCAGCATCGCGAGCGCGTCGGCCGCGCGCGGGCCGACCACCGCGACACGGGTGTCCGGGGCCAGCGGCAGCACGCCGTCCGGGTTGTCCAGCAGCACCACCGACTCCTCGGCCAGGCGCCGCGCCAGCGCCCGGTTGGCCGCCGAGTCCAGGTCGACCGGACCGGACGGCTCCGGCCGCCAGTCCTCGTCGAGCAGGCCCAGCTCGCACTTCTGGACCAGCACCCGGCGGACCGCCCGGTCCACCAGCGACTCGGGGACGGTGCCTTCCCGTACCGCCGCCACCAGCGGCTTTCCGTAGCACTTCAGGGTGGGCAGCTCCACGTCGATGCCCGCCTCCAGCGCCAGGCGGGCCGCCTCAGCCTCACTGCCGGCCACCCGGTGCAGACTCTGCAGGAACCCGATGCCGAAGTAGTCGGCGACCACCGTCCCCGTGAAGTGCCACTCCTCGCGCAGGAGGCCGGTCAGCAGGCCGGGGTCCGCCGACGCGGGGACGCCGTCCGTCTCGGTGTACGCCGCCATGACCGAGCGCGCCCCGCCCTCACGCAGCGCCATCTCGAAGGGCGGGAGGGTGATGTCCGCGAACTCCCGGACCCCGGCCCGCACGGGAGCCAGGTTCCGTGCACCCGCCGAGGAGGCGTACCCGGCGAAGTGCTTCAGCGTGGCGACGACCCCGGCCGACTCCAGACCCCGTACGTACGCCGTGCCGATCGTGCCGACCAGGTACGGGTCCTCGCCGATCGTCTCCTCGACCCGTCCCCAGCGCGGGTCGCGGACGACGTCCAGGACGGGAGCCAGTCCCTGGTGCACGCCGACCGAGCGCAGGTCCTCGCCGATGCGCCGGCCCAGCTCCTCGACCAGCGGCGGGTCGAAGGACGCGCCCCAGGCCAGCGGCACCGGGTAGGCCGTCGCCCCCCAAGCCGTGAAGCCCGCCAGGCACTCCTCGTGGGCGACCGCCGGAATGCCGAAGCGGCCCGCACTTGCGATCCGGCGCTGGGCGCGGGCCAGTGCCTGCGCGCCCAGCGCCGGGTCCACGGGGGCGGTGCCGAAGGAGCGGGTCAGTTGGCCGAGGCCGAGCGTGATCAGCTCGTCCCAGTCGTAGTCGGCCGTCATCTCGCGCTGGAGCGGGGCGACACCGTCGCCGTCCGTGGCGGCACCCACCCATACGCCGTACAGCTGGGCTGCCTTCTCCTCCAGGGTCATCCTCGCGAGCAGGTCGTCGACTCGGGTGGCGGCGGGCAGGGCGGAGTCGCGCCAAGGAGCGGTTGTCATGTAACTCCCGTCTCTGCTCACGAATGTTTCGGATAAAATCTCGAATGTTCCGGGAATCTATGGCGGGGCAGGGTCTTCGTCAAGGGGTCTCGCAGGGATACGATCGCGGGCATGAAGCCTCCGAAGCCCGTAGGAACGCAGACCGCGACCCTCGCCGAAATCGCTCGTCAGGCCGGTGTGTCCGCTCCGACTGTTTCGAAGGTGCTCAACGGCCGTGCCGACGTCGCCCCCGCCACCCGCACCCGGGTCGAGGAACTGCTGCGCGCCTACGGCTACCGGCGGCGACGTGCCGAGGCCTCCCGCTCCCCGCTGATCGACCTGGTCTTCCACGAGTTGGAGAGCGCCTGGGCGATGGAGGTCATCCGGGGCGTGGAGAACGTCGCCCGGGACGCGGGGCTGAGCGTCGTGCTCAGCGAGAGCGCGGGGCGGCTCACTCCCGGCCGGACCTGGGCCGACCAGGTCGCCGCCCGCCGCCCGCACGGTGTGATCCTCGTGCTCTCCGGACTCGACGAGTCCCAGCGGGCGCTGCTGACCAGCAGGTCCATCCCGTTCGTGGTGATGGACCCGGCCGGCGACCCGGGTGCCGACGTGCCCTCGATCGGGGCCACCAACTGGCAGGGCGGTCTGGCCGCGACCCGCCATCTCGTCGAGCTCGGCCACACCCGCATCGGCGCGATCAGCGGCCCCTCCCGGATGATGTGCAGCCGCGCCCGGGTCGACGGCTACCGGGCCGCGCTGGAGACCGCCGGGCTGCCCGTCGACCCGGGGATGATCAAGGCCGGGGACTTCCACCACGAGGCCGGCTACCGGCTGGGCCTGGAACTGCTCGGCCGTCCCGACCGGCCCACCGCCGTCTTCGCCGGCAACGACCTGCAGGCGCTCGGACTGTTCGAGGCCGCCCGTGAGCTGGGGCTGCGCATCCCGGAGGACCTGAGCGTGGTCGGCTTCGACGACCTGCCGGTGGCCCGCTGGGTGGGGCCGCCGCTGACGACCGTACGGCAGCCGCTGACCGAGATGGCCGAGGCCGCGGCCAAGCTGGTCCTCGAACTGGGGCGGGCCGACGACTCCACGGCGGCGACCCGGGTGGAGCTGGCGACCAGCCTCGTCGTGCGCAGCTCCACGGCGGCCCCGGCCGCTCCGTGACACCGGTGGCCGGAAGTTGACGTGTTGACGGGTGGTGAGGGCGCGCCCACACTCCACCGAAGTCAATCGGTTGCACGACCGAAACTTTCGGAGGCACCCGCATGAGAACCTCCACGACTCCTTCGGCCAGAACCCCCTTCGCCACGCGTCTGGCCGCCCTGGCCGCCGGCGCGGCCACGACCCTCGCCCTGCTGGCCGCCGGGACGGCCCACGCCGCCGACCCCCCGTTGAGGGATCTCGGGGCGGCCAAGGGCAAGGTCATCGGCACGGCGGTCACCGGTTCCAAGCTCACCGGCACCTACGGCGACATCGCGGGGTCGCAGTTCAGCTCGCTCACCCCCGGCAACGCCATGAAGTGGGGCTCGGTCGAGCCCACCCAGGGCAGCTTCGACTGGACCGAGGCCGACCAGATCGTCGCCTTCGCTCAGGCCCACAACCAGCAGGTGCGCGGCCACACCCTGGTCTGGCACAACCAGAACCCGAACTGGCTGACCAACGGGAACTGGACCTCCGCCCAGCTCAGCACCCTGCTGCAGAACCACATCAGCACCGAGGTGGGCCGGTACAAGGGGAAGATCGCGGCCTGGGACGTGGTCAACGAGGCCTTCGACGAGGACGGCACCTACCGCCCGACCCTCTGGTACAACAGCCTGGGCTCCGGCTACATAGCGAACGCCTTCACCTGGGCCCACGCGGCCGACCCGAACGCCAAGCTGTACATCAACGACTACAACGTCGAGGGCGTCAACGCCAAGAGCAACGCCCTGTACAACCTGGTCAAGTCCCTGAAGCAGCAGGGCGTCCCGATCGACGGCGTCGGTCTGCAGGCCCACCTGGTCCTGGGACAGGTCCCGTCCACCCTCCAGCAGAACATCCAGCGCTTCGCCGACCTGGGCGTGGACGTGGCGATCACCGAGCTGGACATCCGGATGGCGCTGCCCGCCGACAGTGCGAAACTCACCCAGCAGGCCGCCGACTTCAAGTCGGTCGTCGCGGCCTGCGCGGCGGTCACCCGCTGCGTCAACGTCACCGTCTGGGGCTTCGCCGACTCCGACTCCTGGGTGCCGGGCACGTTCCCCGGCTACGGGGCGGCGACCCCGTACGACGACAACTACAGCCCCAAGCCCGCCTACCACGGCATCGCGGAGGCGCTCGGCGGCGGCTCGACCACCCCGCCGCCGACGAACGGGGCGTGCACGGCGACGTACAGCGTCACCAGCCAGTGGAACACCGGGTTCACCGGTCAGGTGAAGATCTCCTGCGCCGGTGCCTCGCTGTCCGGCTGGAGGGCGAGCTGGACCTTTGGCGCCGGCCAGCAGATCACCCAGGCCTGGAACGCCGACTGCACCCAGTCGGGCGCGACCGTGACGTGCGCGAACGCCCCGTACAACGGGACGGTCCCGGACGGGGGTTCGGTGACCTTCGGGTTCAACGGGTCGTGGAACGGGAGCAATCCGGTGCCGCTGGTGACCCTGGGATGAGAATCTGCCAAGAAAACCGCTCCGCACGGCTTCTGCTAACAGTCTCCTAATAATTCACACTTACCTTCCTGCCTGTGACGGGACACGGCGAGAACGGTGAGAACGGCGCCGGGGGCAGACGCGGAGGCCGCAGGCCGGCGGTACTGAAGGCCGTCGGCCTCACCCTCGCCGCCGCGCTGGTCCTGGGCGGCGCGGCGGCGGGTTGGGCGTACTGGCACCTCAACCACAACATCAAAAGCGTCGACATCGACAGCGCGCTCGGTGACGACCGCCCGGTGAAGGCGGTCACCGCCCCGTCCGTGTCCGCCTCGGCGTCCGCGTCCCCGCTGCCGACCGAGGCACTGAACATCCTCGTCCTCGGCTCGGACTCGCGCAGCGGCAAGGCCAACGAGGAGCTGGGCGGCGGCGACAGCTCCGGCGCCCGTTCCGACACGGCGATGGTCGTGCACATCGACGCGGGCCGCACCGGGGCCACCGTCGTCAGCATCCCGCGGGACACGCTGGTCACCCGCCCGTCCTGCCCCCTGTCCTCGGGCGGCTCCACGGCGGTGGCCCACGACACCATGTTCAACAGCGCCTACTCGGTGGGCGGGCCGGTGTGCGCGGTGAAGACGGTCGAGTCGATCACCGGCGTCCGTATGGACCATTACATCGAGATCGACTTCGCCGGCTTCGCGAAGCTGGTGGACGCCCTCGGCGGCGTCACCGTCACCACCGGCGCGGACATCGACGACGACAAGAGCCATCTCCACCTCAGGGCCGGCACCCACCACCTGGACGGCAAGCAGGCCCTGGCCCTCGCCCGCACCCGGCACGGCATAGGCGACGGCAGCGACCTCGGCCGCATAGGCCTGCAGCAGAAACTGGTGAAGGCCCTGCTGAAGCAGATCGCGTCCACCGACCTCCTCACCGACCCCACCAGGCTCTACCGGGCGGCCGACGCGATCACCGGCAGCCTCACGACGGACACCGGCCTGAACTCCCTGACAAAGCTGATGCGCCTGGGGCAGAGCCTGAAGGGACTGTCCGCCGACCGGGTGAAGACCGTCATGATGCCGGTCCTGCCGGCCCCCTCCGACCCCAACCGGGTCGTCGCGAAGGAACCGGCGGCGAGCGCGCTGTGGAAGTCGTTGCGCTGAGGGCAACCTCTGATGCCCCCGGTGGGTCTGATGCGGTGACCAAGTCACCGTAACCGGGGGGTAGTCCTGTGTTCTCCGTACGTTCGCACGCCCGTTGGGCGGTCCCGTTCGCCCTGGCCCTGACCGCCCTGGGCACCACCGCACCCATCGCTTCCGCGTCGAAGCAAGTCGCCCCCGTCCGCGACGACTTCAACGGCGACGGCTACGCCGACCTGGCCGTGGGCGCCCCGCTCGGCACCGTCGACGGGAAGAGCAAGGCCGGCTACGTCACCGTGATGTACGGCGGCCCGCACGGCATATCGACCAGCCGGCGGACCGTCATCAGCCGGGCCACGGCCGGGATCCCGGGCAGCCCGGTCAAGGGCCAGGAGTTCGGCCTCCAGCTCTCCAAGGGCGACCTGGACGGCGACGGCTACGCCGACCTGGTCGTCGGGGACGTCTCCGTGTCGGCCAAGGCGGTCGTCGTCTGGGGCGGCCCGCACGGCCTGTCCGGCGGCACGTCCGTTCCCGCCACCAACACCCAGACCGGCGACTTCGACGGCGACGGGCGCCTGGACCTCGCCCTGTTCACCGCCGCCTTCTCGCCCGGTGACGACCCGCTCGGCACCGAGGCGGTCCTGTGGAAGGGGCCGCTGAAGCGGACCGGCACCCCGGCCGCCACCTCCGGCATGGACCCCGACCTGCAGTACGTCGACGTCCACGACGGCGCCACCGGCGACGTCAACGGCGACGGCCGCGCGGACCTGGCCCTGTCGGAGTACTGCGGGGACGGCGTGCACTGCACCCAGCTCTACCTGAGCACCCCTGCCGGCCTCACCCGCGTGACCGACGCCCCCGACGGCGCCGGCACCGTGGCGTTCGGCGACCTCAACGGCGACGGATACGACGACATGGTCACCGGGGACCACGAGAACGAGCAGGTCCAGGTCGCCTACGGCTCGGCCACCGGCCTGGGCGCACGCGGCACCTGGCGGACGTACTCGCAGAACACCCCCGGCGTTCCGGGCGCCACCGAGGAGGGTGACCAGTTCGGGCGGTCGGTCGCCGTCGGTGACATCACCGGCGACGGCATCGACGACGTGGCGGTGGGCGTGCCCGGCGAGAACCAGTCCGAGGGCCTGGTCGACGTGCTGCGCGGCAGCCGCGGCGGCCTGACCGGCACGGGCGCGCAGGGCTTCACCCAGAACACCGCGGGCGTCCCCGGTTCCGCCGAGATCAACGACGTCTTCGGCGCGACCGTCCAGCTCCTCGACATCAACGGCAACGGCCACGCCGACCTGTCGGCCGCCGCCCCGAACGAGGACGGCGGCAACGGCGCCGTCTGGGAACTGCGGGGCGGCGCCACGGGCCTGACGACGGACGCGGCGCTCGTCTTCGGCCCGAAGAGCGTCGGGGCGCCGTACGCGAAGGCGGCGTTCGGGGCCGAGCTCAAGTAGTGCCAGGTCGCGGGCCCCAATAGCGTCAGGTCACGGCCCCCGGAAAAAATCTCCGAGAAATTCCGGGGGACGTGTCGATCCGGGTGTCTCCCGTTCGACGCAGGGGTGAGAAGGCGGGGAGAGCCCCCGCCGTCCGACCGAGGAGCCACCATGCCCCGTTACCTCTCGCTCATCCGGATCGACGAGAACAACACGCCCACCGAGGGCCCCAGCCCCGAGCTGATGCAGCGGATGGGCGAGCTGATCGAGGAGATCACCAAGGCCGGCGTGATGCTGGACACCGCCGGGCTCACCCCCACCGCGCAGGGCACCCGGGTCCACTGGGAGAACGGTCAGCTCTCCGTCACCGACGGGCCCTTCACCGAGTCGAAGGAGGTCATCGGCGGCTACGCCCTCATGCAGTGCAAGGACAAGGCCGAGGCCCTGGAGTGGACCAAGCGCTTCCTGAAGGTCCACGAGGAGTTCTGGACCGTGACCTGCGAGGTGCGGGAGATCGCCGAGGGCTGAGCCCTAGCTGGCGCCGGCCCGGCCGGGGGTGTTGCATGGGGGGTTGTGGAACAGCAGCCCCCCGCCGCCCCGTCCGGCGCCGCCGCACACGCCATCGAGGCCGTCTTCCGTCTGGAGTTCCCCCGGGTCGTCGCCGGCGTCGCCCGGATCGTCCGGGACGTGGGCATCGCGGAGGAACTGGCCCAGGACGCCCTGGTCGCCGCCCTGGAACGGTGGCCGCGGGACGGTGTGCCGGACAACCCCGGCGCATGGCTCATGGCCACCGCCCGCCACCGCGCCGTCGACCTGGTCCGCCGCCGGGAGAACTACGCCCGCAAGCTCGCGGAGATCGGCCGCGACCTGGAGACCACGGCCCCGCCGCCGGCACCGGCCGACCCCGACGACATCGACGACGACCTGCTCCGCCTCGTCTTCACCACCTGCCATCCGGTGCTGTCCGCCGAAGCCCGCACCGCGCTCACGCTGCGCCTGCTGGGCGGCCTGACCACGGCCGAGATCGCCCGCGCCTTCCTTGTCCCGGAGGCGACGATCGCCCAGCGGATCGTCCGCGCCAAACGCACTCTGGCCAGGAAGAACGTCGCCTTCGAGGTGCCCTGCGGGCCCGACCGCGAGGCCCGCCTCGGCTCCGTCCTCGACGTCATCTACCTGATCCACAACGAGGGCTACGCGGCCACCGCCGGCGACGACTGGCTGCGCCCCGCCCTGTGCGAGGACGCCCTCCGCCTCGGCCGTGTGCTGTCCGCCCTGATGCCCAAGGAACCGGAGGTGCACGCCCTGACCGCGCTCCTCGAGTTCCAGACCGCCCGGGCCGCCGCCCGCACCGGCCCCGACGGCGCCCCCGTCCTCCTCAGGGACCAGAACCGCCGCCGCTGGAACCGGATGCTCATCTCCCGCGGCGTCGCGGCCCTCGGCCGGGCCGAGGCCGCCGCCACCGGGGCGCCCGGGCCCTATACCCTCCAGGCGGCGATCGCGGCCTGCCACGCGCACGCGCTCTCCTACGAGGAGACCGACTGGGCGACCATCGCGACGCTCTACGACCTGCTCGCCGCCCGCGCCCCGTCCCCGGTCGTGGAACTGAACCGCGCGGTCGCCGTTTCGATGGCGCGCGGACCGGCCCCAGCCCTGGAGATCGTGGACCGGCTGGCCGCCGACCCCGCCCTGAGCGACTACCACCTGCTCCCCAGCGTCCGCGGCGACCTGCTGGCCCGCCTCGGCCGCGGGGCGGAGGCACGCGCGGAGTTCGTCCGGGCGGCGGGACTCACCCGCAACGCGCGGGAACGGGAACTGCTGGAGGCCCGGGTGGCCGAACTCGGCCCGTGATCGACCTCCGCGAGATGATCGTAAGACCACCATTCCCTTCCTGACCTGCGAGGGCTTACAGTTGCGCAGCCGCCGTGAACGGGTGCGACACCTTCTCCTCGCCCCGGCGACCCCTGATGTTCATGTGGTCCGGCGGCACCACTGTTCACTCGTGGGGGTTATCTCCTTGCCATCCGACAGATCTTCCGCGCGCCGCAGAGTCGTCGCGCTCACCGCCGTCGCGGCCCTCGCCGCCGGCACCGCGGTCGTGCTGGCCCCTGGCGCGTCCGCCGACCCCGGGGGCTGGACCGCCGCCGACGGCATTCTCACCGCCGACATGGACGGCGTGATCTCGCAGCTGTACGAAGACGGCACCGCACCCGTGGCCCGGGTCAAGAACGCCATGAAGCCCGCCTGGTCCCCCGACGGCAGCCGCATGGCCTACGTCAACCAGTCGACCGGACGCGTCGACGTCGTAGGCCATGACTTCACCGGTCCCGTGGAACTCCCGGTCAAGACGACCAACTCGATCCTCGCCGACGACCCGACCTTCTGGTGGGGCGGCGGCGAGGTCGTGTTCACGCTCAGCGGGCGGCTGCGCGTCGCCCCGTCCGACGGCACCGCTTACGAGCGGCACCTGTTCGCCACCGCGGACGAGGGCTGCGACAGCCAGCCCAGCGGCTCGGTCGACGGCAAGCTGGCGTTCATCCGCTCGGGCAGCACCTGCGGCGGCGACACCCGCTTCGGCGCCCTGTGGCTGTACGACGGCGCGAGGAGCACCTTCAAGAAGCTGGTGGACGGCAAGGCCAACGCCCCGGCGCTCTCCCCGGACGGCACCAAGGTCGCCTACACCGTGGGCGGCAAGCTGTACACGGTGAACGTGGACGGCACCGGGGTCACCCCGTGGCTCGCGGACGAGACCGGCGCCGTCGGCAAGCCCGCCTGGTCGCCCGACGGCACCCGGCTGGCGTACCAGCTCACGACGACCTCGAACGAGACGCAGAACCAGATCCTCGACCTCGCCACCGGCACCGCCAAGGTCGTCTACGACTCGCCCTCCACCGCCAAGTGGGACCTCGCCTGGCAGCCGCTGCGCAAGAACTCCGTCAGCCGGGTCTGGGGCGCCGACGTCTACGGCACCAACATCGCCGCCTCCCGCTGGACCTGGAACACGGTCGGGCAGAGCGTGCCGGGCCTGATGAACGCCTCGTCCGCGGTGCTGGTCTCCAAGGACAGCCAGTCCTACGCGCTGACCGCCCCCGCCCTCGCGGGCAAGAAGCACGGTCCGGTCCTGATGACCTCGGGCAGCTCGCTGTCGTCGTCCGTGCAGAGCGAGCTCAAGCGGATCCTCAAGCCGGGTGCGAGCGTCTACCTCGTCGGCGACAACTCGATCCTGACCAGCAATGTCTCCTCGAAGGTCTCCTCGCTCGGCTTCACCCCGAAGCGGCTGGCCGGCACCTCCCGCTACTCGACCTCGGTCGCCGTGGCCAAGGCCGTCACCAGCGCGCCGGACCACGTCTTCCTCGCCACCGGCACCGACTACCACTCGGCGCTCGCCGCCGCGTCGGCCGCGGGCGCGGACGGGACGAGCGGCAAGTCGGTGGTCGTGCTGGGCGACGGCAACACGCTGACCTCGTCCGTGAAGTCGTACCTGAACAGCCTCGACCCGCGTGAGACGGACATGATCACGGTCGGCGGCTCGGCGAAGTACGCGCTGACGCACACGTCGTTCTCCCACTGGCCGTCGACGTACTCGTACTACCCGGTCGTGGCGAGCACCGACGCGGGCAACGCGGCCGCCCTGGCGCGCTTCTGGTGGAACGGTCCCACCTACGCCGCCCTCGCCTCCGATGCCAGCTGGCGCGGCGGCGCCACGACCGCCTCGGCGATGAACCTCTTCGGTCCGCTGCTGTGGACCGATGTCGACACCCTCTCCTCCGAGACCAAGTCGTACCTGGTCAAGGGTGCCGCCGGGGTCAACGGCCTGGTCGCCTTCGGCGGCACCGGCTCGGTGTCGACCTCGGCGCTGAACTCGGCGGGCACGGCGATCAGCGCGAGCAGCGGCCAGTGGACGTACACGCCGTACTACAACGGCGTGGCTCCGACGGCGAGTTCGTACTCCTCGACGGACACGTCCGGCGCCGCGGCCCCGAAGGCCCCGACCGCCCCGGCACCGGCCCTGTCCTCCCTGCGGACCACGGCCACGCAGTAGCCGCTCAGCCGTTCGCGGGCGCCCCGAGCAGCATCGTCGGGGCACCCGCGACACGCGTCAGGAACACGGTGGCCGAGCCCGGCCCCTGCGGCTTGACCTTCCGCCGCAGCTCCTCCGGCTCCACCGCCGACCCGCGCTTCTTCACGGTCAGGACCCCGACCCCCCGCTCGCGCAGCAACGCCTTCAACTTCTTCACGTTGAAGGGCAGTTGGTCGGTGATCTCGTAGGCGGACGCATACGGTGTCGGCCGCAGCTCGTCCGCCGTCACATAGGCGATGGTCGGGTCGATCAGCCCGCCGCCCACCTCCTCGGCGACCTCCGCCACCAGGTGCGCGCGGATGACGGCGCCGTCGGGCTCGTACAGGTACCGCCCCACGGGCCGCGCTCCGGGGTCCGGCAGCCCACGGGAGAGCAGGGACCGCGGTCCCGGAAGCAGGGTCGCCCGCACGGCGCCCGCCGCTCCCGTACCGAACCACAGCACCGCCTCCTTCACGTCCCCGCCGTCGGAGATCCACTCCGCCTCGGCCTGCTCGGGAACCGTCTCGTGCGGGATGCCGGGCGCGATCTTCAGGGCGGCCACCCGGGCGGCGGACGCGACCCCCACGGCCCACGACAGGGGCGGTGAGTACGCCTCCGGATCGAAGATGCGGCCCCGCCCGCCCCGCCGTGCGGGGTCCACGAACACGGCGTCGTACGAGGACGTGTCCACCTCCGTCACGTCCGCCTCCCGCACCTCGATCAGCTCGGCCAGTCCCAGCGCCTCGGCGTTGGCGCGGGCCACCGCCGCGGTCAGCGGATCCCGGTCCACGGCGAGCACCCGGATCCCGGCGCGGGCGAGGGCGAGCGCGTCGCCGCCGATGCCGCAGCACAGGTCGGCGACGGAGGTGACGCCCAGTTCCCGCAGCCGGCGCGCCCGGTACGCGGCCACCGTCGCCCGGGTCGACTGCTCGACCCCGCCCGGGGTGAAGAACATCCGCCGCGCGTCCTCGGCGGCGAACTTCGCCGCCGCCCGCTGCCGCAGCCGGGCCTGGCCGAGGGCGGCCGACACCAGGTCGGCGGGGTGGTCGCGGCGCAGGCGGGTGGCGACGGCGAGTTCGTCGGCCGGGGCCGTGCCGCGTACCTCGTCGAGGAGGGCGTGGCCCTCGGGGGTGAGCAGGGAGCGGAAGGCGAGCAGGTCGTTCACCGGGTCATTGTGGGCCAGTCGGTGGATGGTGCGCCCGCGGCGGCGGTGTCGGGCCGGTTCGGGGCGGGGGCTCTGCCAGGATCCGGCACCATGCGACTAGTAGTACAAAATGACAAAAATGGTGCGCACTGGAGACGGAAGGCCGCGAGGCGGCTGACTGTGAATCGGCCGGCCCCGAGGCGGCTGGCCGCGCGGAGCGGCCTGGCCGCGCTCGTCGTGGCAGCCGTCGTCTCCGGTGGTGCCGTCACCGGCTGTTCGGCGCCGGGCACGGCCCCGCACTCGGCCCCGGACGTCCGGCCCGCCCCCGGTCAGCAACGCCTGCAGGGACCCGCCGAAGCCCTCGACTCCTACGCCTCCCGGCTGCGCACCTCCCACGCCGCCCTGGTCGCCGCCGCCAGGCGCTGGGGCCTCGAAGCGGCCCCGCTCACGCCCCCGGCACCCCCCGCCCACAAGCCGAGGATCACTGCCCGTGACGGATTCGAGGTCGACGGCCAGGAGGAACTGGACCTGCCGCCCGTCTTCACCACGATCCCCACCAAGCAGAAGGTCGTCTTCCTCACCATCGACGACGGCGCCGAGAAGGACCCGGCGTTCCTGCGCATGATGAGCGACCTGAAGATCCCCTACACCGCGTTCCTCAGCAACTACCTGGTCAAGGACGACTACGGCTACTTCCGCAAGATGCAGGCGAACGGCATCACCCTCAACAACCACACCCTCACCCACCCCTACCTGCCCGGCCTGTCCTACGACGAGCAGCGGGACGAGATCTGCGGCATGCAGCGGATCATGCGCGAGCAGTTCGGCCGGAGCCCGACCGTCTTCCGCCCGCCCTACGGCAACTACAACCGGGACACCCTGCTCGCCGCCAAGTCCTGCGGCATCAAGTACGCGCCCATCTGGGACGAGGAGGTCTACGTCGACCACTGGGAGTACCGGGAGGACGACCAGAGCCTGCACCCCGGCGACATCGTCCTGACCCACTTCCGGGGCCGGGACGACTGGAACGGCACGATGGTCGACGACATGCGCCGGTTCCTGAACAAGGTCACGGCCGAGGGGTACGCGGTGGCCCGTCTGGAGGACTACCTGTGAGGCGGCCGTACGGGCCTGTGAGGCGGCCGGCGCCGGGTGCGGGCCGCCGCCGAAGACGGCATTCCCGCTGACGCGACGCACGGCAATTGGCACTCCGCTTGACCGAGTGCTAATCGCAGTCATAGTCTCGGCTCTGGCACTCGACGCAGGAGAGTGCCAACACAGCGACGGGCAGGTCCGGCACCCGCGACGACGGATCGACCTGGTCGCCACCTCAGACAGTTAACCCCGTGAGATCTCCGAAGGGGGAGGTCGGATCGTGACGACCGCCAGCTCCAAGGTTGCCATCAAGCCGCTCGAGGACCGCATCGTGGTCCAGCCGCTGGACGCCGAGCAGACCACGGCCTCTGGCCTGGTCATCCCGGACACCGCCAAGGAGAAGCCCCAGGAGGGCGTCGTCCTGGCCGTGGGCCCGGGCCGCATCGAGGACGGCAAGCGCGTCGAGCTCGACGTCAAGGTCGGTGACGTCGTGCTCTACAGCAAGTACGGCGGCACCGAGGTGAAGTACAACAACGAGGAGTACCTCGTTCTCTCGGCCCGCGACGTGCTCGCGATCGTCGAGAAGTAATCGCCTCGAGCTTTTCCGCTTCGAGCTGCGCCCCCGGCCCCCGCGACCGTTAACAAGCCGGGCGCCGGGGGCGCAGTCCGTTTCACCGACCGTATTTTTCAGCACCCTAGATTTCCCGAGAGGGCTACGCTCCCATGGCGAAGATCCTGAAGTTCGACGAGGACGCCCGTCGCGCCCTCGAGCGCGGCGTCAACAAGCTCGCCGACACGGTCAAGGTGACGATCGGCCCCAAGGGCCGCAACGTCGTCATCGACAAGAAGTTCGGCGCCCCGACCATCACCAACGACGGTGTCACCATCGCCCGTGAGGTCGAGATCGAGGACCCGTACGAGAACCTCGGCGCCCAGCTGGTGAAGGAGGTGGCGACCAAGACCAACGACATCGCGGGTGACGGTACGACCACCGCCACCGTGCTGGCCCAGGCGCTCGTGCGCGAGGGCCTGAAGAACGTCGCCGCCGGCGCCTCCCCGGCCGCCCTGAAGAAGGGCATCGACGCCGCGGTCAAGGCCGTCTCGGACGACCTGCTCGCCTCGGCCCGGCCGATCGACGAGAAGTCCGACATCGCCGCCGTCGCCGCGCTGTCCGCCCAGGACCAGCAGGTCGGCGAGCTCATCGCCGAGGCGATGGACAAGGTCGGCAAGGACGGTGTCATCACCGTCGAGGAGTCCAACACCTTCGGTCTGGAGCTGGACTTCACCGAGGGCATGGCCTTCGACAAGGGCTACCTGTCGCCGTACTTCGTGACGGACCAGGAGCGCATGGAGGCCGTCCTCGACGACCCGTACATCCTGATCCACCAGGGCAAGATCTCCGCCATCGCGGACATGCTCCCGCTCCTCGAGAAGGTCATCCAGGCGGGCGCCTCGAAGCCCCTGCTGATCATCGCCGAGGACGTGGACGGCGAGGCCCTGTCGACCCTGGTCGTCAACAAGATCCGCGGCACCTTCAACGCCGTCGCCGTCAAGGCCCCCGGCTTCGGCGACCGCCGC
The DNA here is from genome assembly GCF_042891955.1 of Streptomyces sp. NPDC001843. Classification (NCBI taxonomy): domain Bacteria; kingdom Bacillati; phylum Actinomycetota; class Actinomycetes; order Kitasatosporales; family Streptomycetaceae; genus Streptomyces; species Streptomyces sp. NPDC001843. The sequence continues at coordinate 285,821 of NZ_JBIATQ010000008.1, read as the reverse complement.
AAGGCGATGCTGCAGGACATCGCCGTCCTCACCGGCGGCACCGTCATCTCCGAGGAGGTCGGCCTCAAGCTCGACCAGGTCGGCCTGGACGTGCTGGGCTCCGCCCGCCGCGTCACCGTCACCAAGGACGACACCACGATCGTCGACGGCGCCGGCAAGTCCGAGGACGTCGCGGGCCGCGTCGGCCAGATCAAGGCCGAGATCGAGAACACCGACTCCGACTGGGACCGCGAGAAGCTCCAGGAGCGCCTCGCGAAGCTGGCCGGCGGCGTATGCGTGATCAAGGTCGGCGCCGCCACCGAGGTGGAGCTGAAGGAGAAGAAGCACCGTCTGGAGGACGCCATCTCCGCGACCCGCGCCGCGGTCGAGGAGGGCATCGTCTCCGGTGGTGGCTCCGCGCTGGTCCACGCCGTCAAGGTCCTCGAGGGCAACCTCGACAAGTCCGGCGACGAGGCCACCGGTGTCGCGGTCGTCCGCCGTGCCGCCGTCGAGCCGCTGCGCTGGATCGCGGAGAACGCCGGCCTCGAGGGCTACGTCATCGTCTCCAAGGTCGCCGAGCTCGACAAGGGCAACGGCTACAACGCCGCCACCGGCGAGTACGGCGACCTGATCAAGGCCGGCGTCATCGACCCGGTCAAGGTCACCCGCTCCGCCCTGGAGAACGCCGCCTCCATCGCCTCCCTCCTGCTCACGACCGAGACCCTGGTCGTCGAGAAGAAGGAAGAGGAAGAGCCGGCCGCCGCGGGCCACGGCCACGGGCACGCGCACTGACGCACCGTCGGTAAGACATCAGGCCTTCGGGCCTTGAGCGAGGCCCGGCATCCCTGAAGGGGTGCCGGGCCTTCGCCGTCTATCGTTTGAGTCCAGGGGCATCACCGCCCGCGAGGCCCGAGCCAGGCTGATCTCGCTCGCCGACGATCAGTGACCAGGAGACCGGATGATGCGGGACCTCTCCAGGCCGCAGCTTCTCGAAACGGCCAACTCGGCGCTCGTGGACGGACTGCGCGGGATTCCTGAGGGCGTCGATCGAATAAACGCGATACTGCCCCTGATCCAGCAACTCGCCGACGGCGGGGATCCGGATTTCGAGCACCTGGCAGGCGCCGTGGCGCTCGAGTTCGAGAAGGACTACGAAAAGGCGTACCGGTACCTGGCCCCCGCTGCGAGGGCCCGTATCCCCTCCGCGCAGCGCCGTCTGGGATTCCTGCTGTCCCGGGGGCTGGGTGTCGAGAAAGACCTCGGGACGGCTGCGGTCCTCTACCGGCAAGCCGCAGACGCAGGCGACGGAGTCGCGAAACACAACCTCGGGTGTATGTACCTGTTCGGCGACGGAGTCGCCGCGTCCCTGGAAGAGGCTGTCAGGCTGCTGGAGGAAGCGACGGCGGACGGGGTCGACCAGTCGGCCAATTTCCTCGCGGACGCCAAACGGCACATGCAGGACTACGACGGAGCGAGGGAAATCCTCGAGCGGATCGTCCCCGAAGGTGTCGCTACCGCGACCTCGGCGAGGAATCTGGCGGTCATGTGCGGTTACGGCCTCGGAGGCCCTCGCGACAAGGTGAAGGAGCTGGGCTGTTACATGAGAATGCTCGACCTGGGCGACGGCGACGGCATGCACCAGGGGCACACGCTCGCAAGCGAGATGACCGTCCAAGAGGTCAGACAGGCCGCCGCCTGGGCACGATCGGACGCCTGGACCGACACCCTTGTCAGGCATGCGCGCGACCGCTGAACCAAGCCACGCCCCCACGGGCTGAGGGGGAAACCGGCCCCTGTGGAACACCTGTGCGGCAGGATGGGCGCATGCCCCGTACCGTGCGAGTCCTGCCGCTGTTATTCCTCCTCCCCGTGCTGCTCACCGGCTGCGGCACCGAGAAAGCGGGCACCGACAAGGCGGATGCCGGGGCCGGGAGTTCCACGTCCCCCACCCCCGACGCGTCCGAACTCGACTCCCGCGTCAAGGCAATGGGCGTAGCACCAGAACTCGTCTACGTCACCGAAGTCTCGGGCTTCATGCCCGCCCAGCAGTCCGTCGGCGTGAACGGGGACGACGGCTTCTCCGTCTCGTACTGGTCGAAGGACGGCGGCGTCCTCCACCTCTACGTCGACAGGGCCGCATGGAGCTCCGCCGCCTGCCCGAAGCAGGAGGAGTGCGTGAAGCCGGGGAAGGGCGAGGTGGTGCACATCGGCGGCGAGAAAGTCTCCCGCAAGATCCTGCGCGAGGCGGCCCATGCCGTCCACCGCCCCTCCGCCACGGAGCTCGCCGCCCTGCTGCCGACACCCGCCCCGACCCCGACCGAGCCGGTACGGCGGGGCGACCTTCCCCCGAACGGCGACGGGGCACCCGACAACAGCGTGGGGCAGGGCGGCTAGCGAGCACTCCTCGTCCGGCAACATGGCCAAGGTCTCAGGTCACCAAGCGGGCGCTACCGCTCCAGCGCGTCCAGCGCCCCCAGTTGCTGCATCAGGCCCAGCTGGTCGTGCTGCCACCAGATCTCGGCGATCTTTCCGTTGTCGCCGAAGCGGAACAGCGTCATCCCCGTCATGGTGACCCGCTTGCCGGTGGGCGCGATGCCCAGGAAATCCGCCTTGTGCGTGGCGTTCCAGGTCCAGCGCGCGCAGACCCGGTCGCCCTGGGCGATCACGTCCTCGACCGTGAACGTGAAGTCGAAGGCGCCGCGCCACATGCGGTACTCGCTGCGGGCGGAGTCGAGCCCGATCGTGTCCTGCGGGTTGATCGGGTCGTGGCTGTGGATGTCCTCGTCGAGCAGGTCGTTCAGCGGCGGCAGGTCACCCGGGGTCGCGAGCGTCTCCAGGAAGCGGCGCACCACGCCGATGGACAACTGCTCGTCCCGCACCACGTCCAGGTCGACGAACGTGGGCATCTCGTCGCACAGGGCGACCATGCCCCGGAAGATCCGGTCGGTCTCCGGGAGGTTCGAGTTCCGCATCGCCTCCTCGTACGACGGGAACTCCACCACCTCGATGATGTGCGACGCGTCCGAACGGTCCTTGCCGACCACCGCGTGCGTCGCGGTCCGCTTCCCCTTGGTCTGCTCGACCCAGTCGTCCATGAGCCGGTTCATCTCGTCCAACCGGCTGGTCCTGCAGTCGATGAGCTGTACGAAGGTCATGACGCCGCCTCCGGCCCCCCTGATCCGGTTCCGTCACGCCCATTCTCGCACCGGAACGGCGGCGCCACCCCTGGCGCTACTGGGGCCCGTACTTGCGCCCGGTCCGCGAGCTGACCCCGCCCAGCAGACCGCGCGGGGCCACCTTCGCCAGCCCCATCAGCGCCTTGTAGCGCGGGTCCGGAATGGACAGCGACTTGCCGCGGGCCAGGTCGGCCAGCGCCGCCGCGACCAGCTTGTCCGCATCCAGCCACATCCAGTTCGGGATGTTGTCCGTCCCCATCCCGGCCCGCTCGTGGAACTCCGTGCGCACGAACCCCGGGCACAGCGCCATCAGCCGGACGCCCGTACCGGCCAGGTCCTTCGCGACCCCCTGGGTGAACTGCACGACCCACGCCTTGGACGCGCCGTACGTGCCGCGCGGCACGAAGGCCGCCACCGAGGCCACGTTGACGACGCCGCCGCGCCCGCGCTCCCGCATCGCCTCGGCCGCCGCCGAGGTCAGCCGCAGCACCGCCTCGCAGTGCACCTTGAGCATCCGCAGCTCGTCGGCCATCGACACCTCGAGATAGCGGCCCTTGTTGCCGAAGCCCGCGTTGTTGACCAGCAGGTCGACGGGGTTGCGGCGGTCGCCCAGGCGGGTGGCCACCGCCTCGATGCCGTCGTCCGTGGCCAGGTCGGCGGTCAGCACCTCGACCTCGATTCCGTGCCGGTCGTGCAGCTCGGTCGCCTGCTCGCGCAGCCGTTTGGTGTCCCGTGCCACCAGGACCAGATTGTGCCCGTCCGCCGCCAGCCGCCGTGCGAACGCGGCGCCGATGCCCGCGGTCGATCCCGTAATCAGAGCCGTTGTCATGCGCCAAGCGTAGTTACCCGGACCGACGGCGTCCGCCCAGCGCACGGGCCCCGACGATCGTGAAGACGAGGTGTGCGGGCCTGCGGTGACCGGGGTTCAGGAGGCCGGACGCCCGCCGTGCTCCGCCACGTACTTCCGTGCCTCCTCCAGCGCCTCAGGATGCAGGGCGGTACCCGCGGCGAGCACGCGCGGCAGCTGTTCCCGCTCGGTCGTCTCCGCGCGGAACTGCAGGGACACCGTCACATCGTGGTCCGGCCGGTGCACGATCTCGATCGGATCGCCCGCCCGTATCTCACCCGGTTCGATCACCCGCAGGTAGGCACCCGTCACGCCCTTCCGGGTGAACCTCTTCACCCAGCCCCGTTCGCCCAGGTGGCCCTGGAACGTGCGGCACGGGATACGCCCCGAGGTCACCTCCAGGACCAGCTCGGGACCGATCCGCCAGCGCTCCCCGATCAGCGCGCCCGAGACGTCCAGACCGTCCGTCGTGAGGTTCTCGCCGAAGCAGCCGTTGGCCAGTGTCCGGCCGAGCTCCTCCTGCCACACATCGAGGTCCTCGCGCGCGTAGGCGTACACCGCCTGGTCGTTCCCGCCGTGGTGACGCAGCGAGCACACCGCGTCCCCGGCGAGCCCGCTGCCGCCCACCCCCTTGGGTCCCGGAGCCGCCACCCGCACCGGCCCGTCCACCGGGCGCTTGTCGATGCCGGTGAGGCCTTCCGGCTGGTCGGTGTACGGCACGGCACGCGCGCGGCCCAGATTGACCGAGAGAAGCTTCATGTCCGCACGGTAGAGGGCCGCTCCTCAAAGCGTCGACCCAGTATTGGGTGCCGTGCCCAAGGCGGGCTTATGCTCGAAGAGTGATCGAGGCCCGCCATCTCCGCGTCCTGCGCGCCGTCGCCACCACCGGTTCCTTCTCGGCGGCGGGGCGCGAACTGGGCTGCACCCAGCCCGCCGTCAGCCAGCAGATGAAGGCCCTGGAGTCCTCGGTCGGCACCCCCCTGCTGGTCCGCAGCGGCCGGGAGATGCGGCTGACGCAGGCCGGCGAGGCGCTGGTCCGGCACGCGTCCGGGATCCTGGCCGGGCTCACCGCCGCCGAGGAGGAGGTCGCGGCGATCGCCGGCCTGCGGGCGGGCCGGGTCCGGCTCGTCTCCTTCCCCAGCGGCAGCTCCACCCTGGTCCCCACCGCGCTCGCCGCCCTGCGCGCCGCCCATCCCGGCACCCGGGTCTCCCTGGAGGAGGCCGAGCCGCCGAAGTCCGTGGACATGCTCCGCGAGGGCGACTGCGACGTGGCGCTCGCCTTCCGGTACGAGGGGGCCGCGGGCGCCGAGGAGTGGGACGACCTCGTCGTGCGGCCGCTGCTGAAGGACCCCCTGGTCGGTCTCGTACCCGAACGGCACCCTCTCGCGCGCGCCGAGTCGGTCGCCATCGGTGAGCTGGCCGAGGAGCCGTGGATCGCGGGCTGTCCGCGCTGCCGGGGGCAGCTGGTGGAGGTGTGCGAGAGCGCGGGCTTCACACCCCGCATCGACTTCGCCACCGACGACTACCCGGCGGTGGTCGGCCTGGTGGGCGCGGGTCTGGGGGTCGCCGTGCTGCCCCGGCTCGCGATCGAGTCCGTACGGCCGAGGGGCGTGCGCGCCCTCGCGCTGGAACCGGCGGTGCGCCGGGAGATCGTCGCCCTCACCCTCCCCGACCTCGCCCAGGTGCCGGCGGTGGCGGCCACGCTGGAGCAGCTGGCCCGGGCGGCGCGGCGCTGAGGCCTCTCGCGGAAAATCAGGGGCACGCGCGTGGGTGCGTGCCCGTGGGCAGAGATGGTGCTGGAACGCGCAGAAATATGCAGAAACGTTCCTTCAGTTGTCCGGGGCGGTGTCCCCGTTGTTCGACGACGCCGACACCAGCCGGTGCCGTGCCCGCCCCATGAGCTCTTCGCGCTCGTCCTCGGTCAGGCCGCCCCACACGCCGTACGGCTCGCGCACCGCAAGGGCGTGCGCCGCGCACTGGGCGCGTACCGGGCACCTCATGCAGACCTCCTTGGCCGAGTTCTCACGAGCGCTCCGAGCCGCCCCGCGCTCGCCCTCCGGATGAAAGAAGAGCGAGCTGTCGACCCCACGGCAGGCGGCCAGGAGCTGCCAGTCCCAAAGGTCCGCGTTCGGTCCGGGAAGGCGGGAGAAATCTGCCATTGCGTGACCCCTTGTAGCCGTTCTGGGCGGATCCGGTGCCAACGACCGTACATCTCCGGTCTAAGGAGATGAAAATATGACTCATTGCGAATCTAGCCCCAGACACCGAAAAACGGTACGAAAAAGGTCTAAACGGGGCATAGGTTGTGATGAAAAGTTGAGGGTCCGCCGGGCATGTCTGCACCGTGTCGGCACCCTCACGTAGAGTGCCGAAGACGGCATGCAGCCCCGTAACTCTTTCGAGTGACCGTCGTTGAGAGTGCGGAGGCGGTTGAAAACACAAGCGCTCGGGCAGGCGTCCGAGACGGTCGACCGCACAGGTGACGATTTCGTACCAGCCTGGAGGCTCAAGGTGACGCGCATCAGCTGCGGAGGGCGGCCATGACATCCGTCCTCGTCTGCGACGACTCCCCGCTTGCCCGAGAGGCGCTGCGCCGCGCGGTCGCGACCGTGCCCGGCGTCGAGCGCGTGACGACCGCGGCCAACGGCGAGGAAGTCCTCCGCCGCTGGGGAGCGGACCGCTCGGACCTGATCCTGATGGACGTGCGCATGCCCGGACTGGGCGGCGTCGAGACCGTGCGCCGGCTGCTGTCCGCCGACCCGGGCGCGCGGATCATCATGCTGACCGTGGCCGAGGATCTCGACGGCGTGGCGCTCGCCGTGGCCGCCGGCGCCCGGGGCTACCTGCACAAGGACGCCTCCCGCGCCGAGCTGCGCGCCACGGTGACCCAGGCCCTCGCCGACCCGACCTGGCGCCTGGCGCCGCGCCGGCTGCGCTCCGCCGAGATGGGCGCCGCGCCCACGCTCACCGCGCGTGAGATCCAGGTCCTGGAGGGCATGAGCCACGGCCGCTCCAACGCCGAGATCGGCCGCGAGCTGTTCCTCTCCGAGGACACCGTCAAGACCCACGCCCGGCGCCTGTTCAAGAAGCTCGGCGCCTCGGACCGGGCGCACGCGGTGGCGCTCGGCTTCCGTTGGGGACTGGTCCGGTAGGACGGTGATCCGTAGCGGGGGTGCGGACAACCGCCGTGCCCCCCGCCCGACGCGGCGTGGGCGGGGGACGGGCGGCCTGCGAGCCGCGTTCCGAAGCGGCCCCTCGGACGGCCGCTGCTCGTTTCGTCGCGGATGCCGCATCCTTGAGGTGTGGAGTTCCTCGGGGACGAGTCGGTCGAGCGGAAGGGGAGGGCGCAGGGAATGAGTGCCGGCGCACCTGCTCATAACGCTTCGGTGCACAACCACCAGCACGATGCGACGGACCGGACGGCCGCAAGGCACCATGGACCGATGCGCGACGACGAGGCGGGCACGGCTCAAGGGACGATCGGCGGGCTCGTGCATCGCGCCGTCGACGGGGACGAGCAGGCCACGCACGACCTGCTCGCCCATGTCCACCCCCTCGCGCTGCGTTACTGCCGGACCCGGCTGTCCCGGCTCCCGGGCGACGCGCGCCACTTCGTCGAGGACCTCGCACAGGAGGTCTGCGTCGCCGTCCTGCTCGCCCTGCCGCGCTACCGGGACACCGGCCGCCCCTTCGAGGCCTTCGTCTTCGCCATCGCCTCGCACAAGGTCGCCGACCTGCAGCGCGCCGCGATGCGCCACCCCGGCTCGACGGCCGTCCCCTCCGACGAGATGCCGGAACGCCCCGATGACTCCCTCGGTCCCGAGGAGCGCGCCCTGCTCAGCAGCGACGCCGAGTGGGCGAAGAAACTGCTGGCCAACCTCCCGGAGAACCAGCGCGAGCTGCTGCTGCTGCGCATCGCGGTGGGGTTGACCGCGGAGGAGACGGGTCAGATGTTGGGAATGTCACCCGGAGCGGTACGGGTGGCGCAGCACAGGGCGCTCAGCCGGCTGCGGGCGCTCGCCGAGCAGTGAACCAGGGTGAACCACCCTGCGGAGAGCACCTTCTGTGAACGGGCGCCGTCCCGCTTCCGTACGAACATACGAAGCCGGCGGTGCTGCAGGACCGTGGAATGTGACGGCCAAGCTTCCCGTTAGCATGGACATCCGCACCGATCAAGGCCATTTGGGGAAGGTGTCATGACTGCAAACGTCGACGGAGTGCCCGGTAAATTCGCGACACTCGGGCTGACCTACGACGACGTGCTGCTGCTGCCGGGCGCATCCGAGGTGCTCCCGAACGCGGTCGACACCTCGTCCCGGATCTCCCGCAACGTGCGGGTCAACATCCCGTTGCTGTCGGCGGCGATGGACAAGGTCACCGAGTCCCGCATGGCGATCGCGATGGCCCGCCTCGGCGGCGTCGGCGTACTGCACCGCAACCTCTCCGTCGAGGACCAGGTCAACCAGGTCGACCTGGTGAAGCGCTCCGAGTCCGGCATGGTGGCCAACCCCATCACCATCCACCCGGAAGCCACCCTCGCCGAGGCCGACGCCCTGTGCGGCAAGTTCCGCATCAGCGGTGTCCCCGTCACCGACCCGGCCGGCAAGCTGCTGGGCATCGTGACCAACCGTGACATGGCCTTCGAGACGGACCGCACACGCCAGGTCCGCGAGGTCATGACGCCGATGCCGCTGGTCACCGGCAAGGTCGGTATCTCCGGCGTCGACGCCATGGAGCTGCTGCGCCGCCACAAGATCGAGAAGCTTCCGCTGGTCGACGAGGCGGGCGTCCTCAAGGGCCTCATCACCGTCAAGGACTTCGTCAAGGCCGAGAAGTACCCGAACGCCGCCAAGGACGCCGAGGGCCGGCTGCTCGTCGGTGCCGCCGTCGGCGCCAGCCCCGAGGCGCTGGAGCGCGCCCAGGCGCTCGCCGGGGCCGGGGTGGACTTCCTGGTCGTCGACACCTCGCACGGCCACAACAGCAACGCGCTGAGCTGGATGTCGAAGATCAAGTCGAGTGTGTCCGTCGACGTGATCGGCGGCAACGTCGCCACCCGCGACGGCGCGCAGGCGCTGATCGACGCCGGTGTCGACGGCATCAAGGTGGGCGTGGGCCCCGGTTCGATCTGCACGACCCGTGTCGTCGCCGGCATCGGTGTCCCGCAGGTCACCGCCATCTACGAGGCCTCCCTCGCCGCCCGCCCGGCCGGCATCCCGCTGATCGGCGACGGCGGTCTGCAGTACTCCGGCGACATCGGCAAGGCGCTGGCCGCCGGCGCCGACACGGTGATGCTGGGCTCGCTGCTCGCGGGCTGCGAGGAGTCCCCGGGCGAGCTGCTGTTCATCAACGGCAAGCAGTTCAAGTCGTACCGCGGCATGGGCTCGCTCGGCGCCATGCAGTCGCGCGGCCAGGCGAAGTCGTACTCGAAGGACCGCTACTTCCAGGCGGAGGTCTCCTCCGACGACAAGCTCGTGCCCGAGGGCGTCGAGGGCCAGGTGCCCTACCGCGGCCCGCTCTCCAACGTGCTGCACCAGCTCGTCGGCGGACTGCGCCAGACCATGGGTTACGTGGGCGCGGCCACCATCGAGGAGATGGAGTCCAAGGGCCGCTTCGTCCGCATCACCTCCGCGGGCCTCAAGGAGAGCCACCCGCACGACATCCAGATGACGGTCGAGGCGCCGAACTACAGCAACAAGTAGGCGTCAGGCGTCCGAGGGCGGCTCCGGAGCATCCGGGGCCGCCCTCGTCGTGCCCGTCGGCGATACTGGAAAGCGCTGCAACGCATCAGGGAAAGGCCACAGACGTGACTGAGATCGAGATCGGGCGCGGCAAGCGCGGCCGCCGGGCGTACGCCTTCGACGACATCGCCGTCGTCCCCAGCCGTCGTACCCGGGACCCGAAGGAGGTCTCGATCGCCTGGCAGATCGACGCCTACCGCTTCGAGCTGCCCTTCCTGGCCGCCCCCATGGACTCGGTCGTCTCCCCGGCCACCGCGATCCGCATCGGCGAGCTCGGCGGCCTGGGCGTGCTCAACCTCGAGGGCCTGTGGACGCGGTACGAGGACCCGCAGCCGCTGCTCGACGAGATCGTCGACCTCGACGCGGAGACCGCGACCCGCCGTCTGCAGGAGATCTACGCCGCTCCCATCAAGGAAGAGCTGATCGGCGCGCGCATCAAGGAGGTCCGGGACTCCGGTGTGGTCACCGCCGCGGCGCTCTCCCCGCAGCGCACGGCCCAGTTCTCCAAGGCGGTCGTGGACGCGGGCGTGGACATCTTCGTCATCCGCGGCACGACGGTGTCGGCGGAGCACGTCTCGTCCTCGCACGAGCCGCTGAACCTGAAGCAGTTCATCTACGAACTCGACGTCCCGGTGATCGTCGGCGGCTGTGCCACCTACACCGCCGCCCTGCACCTGATGCGCACCGGCGCGGCCGGTGTCCTGGTCGGCTTCGGCGGCGGCGCCGCGCACACCACACGCAACGTGCTGGGCATCCAGGTCCCCATGGCGACGGCGGTCGCGGACGTGGCGGCGGCCCGCCGCGACTACATGGACGAGTCCGGCGGCCGGTACGTGCACGTGATCGCGGACGGCGGTGTCGGCTGGTCCGGCGACCTGCCCAAGGCGATCGCCTGCGGCGCCGACTCGGTGATGATGGGCTCCCCGCTCGCCCGCGCCACGGACGGGCCCGGCAGGGGCCACCACTGGGGCATGGAGGCCGTCAACGAGGAGCTGCCGCGCGGCAAGAAGGTCGACCTCGGCACGGTCGGCACCATCGAGGAGATCCTCACCGGCCCGTCCCACTTCCCCGACGGCTCGATGAACTTCTTCGGCGCCCTGCGCCGTGCCATGGCCACGACCGGCTACAGCGAGCTCAAGGAGTTCCAGCGGGTCGAGGTGACGGTGGCGGACTCGCAGCACAAGCGGTGACGCTCCGCTGGGTTGGCGGTTGGACAGGCGGTTCGTTCGTCCGCGGGGCGGTGGGGGCTGGTCGCGCAGTTCCCCGCGCCCCTAGGTAGGTGGAGCCTGGGTGAGCAGTCAGTGGAGGGCCCGCCCGCCTTGGGTGGACGGGCCTTCCACTTGCCCTGCCCTCAGGCCGCTGCCTTCTTGGTGCCCGAGAAGGCGGCGAAGGCCGCCAGGCCGAAGAACAGGAAGGTCAGCGGGTCGGCATCCTGCTTCCAGGCTTCCTGCACGAGGCCGAAGTGCTGGAAGAAGAGCTCGGAGAAGCTCACGCCGACGTCCTTCGCGCCGATCATGGCCTCGCCCACCAGCTGGCCGATGTAGACCGCGCCCAGCGCGAGCACCGCGCCGACGACGGCGAGGGCGGGGTTGCGGCCGCCGACCTTGCCCGCCGCGAGGCCGATGACGAAGCCGACACCGACCGCCGCCCAGCCGATCTCGTGCTTGGTGAGTCCGATGACGACGCCGTAGAGCGCGGCGGCGCCGAGGGCGGCGCCGAGGGCGGCCACCAGGCCGAGGGCGACGTTGTCCTTCCGCGGCGCGGGCGGCACCGGCGGGGCGTACGCAGCGCCGACGGGCGGCTGCTGGGCGAACGGGTTGGCGTCGGCCGGCTGCGGCTGCGGCTCGGAGTGCGGCGGTGGAGCTGACTTGCTCATGACAGGAATCCCCCCGATGGTGTGATGAAGGCGTGCACAGTTGTGCGACGAGTGGGGAGATTAGCAGTCACCGGTGACAACGCCGGAGGCGTTTTAGCACCGCCCGCTCAGAGCCGGTGCGCTGTCCCCGCCGGTGTCGCGCCGCGGGTGTCCAGCAGCAGCTGGGCCTTCACCGACAGGCCCTGGAGGTCGTACGTCCGGTGCTGCTGGAGCAGGATCGTGAGGTCGGCGTCGGCGGCCGCCTCGTACAGGGCGTCCGCGCGCGGGACCGGGCGGTCCAGCACGCTCCAGGAACCCACGTAGGGGTCGTGGAAGCTGACGGAGGCGCCCAGCTCCATCAGCCGCAGGGCGATCTCCTGTGCGGGCGTCTCCTGCTGGTCGGCGAGGTCGGCCTTGTAGGTGACGCCGAGCAGCAGCACGCGCGCGCCGCGCGCCGACTTGCCGTGCTCGTTGAGGAGGGCGGCGGCGCGCTGGACGACGTACCGGGGCATCCGGCTGTTGACTTGCTGGGCCAGTTCCACCATGCGCAGGTTGCGGCCGGTGTGGCCGGTGAGGTCCTGCGCCAGGCCGTGGCCGCCGACACCCGGGCCCGGCCGGAAGGCCTGGAAGCCGAACGGCTTGGTCTCCGCGCAGCGGATCACGTCCCACAGGTCGACGCCCAGGTCGTGACAGAGCACGGCCATCTCGTTGACGAGTGCGATGTTCACATGCCGGTAGTTGGTCTCCAGCAACTGCACGGTCTCCGCCTCACGCGGTCCACGCGCGCGGACCACCTTGTCGGTGAGCCGTCCGTAGAAGGTGGCGGCCGATTCGGTGCAGGCCGGGGTGAGCCCGCCGATCACCTTCGGGGTGTTGGCCGGGGTGAAGTCACGGTTGCCGGGGTCCACACGGCTGGGGGAGTACGCGAGGTGGAAGTCGCGGCCCGCGCGCAGCCCGGAGCCCTCCTCCAGCAGGGGGCGCAGGAAGTCCTCGGTCGTGCCCGGGTGCACGGGTGACTCCAGGATCACCGTGGTGTGCGGGCGCAGCCGCCGGGCCAGGGTGCGCGCGGCCGCCTCGACCTGGCCGAGGTCGAGCCCGCCGTCCGCCCCGCGCGCGGTCGGCGCGCAGATCACGGCGGTGCGCACCCGGCCCAGCGCGGCCGGGTCGTCGGTCGGCCGGAATCCCCCCGAGAGCATCCGGCGCAGTTCGGCGGGGCTGAGGGGGCCGGGCTCGGGGCCGGTGGCGTATCCGAGGGTGGAGATGCCGGCTGCGACGGCGGTCTGGGCCAGGGGGAGGCCGTAGGGGCCGAGTCCGATGACGGCGAGGTCTGCGGGCATGGGCGTGAGCCGTCCTTCCCAGTAGCCGAGGCGGGACAGGTGCGCAAGCCCGGTGGACGGGATGGACGCGCGCAATGTCAGACTAGGAGTAAATATGACCTTGATGCGGGATTGCGGTCATGTGTCTTCCGCTGCTCACGAGTCGGTTGTCCACAGGCTGGGGGCGAGTGGTGGCTGAAGCGGGGCAAGCCGGTCAGAATTCTGGGCAGGGGGAAGGGGAACCGGGCTTCGCCCACCGGGTGCGGTCCGCGCGACCGATGACGGAGAGCGGGAGGCAGCGGTGAGGACAGCGACACTGGGGCCGGCGCAGCGCGCCGAGTCACTGGCGGCCATGGCCGAGCGTGAACTGGACGTACTGGTGGTCGGCGGCGGAGTGGTCGGCGCGGGCACCGCCCTGGACGCCGTCACCCGGGGCCTTGCGACGGGACTGGTCGAGGCCCGCGACTGGGCGTCGGGCACCTCCAGCAGGTCCAGCAAGCTCATCCACGGTGGCCTGCGCTACCTGGAGATGCTCGACTTCGCCCTCGTCCGCGAGGCACTGAAGGAACGCGGCCTGCTGCTGGAGCGCCTCGCCCCGCACCTGGTCAAGCCGGTGCCGTTCCTGTACCCGCTGCAGCACAAGGGCTGGGAGCGCTGGTACGCCGGGTCGGGCGTCGCCCTCTACGACGCCATGTCGATGGCCCGCGGTCACGGCCGGGGCCTGCCCGTGCACCGCCACCTGTCCCGCCGGCACGCGCTGCGCGTCGCCCCCGCCCTGCGCAAGGACGCGCTGGTGGGTGCCCTGCAGTACTACGACGCCCAGATGGACGACGCCCGCTTCGTGGCGACCCTCATACGCACGGCCGTGTCGTACGGCGCCCACGCCGCCAACCGCGCTCGCGTGACCGGTTTCCTGCGCGAGGGCGAACGGGTCGTCGGCGCCCGGGTGCAGGACGTGGAGGGCGGCGGCGAGTACGAGATCCGCGCCAAGCAGGTCGTCAACGCCACCGGTGTGTGGACCGACGACACCCAGGCGCTGGTGGGGGAGCGGGGACAGTTCCACGTCCGCGCCTCCAAGGGAATCCACCTGGTCGTGCCCAAGGACCGCATCCACTCCACGACTGGTCTGATCCTGCGCACGGAGAAGTCCGTCCTGTTCGTCATCCCGTGGGGCCGGCACTGGATCGTCGGGACCACCGACACCGACTGGGACCTCGACAAGGCCCACCCGGCCGCCTCCAGCGCCGACATCGACTACCTGCTGGAACACGTCAACTCCGTCCTCTCGGTGCCGCTGAGCCGCGACGACGTCCAGGGCGTGTACGCGGGGCTGCGCCCGCTGCTCGCCGGTGAGTCCGACGCCACCAGCAAGCTGTCGCGCGAGCACACCGTGGCCCATCCGGTGCCCGGCCTCGTGGTCGTCGCGGGCGGCAAGTACACGACGTACCGGGTGATGGCCAAGGACGCCGTCGACGAGGCGGTGCACGGGCTCGACATGCGGGTCGCCGAGTGCGTCACCGAGGACGTCCCGCTGTTGGGCGCGGAGGGGTACGCGGCGCTGTGGAACGCCCGCGCCCGCATCGCCGCGCGGACCGGCCTGCACGTCGTGCGCGTGGAGCACCTGCTGAACCGGTACGGCTCCATGGCCGAGGAGGTCCTGGACCTCGTCGCCGCCGATCCCACGCTCGGCGAACCGCTGCAGGCCGCCGACGACTATCTGCGCGCGGAGATCGTGTACGCCGCCTCCCACGAGGGCGCCCGGCATCTCGACGACGTACTCACCCGCCGCACCCGGATCTCCATCGAGACCTTCGACCGCGGCTCCCGCAGCGCCCGCGAGGCCGCCGAACTGATGGCGCCGGTGCTCGGCTGGGACAAGAGCCAGATCGAACGCGAGGTCGAGCACTACGAGAAGCGGGTCGAGGCCGAGCGGGAGTCGCAGCGCCAGCCGGACGACCTGACGGCGGACGCGGCCCGGCTCGGGGCACCGGACATCGTGCCGCTGTAACGGCGCCCCGGAGCGCGTCCGAACCCCCCTGCAGAGGCTCCGCTGTGGCGTCCCGTCATGCCGACACGCCGAACCCGCACCTCACCCGCTCCCCGGATCCACGGGCCCCGGACGGGGTGCGGGGCCCCCACGGCGTCGAGCACTTGTCGGGTGAGGGACAATGGAGGCTCTGTCAGGGCGGGTTGCATGAGGGGACGCATGTCGGAGGCGGAGCGGGCGGGGACTTCTCGTCAGGAGACTCGTCAGGACAAGAGCGAGCGTCTTCTCGCCGGGCGGTACCGGCTGGGGGACGTACTCGGCCGCGGTGGCATGGGCACTGTGTGGCGCGCCGAGGACGAGACCCTCGGGCGGACGGTCGCCGTGAAGGAGCTGCGGTTCCCGTCGAACATCGACGAGGACGAGAAGCGGCGTCTGATCACGCGCACCCTGCGTGAGGCCAAGGCGATCGCGCGGATCCGCAACAACAGCGCGGTGACGGTCTTCGACGTCGTCGAAGAGGACGACCGGCCGTGGATCGTGATGGAGCTGGTCGAGGGCAAGTCCCTCGCCGAGGTCATCCGCGAGGACGGCGTGCTGAAGCCCAAGCGCGCGGCGGAGGTCGGGCTGGCCATCCTCGACGTGCTGCGTTCGGCGCACCGCGAGGGCATCCTGCACCGGGACGTGAAGCCGTCCAACGTGCTCATCGCCGAGGACGGCCGGGTCGTGCTCACCGACTTCGGCATCGCACAGGTCGAGGGCGACCCGTCCATCACCTCCACCGGCATGCTCGTCGGCGCCCCCTCCTACATCTCCCCGGAGCGGGCCCGCGGCCACAAGCCGGGCCCCGCCGCCGACCTCTGGTCGCTCGGCGGCCTGCTGTACGCGGCGGTCGAGGGCACGCCGCCGTACGACAAGGGGTCGGCCATCGCCACGCTCACCGCGGTGATGACCGAGCAACTGGAGGAGCCGAAGAACGCCGGCCCGCTCAGGGACGTCATCTACGGACTGCTCACCAAGGACCCGGCCACACGGCTCGACGACGCCGGCGCCCGCGCCATGCTCAAGGCGGTCATCGACGCCCCCGAGCCGGAGGCGATGGACGCGACGCGGGTCGTGCCGCTGCCGGTGCTGCCGGGCGGGGCCGACGACAAGGGCGGGTCGGGCGATGCCGGTTCCGGCAAGGAGCCCGCGGAGAAGCTGCGCGGCAAGCTGCGCTCCGCGCGCAAGGCCGTGACGGCCGGGGCGGTCACCGCGGCGGGCACGTCCCGTACGAAGAGCGGTGACGGCGGCGACAGCGCCCCGGGCGCCCCGGGCGCCCGGGCCGCCACGGCATCCGCTGGGACGACCGCCGGGAAGCCCTCCACGGGGGCCTCGACCGGCAAGGCGTCCGGGACCCCGTCCGCGTCCCCGTCGGTGCCGGGGCAGCGGTCGGGCGAGGGGGCGAAGAAGCCGAGTTCGGGCTGGCCCGTGGTGCCGCCGCCGGACCTGGACCTGCCGCCCAGGCCCGTCCCCAGGGCGCCGCTCACCGACGTCGTGCCCATGCGGACCCTGGTGATCATCGCGGTGGTCGTGGCGCTCGCCGTGCTCGGGACCGTGCTGGCGATCACGCTCGGTGACGACGACAGCGACTCCAAGGGCGCCAAGGGCAACGGCGGCAAGCCCGTGGCGAGTTCCAGCGCGAGCCCCGGCACCAAGAAGGACACGGGCGGCGGAACCCGTACGGACAGCGGCAATTCGCCGTCCACCACGACGGACACGACCTCCGGATCGGCCACGAGCGCGAGTGCGGTCGCCAGCGAGACCGACGACGACTCGAAGGGTTCCGGTGGCGGCGGCAGCGCGCCGGCGGTGTCGGTGCACAAGGGCGGTCAGGGGTACTCGATCGGTTTGCCCAAGGGCTGGAAGTACCAGTCCAGCAGTGCCGCGGGAGACCGTTTCACCGGCCCCGACGGACAGAAGCTGCTGATCGCCTGGACGAGCACGCCCAAGAACGACCCGGTGGCGGACTGGAGGAGCCAGGAACGCTACATGGTGCGCGCGCAGTACCACCGCATCCGTATAGAGCAGGTGAACTACCGTGGCTGGAACGCCGCCGACTGGGAGTTCACCTACGTCGACGGAGGGACCACGTACCGGACGATCGACCGCGGGTTCGTCGTCAACGGCCATCAGGGGTACGCGCTCATGTACACGGCGAAGGCGGCGAAGTGGGGCGGCGAACTGCGCAAGGACACCTGGAAGACGCTGACGGCGTCCTTCCAGCCGAAGCGGTGAGCTGAGCCCGCCCGGCTTCGGGGCGTGAGAATCCCGCATCCCTCATTGCAGGTTGCCTCCGGCACGTATCGTGAGTGGTTGCGGACCGTACGCAGCAAGGTCCGTATACAGAACGGGCCGCGTGACGAGCGGATTTGACCGACCGGATGGCCGGGGGAGGCAACGTGGAGGACTATGCGGGTCGGGTACTCGCCGACCGCTACCGCCTGCCGCTGCCGCCCTCCGACGAGTACGAACTCACCGAGACCCGGGCCTTCGACACCTACAGCGGGCAGGAAGTCCTGGTCCGGCAGGTGCCGTTGCCGGAGGTCGTCGAGGCCGAGGTGCTCGACGCCGACGGATTGCCCGACGGTTTCACGGCACGGCAGCCCGGCACCCGGCGGCCCCCCGCGGCACGGACCGCCACCCGGCAGCCCGCCGACCCGGCGGTGCGGCGCGCCGTGGAGGCCGCGCAGGCCGCCGCCTCCATCCCCGACCACCCTCGGCTCGACCAGGTCTTCGACGTGTTCGCCGAGGGCGGCTCGCTGTGGATAGTGAGCGAACTCGTCGCCGCGCGTCCGCTGGCCGCGCTGCTCGCCGAGAGCCCGCTGACGCCGTACCGCGCCGCGGAGGTCGCCTCCGACGTGCTGATGGCGCTGCGGGTGCTGCACGCCCACGGCTGGGTCCACCGCAACATCACCGCCCGCACCGTCCTGATCTGCGACGACGGACGGGTGATGCTGACCGGCCTCGCGGTCGGCGCGGCGGAGGAGGCACTGTGCGGGTACGACCCGGTGCCGGTCCAGGACGGCTACCCGGTGGGAACGGCCGGCGACGCCGATGACCTCGTGGGGCCCGTGGGCGCCGGCGGTCCGGCCGGCCCCGTCGCCTACGGGCCGCCCGGCGGCGCGGCTCCCGAAGAGCGCCAGGAGACGGACCCCGAGGCCGCCCGGCGGGCCGCGATCCAGGCACGGGCGGCCGGCGGGCTCGCACCCGGCGCGGACGACACGGCCGGTGGCCCGGGGCCGGGCGTACCGGCCCGCCGGGCGCCCGAGACCGGCGAGGACGTCAGGGCCGCGCGCGCCGGCGCGATCGCCGCGTACCGCGCGGGCGCGCGAGCCGCCGCCCGGGTGCAGGAGGCCCAGCAGAACACCCCGGCCGCCCTGCCCGGCGCCCGCCCGCCCGCCGAGGACGACACCGGCGCCGTGGAGCGGGCGAACGGTTCGGCCCAGTCTCCGTACGTCCTCCCGGGCCAGGACACCGGACGGCGGACCGGCTCGACGCCCCCCGGCCAGATCGCCGACCCCTACGGCGTGCGACCCCCTTCCTGGCCCGGAGGCATGCCGCGCAGCGCCCCCGAAGCCACACCCCCCGGGGTGACCGGCGGCAGGCCGCGCCCGGCCCTGCCCGCGAGCGGGACCGCCCCCGGCGAACCGCACCAGGCCCCCGCCCCGGGCGGCGCCGCACCCGACTGGGGCCCCGCCCGCCGCACTCCCGCCACCCCCCTGGCCGCCGAGCGGGCACGGCAGGTCCGGATGACCGTGGTGGGGCCGGTGACCGAGCGGTGGGCACCGGAGCAGGCCGGCCCCGTGCACGAGAACTGGCAGCTCGCCGCGCCCATCGGGCCTGCCACCGACCTGTGGGCGCTCGGCGCGCTGCTCTTCCGGGCGGTACAGGGGCACGCCCCGTACCCGGAGGAGTCGACCGCCGAACTGGTGCAGCTCGTGTGCGCCGAGCCGCCCGCCTACGCGGAGGAGTGCGGGCCGCTCAGGCCGGTCGTGGAGTCGCTGCTGCGCCAGGACCCCACCGAGCGGCTCGACTTCGAGGAACTGGGCGGCTGGCTGCGCTCCCTGGTGCGGTCGGCGCCCGAACCGGAGGCCGGCACCCACGTCATAGCGGCCCCGCCGCCCGACCCGGGCCGGCTGCCGATCGTGCGCCGGCGTGGAGAGCTGGTGCGCAGGCGACGGGCCGGGCTGCCCGCGGCAGGTCCGCACGGCCGGCACAAGAGGGCCAGGCAGGAGGCGCGTTCACCCCGCAGCCTCGGCCGTACCCTGCTGGTACTGATACTGCTCCTGCTGGCCGGCGCGGTCGCCTACGCCGTGCTGTTCATGCCGAAGGCCAAGGACGACGGCGGCGCGGCGAGCGGCGACCGCACGGGTTCCGCCGGACAGGCGAGCCAGGCGCCCCCGCCGAGCGGTTCGCCGTCGTCGGCCGGGACCTCACCGGGTACGGACCCCAGTCCCTCCCGGTCGGCCCCTTCCACCGAGACCCAGACCACCAAGAGCCCCGACGTCGCCGACGGCTTCACACTGCGCAGGGACCCCGAGGGCTTCCAGCTCGCCGTCGCCAAGGGCTGGAGCCGCACACCCAAGAACGGCCGGGGCGAAGTGGTGTACGCACACGGCGACTTCCAGCTCATCGTCGTCCCGGGGCGCGACGGCGCCGCGCAGTACGGCAGCGACCCCATGAAGTACCAGCGGGACAAGGAGAGCGAGCTCCAGCCCTACCGTGACTCCAGCTGGGCCACGGCCACCGGCCTCAGAACCATCGAGGTGGGCGGAAAGAGCATGGCCGAGGGGCAGTTCACCTGGACCGACGGCCAGGGACGTGACCTGTTCGTCCGCAACATCGCGATCCTCCTGGCCGGCCGCTACCACATCGTGCAGGTCCGCGGCCCGGAGGCGGAACGCGACGAGGTGACGCGGCTGTACGAACAGGCGTCGGCTACTTACCAGTACACCCGCTGACGCCGGAACACCGCCCCGAGGTTGCCTCCGGCGCCGAGAAGCGAAAACCGTCACAGTGATGTCTCCATGGCACCCCGCTTGTTCCCTGACGGCAGGCGGGTCCTTAGTCTGACCCTGTCAAGACCATTGCGGGGCAACGTGAATCAGATGCAGGGCCTGCTCATCGCGGGCCGCTACCGGCTCGCCGACTCGATCGGCAGCGGCGGCATGGGCCGGGTGTGGCGCGCCCACGACGAGGTGCTGCACCGGGCAGTCGCCATCAAGGAGTTGACCGCCGCGCTCTACGTGTCCGAGAGCGACCAGGCCGTCCTGCTCGCCCGCACCCGGGCCGAGGCCCGCGCCGCCGCGCGCATCAACCACTCCGCCGTCGTCACGGTGCACGACGTACTGGAGCACGACGGCCGCCCGTGGATCGTGATGGAGCTGGTCGAGGGCTCCTCACTGGCCGACACGGTCAAGGAACAGGGGCGCGTCGAACCGCGGGAGGCGGCCCGCATAGGCATGTGGGTGCTGCGCGCGCTGCGCGCCGCACACACCGCCGGCGTGCTGCACCGCGACGTCAAACCCGGCAACGTCCTGCTCGGCAAGGACGGCCGTGTCCTGCTCACCGACTTCGGCATCGCGCAGATCGAGGGCGACACCACCATCACCCGCACCGGAGAGGTCGTCGGCTCGGTCGACTACCTCGCCCCCGAGCGGGTGCGCGGCCACGACCCGGGCCCGTCCTCCGACCTGTGGGCGCTCGGCGCCACGCTGTACACGGCGGTCGAGGGCCGCTCGCCGTTCCGCCGCACCTCACCGCTGAGCACGATGCAGGCGGTCGTCGAGGAGGACGTCGCCGAGCCGGAGCACGCCGGCCCGCTCGGCCCCGTCATCTCCGCCCTGCTGCAGAAGGACCCGGCGCAGCGGCCCGGCGCGGAGGAGACGGAGCAGATGCTCGCCGAGGCCGCGGAGGGGCGGCGGTCGAACGCGGCTCAGGCGTTCGTACCGACGCAAGCCGACGGCTCGTTCGCCCGTACGGGCCCGCAGTACCCTGCCTCGCACTCTCCGAGCCACGGTCACACGGACGGGCAGGGCCGTGTGACGGCGCCGACCGCGGTGGCCCCTCCGGTCGTCATCACACCCCCGCCGCCCGCCCGCCCCCGGCGCCGCCGTCTGCGTACGCTCGCCCTCGTCGTCGCCTTCGCCGCCGTCGTCGGCGGTGCGGGCGCGGCGGCGTGGCAGAAGTACGGTGCCGGGCGGCCGCGGAACGAGGCCGCACCGGCCCCTGGTGACAAGGTCACCACCGACGCCTGGCCCACCAAGACCGACCCGCTGGGCTTCAGCATCTCGGTGCCCACGAAAAGCTGGAAGCGCAAGGTGTACAGCACCGACGCCGGCATCCAGCAGATCGACTACACCCCCGACGGCGGCAAGCACTTCGTGCGCATCGCCATCGACACGTCACCGGACTTCCCCAACGCCTACTTGCACCAGAAGGACCTTGAGGACCAGGTTCGGCAGCACCTGATCGGCTACCGGCAGGTCGCCATGAAGCCCAACATCTACCGCGACTGCCAGGGCTCCCGGTGGGAGTACACCTGGGACGCGCTGGCGAAGGACCCGCCGTACGTGGCCGGTCGGCGGCACGCCGTCGAGGAGACGTACTACTCCCGGGAGGGCACCGAGTACGCGATCTACATGTCCACGCCCGACAAGGATTGGCCGAGGACGAGCAGGCAGTTCACGCGGGTGCTGCAGAGCTGGCAGCCGCCCTCCTCCTGACCTTTCGGGCGTCGGTTGTCGGCCACCCGGGGGTACGGTCCGGAGCGCTCGCGTCCGTGTGGGGCATGATGGGCCCATGGGGACCGAGGGGGACGACTGCCGTGTGATCGCGGGCCGTTACCGCCTGGAGGCGCGGATCGGGCGCGGCGGGATGGGCGTCGTGTGGCGGGCGACCGACCAGTTGCTGGGCCGCCGGGTCGCCGTCAAGGAACTCGCGCTGGAAGCCTCCCGCTCCGGCGAGGACGCCCGGCTGCGGAGCGACCGCACCCTGCGCGAGGCCCGCGCGGTCGCCCAGTTGCGCCATCCGCACATCATCGTCGTGCACGATGTCGTGGAGGACGGCGAACGCCCCTACATCGTCATGGAGTTGATCGACGGCGGCTCGCTCGCCGACCGGATCGCGGAGCGCGGCCCGGTCGACGCGGCCGAGGCCGCCCGGATCGGCATCGACCTGCTGAGCGCGCTGCGCACCGCGCACGAGGCCGGGGTCCTGCACCGGGACATCAAGCCCGCGAACGTGCTCGTCGAGTCCGGCACCGAGCGTGTCGTCCTGACCGACTTCGGCATCGCGCGGGTCGCCGGGGCCACGACGCTCACCGAAACCGGATCCTTCGTGGGCTCGCCCGAGTACACGGCGCCCGAGCGGATGTCCGAAGCGCGCACCGGCCCCGAGTCCGACCTGTGGTCGGTGGGCGCGCTGCTGTGCGCCGTGCTGAGCGGCGAGTCACCGTTCCGCCGGGACTCGATCGGCGGCATCCTGCACGCCGTCGTCGCCGCCGAGATCCGACCGCCCGCGCAGGCCGAGCCGCTGTTGCCGGTCGTGCGCGGACTGCTGGAGCGCGACCCGGACCGGCGTCTGAACGCGGCGGAGGCGGAAGGGATGCTCCGGACGTTTCTGGAGACGGGTCGCACCCCGCAGCCGCCGGCGACGCCGTACACGCCGACGCAGCGGGACATCCCCCGCCAGACGCCGCCACCGCCGTCCGCGCCGGCTCCGGTCGGCCGCTCCGTCCGGGGCGTGCTGATCGCCGCGCTGCTCGTCGCCGCGGTGGCCGGGGCAGGCGTGTCGGCGGCGGCGCTGCTGATCCACGGCGGCAGCGGGGACGGTGGCGGTACGCCGACCAGCCCGGCGCCGGGAACCTCGGCGAGCACGTCCGCCTCACCCGCCCCCACGGTCACCGTGACCCGGGGCGCCGCCACCAGCCCGGCCGCCGCCGACTCCCACACCGCGCCCTCCGGTTACCGTCTCGCCCGGGACCCGGCCGGCTTCTCCCTGGCCGTACCGGAGGGCTTCACCCGGGACCCGCAGGGCGAGCGCGTCTTCTACATGTCGCCCGGTCAGACCGTCCGCCTCGGCATCAGGGCGACCGTCCCCCAGACCGGCGGTCCGCTGGGCGTGATGCGCCGGGCGGACGTCAAGGGCCCCGACACGAACCCCGGTTACCACGACGGCCGGGTCACACGCACCACGCATCACGGACACCCGGCCGCGCTCTGGGAGTTCACCTGGAAGGGCTTCAGCACGGCGGAGGGTCCCCGGCACACCTACGACATGTGCTGGGAGGAGGACGGCCGGATGTACGACGTGTGGGTGTCGGCGCCCGTGGGGAAGGTGCGGGAGGCGCGGGAGTACTTCGACGTGGCCGTCGACACGTTCCTGCCTACCTGAGCGGAAGCCGCCCCAACAGCGCCTTCACCATCTCGGTCCTCGCCACCCGCAGCGCGAACCGCCCACCGCTGTCCGGGACGGGTTTGGCGTACCAGGGCAGGCCGCGTCGGCGCCACTTGGCGGGAGCCAGGCGCGGGTCGAGCGGAGGAAGCGGCAACGACCACTGACCGAGGCGCAGTTCGGCGCCCCAGACCCCGGCGGGCAGGGCGGGCACCGGCAGTCGCACCACGAACTCACCGTCAGGTGCGGCCGGGACCCGTTGAGCGGGGAAGGCGACGGCGGTGTCACCCGTACCGTCCGTCAACTCCACCACCAGGGCACCGTCCGGATACCCGGCGAGCGTGCACCGCCCGCTGACCTCCAGCTCGGTGGGCGTGTCGGCGGCCCAGCGGATGTCGCGGACGCCGAGGTGAGGCAGCACCTCGTGCTTGCGCTCACCGAGGTCGAGGGTGAAGTTGCCGTACGGCTTGGTGGTGTAGAGGGTGACGGCGCGCGAGGTCCCGCCGACCTCGATGACCTGCGTACTCGCCGCACCGGAGACGTCCGCGGCCCGCTTGCTGCCGATGCGGACCTCCTTGGTCAGCCCCTGCGCCCAGACGGCGAGGGAGACGTCCCACAGCCCGTCGGGGAGCGGCTTGCCGTCCGCTGCGGTGGCGATGTCGACGGCGGCCTCGAAACCTGCGAGCTCGTAGGCGAACCGCCCCTCGTCCTCCGCCGCCCCGAGCCCGGGCGTCGCGGTGTGCGTGACGGGCAGCCGGTACTCGGCCTTGCTGTCCCGCTCGCGCAGGACCAGCTCGGTGGTGACGTCGTGGGTCTCGACGCGGTGGATGTAGGCGTGGCCGGCCAGGCGGAGGGTGCCCGTGCCGTGCAGTTCCGCGCGGGCGACGTGGTGGCGGGGGCGGAGCTGGGCGGTGACGTCGTAGCAGGGGTCGGGGACGGGGTGCGCGGGGTCGCGGAGGAAGGGGTAGCGGGCGTAGGCGCGGCCGGCTTCGACGAGCAGCGGGGTGGCTGCCTTGCTCCGGGCGAGGTCCTTCTCGAACTCGACGAGCTCCAGCAGCTCGTCGAGCATGCGGTTGCGGACCAGGTGCAGCCGTAGCCGGGCCATCGCCGAGAGCCGGTCGTTCATTCCGTCGTGCCACAAGGGCTCGATGGCCTCGGCCAGTTGGGCGAGCATCTTCTCCTGGGTCTGGCGCGGCTCGAAGACGAGCTGGTCGGCGAGGACCTGCTGGACCTCCACCGTCAGATGACGGTGCGCCAGGTGGTCCCGGCCGGGCCCCGGCGGCACGTTCTCCAGGATCAGATCGACCATGCGCGGCAGGAACCGCAGCCGGAGTTCGGACCCCTTCAGCCGACGGGTGATGTTGCCCTCGTCCTCCCGCAGCACCCAGAACAGGCAGTCGTAGTCGGCCACCACGGAGATGCCGGAGGCGTGCAGGTAGGCCGCACCGACGAAGAGCTGGTCCTCGCCGATGGCCAGATCGGTGGGGAAGCGCAGCCGGTGCCGCTCCAGCAGCTCCCGGCGGAAGAGCTTCATGGGGTTGAGCGTCCAGTAGACGCGGGACGAGAAGACGTCGGTGCGGGGCTGGTTGCGCTTGAACATCGACGTGGGTGCGCCGCGTCCGCCCACGCCCACCATCTTGCCGAGCACGACGTCTGTGCCGTTGTCCTCGGCCATGCGGACCATGCGCTCCAGGGCCTCGGGACCGAGGTGGTCGTCGGCGTCCAGGAAGAAGACGAACTCCCCGCGCGCGTGCTCCAGCCCCACGTTCCGCGGGGCCGAGGGCCCACCGGAGTTCTCCTGGTGGATGACCCGCAACAGCCCCGGATACACACCGCTCAGCCGCTCCAGCTCGGCCGCCGTGCCGTCGGTCGAGCCGTCGTTCACGACGATGACCTCGAGCCGGTCCCGGCCGATGGTCTGCTCGGCGACGGAGGTGATGCAACGCGTGAGATAGGGCATTGCATTGTACGCGGCGATAATCACCGAAACGGCGGTAGCAGTCACCTGACGCCCTCAGTAGCAGACTTGATGGCCTGTGAACGTATCATGCGCTGTCGGTGCGTGCAGGGTGATGGGGCGGTGAAGTGCCTGTTCAGGCCATTTACCTGACCATGCGACCCAATGGCGCGTTTGTCCCTTGCGGTCAAAGGTTTTGTTGTGTTGACCCCAGGACCTCCATTACATCGAGGCGCGATCCGGCTGTCCGTCAATGGACGGGAAATGCAGGCTCTGAAGAATGGGATCAGGTTGACCGACTCCGGTGCGGGAGGCCATGGCCGAGAGCGGTACGAGGCATAAGCCCCCACGTTTCTGTCATGCGCAGCCGAGGTGGCTCGGTTCTGGACCTCGACGACGCTGCCGACGTGCCGGAAGGCCGACGTGCGCGGCACCTGGGGGGTACATCCGCATTCATCCGGCCCGGGCCTTGTCCCGATACCTTCCCGGAGTGATCCCGAACTCCCGGCTGAACGCATGCGACAGGGCGTACGGGCTGGCGTAGCCGGACTCGCGGGCGACCGTTGCCAAGGGGGCGTCCGTGTCGCGGAGGCGGGTTGCCGCCAGGGTGAGGCGCCACCAGGTGAGGTAGGCCATGGGCGGGCGGCCCACCAGGGAGGTGAAGCGACGGGCGAGGGTCGCGCGGGAGACGCCCGCCTCGGTGGCGAGGCCGGCATTGGTCCAGGGGGCGGACGGGTCGGCGTGCAGGGCGCGCAGGGCCGCCGTCGTCACCGGGTCGGTCAGGGCCGCCGGCCATGCGCCCGCCCGTGACTCGGTCATCCAGGCCCGGAGCATGTAGACCAGGAGGAGGTCGAGCAGGCCCGGCAGAGCGAGGGCTCCACCCGGGCGGTTTTCGGTCAGCTCGCGGGCCAACAGGTCCACCGCCGCGTGGAGTTCGCGGTGAACGCCGGCCCGGTCGCGCAGGTGCACCACCTCCGGCAGCTCCGCCATCAGGGGATGCATCCGGGCCCGGTCCAGGCGGTACTTGCCGCACAGCAGCTCCACCTCCGGGGCCTCGGCAGCCCTGGCGCACATGTCCGCGTCCCGCACCTCCTCGAACGGCACCGCCCGCCGCACGTCCCCGGACGGCACCGGGCCGTCGGCCAGCACATGCCCCGCGCCGTGCGGCAGCAGCACCACGTCACCCGGGCCCAGCTCCACCGGTTCGGCGCCCCCGTCAGGCAGCAGCACGCAACTGCCGCGGAGGGCCACATGGAAGCCGGCGCCCTCGTAAGGGGACAACCGCACGCACCATCGTCCGCCCACCCGCAGGCGCTTGGAGGACGGTCGCCCGGTGCGGACGACCGCGATCGCGTCGCTCACCACATCCATGAGACGCAAGCGTATTCATATGACGCACGTGCGCATTGGAATGCTCATTTCCGGCTCCTAGCCTCGGGAGCATGGCTGAAGACAACGTGCAGAGTTTCCTGATCGGTGACGTCGAGGTCCTCCGGGTCGTCGAATGGCAGGGGGCCTTCGCGCCCGCGTCCGACCTCGTCCCCGGTGTCCGACCCGAGTCGTGGAAGCAGTACGAGGAGCAGCTCGCCCCCGACCACGTGGAGCCCGGCAGCGGTCTGGCGGTGGCCGCGATGCAGACCTGGGTGCTGCGCAGCGGCGGGCGGACCGTGCTGGTGGACACCGGGATCGGACGTGGGCGGGAACGACCCGGCAATCCGCTGTTCCACCAGCGGGAGGGCGACCTGCCGGGGCGGCTGGCGCGGGCCGGGGTGAACACGGACGATGTCGACGTCGTCGTCAGCACCCACATCCACGCCGACCACGTCGGCTGGAACACCCATGACGCCGGCGGCGAGTGGGTGCCCACCTTTCCCAACGCCCAGTACCTCCTGCCGGCCGCCGACGACTTCCACTTCGGGCCTGACGGTGGGTACGGAGGCGGCGTGCGGTTGGACGACCGGCTCGTGTACGAGGACAGCATCGCTCCCGTGCACCGGGCCGGGCTAGCCGTCCGCTGGGCGGGGGAGCACCGTGTCGACGAGCACCTCACCCTGGAGGCCGCCCCGGGCCACACCCCGGGTTCGTCGGTGCTCCGGGTCGCCTCGCGAGGCGAACGCGCCGTCTTCGTGGGCGACCTGCTCCACAACCCGGTGCAGATCCTCCGCCCGGAGTGCAGCAGCTGCTTCTGCCTCGATCCGGGGCAGGCGGCCAGGAGCAGGCGGCGCGTGCTCGAACGAGCCGCCGACGAGAAGGAGTTGGTGGTGCCCGCTCACTTCGGTGGGCGCGGTGCCGTCGAAGTGCGGCGCGAGGATGGCGGTTTCCGTCTCCATCGGTGGGCCGCCTGAACGTCCGCTTCGACAAGGACGCGGTGCGCAAGGTACTCATGAGGCATGAGTGAAGACGGCGAACGTACGCCCGACGGACGCGTGCCCGACGAACGTCTCCTCGTCGGACGTTATCGGCTGATCGAGCGCATCGGCCCCGGGGGCCCCGGCACCGGCCCCGGAGACCCCGGCACGGCACCGGCCGCCGTCTGGCGGGCGCTCGACGAGTCGACGCAGCGGTACGTCGCCGTCAAGCGGCCCCTGCCGCCCGGCGACCCGGACGACGAGGAGCACCAGCGGACCGCCCACCGGCTGCACCGCGAGGCCCGCGCCGCCGCCCGCGTCGAACACCCCGCCGCCGTCCGCATCCACGACGTCGTCTTCGAGGACGGACTCCCCTGGATCGTCATGGAGTTCGTCCCCGGGGAGTCCCTCCGCACGCTCCTGACGCGCGGCCCCCTCCCCGCCCCGGAGGCCGCCCGCGTCGGCCTCGCCGTCCTCGGTGCCCTGCGCGCCGCGCACTCGGTCGGCATCGTCCACCGGGACGTCAAACCCGCCAACGTCCTCCTCGAAGCCGGCACCGGCCGGGTCGTCCTCACCGACTTCGGCACCGGGCACGTACACGGCGGCGCCGACTCCTCCGGGGACACCGGTTTCGTCGCACCCGAGCGGGGAGCGGAGCCCGGTGCGGGTCCCGCCGCCGACCTGTGGTCCCTCGGCGCACTGCTGCACGCCGCCGTCGAGGAGGGCCCGGGGGCACACTCCAGCGGTCTCCGCGCGCTGATCACCCGCCTGCTGGCGCCGGAACCCGCCGACCGGCCGGAAGCCGAGGAGGTGGCGGCGGCCCTGGCCGCGATCGCCGAGGCGGTCGAGAGCTCCAGAGGCTCCAAGGGCTCCGCGGGCTCCGAGGGCTCCGGGAACGCCCGGCCCGCGCTGACCGCCACCCCCACAACGCCCTGATCAGCGCATTCACTGCCAGTGGACACTGGCGCCGTGTGCGTACTCGGTGAATCCTCGTTACCGACGGGTACCCAAAGGGCGCCGCCGCGGAATACCCTGCGCGTCATGACGGACTCGCAGGCCACGAACCAGGCCACGAACCAGGCGATCGGCACCAACCCGCTCGCACCGGCTCCGCAGGGCGCCCGTACCGCCGCCGATGTGGTCACGCCGGAGCTGGTCGCCCAGCTCACCAAGGGCGTCGTGGGCTCCGGCAAGACCGAGAGCCACACCCCGTTCACCGGCGACAAGCTGGCCGACCTGCCCGAGTCCACCCCCGAGGACGTCGCCGAGGCCTTCGACCGCGCCCGCGCCGCCCAGACCGTCTGGGCCCAGACCCCGGTACGGCAGCGCGCCGCCGTGCTGCTCCGGTTCCACGACCTGGTGCTGGAACGCCAGGCCGAGGTCCTCGACCTCATCCAGCTGGAGACCGGCAAGGCCCGCCTGCACGCCCACGAGGAGGTCCAGGCCGTCGCCGTCGCGGCCCGGCACTACGGCCGCAAGGCCCCCGCGTACCTGAAGCCGAAGGGGCACACCGGCGCCGTACCGACCCTCACCAAGGTCACCGAACTGCGCCACCCGCGCGGCGTCGTCGGCCAGATCGCCCCCTGGAACTACCCGCTGGAGCTGTCGGTCGGCGACGCGCTCCCCGCGTTCGTCGCGGGCAACGCGGTGGTGATGAAGCCGGACACCGAGACCTGCCTGACCGCCCTGTGGGCCCGCGACCTGCTCATCGAGGCAGGCCTGCCCGCCGACGTCTTCCAGGTCGTCCTCGGCGAGGGCCCCGTCATCGGCCCGGAGGTCGTCAAGCGCGCCGACTACGTCTCCTTCACCGGCTCCACCCGGACCGGCCGGGAGGTCGCCCAGGGTGCCGCCGCCCGCCTGGTCGGCGTCTCCCTCGAACTCGGCGGCAAGAACGCCATGCTGGTCCTCGAGGACGCCGACATCGAGAAGGCCGCGGCGGGCGCCGTCCGAGCCTGCTTCTCCTCGGCCGGCCAACTGTGCATCTCCATCGAGCGGCTGTACGTCCACGAGTCGATCGCCGACGCCTTCCTGGAGCGCTTCGCCGCCCGCACCAGGGCCATGCGGCTGGGCAAGTCCCTCGCCTACGGCGCCGACATGGGCTCGCTGGTCGGCGACCGGCAACTGGACGCCGTCACCCGGCACGTCGAGGACGCCGTGGGCAAGGGCGCCAAGGTGGTCGCCGGCGGGGTCGCCCGCCCGGACATAGGCCCGTACTTCTACGAGCCGACGATCCTCGACGGCGTGACCGAGCCGATGTCGGTGTGCACGGAGGAGACCTTCGGCCCGGTCGTCTCCATCTACCGCTTCAGGACGGAGGACGAGGCGGTGGAACTCGCCAACGCCACCCCGTACGGCCTCAACTCGTCGGTGTGGACGAAGGA
This sequence comes from Streptomyces sp. NPDC001843, assembly GCF_042891955.1. Lineage (NCBI taxonomy): Bacteria > Bacillati > Actinomycetota > Actinomycetes > Kitasatosporales > Streptomycetaceae > Streptomyces > Streptomyces sp. NPDC001843. The sequence goes on along the minus strand of NZ_JBIATQ010000008.1, from coordinate 255,804 downwards.
CGGCCGCCGCGGCCGCGAGGTCGCCGCCCGGCTGCGCACCGGCACCGTCAACGTCAACGAGGGCTACGCCCCCGCCTACGGCAGCGTCCAGTCCCCGATGGGCGGCATGAAGGACTCCGGCCTCGGCCGCCGCCACGGCTCCGAGGGCATCCTCAAGTACACCGAGGCCCAGACGATCGCCCAGCAGCGGCTGCTGCCCATGGCGCCTTCGCTGGGCATGGACGACGAGAAGTACGCGGCGTTCATGAGCACCAGCCTCAAGCTGATGAAGGCGTTCCGCTTCCGCTAGACGGCGGCCGTCAGCCGGCCGCCGGCACCCGTTCTCAACGAGGAGAGCACGTGTCGCAGGAGAAGTCTGTCCAGACCCGGGACGAGGACGGGTACGACTACGACGTCATCGTCGTCGGATCGGGGTTCGGCGGGTCCGTGACCGCCCTCCGCCTCACCGAGAAGGGCTACCGCGTCGGTGTCCTGGAGGCAGGCCGCCGCTTCACCCGGGAGTCCCTCCCGAGGAACTCCTGGGACCTGAAGAACTACCTCTGGGCACCCAAGCTGGGCATGTACGGCATCCAGCGCATCCATCTGCTGGGCAACGTCATGGTGCTGGCGGGCGCGGGCGTCGGCGGCGGCTCCCTCAACTACGCCAACACCCTCTACGTACCGCCGAAGGCCTTCTTCGACGACCCCCAGTGGCGGGACATCACCGACTGGCAGGAGGAGCTGAAGCCGTACTACGACCAGGCGCGGCGCATGCTCGGCGTGCGGCTCAACCCGACGATGACCCCGTCCGACGTGCATCTGAAGGCGGCGGCGCAGCGGATGGGCGTCGGCGACACCTTCCATCCGGCGCCGGTCGGGGTGTTCTTCGGGGACGGCGAGGACGCCGACGGGACGGCGAAGGCCAAGCCGGGGGAGCGGGTCGCCGACCCCTACTTCGGCGGTGCCGGGCCGGACCGCAAGGCCTGCACCGAGTGCGGCGAGTGCATGACGGGCTGCCGGCACGGCGCGAAGAACACCCTCAACGAGAACTACCTCCACCTCGCCGAGAAGGCGGGCGCGGTCGTGCACCCCATGACCACGGTCATGTCCGTCACGGACGACTCGCGCGGTGGGTACGCGGTCGCCACGCTGCCGACGGACCAGAAGAAGAAGGGCAGGGGCCGTACCTTCACGGCCCGGCGGGTCGTCATCGCGGCCGGAACCTACGGCACGCAGACGCTGCTGCACCGTATGAAGGCCCACGGCCAACTGCCGTACCTCTCCGACCGGCTGGGCGAGCTGACCCGCACCAACTCCGAGGCGCTGGTCGGCGCGCAGACCGACGACCGGCGCTACCGCAGGGCGCACGGCAGGCCCAAGGCCGACTTCACCCGGGGCGTGGCGATCACCTCCTCCGTCCACCCGGACGAGAACACGCACATCGAGCCGGTCCGCTACGGCAAGGGCTCCAACGCGATGGGCGGCCTGTCCATCCTCCAGGTGCCCTACGCGGAGGGCACCTCCCGCGTCCTGGCCTGGCTGTCGAACGCGGCCCGGCATCCGCTGCTGGTCGTCCGCTCCCTCTCCAACCGCCGCTGGTCGGAGCGGACCATCATCGGCCTGGTGATGCAGTCGCTGGACAACTCACTGACGACGTACCTGAAGCCGGACGGCGTCGGCAAGGGCCTGCTGACCGCCCGCCAGGGACACGGCGCACCCAACCCCAAGCAGATCAAGGCCGCGTCGGAGGCCGCCTCGGCCCTCGCCGCCGAGATCAACGGCTTCGCGGGCAGCAACGTCGGCGAGCTGATGGGCACCCCGCTCACCGCGCACTTCCTCGGCGGCTGCCCGATCGGCGACTCCCGCGAGACCGGCGTGATCGACCCGTACCACCGGCTGTACGGCCACCCCGGCATCTCGGTCGTCGACGGCGCGGCCGTCTCCGCCAACCTGGGCGTGAACCCCTCGCTCACCATCACCGCGCAGGCCGAGCGGGCGATGTCGTACTGGCCCAACAAGGGCGAGGCGGACCCGCGTCCCGCGCAGGGCGAGCCGTACGAGCGCCTGAAGCCGGTCGAGCCGGCCAGCCCCGTGGTCCCGGCCGACGCGTTCGGGGCCCTGCGGCTGCCGTTCCTGGGCATCCCGGCGGTGCCGAAGAAGTAGCCCGCGACCGAAGAGAGGGACCCGCGCTCCCCTCCGAGCGCGGGTCCCTCTCTCCTCACCGGGCTCGCCGGTCGTCCTTACTGGGCGCCGGCCGAGGCCTTGCGACGCCGCACCGCGAACACGACCCCCGCACCGGCGACCACGGCGACACCGCCGACGACACCGATGACCGGGAGCGCGGAGCTGGAGCCGGTGGAAGCGAGGCTGCCGGTGGGCGGCAGCTCCTTGGCGCCGCCCTGCGGCTCCTTGCCGCCGGCGGGCTTGTCGTCCTTGCCCGGCTTGGGCTTGGCCTTGCCGGGGTCGTTGTTGTCGCTGCCGGGGGCGAGGACGGTGAACTCGTAGTAGGCGAAGGAGCTGTGGACGCACTCCTTCTCCGCGTCCACATAGCCGCCGAGGCCGAGCGCGTAGCCGTCACCGGCAGGTGCCTTCGAGCTGATGTTGACGCGCAGCTTGATGGCGACCGTCTCCTTGGCACCGAGGTCGGTCTGGCCGAAGAAGAAGCCGTTGCCGACCTCGTCCGCCAGCGACTCCCACGCCTTGGTCGCGGGGTCGAAGTACTCGAGCTGCGCGTAGGTGCTCAGCCAGTCCTTCTCGTTGTCGCTCTCGGAGTCGTTGTCGACCGCGGCGAGCCACTGGACCTCGCCGAGCGCCACATCGCTGTGGTTGGCGGCGGTGAGGGTGAAGTCGTGCCAGCCGCTGCCCGCGACGATCTTGCCGGGAAGCCCGGAGACGTCCAGCGACAGCTGCGAGTCGGGGTCCACACCGTCGTCCCCGAGGGGGCACTCGCTGGGCCACTCCGAGGGCGAGCCGGTCGCGTCGGTCGGTGCCGCCGCCACGGTGGGTGTGGTGGTGTCGGTCGGCGTCACCGTGTCCGTCGGGCTGGTCGTGTCGGTCGGGGTCACCGTGTCCGTCGGGGTGACGGTGTCGGACGGAGTGTCGGACGGCGTGTCGGTCGGGGACGCGGTGTCGGAGGGCGTGTCGGTCGGCGTGTCGGTCGTCGTCACGCTCTCGGTGGGGGCCGACGACGTCGACTCCTCCGCGTACGCGGTCGGCGCGGACAGCAGCGCGATCGGCGCTATGGCAGCCGTCGCGGCCGCTGCGGCCATGGCACGGCGAAGCTTCATGAAGACCTCAAGAGGTGCTGCGTACTGCGGCACCGCAGTACGACGTCGGGTGAGGCCTCCGCGTGTGGGGCACGGATGTGGCCGTTGTTTCTGCAGGTGTGACATGTGAAAGCTGTGAATGGTTGCTTCCAACTCACAGAAGTTTTATGTGGCGCGCGTCACATGTCATGCGCGGTTGGGCGTGCGGGGATGGTTCGGCGGGAGCCGTGGGTGCACCGCGGGTCACGGGCCACGCCGGCCGGCCCCGAGTGCCCCCGGGGCCGGCCGACCTCCTGGGTGACCGGGCTGCTGTCCCCTGCCGTCCGGTCCTTGCCCGGACCAACGAAGTCGCGGGCCGGCCCGTCACGCGCCGGACGGGTGAGGAGCGACCGGACTCAGACGCGGCCCCGGCACAGTTCGAGCAGCGTCATGGCCAGGGGCGTCCCGGGCTTGCCCAGGGCGTCCCGGTAGCGGCCGAGGATCTCCATCTCCCGGGAGAGGTGCACGCGCCGTCCGCCGGAGGCGATGCGGGTCTGCTGCACGACGGCGGACACGGCCATCCGCTCCTGGATGAGGCCGATGATCCGGTCGTCGAGCGCGTCGATGCGCTCCCGGGCGTCGGCGATGGTGTGCTCTGCGGTCGGGGCGCTCGGAGCGCTCGGGGTGGTGGTGGCACCGGGGGTGGTGGCGCTCGTCGCGCTGGTGGCGGTCGTGGCCGTCATGGCGGGGCTCCTGGTGGGGTGCGGTGCCCCGAGGCGACAGGACCGGGAAGACACAGGCGCCCCGGACCTGTCGGCCCGGGGCGCCTGGGAAGTCGCTTGTCAGTGGCTCAAGCAGCACGACCATGGCAGCCGGTGGGCCGGTTGCCATAGGTAAAGAGGAAGGTCGGGTGCGCGAGCATGGGGCCAGTATGCCACGGGGGGCGAGATGGCGAGGCCGCCCGCAGCGGCCCCGGTAGACTCGGCAAACACAGACCCCGCCCAACCGCCGGAAGGCACCCCGTGTCATCAGCGAACCCCGCCGCCGCTCCCGACACCGTCCTGGTCGTCGACTTCGGCGCGCAGTACGCCCAGCTCATCGCCCGTCGCGTCCGCGAGGCGCGGGTCTACAGCGAGATCGTGCCGAGCACCATGCCGGTCCAGGAGATCCTCGCCAAGAACCCCGCGGCGATCATCCTCTCCGGCGGGCCCTCGTCGGTGTACGAGGAGGGCGCTCCCCGTCTCGACCGTGAGCTGTTCGAGGCCGGCGTCCCCGTCTTCGGCATGTGCTACGGCTTCCAGCTGATGGCGCAGACCCTCGGCGGCACGGTCGACAACACCGGCGCCCGCGAGTACGGCCGTACGGACCTGCACGTCTCCAAGGCTGCCTCCACCCTCTTCGAGGGCACCCCGGCCGAGCAGGCCGTGTGGATGTCGCACGGCGACGCCTGCTCCGCCGCCCCGGAGGGCTTCTCCGTCACGGCGTCCACGGACGTCGTCCCGGTCGCCGCCTTCGAGAACGACGAGAAGAAGCTGTACGGCGTCCAGTACCACCCCGAGGTCATGCACTCCACGCACGGCCAGCAGGTGCTGGAGCACTTCCTCTACCGGGGCGCGGGCCTGAAGCCGGACTGGACCACGGGCAACGTCATCGAGGAGCAGGTCGCCGCGATCCGCGAGCAGGTCGGCGACCGGCGCGCGATCTGCGGCCTGTCCGGCGGCGTCGACTCCGCGGTGGCCGCCGCCCTCGTGCAGAAGGCCATCGGCTCCCAGCTGACCTGCGTGTACGTCGACCACGGCCTGATGCGCAAGGGCGAGACCGAGCAGGTCGAGAAGGACTTCGTCGCGGCCACCGGCGTCCAGCTGAAGGTCGTCGACGCCGAGGAGCGCTTCCTCACCGCGCTCAAGGGCGTCTCCGACCCCGAGGAGAAGCGGAAGATCATCGGCCGCGAGTTCATCCGGGTCTTCGAGCAGGCCCAGGCCGAGATCATCGCGGACCAGGGCCCGGCGGTCGAGTTCCTCGTGCAGGGCACCCTCTACCCCGACGTCGTCGAGTCCGGCGGCGGCACCGGCACCGCAAACATCAAGTCCCACCACAACGTCGGCGGCCTCCCCGAGGACCTCGAGTTCAAGCTCATCGAGCCGCTGCGCAAGCTCTTCAAGGACGAGGTCCGGATGGTCGGCCAGGAGCTCGGCCTGCCGGAGGAGATCGTCCAGCGGCAGCCCTTCCCCGGCCCGGGCCTCGGCATCCGCATCGTCGGCGAGGTCACCAAGGAGCGCCTGGACCTGCTCCGCGAGGCCGACGCCATCGCCCGTGAGGAACTGACCGCGGCCGGCCTCGACCGGGACATCTGGCAGTGCCCGGTCGTCCTGCTCGCGGACGTCCGCAGCGTCGGCGTCCAGGGCGACGGCCGCACCTACGGCCACCCGATCGTGCTGCGTCCGGTCTCCTCCGAGGACGCCATGACCGCCGACTGGTCCCGGCTGCCGTACGACGTACTGGCCCGGATCTCCACCCGGATCACCAACGAGGTCCGGGACGTCAACCGCGTCGTCCTCGACGTGACCTCGAAGCCGCCGGGCACCATCGAGTGGGAGTGATCACTTGCGCTTGACGACGCGCAAGGGCTCACCGGGCTTCCAGACCTGCACGACCAGGTACGTGTCGTCCTCGACGTAGGTCCGCACGACCTCCGTCAGCTCGGTGCGGAAGAGGTGGAACGGCTGCGGCGGTTCCACCTCTTCGATGTACGCACCCTTCGTCCGCGGGTCGTCCACCTCGACCGCCCGCCCACTGACCCGCACGTCACCCGGACCCGGATCCGCGCCCGGCCCCGGGTTCGACTGCAGTGCGAAACGCGGATCGCGGCGCAGATCGAGCGCCTTCAGCGAGTCCGGCATCATGCCGAGCCACAGCTCGCCGTGCAGAAACCGCACCTCCAGGCCGCTGGTGCGGGGCGAGCCGTCCCGGCGCAGGGTGACCAGAACGTGGTGGGTGAAGGCGCCGAAGCGCTCCTCGACGAGCCCGGCGAGCTCGGGTTCAGCGGTGGCGAAGGCCGCCCAGTTCACTGTCATAGGGCGAGTGTGGCGCTGATACCCGACATCTTTTGTCGGGTATCAGCGGGGGCGATGGCGGCAGTGGTCTCGTAGTCTCACACCCCGTACGGCACCGGCCGCACGAACCGTTCACGCCCCGCCTCGTCCCGTTGCGGCGTGCACCCGGCCGCCGTCAGTCGCTCGGCCAGCTTCGCGCGCCGCATCGCGTTGAGGCGCAGGGCACCCAGCAGGAACGCCGGTATCAGGACCGCGAGCGGGAGCAGAACGGCGTACTTGCCGGTCAGTACCGCCATCAGCAGGAACAGCAGGGGGAACGCCCAGGCCATGGTCACCAGCTGCTTGCGGTTGGCGGCCGCGCCGAGGGCGTCGTACCGGATGAGCGTGGTGATCAGATCGACGTCCGCCTGCGCCTCCGGTACCGGAGTCAGCGAGCCCAGGTACATGCCGGGAACCGGGCGGCCCGGACCCGGGTCGGGGAAGGCCGCCCGGTTCGCCGCCGCGCGCTGCTGGGCCCAGGGACTCGGATCGCGGACCAGGCTCACGTGTACGATTTTGTGCTTGCCGACCACTCGGACGTCCGCGTACCGGAAGCCGTAGCACTCGGCGATGTACGCGAGCGCGCCGAACGTCTGCCACTCCGCGAAGGGGTGGATCAGCTCGACGGTGTCCTGCGACGCGATCTGTCGCATGAGAGCGGTGATGTGCCGGTCGGCGACGGCCATGGGAGCCTCCGGATGGCTCGAAGGTGATGCTGAACTTCAGATTCCGCACACCAGACCCGTGAACCACCGCGAGGGTTGCATTCCCCTTGAGTGCGTCATCTTTACAGAACGCCCCTGCCCTTTTGACCTGACCGACGGTAACTTCCGCCCCGTAAAGCAAACCCAGTGCTGGAGGACCAATGCACGGGCCCACCCCACCTCTGCCGCTGCCCACCGACCAGCTGCGGTTCGCGATGCCGCCCATGCACGACTCGGTCGAGGACGAACGCCGGCACCGCAAGGAACGGCTCGCGGGCGCGCTGCGCGTCTTCGGACGGTCCGGATTCGAGGACGGGGTCTCCGGACACATCACCGCACGCGACCCGGAGTTCACCAACTGCTTCTGGGTGAACCCGTTCGGGCTGCCGTTCAAGCACGTCACCGTCAGCGACCTGGTACTGGCCAACCAGGACGGGCAGGTCATAGAGGGCCGCTACCACGTCAACCAGGCCGCCTTCACCGTCCACGCCCAGGTGCACGCCGCCCGCCCGGACGTCGTCGCGGTCGCCCACTGCCACTCGGTGCACGGCCGGGCCCTGTCCGCCCTCGGCGACCTGCTCGACCCGATCACCCAGGAGAGCTGCGCCTTCTACGAGGACCACGCCCTGTACAACGCGTACACGGGCGTCGCCGTCGACGCCGAGGAGGGCCGGCGTATCGCGACCGCCCTCGGCAGCCGCAAGGCGCTGGTACTGCGCAACCACGGACTGCTGACCGTCGGCGACTCGGTGGACGCGGCGGCCTGGTGGTTCCTCTCCATGGAGCGGTCCTGCCAGGTGCAGCTGATGGCGAAGGCGGCGGGCCGTCCGCTTCTCATCGACCACAAGCTCGCGGTGGCCACCCGTGAGCAACTCGGCGGCGACCTCGTCGCCTGGATCAACTACCAGCCCCTGTGGCAGGACATCTGCCGCAGCGAACCCGATCTCCTCGGTTAGGACCCGTCAGCCGGGCGGCAGGGTCAACACCGCGGGACCGGCTTCACCCGGCATGACCACGCAAGCCGGTCGCGGACGGCGTCGATTAGGGCACAATTCGCTTTTGTCACCGGGGAGTTCCACGGCGACGGCCGGGCCCGCGAAGGGCTTGCCGGCCGTGCCGAGGGTCGTGGGGAAGGCGGACGTCGGGCGTGGCGGTGCAGCAGGCTGGGCAGGGCACGGACACGGGCGTGCACGCGGGCGGCTGCGCCTGCGGGGACTGTCCGCACGGGGCGCGTGAAGGGCACCGGCGGGCCGTCGCCGCCTTCCTGCTGAAACGCGACGAGTTCGCGGCCGGGCAGGGACTGCCGCCGGCGGTGGCCCACTCCGCCTCGGCGTCCCGGCAATGGGTCTCCGAGGAACTGACGCAGTCCGCCGAGGCGGTCGCCGAGCGCGGCCGGGCGGAGGGCGGGATCTGGCTGGCCCGGCTCTGGGTGCGCACCGCCTGGGCGGTGTGGACGGCCGTCGTGCTGTTGTTGCTGACCCAGTCGCTGACCGCGATCGGCGCGGGCTGGACCAGCTCCCGTACCGCCGGACTGCTCGCCGCGCTGGTGACGGCCGGCGCGCTGACCGCCGCCGCCTGGTTCCACCGGGCCCGCGGCGGGGTGCTGGCCCCGGTCATCGGCGAGGACCACCGAATGTCCACCTCCCGTACCGTGGCGGCCGTCTGGGTGCTGTTCCTGACCTACGCCGTACTGGTCCTGGCCGGCCGGCTGGCCGCCGCCTCGGGGCACGCCGAACGCGACATGCTGGTCTCCGGCCTCGCCCTCGCACGGGGAGCGGGCGTGGTGACCGTGCTCGCCGTGGTGTGCGTGATCGCGATGCTGGTCCGGCGGGTGGTCGGGACGCGGGTCGCGGCGCAGCGGCTGCAGAAGGTACGCGCCCACCGGCCGCGCGCGGCCGACCTGCTCACCGACGACGCCGGGCGAGGCAACTTCGCCGACATCCAGTACGTCGTCATCAACGCCGTCGCCCTGCTGTTCACCGCCGTACGGCTCGCCCGCCGCCCCGACCAGCTGCCCGACCTGCCGTGGGGACTGGCGGTGGTGGTGCTGGTGTCGGCGGCGACCTACCTGGCCGGCAAATACGCGGAGGGCGGCCGTCCGGTCATCCACTCCGTGGTCCGCGCCCGTGAGGTCGGCGACCTGGACGGCCCCATCCGCACCGGCGACGACATCGAGATCCGCGGCACCGGCTTCGTCCCGCCCGGCGCCCAGACCGCCGACCGCCTCTCCCGGATGGTGGTCCGCATCGGCGCGGTCAACGTTCACGTCCCCCTGGTCCCGGTCTCCGGCGGCTTCAGCAATCCCACGGACACCGTGCTGACCGTCCCCGTTCCGGCCGAGGTCGAGCCCGGCTCGGTGGAGGTCCAGATCGTGACGGCCGCCGGGGTGGCGACCAACCGGTGCGTGGTCGAGGTGACCGAATGACGGGGGCCCGGCCGCTCCGACTCCTCTGAGAAATCGGCAAAACGTGAGAGGCGGGATGAACTGCGTCGACCTGTCGTACGTATCGTCTAGTGAGGGCTCGGCACGGCGGGCGAGAGGCGGCTAGGGCGATGACTCACGGCATGCGAATGGACACGCGGAGCTCCTATCGTGAGAGCGGTGGCCGGGACTGGCGGGACGCCGCCACCCACTACGCGCTCCTTCCGCTGCGCGTCTTCCTCGGCGTCACTTTCATCTACGCCGGCCTCGACAAACTCACCAACAGCGCCTTCATGAAGTCCGGCGGCGCCGGCTCCATCGGCGACACCATGCGCTCCGTCCGCGACTCCTCGGCCATCCCGGCCCTGGTCGACCTGGCCCTGAAGAATCCCGTCGGCTTCGGCTACGGCATCGCCCTCGGCGAGCTGGCCGTCGGCATCGGCACCCTGATCGGCCTGCTCACCCGCCTCGCCGCACTCGGCGGCGCGCTGATCTCGCTCAGCCTGTGGCTGACGGTGAGCTGGGCCTCCGACCCGTACTACTACGGCAACGACCTCGCCTACCTGATGGCCTGGCTGCCACTCGTCCTCGCCGGTGCCCCGTACCTCTCCCTGGACGCCGCCTTGCGAGCGAGGCGACGACAGCGCACCGAAGACTTCCGCTAGACGATTCCGCTCCCGGGGATCTCCGCCGTGTCCGGAGTGCCGCCGCGGCCGCGTCGGCCGCGGCGGCTGCGTATCGCCCGCGTCAGGGCGGACACCGCGCCCGCCAGGAACAGCCCGACCACGACGACGGGTATGCCCGCGAACCACGGGGTGTCCCAGGCGCCGCCCGCGTCACCGGCGTACATCACGCCCACGACGGTGAGGACGAATCCCGCGACCAGCTTCCCCGGCTCGAACTCATGACGCAGCACGGGTGACCTCCACCTGTCCCACGCCCACCTGGACGTCGATGTCGAGTGTGCCGGTGCTCTTGCCGCCTGCCTTCGGCGGCAGCGTCACTTCCTTGTGCCTGCCCGGCTTCACGTCCACGTCCTTCCTGTAGTCCCCCGGCAACCGGATGTCGCCCACACCGACGTCGATGCTCATCCTCACGGTCACGTCCGCGGGGGCGATCACCTTCAGTTGTCCTGCGCCGACATCGGCCTCCGTCTTCACCGTCTCCCCCTTTCCCGGGTGCACCCGGCGCAGGTCCAGGGTTCCCATGCCCGTACCGAGGTCGTAGCCGGAGCGCACGTCGCTCGCGGTGGCCGGCGTCCACGACGTGCGTATCCAGTGCGTGGTGATGTTCTTGGGCAGTGCCGCCGCACCGACCAGCAGAGCCGCCGTCACGATCGCCAGGAACACCGAGCCGGCTCCCGTGCGCCCCAGGAAGGCGCTGACCGCGATACCGAGACCGGTGACGGCCAGCGCGCAGGCCAGTCCGGTCTGCAGGCTGATGGCGAGCGGGTGGTCCTCCCATGTGGCGCCGGTGCCCAGGCCCCCGGCCAGCAGCGCCAGAAGGAAGACCCAGCCGCCGACCCAGCGGGGGCCGCGTGGCCTGGCGGGCGCGGTGCGCCCGTCACGTATGCCTTCATAGGCGCTCCAGGTGTTGCCGCGGCCGATGTTGACCGCTGCCGCGACATCCCGGTCGCGCGCGTCACCGGGCCCCCACAGATAGCCGGTGCCGCCGACGTGCGTGCCGTCCTTGACGATCGGGTCGCGCCACCACGACGGATAGGAGGCGGCGACGGGCGGGGCCTGGGCCTCCGGAGGGGCGTCGGCGACGGCCTGCGCGGCCAGCGGATCGGGGTCGGTGGCGTCGCGTCGCTGTGACCAGTACCCGGCGCCTGCGAGAAGGAGGGAGAGGACCGCCGCGAAGGTGAGCACCCCGCCGTTCTTCAGCATGGTCAGAAAGACTCCGCATCCGACCAGCGCGAACAGCACGGCCGCCAGTGCCTGCCCGTCCACGCGGCCGGTCAGGAGCTTGCGGACCTCGTTCTCCCCGTCGTCCTCGTAGGGCACGAAGAGCCAGGCGAAACCGTAGAAAATGAGTCCGATCCCGCCGGACGCGGCCAGCACCGCCAGCGTGATCCGGAAGATCACGGGGTCCATGCCGGTGTGCCGCCCGAGTCCCGCGCACACGCCCGCGATCATCTTGTGCCGCCGGTCCCGGCGGAACCGGCCGGGGGCCTCGGCCGCGGCGGGCGCGGCATCCGTCGGCCCGGTGCCCCGGCTGGGGCGCGGGCCGGGGCCGGGTCCCGGACCCGTCGCGGCGTGGTGGTGATCCGTCATGTGTCCATGGTGACGGCCGGGGCACCGCGACGGCAGTCGGTACGACCCTGGACGAACCCTGAGATCGGCCCTGAGACGACGCCCGGGACCTGTTCGACGTCCGCTTTTCCGAAGATCAGGGCTCTCTCGGGGCTGGACCCTGATGCCTGGCTGCTCCGGCCGTGTGACCATCGTTGGCATGCCGGAAGCCGCAGCAGTGCCACTCGACGACCCGCGGCCCCTGCGCAAGCTCTACCGCAGCAGCGACGGCCGCTGGCTCGGTGGTGTGGCGCGGGGCCTCGCCGGGCACCTCGGGCTGCCCGTGATCTGGGTGCGGCTCGTCTTCGCGGGCCTGTTCCTGGCCGACGGCCTCGGCGCGCTGCTGTACGCGGCGTTCTGGTTCTTCGTCCCGCTCGGCGTCGGCGGTGTCGGCGGCCAGAAGCCGCCGTCCCTGGTCGGTACAGAGACGGCGCCGGACGGCCGCCGCAGGCTCGTCACCCGCAGACCGGACCGGGGGCAGATCGTCGCCCTGCTGCTCATGGTCGTCGTGGCCGTGGTCTTCGTCGGCAGCGTCGATCTCGGCAGCGCCGCCCAGGCGTATCTCATCCCCGCGGTCCTCGTCGGCGCGGGCGTCGCCCTCGTCTGGCGCCAGGCGGACAACGCCCGCCGGGCCCGCTGGGTCGAGGTCGGCAGACGGCGCCGCACCCTCACTCTCCTGCGCGCGGTCGCAGGCGTGCTGCTCGTCACCGCCGGCGTCTCCGGCATGTTCGTGCTGCAGGGCTCCGCCGCCCACCTCGGCTCCGTACTGCAGGCCGCCCTCGCGGTCCTCGTCGGCATAACCCTGCTCGCCGGCCCCTACCTCGTCCGCATGACCCAGGACCTCTCCGAGGAACGGCTGATGCGCATCCGCGCGCAGGAGCGAGCCGAGGTCGCCGCGCACGTCCACGACTCCGTGCTGCACACCCTGACCCTGATCCAGCGCAACGCGGAGAACGTGGGCGAGGTGCGCCGCCTGGCCCGCGCCCAGGAGCGCGACCTGCGCGCCTGGCTGTACAAGCCCGAGGGCAACGGCAAGGACGAGGCCGACGAACCGGCGACCCTCGCCGAGGCGGTGAAGCGCAACGCCGCCGAGGTGGAGGACAAGCACGGCGTCCCCATCGAGGTCGTCGTGGTCGGCGACTGCCCGCTCGACGAACGGATCGGCGCCCAAATGCAGGCCGGGCGTGAAGCGATGGTGAACGCCGCCAAGTACGGTGGCGAGGGTGGCGCCGTGCAGGTCTACGCGGAAGTCGAGGGCAGGACGGTGTTCGTGTCCGTCCGTGACCGCGGCCCGGGCTTCGACCTCGATTCGATACCCGCCGACCGCATGGGTGTCAGAGAATCGATCATCGGCCGCATGGAGCGCAACGGCGGCACGGCCCGGCTGCGGGCGGTGCCGGACGGCGGCACGGAGGTCGAGTTGGAGATGGAGAGGGCGGAGAACACGTCATGAGCGACGCGACCGAGGCGAACGACACGGCGGGGGCGGCGGCGGGGGAGCGCCGGGTGCGCGTGGTCCTCGTCGACGACCACCGTATGTTCCGTACGGGTGTGCAGGCCGAGATCGGCCGGACCGAGGAGACCGGCGTCGAGGTCGTCGGCGAGGCCGCCGACGTCGACCAGGCGGTCACGGTGATCACGGCGACCCGGCCCGAGGTGGTCCTCCTCGACGTCCACCTCCCCGGCGGAGGCGGGGTCGAAGTGCTGCGCCGCTGCGCCCCCTTGATGGCCGACGCCGAGCGGCCGGTCCGCTTCCTCGCCCTGTCCGTCTCGGACGCGGCGGAGGACGTGATCGGCGTGATCCGCGGCGGCGCCCGCGGGTACGTCACCAAGACGATCACCGGCACGGACCTCGTCGACTCCGTCTTCCGGGTCCAGGACGGCGACGCGGTCTTCTCCCCGCGGCTGGCCGGCTTCGTCCTCGACGCCTTCGCCTCCACCGACGCCCCGCCGGTCGACGAGGACCTCGACCGCCTCACCCAGCGCGAACGGGAGGTCCTGCGCCTCATCGCCCGCGGCTACGCCTACAAGGAGATCGCCAAGCAGCTGTTCATCTCCGTCAAGACGGTCGAGTCCCATGTGTCGGCGGTCCTGAGGAAGCTGCAGCTGTCCAATCGGCACGAGCTGACGCGTTGGGCGACGGCACGTCGGCTGGTGTGACGAAGCCCTGACCGTACGGACAGAGTGACCGGTGATCAAGCCCGGCTACTCTGCTGATCTGGCGTTCCTGCGATTGTTGGCATTGAAGCGCGCCTTCTTCTGACGGTTCCCGCACGTGTTCATGTCGCACCATCTGCGGGTGCGGCTCTGACTGGTGTCGAAGAAGGCGGCTTGGCAGGTCGGCGATGCGCAGAGGGCCAGTTTTCCGTCTCGTTCGCCCGCGAGGATGCTGATCGCGTCGGCGGCGATGACGCCCAGGGCATCCTCCACGGCGGAAGCCGAGCTGAGCCGCCATTGACGAGTGCCCTCGGGCGTCAAGATGGCCGCGGCCCGACCCTGAGCGCTGCAGTCATTGATGACCTGGACAGCAGGCCCAGGGAGAGGGTCTTGGCGCGCGGCCGCTGTCGCGGCGGCGTGAATCGATTCCCTCAGCTCCCAAGCGCGTTCGAGCTGGGCGGTGGTGCAGGACTCCACGGCGAGGCCGCTCACCGCCAGCCAGTCGACGAGTCGGTTCGGCGTGGGGATGCGCTCCACGGCGTCGCCATGACGCTCTGACCGGGTCCCCGTGAAGCTGGTCGCCAGCACCTTGCCGAGACGGAAGTCAGGAAACCGAGCACTCATGGAACCACCTTAGCCGGTTGTACGCCGATAGCGGTACGTGTTAGAACCGTCTTAGCCGGTTCCATCGACGACCGGGAGGTCTCATGTCCATGCACTGGTGCGTCACCGACGCTGCGGCCGCTCACCCCGACGGGGGCATTTCATGAACCGTCAGCCCAGCGACGTGCAGGCTTTTGAAGCGCACGCAACCGATACCGAGCTCGACGACCTGCGGGCGCGACTGGCCGCAGCACGGCTGCCGGAAGCCGAGACGGTCCACCGCGCCGCGCCTGACCCTCGCCGATGGGAACAGGGCGTTCCTCTTGCCGACCTCGAGGACGTCGTGCACTACTGGCGCACCGGGTACGACTGGCGGTCGTTCGAAGCGCGCCTCAACCAGATCGGCCAGTACCGCACGACCATTGACGGTCTGGGAATCCACTTCCTGCACCGCCGATCCGCGCGTGCGGATGCCACTCCTCTGATCTTGACGCACGGCTGGCCGGGCAGCATCGCCGAGTTCGTCGACGTAGTGGACGAGCTGGCGGATCCGAAGGATGCGAACGCGCCGGCGTTCCACGTCGTGGTCCCGTCGCTGCCAGGCTTCGGCTTCAGCGACAAGCCGGTCACCACCGGGTGGGGAATCGAGAAGATCGCGGCCGCCTGGGTGGAGCTGATGGGGAGGCTCGGCTACGGCAAGTTCGTGGCACACGGCGGCGACTGGGGCGGTGTGATCACCACGGTCCTCGGCGGCAGGTTCCCGGACCACGTTCTCGGCATCCACACAACGACCGCGCAGGCACCGCCCGGGTTGACAACGGACGGGCTGACGGCGGCCGAGCGCAAATGGACCGAGGAGACCCGCGACTTCTGGCGCCACCACGCGGCGTACGCGAAGCAGCAGGCGACCCGGCCGCAGACCATCGGATACTCGCTCGTCGACTCACCGGTCGGGCTTCTCGCCTGGATCCTCGACAAGTTCGCGGAGTGGACGGATACCGAGGACAGCCCGTTCGAGACGATTTCCATGGACCGCGTTCTCGACGACGTCACCCTGTACTGGCTGACGCGGACCGGCGCATCGTCAGCCCGCATCTACTACGAAAGCCACAACTCGCTCGACCCCGAACTCCGGGTCGACGTCCCGTCGGCGATCAGTGTGTACCCGCGCGACATCGAGAAGTGTCCGCGCGCCTGGGCACAGGAGCGGTTCCGGCAGATCGTCCGATGGAGGGCACCTGAGGCCGGGGGACATTTCCCGTCGCTGGAGGTCCCGGGGTATTTCGTCAAGGATCTGCAAGAGGGCCTCGCGGCAGTGCTGGCCGGCTGACTGGTGGGCGACGGCGCGTCGGCTGGTGTGAGCGTCCGGGGACGGACCGAGCCGGGTGTCAGCGTGGGCGGAAGAGGTAGGCGAGGTTGAGGACCACCAGTCCGGCCCAGGAGATGAGCAGTGCGGTGGTCCCGCCGGGAGTGAAGGCTGTTGCGACGGTGCCGAGGATCAGCGAGAGCAACAGGACCCTCAGCTCCGCCCTTCGGCCGCGGGCCATGGCACGCTGAAGAGGGCCGGGCTCCGCCAGCCGCTCGGCGAACAGCTCGTCGAACGACTCGGCGACGCGATCGTCGATCCGGTCCCCGAACCGTTCGACGAACAGGTCCACGATGGCGTTCTCGCTGTCGCCTTGCGGGCGCTCGACGGGCTTGGGCTGCTCCGCCGGTGCCGGGGGTTGCTCGGTCATCGTGGACTCCTCGGGAGGTGTGGGCGGGGGCGTGCGGCCGCACCCGCAGTGACATCGGGGCGGGGATGGTGGGGCGGATGATCGAAACGGCTGGGGAAGCCGGGGCGGCAGGAAGCGGTGGCCAGCACGACGCACAAGGCCGCCATCGGTAGTTCCGCGCCGGCGGCCATCGCGATCGCGCCGGCGAGTTCAGCTCCGGGGGCGGAGGTGACGATGTCGAACCAGGCGTCGACGATCAGCAGTGCGGCGGTTGCCGCCGCGGCGAGCGGGTGCCGAGGATCCCGGCGCAGCAGCAGTACTCCGGTGACGGTGAGGCCCAGGGCCTCCAGGGCATCCAACCCCACCCATGCGGCCGACCAGTGCGGGACGCTGGGCGTGGCGGGCAGCGCGGCCGCCAGCACCAGCAGCCAGGGCAGCATCGCGAGGCCGCACCCGATCAACGCGATGCCGGGCCACCGCGTGGCCACTCCCCGCCGGCTTGTTTCGGAAGGGCGCGTCCGCGATGGGGAGCCGTCGGCGCGTCCGTGGCGCCACGGACCGCCGAATTCGACGAGGGCCATGGGATCGCGTCTCCTCTCAGATGCGGGCTTGTGTGTCTTACATGGCCAAGCCTTCCGGTGATGGGCGCGCGCGTCGGTAACGCGAAGGTCCGACTTGGGGGTGGCACTGGCTTCACCATCGATCCGGATGCTCGGTGCATGGCAAGTCCGTCACCTGGTGATCTACCGTCGAGCCATGAGGAGCTCCCAGCCGCTGCGACGCGCTTTTCTTCGAGCGCGACGGGACACCGGCTTCGTGGCAGCCGGGATTCCGCTGCACCTTGCCCTGACTTCGCTGTGGGTCTGGGGTGTGACGATCGTCGTGAAGGCGAACGCGTGGGCTCTTGTCCCGGTACCGTTCGCGCTGTTCCTCGTCGGCGTTCCGACGCTCACCGTTGTTCAACGACACCGTTATCGAGCGTTACTCGGTGTGGACATCCCCCGGCTGACGCTGACGCCGACGCCGGAACGATGGTGGCCGAGGCATGCCCTGCGGTGGCTGTCCTCCACCCAGACTTGGCGGCAGGTCGGCTACCACCTGCTGCTCGGGCCGTTGCTGGCTGCTCTGGAACTGCTGGTGCTCGCGGCGTGGGCCGTGGCGGTGGCGGGTGTCACCGACTTCGGGTGGGCCTGGGCGCTGCCGGGGGACGAAATGACCCAGGCGATGGTCTTCACCCCCTGCGGCGTCGTGCTGCTGTGCAGCGCGCCCTGGCTGGCCGGGGTGACGGCCCGCGCCGAGACCCGACTCGCGCTCCCGCTGCTCGGGCCGAGCCGGAACCAGCAGCTTCAGCAGCGTGTCGAGCACCTGGCCGAGAGCCGCACCGACCTGATCGAAGCCGTCGACACCGAGCGCCGCCGCATCGAACGCGATCTCCACGACGGGACCCAGCAACGCCTGGTCTCCCTCGCGGTCAATCTTGGACTGGCCAGGGCCACCCTCACCGACCTGCCGGACGACGCCCGCACCGTGATCGACGAGGCGCACCGCGAGGCGAAGGAGGCCATCGCCGAACTCAACGACCTCGTCCGCGGGTTGCATCCCGCCGTCCTCGAAGACCGCGGGCTGGACGCGGCGCTGTCCGGTCTGACCGCCCGGGTACCGTTGCCGGTACGCCTACGCGTCGACATCGGAGAGCGAGCAGCGCCCGTCGTGGAGTCCGTCGCCTATTTCGTGGTCTCCGAGGCGCTGACCAACGTAACCAAGCACGCCCGTGCCACTCGCGCGGGGGTGACCGTCGAACGGATCGGGAAGGTGCTGCGCGTGAACGTCACCGACGACGGGATCGGTGGCGCCGACGCCGCAGCCGGCAGCGGGCTCGGCGGACTGGCGAAACGCGTCGGCTCCGTCGATGGATCGTTCCGCGTCAGCAGCCCCGTCGGGGGCCCGACCATCATCACCGCGGAGCTGCCGTGCGCGCTGTGATCGCCGAGGACTCGGTGCTGCTGCGCGTGGGGCTCGTCAAGGTGCTCGAGATGGCCGGCTTCGAGATCGCAGCCGACGTGGGTGACGCGGACGCCCTGTTGACCGCGGTCGAGCAGCACCGGCCCCGACTCGCCCTGGTCGACGTCCGCATGCCACCGGGCTTCACCGACGAGGGAGTGCGCGCCGCGCTGGTGATCCGCCGCCAGTGGCCCCGGACGGCGGTGGTCCTTCTCTCCCAGTACGTGGAGGAGCGGTACGCGGCCGATCTGCTGACCGCCCACACCAGCGGGGTCGGCTATCTGCTCAAGCAACGCGTCGCCGACGTGGAGGAGTTCATCGCCGCGGTACGGCGGGTCGCGGACGGCGGCACGGCGCTGGATCCCGAGGTCATCGCCCAGTTGCTGCTGCGCCGCCACAGCGACCCGTTGGAGCGGCTGACACCGCGTGAACGGGAGGTGCTGGCGCTGATGGCGGAGGGACGCTCCAACGCGGGGATCGCCGAGGCGCTGGTGGTCAGCGACAGCGCGGTCGCCAAGCACATCAACAACATCTTCGCCAAACTCGACCTGCCCGCCGCCGACGCCGACCACCGGCGCGTCCTCGCCGTGCTGAGATTCCTCGGGATCTCCCCGAACTGACCGGCTACGGGCGAGGGGTGATGGCAAGTACGAACCACACCTCCTTGCCGATGCCTTGCTCCCTGATGGCCGCGCCCCAGTCGTCCGCCAGCGCCGCCACCAGGGCGAGGCCGCGGCCCGACTCGTCGTCCGGGGATGCCTTGCCGGGCGTCGGGAGCGTGTCGCTCGCGTCCGTCACCGTGACGCGGAGGCGGTCCTCCACGACCGCGCAGCGGGCCCAGATCTCGCGGTGGGCCGGGGCCTTCGCGTGGCGGTACGCGTTCGTCATCAGCTCGCTCAGGAGGAGTTCCGCCGTGTCCGTCACTTCCTGGGGCAGCCCCCAGGACGCCGCCTGTTCGCGGAGCAGTGCGCGCGCCCTGCCCACGCTTCGTGCGTGACGCGGCAGGCGCCACTCGATGTCCTTCGGGGCGGCCGTCGTGGACGGCAGGGGCCACGTCTGCATGCGCTGTTCATCCCTTGCGTGGAAGTTCTGACGTTCTGCCAGATCACGGTCCCGGGGCGTGCGTAGCCTCGCGAGTAACGGCATGGGTACGGTGAGTGGTGTACCCGGCGTGGATCCCGCGGAGGTATGCGTGTCGACCGAGGTCAACTCCCAGCCGCCGACCGCCTGGCGGTACTGCGGCAGCCAGATCAAACTGTGGCGTGCGGACGCCGGCGTCGGGCGGGAGGCACTGGCCAAGGAGGCCGGTTACGACTACGAGTACGTCAAGTCCATGGAGAACGGCCGCCGTCGGCCCACCTTGCGGCTACTGCAGATCGCCGACCAGGTGTGCGGGGCGGGCGGGAAGCTGGTTGCGGCGCAGGAGTATTTGAAGCCGGAGCCGTTCCCGGCGCGGTCGCAGGAGTTCATGGCCATCGAGGCCGAGGCCATCAGCTTCTCCTGTTACGAGCCGCTGCTGATTCCGGGCTTGTTGCAGACGGAGGCGTATGCACAAGCTCTGATCGGGGGCAGCTGTCCGCCGCTTGACGATGAGACCGTGGCTGAACGCGTCGCTGCCCGGCTACGCAGGGCTGAAGCGTTGAGGCGCAGGACGGGCGTGATGTACGGCTTCCTCATCTACGAGGCAGCGCTTCATACTGGGGTTGGCGGGCCGGAGGTCATGCAAGCTCAGTTGCGGCACCTGCTGGAGATCGGCGGCCTCCGCAATGTGTCGATCCAGATCTTGCCATTCGGGCGCTGCGGCGGAGTTGCGCTTAACGGCCCGGTCGTGTTGCTGGAGACTGAAGAGCACGAGCTCTACGCGTTCGCGGAGGGGCAGGGGACGAGTGCCCTGTATGTGAACCCGAGCAAGGTAAGTCAGCTGACACGTAGGCATGACATGATCCGCATGCATGCGCTCAGCGTTGAGGAGTCTGCCGAATTCATCAGAGGGGTGGCGGAGAAGCAGTGAGCGACCGGCTCGCATGGTTTAAGTCCAGCTACAGCGACAGTGAGGGGAGTAACTGCCTCGAAGCCGCCTTTGACTGGCGTAAGTCCAGCTACAGCGGCACTGAAGGCGGCAACTGCCTCGAAATCGCCTCTTGCCCCCACACCATCCACGTCCGGGACTCGAAGCTCGGCCCCGACAGCCCCCGCTTCACGGTCACCGGCCCCGCCTGGACCGCGTTCATCGCGTCAGCGACCGTCACGCCACCCGCGTAGCCCCCGCGAACGGCATCTCGTCGACAGACGCCAGCCGCACCGGCGCGGACGGGTTCGGGGCGTGGATCATCTGGCCGTTGCCCACGTAGATGCCGACATGGCTGATGCCGGAGTAGAAGAACACCAAATCACCCGGGGCGAGTTCGGACCGTGAGACACGGCGGCCCGCGTTGATCTGGGCGTACGTCGTGCGGGGCAGGGAGATGCCGGCGGAGCGGTAGGCGGCCTGGGCCAGGCCCGAGCAGTCGAAGGCGTTCGGGCCGGTCGCGCCCCATACGTAGGGGCTGCCGAGTTTCTGGTAGGCGTACGCGACGGCCGCCGCGGCACGTGAGTTGGAGGCCCGGGTGTGCGGGGCCGGCCGCGAGGCGTGCTCGGCAGGGGGCGGCACACGGTCCTGCGGGGACAGACGTGACAGCAGCCGCCTCGCCTCGGCCAGTTTCGCCGTCACCGTCTCCTTCCGCCGCTTCAGCTCCGCCTGGCTGGATCTGAGGGACGCCAGCTCGACGTGGGCGGCGCCGCGCAGTTGTTCGATCTCCCGTAGGTGCTTGCGTACCCGTGTCACCGCCTGGGCCTGCCGGTCGCCGGCGCGTTCGGCGAACTCGGCGCCCTCCAGGTACTGGTCGGGATCATCGGACAATGCCAACTGCAGAGCGGGGTCGATCCCACCGGCGCGGTACTGCGCCGTGGCGATCGAACCGAGCGCATCGCGGGCCGTGTTCAGCTTCTGCTGCTTGCGGGCGGCCTCGTCCCGCAAGGTGTTCAGCCGCTGCTGGGCCGTGTCGGCCTTCTCCTTCACGCCGTTGTACTTCTCGGTGGCGGCCTCCGCCTGCTGGTACAGCCTGTCCACCCTGGCCCTGACCTGGGCCGGTGTCAGCCGCGGCGCCGCGTGCCCGGTTCCGTCGAAGCCCGCCGCGGTCGCCGCGCCCGCCAGGGCGATGGTGGCCGCCGTCCGGGCGGTGTTGCTGCTGAGCGGGCGCTGTCTGGGCTTGCGGTGCGCTGACACCTGGACCGTTCACGTCCTCTCGTACGACCGTCGACCCGCCCGTGGGGAGCGGTTCACGCGTCCGGCGACGACCCGCGCGGGGCCGCCGCCGGACCTTCTCGGCGGTGGTGCCCGACTGCCGCCCCTGGCCCGGGCGGCGGTGGGGAGCCGGTCACCTGGTGGAGGACGCTAAACCGGTCTGTGACGGCTTGGTAACGCATTGTGCGTAACTGACCCGACAGGACCGCCCGGTGTGCGCCGATGACCGCGCTCCCGGCGCACAGCTGCCGACTTGGGGCGGTGCACTGACCGATGTGGCGGTTTCCGGGGCAGGCGGGAGCCGTGGGGTGCTATGAGGCGCATTTGTGCGGGCGGTTAGGCTCCGGCCTCATGGACGTACTCATCCATCTCTTCGTCGGCCTGCACATCATCGGCATCGCCGCGCTCCTCGGCGGCTTCCTGACCCAGATGAAGGCGATGGGCCGGGGCGAGGCCCGCTTCGTTCCCGCCATGCTGCACGGCGCGCTCACCATGCTGGTCACCGGTGTGATCCTGGTCGGGCTCAACCAGGCCGACGACCACCACGTCAACAACATCAAGATCGGCGTGAAGCTGGCCCTGCTGATCGTGATCCTCGGGCTCGTCTACGTGAAGCGGGACGAGGAGCGGGTGGACAAGGGCCTCTTCGGTCTGGTGGGCCTGCTCACCATGGCGAACATCTTCATCGCCGTGCTGTGGACGTGATCGCGCCGACGACGGCCGCGAGCCACGCGGCGACCGAGATCCACACCAGCACCACGCCCGGGCCCCGCAGCCAGGGGATGCCCACGGTGGCGCCGACGGACAGCGTGGCGGCCGCCGTCATCCCCATCGGGAACACCGTCGACCAGCGGCGCACGTCGTAGCCCGGCCGAGGGCGGGCCGCCTCCGCGAACAGCAGGACGGCGTAACAGGCCAGATCCAGTACGAGCAGCGCGACGGTCACGGTGCGCAGGACGTCCCGGTCGTCGTCGCTCCACAGATACAGGTGCGGACTGTCGGCGGCGATCAGCCGCGCCCCGGCCAGCGCCGAGATGGCGAGCGCGCCGCCCGCGATCCATTGGTCCCCGGCGCCCTCGACGACCTGCCGCGGATCGAACCGGGCCAGGGCCAGCGCGTAGAACAGCAGTCCCAGCCAGAAGAGCACCAGCGCCGTGTGCGCGAGCCACGCCGTCGACGTCGCGTCGGCCAGCACGGCCGCGGACACGGCGAGCGCCTGTGTGGCCACGCAGCCCATGAACGCCGTCCCCGGCATGCGCCGCCCCCAGTGCCGTACGACGGGGGCGAGCAGTACGGGCCAGAGCACGGCCGCCAGCGCGAGCAGCGCCTCGGCCAGGACCTGTCGGCCGAGCAGCGAGAACCGGGTCCCCAGTACCGCGGTGCCGGCGACGGCGGTGAGCGCACCCGGCGTCTCCGCCTCCGCCGCCCACCGCTCCCGTTCGAACACCAGTCGGGCGGCGAAGGCCGCCGCGAATCCCAGCCAGGCGGCACACGCCACCCCGAGGGCGATCCGTGACAGCACCGCGTGGCCCGCGAGCAGCAACCCCACCGACACGATCCCCGTCGCCATCACGGCGGCACCACCCGCCGGTGAACGCCGGGCCCACCAGACGTGCAGGGGTGAGGAGGAGCCGGGCATGGGCCGATGCTAGGGGCCCGGTGGCTCAGGCCGGTCGCACCACGCTGTGGATGATCGATTCGCCGTCGTAGTAGATCGACTCCTCGCGGACGTATGCGCCGGGCTTGGGGGCGTGGATCATCATGCCGTTGCCGATGTAGATGCCGACGTGGCTGATGTCGTCGTAGAAGAAGATCAGATCACCGGGCTGGGAGTCGGCGAGCGAGACCGTCGTGCCGGCGTCGACCTGGTCGTAGGTGGTGCGCGGCAGACTGACGCCGGCGGCCCTCCAGGTGGCCTGGGTCAGGCCGGAGCAGTCGTAGGAGCCCGGACCGGTGGCGCCCCAGACGTACGGCTTGCCTATCTGCGCACGGGCGAACTCGATCGCCTTCGCGGCCTTGGTGGCGTACGAGGACGACGAGCCCGTGGACGTCGAAGGGGGGGTGGAAGGGGCCGTGGAGGGAGGCGTCGAGGGGGACGCGGTGGCGCCGGTGTCCTGCTCGGCCGCACGTTCGGCCGCCTGCTGCTTCGCGAGCTCCGCCGCCTTGCGCGCGGCCTCCTCCCGCTTCTGCTTCTCGATCGCCGCCAGCCGGGCCTTCTCCTGGGCCGTCAGCGTGGACAGCAGCTCGCGCGCGGTGGCGAGCTTCTTCTGGACGGTGGCCTTGGCGGTGTGCAGCTCGTTCTGCGACTCGGTCAGCGTCTCGAGGCTCGCCGTGGCCTCCTGTCGCTTCCTCGTCGTCGCGGACTGCTCGGTGACGTAGTCGTCGACCGCGCCCTTCTCCCGGGAGGTCAGCCGGTTCATCAGCTGGGTCTGGTCGAAGTAGTCCTGCGGGGTGTCCGCGAGCAGGAAGGTGGCGGTGTCGGGGGCGGCGGCCCCGGTCCGGTACTGGGCCGCGGCGAACGAGCCCAGCTTCTCACGTGCCTTGTTGAGCTTCTCCGTGCGCTTGGCGACCTCGTCGAGGAGGGTGTCGACCCGTCTGCGCTGCTTGCCGGTGTTCTCCTTGGCCGCGTTGTACTTGTCGGTCGCCGACTCCGCCTGGCGGTAGAGGGAGTCGACCTTCTTCTCGACCTCCTCCAGGCTCGGCCTGCCGTCGGCGGCTGGGGCGGCGGGGGCGGCGTCGGCCGGCTGGGAGAGCAGGGCCACGGAGGTGAGAGCGGCGGTGGCGAGGGCGGGCTTGCGGATTCCCGCGACTCCCGTACCCGAGGAACGCTTGCGGTGCGACGCCAACGGAGGCGACTCCTTCCAGTGTTCCGCCTACCGGGTTAGCTGTCGGGTTCGGGCGGGTGGTTCGGAAGGGTTGCCCTACGGTCCTCGTCCTTGCGGGAGAACGGACCGATTCACCCCAGGTCTCGGTGTGGGTCCCCGGCTCCGGCTGGCGTGGGGGCGCGCGCCGGACTCGACGGAGGCCGCGCGGCCCGGCGACGTTCGCCGGTGGGGGTCGTGCGGCCTGCCAGGCACGGTAGCCAACTCGTGTGGCTCATGTGAAGGTTGATGCACGTTATGCCCGATAGATCTTATGATTTACGTAAGGGTTTCCGTCCGCGTGACGGTGTCGCTCCGGACCGTGAGTGAAGGGCGGACCGGTCATCTTTCCGGGGCGGCGGCCGGTTGTCGGTGGCGCGCCCTAGACTCGGAGAGCGATGAGCAGCCTCTTTGACGACAGCTTCCTGGCGGACCTCCAGGCCCCTCGCGGGCACGCGGAGGAGCCCCCGCCGCCGCCCGAGGACGATCACGCTCCGGAACCGGTTCCGGACGATCTGTTCGGCGGGAAGTTCGACGTGCCGCCGGACCGATGGGGGTCCCCCCGCTCGAGCGAAGCCGAGAGTGGGGGAGAGTACTACCGGAACGGCGCCCCCCGCCCGGCCGTCGACGCGGCCGCGCTCCTGGAGGGGCTGAACGAGAACCAGCGCGCCGCCGTCGTCCACTCCGGCTCCCCACTGCTCATCGTGGCCGGCGCCGGGTCCGGCAAGACCCGTGTGCTCACCCACCGCATCGCCCACCTGCTCGGCGAGCGGGGCGTCCACCCCGGTCAGATCCTGGCGATCACCTTCACCAACAAGGCCGCCGGCGAGATGAAGGAGCGCGTCGAGCAGCTCGTCGGCCCGCGCGCGAACGCGATGTGGGTGATGACCTTCCACAGCGCGTGCGTGCGCATCCTGCGCCGGGAGAGCAAGAAGCTCGGCTTCACTTCGTCGTTCTCGATCTACGACGCCGCCGACTCCAAACGCCTGATGGCCCTGGTCTGCCGCGACCTGGACCTCGACCCGAAGCGCTTCCCGCCGAAGTCCTTCAGCGCCAAGATCTCCAACCTGAAGAACGAGCTGATCGACGAGGAGGACTTCGCCGCCCAGGCGGCCGACGGCTTCGAGAAGACCCTCGCCCAGGCCTACGCCCTCTACCAGTCGCGGCTGCGCGAGGCCAACGCCCTCGACTTCGACGACCTGATCATGACGACGGTCAACCTGCTCCGCGCCTTCCCGGACGTCGCCGAGCACTACCGCCGCCGCTTCCGCCACGTCCTCGTCGACGAGTACCAGGACACCAACCACGCCCAGTACGCCCTCGTGCGCGAGCTCGTCGGCACCGCCGAGCACCCGGTGGACGTGCCGCCCGGCCCGGACGACCTCCAGCCCGCCGAGCTGTGCGTGGTGGGTGACGCCGACCAGTCGATCTACGCCTTCCGCGGCGCGACGATCCGCAACATCCTCCAGTTCGAGGAGGACTACCCGGACGCGACGACGATCCTGCTGGAGCAGAACTACCGCTCCACCCAGACGATCCTCTCCGCGGCCAACGCGGTCATCGAGCGCAACGAGTCCCGCCGCCCCAAGAACCTGTGGACCAACGCCGGCACGGGCGCCCGCATCACGGGGTACGTGGCCGACACCGAGCACGACGAGGCGCAGTTCGTCGCCGAAGAGATAGACCGCCTCACGGACGCCGGCGAGGCCAAGGCGGGGGACGTCGCCGTCTTCTACCGCACCAACGCCCAGTCCCGTGTCTTCGAAGAGGTCTTCATCCGCGTCGGCCTGCCCTACAAGGTCGTCGGCGGTGTCCGCTTCTACGAGCGCAAGGAGGTCCGGGACGTCCTGGCCTACCTGCGGGTCCTCGCCAACCCGGAGGACTCGGTGCCGCTGCGTCGCATCCTCAACGTGCCCAAGCGCGGCATCGGCGAGCGCGCGGAGGCGATGATCGACGCCCTCTCCCAGCGGGAGAAGATCAGCTTTCCGCAGGCGCTGAAGCGGGTCGACGAGGCGTACGGCATGGCGGCGCGGTCGACGAACGCGGTGAAGCGGTTCAACGTGCTGATGGAGGAACTCCGTACGATCGTCGAGTCCGGCGCGGGCCCGGCGACCGTCCTGGAAGCCGTCCTCGAACGCACCGGGTACCTGGCCGAGTTGCAGGCCTCCACCGACCCGCAGGACGAGACCCGCATCGAGAACCTCCAGGAACTCGCGGCCGTGGCGCTCGAATTCGAGCAGGAGCGCGGCGAGGGCGAGTCGGTGGGCCTGTCCGACTTCCTGGAGCAGGTCGCCCTGGTCGCCGACTCCGACCAGATCCCGGACGAGGAGGACGGTGACGGCGTCATCACGCTGATGACGCTGCACACCGCCAAGGGCCTGGAATTCCCGGTGGTGTTCCTGACCGGTATGGAGGACGGCGTCTTCCCGCACATGCGTGCCCTCGGCCAGACCAAGGAGCTGGAGGAGGAGCGGCGCCTGGCGTACGTCGGCATCACGCGCGCGCGGGAACGGCTGTATCTGACCCGCTCGGCGATGCGCAGCGCGTGGGGCCAGCCGTCGTACAACCCGCCCTCCCGCTTCCTGGAGGAGATCCCGCCCGCCCATGTGGAGTGGAAGCGGAAGGGAGCGGCGGCCCCGATGTCCTCCGGGCCGGCCTCCGGCGTGGCGGCCTCGCTGTCGTCGTCCCGCTCGCGCTCCTCGGCGGCGGGCGCTTCCGGCTTCGCCACACGCCGGACCTCGGAGAAGCCGGTGGTCGCCCTGTCCGTCGGGGACCGGGTGACGCACGACCAGTTCGGGCTCGGCACGGTGGTGGCGGTGAAGGGCGCGGGCGCCAACGCCGAGGCGTCGATCGACTTCGGAGACACCAAGCCGAAGCGGCTGCTGCTGCGCTACGCGCCGGTGGAGAAGCTGTAGGAGCGTCAGGGTCCCGGGGGCCGGGCCCCCGGGAGCCTACGTCGGGTCAAGCCCGTGGCTGCGCAGCCACGGCAGCGGGTCTATGGGCGCTCCGCCGGCCGGCCGGACCTCGAAGTGCAGGTGCGGGCCGGTGGAGTTGCCGGAGTTCCCGGAGTACGCGATCTGCTGCCCGGCTTTGACGATCGTCCCGGAGGGAACCTGGTACCTGGAGAGGTGGCAGTACCAGGTCTGCGTGCCGTCCTTCGCCGTCAGGATCAGCATGTTGCCGTAGGCACTGTTCCACTTCGTCGTCACGGTGCCGTCGGTCGCCGCCATCACCGGCGTCCCGTACGAGACAGGGAAGTCGATGCCCGTGTGCACCGACATCCAGTTCACTCCCGCCTGGCCGAAATAGGCGCTGAGCCCTTTCTGCGTGACCGGGAGGACGTACTTGGGGCGCAGCCGCTCCTTGCGGGCGGCCTCCGCGATCGCCTTCTTCTTCTGGGCTTCCTGCTGGGCCTTGAGGTCGATGCGTTCCTGGGTCCGGCTGGCCCGGTCCGCGAAGTCGTCGGCGCCCGCGGAGAGGGTCCTGAGCTGGCTGTCCAGCTTGCTGTTGGCGACGGACGGTTTCACCGCATGGGCGTCCGAAGCGGTGGCCGTGGTGTCCTTGCCCCCGTCGTCGGTCAGGCTACCGACGGAGGCGGCGGCGATCCCCGCCACTCCCATCACGCACACCGAGGGCACGGCGACGGTCAGCAGCGCGGAGCGCTTGGGAGGACTCTTGCGGCGGGAACGGGCCGCGCTGCGGGAACCCGGCCGGGGCGAGGCCGGGACGATCTCCTCCTGGCCGTCGAGCAGCGGGGCGACGGTGGGCAGTTCGCCGGTGGCGGCCGGATCGCCGTCCTCGGCGACGGGCTCCTCGGCGGCCTCCTGGTACGGGAGCTGCTCGAAGGTGGCGGTCGCCTGCTGGTCGAAGGGCTGCTCGAAGGACTCGGGCCGCTGCTCGGGATCGGTGGCCGCGGCGGTGCCGTCGGAGTTCCACTGCGTGGCGTCGTACGCGCCGGTGTCGAAGGCCTGTGTGCCCCACTCCCACTGCTGGGTGAGGTCGGCGCCGGCCGCGGACTGGTCGGGCTGGAGCCAGGCGCCCGCGTCCCACTGGCCGCTGACGTCGGGGGACGTGGCCTGGTGCGGGATGCCGACCAGCGGCTGGTGGCCGGTGGTCCAGGCGGTGGCGTCGTAGGCACCGGAGTCGTAAGTGGCGTGGCTCTGGCCGGTGTACGGGTCGTAGTGCCCGCTCTGGTGGCCACCGGTCGTCCACTGCGTCGTCTCGTACGCGCCGGTGGTGTGGTCCTGGCCAGGGAGGCTGCCGAAGAGCGGGTCGGACTCGAAGGCCGCGGTGGTGTGGGTGCCGGTCTGCAAACCGGTGGCGCCGTACCCGTCGTACGTGGTGAAGTCGCCGTACTGGGTTTCCTGGCCGCCGTGGGTCGCGTAGTGCCCAGAGGCGGCGTCGGAAGCCGGAGCCGGGGTGGTCATCGCCCCCGACGGGTCACGGTCGTTCACCAACTTCTCTTTCGCCTCGACAACAGGGGCTGGCAGAGCAGTGCGGCGACTGTACCCGGCGGTACGCGGGCGCGACAATCTTCGGCCGGTTTCAGGCTCGCAGGAAACGGGCATTCGGCCGTGTTTCGGCGGACGATGGACGCGGGTTTGGCTTTGTGTTCGAAGAATGTTCGACGTTGAGTGGCTCTTTCCCTGGGCAAACGAGCCGTCCGGAAGGGTAAATGGGCCCTCCGGACGGCTGTCGGACCGCTCGGCATCCTGGGTCAGGACGAGATCAAGAAGCGACCGTGAGGCCGTTCCGGCGTTTCTCGGCCCCCGCCACCGGCTGTTCGCTGTCGAGGGCCTGCCGTATCCCTGCCGCGACGGCCGGGTGCACCGGCAGGGCGAGATGTCCGATCCCGGTCACCGGCACGTTCATCGCCATCAGGTCGGGGTGATCGATGCGGGCGGTCTCCAGCGGGTCCATCAAGGAGTCGAGGTCGCTCCAGAAGCTCACGAAATACGTGCGGCAGCCGGGTGCCGGGCGCGTGAGTTCCTCGATCAGCTCCGAGTCCGGGCGCATCTGGCGCACGATCGGGTGCGCGTTCGCCAGCGGGGCGACCCGGGTGCCGCCGTGCGGGCTGCCCAGCGTCACGAGCGTACGGACCCGGTGGTCACCGCCGAGCCGCTGCACGTAGTAACGCGCGATGAGTCCGCCGAGGCTGTGGCCCACCACATCGACCCGGGGGCTGCCGGTCCGTTCGCAGACCTCCTCTATGTGCCGGCCCAGCAGCTCCGCCGCGACACGGATGTCCCGGGTCAACGGCGAGTAGTTGAGCGACAGGACCCGCTGCCTGCCGTGCCGGAGGAGACTGCGGCGCAGCAGTACGAAGACCGAGCGGTTGTCGACGAAGCCGTGCAGCAGGACGACCGGGGGCCGCTCCTGGACGGGCAGCTTGGCGCCGCCGCCCTGCGCCGGCACGACCGGGGAGCGGCGCTCCTGGACCACGCCGGTCGGGTACAGCAGGAGGTGCCCCGCGAGGATCGCGGCCTCCAGGGC
Organism: Streptomyces sp. NPDC001843; assembly: GCF_042891955.1. NCBI lineage: Bacteria > Bacillati > Actinomycetota > Actinomycetes > Kitasatosporales > Streptomycetaceae > Streptomyces > Streptomyces sp. NPDC001843. The sequence continues at coordinate 225,955 of NZ_JBIATQ010000008.1, read as the reverse complement.
GGTCGCCTTCAGGAGGGCCAGGGACAGTCCCGCCACTCTGTCCGGCACGAGACGGCGGCAGAGCGGGAGTACGGGGTCCAGTGCCCTGGTGACCTTCATGGCCGGCCTCCTGTCGGCACGCCGGAGGACGGCGTCGCCCCCCGTGTGCCCTCATGGGATGCCGCGGGGAACGTGGCCGACGGCGCGGAAGAGGCCGACGTGGGACGCGTGAGGCGTGCGGCGCCCGCGGCGTCCTGCCCTACGTGCCCGACGTGTCCTTCCTGACGCCGTGGACCACGCCGCGGCTCCCGAACGTGTCCCACCGTGTGATTTCCCCCTCGGTCGGTGCCGTGAAACTGGCGGTTGCGGGATGCTGTGGATAACGTTCGTTCACTTCTCGCTTCATGGAGGCAGCGATGGGTGTGGCAGCCGGTCCGATCCGCGTGGTGGTGGCCAAGCCGGGGCTCGACGGCCACGACCGCGGCGCCAAGGTGATCGCGCGGGCCCTGCGCGACGCCGGCATGGAGGTCATCTACACGGGCCTCCACCAGACGCCGGAACAGATCGTCGACACGGCGATCCAGGAGGACGCCGACGCGATCGGCCTGTCCATCCTCTCCGGGGCCCACAACACCCTCTTCACGGCGGTCATCGACCTCCTCAAGGAGCGCGAGGCCGACGACATCCTGGTCTTCGGCGGCGGCATCATCCCCGAGGCGGACATCGCGCCCCTGAAGGAGAAGGGCGTCGCGGAGATCTTCACGCCCGGGGCGACCACGGCCTCGATCGTGGAGTGGGTACGGGAGAACGCGCGTCAGTCCGCGGAGGCGTAGCGCAGCTCGTCTGCCATCGCCGCGCGCAGCCGCAACGTCGTGACGAGCCGCTGGAACGCCTCCGCCCAGTACCCTCCGGCCCCCGGCGACGCGTCCTCCGGCTCGTCCGGCACGGCCAGCAGCCCGTCGAGCCGTGAGGCCTCCGCCGGATCCAGGCACCGCTCGGCCAGGCCCATCACGCCACTGAAGCTCCATGGATAACTCCCCGCGTCCCGCGCGATCTCCAAGGCGTCCACCACGGACCGCCCGAGCGGCGCGGCCCACGGCACCGCGCACACCCCGAGCAGCTGGAACGCCTCGGACAGTCCGTGCGTCGCGATGAACCCGGCCACCCAGGCGGCCCGTTCCTCCGCGCCCAGCGTGCCCAGCAGTTTCGCCCGCTCCGCCAGGGAGACCGCTCCGGGCCCACCCGCCTCGGGCGCCGACGGCGGGCCGAGCAGCGCGCGGGACCACTCCGCGTCCCGCTGGCGCACCGCCGCGCGGCACCAGGCCGCGTGCAGTTCGCCCTGCCAGTCGTCCGCGACCGGCAGCGCCACGATCTCCTGGGGCGTGCGCCCGCCGAGCCGTGCCGGCCAGACGCCGAGCGGTGCCGCCTCCACCAGCTGACCCAGCCACCACGATCGCTCTCCTCTGCCCATAGGAGGTCTGGACACGACACCGTCCCGTTCCATACTCGTGTCGCACTCAAGGGGCGCTTCCACCACGAGCGTTGCCGTGTCCCGGGTGTGATCGACGGCCACACACGCCCCGGCCCGCACCGCCATCCGCGCGGCGAGCGCCGAACCGGGCAGTGCCGACAGCAACTCGGCGGCGGTCGCCCGCACATTGCGGCTGCGGTCGGCCAGGGCCTGTTCCAGGAAGGGCTCGTCCTCGGCGGTGAGCCCCGTGCGCAGCGAGTCGAGGAACATCAGCCGGTCCTCCGCGCGCTCCGTGGCCCAGGTCGCCGCCAGCAGTTCGCGCGCGACCGCCGGCCTGCGCGCCCGTATCGCCGCGAGCAGCGCGATCCGCTCGGCGAACAGTCCCTCCTCCCAGAGCCGTCCCACCTCGCCGGCGTCGTCTAGGTCCGGCAGGGCCGCGCCGCCGCCGGGTGCCGCGCGCAGGGCGAACCGCCAGTCCGGGTTGAGCCGGGCCAGCCACAGCGCCCGCGAGCCCCCGAACGCCAGCACCGCGGGACGCAGGTCCGTACGCCCCCGGGCCGCGTCCAGCAGCGCGGGCAGCGCCTGCGGGGGCGGTGCGTACCCGTGTGTGTTCGCCGCCGCGAGCCACTGGGGCAGCAGCTCCATCAGGTCCGGCAAGGTGCCACGGCGGCCGCCTCCGCCGGTGCCGGGGCGGTCGGCCAGCAGCATCGCCAGCCTGCGGACCGCCGGGGCGGGCAGCGCCGGGCGAGGGTCCTCGGGAGCGGGTTCCGGCCGCCGGGCCGCCGTGGCCGGACGGAGCCCGGCCCGTCGTCGTACGGTCTCCACGGCCGCCGCGTCCAGCAGCGCCACCGGAGCCTCCCGCCCGGGCCCGCCACCGGTCGGCGGGCGCCGGTCGGTACCGAGCAGGGCCGTGGTGACGAGCTCCTCCCAGGCGCCCGCGGCGGACGCGTCCGCCGCAGCGGGGGTGCCGTTCATGACGTGCCTCTCGATCGGTGGGCGGTGGGGTGAAGTGACCGGCGGCCCCGGGGGCCGGGGCGGTTTGTTCGCGGACTGGTTGAACGGTGGCCCATATCGGATGTCCCCCGAGTCGTGCTGTATGCGCGCTTTCCTGCGGTCAGCACAGCGTCACCGCCTCCCCGGCTCCCGTGGGCCAGGCCGCCAGCGGAGTGAAACCCCGGTGTCCGCACTCGCCGAAGACCTTGACGGGGGCGCCGCCGGACAGCGCGACCAGGCGCCACAGCCCCGGGCGGGAGCGGGCGGCGGGAGTGAGGGGAAGAGCCGAGTCGGTGTCGGCGTCCGCCAGTTGCCAGGAGTCACCGGCCGGGCTCGGGACGACCCGGTCCAGCGTGACGGGGACCGCGTCCAGCCAGGGATCGTCCCGCAGCGCCTCGCCGTACCGGGCGACCGCCTCGGCCGTGGTGAGACCCGGCGGCCGGATCGCGGCGGGCGCGGGCGGGGCGAACCGCTCGCCCAGGGCCGCCCGAAGCTGCCCGGCGCCGGGATACGCGGACACCTCGGCGTCCAGGGTCAGCCCGACCGGCAGCGCCAGCTCGGGGGCCCGTCCGGCCGCACCGTACGACAGCAGCAGAGCCGTACGGCCGGACTCGGCGCCGTACAGCCATATCCGGCGCGTGGTCAGCTTGGCGTCGGACGTGTCGTACTGGGCGAGGACGAGCCAGTGGTCGCGCACCGGCGGGCCGTCCGCCGAGGCCGGCAGGCCGACCCGGGAACGGACCGTCGCCGCGAGGGCGTCCGGGAGCCGCTCGTGGCGCAGCCAGCCCTGGTCGAGGAGGTGCAGCAGCGCGCACTCCTCCAGCAGCCGCACCGGCCACCCCGGCCCGGACGCCGGTATCGCCCCCAACCCCCGCACCCGGGCGGCCAGGCCGGGCGCCTGGGCGTCGACCATGCGGGCCGCCGTCTCCTCCCACAGCCCGTACCCCGCCTGCTCCGCCGAGGCGAGACCGCCGCGCAGCAGATCCGCCAGCCGCTGCTCCAGCTCCGTCGCGCCCGAGGTGACCCGCTCGGCCCGGCGCTCCGCCCGGCGCCGGGCGGCCTCCGGGTCAGCGGCCCCGGAAGCGGAACTCCCAGCGCCCCCCGTCTGCCCGTCCGCCGAGCGTCTGCGTCTGCCCGAGATCCACTGCTCCGCCCAGTCCGGCGCCCGGTCGGCGACCGGCACCGCACCGTCCCCGCCGGCCCACAGCAACAGCAGGCCGAGCGCGTGCTTGCACGGGAACTTGCGGCTCGGGCAACTGCACTTGTACGCCGGCCCCGCCGCGTCCGCGATGTTCGCGATGTCGACGATTGTCTGATACGGCCTGCTGCCGCTTCCCTTGCACAGCCCCCACACCGTCCCCTCGTCGGAACTGCCCGTCTCGGACCACGGCCCCGCCGCGCCGAGTTTGCTCCCCGCTTTGCGTGACGCGGCGTCAGGCGCCAGAGCCAGCACCTGCTCCGCGGTCCAGCGCACCCCCTGCTCAGTCATGCCACCGACGGTAGGTCCCGCCACTGACAATCGACCCGGAGAGCGCGTCTGTGCAGGTCAGAGTGATTGTCAGTGGTGTGGTGCAGGGTTGGTGACAGATCCGAACCGGCCGAGCTGGAGGGGGCCTCAGCCATGTCTGTGTCCGTGGAACCGACGTCCGTGCAGACGGACGGGAAGCAGCCGTCCGCCGCGTTGCGACCGCACGCCGAGGACGCCTTCGCCGCCGAACTCGCCGCGCTGGCCGCGCAGGACGACCGCCCGCGCCCGGCCCGCTGGAAGCTGTCGCCGTGGGCGGTCGCCACGTACCTGCTCGGCGGCACACTGCCGGACGGCACCGTGATCACACCGAAGTACGTGGGACCGCGCCGCATCGTCGAGGTCGCCGTCACCACGCTCGCCACCGACCGGGCGCTGCTGCTGCTCGGCGTGCCCGGGACCGCGAAGACCTGGGTGTCCGAGCACCTGGCGGCGGCCGTCAGCGGCGACTCCACCCTCCTGGTGCAGGGCACGGCGGGCACCCCGGAGGAGGCCATCCGCTACGGCTGGAACTACGCGCAGCTTCTCGCCCACGGCCCCAGCCGGGACGCCCTGGTGCCCAGCCCGGTCATGCGGGCCATGGCCGAGGGCATGACGGCCCGCGTCGAGGAACTGACCCGTATCCCGGCCGACGTGCAGGACACCCTGATCACGATCCTGTCGGAGAAGACGCTGCCGATACCGGAGCTGGGGCAGGAGGTGCAGGCGGTGCGCGGGTTCAACCTCATCGCCACCGCCAACGACCGCGACCGCGGGGTCAACGACCTGTCCAGCGCCCTGCGCCGCCGATTCAACACCGTGGTGCTGCCGTTGCCGGAGAGCGCCGAAGCCGAGGTCGACATCGTCTCGCGCCGTGTCGACCAGATCGGCCGCTCCCTGGACCTGCCGGCCGTGCCCGACGGCATCGACGAGATCCACCGTGTCGTGACCGTCTTCCGTGAACTGCGCGACGGCATCACCGCCGACGGCCGTACGAAGCTGAAGTCGCCAAGCGGCACGCTGTCCACGGCCGAGGCCATCTCGGTCGTCACCAACGGTCTCGCACTGGCCGCGCACTTCGGGGACGGCGTGCTGCGGCCGGCCGACGTGGCCGCGGGCATCCTCGGCGCCGTCGTCCGCGACCCGGCGGCCGACCGTGTCATCTGGCAGGAGTACCTGGAGACGGTCGTCCGTGAGCGGGACGGCTGGAAGGACTTCTACCGGGCCTGCCGGGAGGTGAGCGCGTGAACGACACCCGATGGCCGAAGGCATCGGCCGCCGGACCGCTGCTGCTCGGTGTGCGGCACCACGGACCGGGCTCGGCGCGGGCGGTGCGGGCCGCGCTGGCTGCCGCCCGGCCGGGGGTCGTGCTGATCGAGGGGCCGCCCGAGGCCGACGCGTTGATCCCGCTGGCCGCCGACGACCGTATGCGGCCACCGGTCGCGCTCCTAGCCCACGCCGTGGACGAGCCCGGCCGCTCGGCCTTCTGGCCGCTGGCCGAGTTCTCCCCGGAGTGGGTGGCGATCCGCTGGGCGCTGGAACACGGGGTTCCGGCCCGCTTCGTCGACCTGCCCGCCGCGCACACGCTGGCGTGGGGGAGAGAAGAAGGAGAGGCGAAGGCGCCCGGGCAGGACGGCGAGGCTGGCGACGTCCGCCTCGACCCCCTCGCCGTGCTCGCAGGGGCCGGTGGTTACGACGATCCCGAGCGCTGGTGGGAGGACGTCGTCGAACACCGGGGCGTGGGCGACCGTGACCCGTTCGCGCCGTTCACCGCCCTGGAGGAGGCCATGGGCGCGCTGCGGGAGCGGTACGGCACCGGCGGGCACACCCGGGACCCCGTGCGGGAGGCGTACATGAGGCTGCAGATCCGGGCGGCCCAGCGGGAGTTCGCGGACGGGGTGGCCGTGGTGTGCGGGGCGTGGCATGTGCCCGCGCTGCGGGAGAAGACCGCCGTCGCCGCGGACCGGGCGCTGCTGAAGGGGCTGCCCAAGGTCAAGGTGGACATGACCTGGGTGCCATGGACGAACCGCAGACTGGCCCGGGCCGGTGGGTACGGCGCGGGCATCGACTCGCCGGGTTGGTACGGACACCTGTTCACCGCGCCGGACCGGCCCGTGGAGCGGTGGCTGACCAAGGTCGCGAGGCTGTTGCGCGAGGAGGACCGGATCGTCTCCTCGGCCCATGTCATCGAGGCGGTACGGCTGGCCGAGACGCTCGCCGCGATGCGCGGCCGACCGCTGGCCGGCCTGAGCGAGACCACCGACGCGGTGCGCGCGGTGATGTGCGAGGGCTCGGACGTGCCCCTCGCGCTGGTGCACGACCGGCTGGTGGTCGGGGACGTCCTGGGCGAAGTCCCCGAGGGTGCGCCCGCGGTGCCGCTGCAGCGCGACCTGGACCGGCAGCAGCGCGGGCTGCGGCTCAGACCGGAGGCGCTGGAGCGGGAGCTGGAGCTCGACCTGCGCAAGGAGACCGACGCCGGGCGCAGCCGGCTGCTGCACCGGCTGCGGCTGCTCGGCGTCGACTGGGGCGAGCCGGTGGCCTCCCGGGGCAGTACGGGCACGTTCCGGGAGACGTGGCGGCTGCGCTGGGAGCCGGAGCTGTCCGTGCGGGTGGCCGAAGCCGGGGTGTGGGGCACGACCGTCGTCGCCGCCGCGACCGGCAAGGCCGAGGCGGACGCCCTGGCCGCCCGGTCCCTCGCCGAGGTCACCGCCCTCGCGGAGCACTGCCTGCTCGCGGAACTGACGGACGCCCTGTCGGTGGTGATGCGCGCGCTCGCCGACCGCGCGGCGCTGGACACCGACGTGGGCCATCTGGCGCAGGCCTTGCCCGCCCTGGTCCGCTCCCTGCGTTACGGCGACGTGCGCGGCACCGGCACCCAGGCCCTCGCCGAGGTCGCCGCGGGCATCGCCGAGCGGGTCTTCGTCGGCCTGCCCCCGGCCTGCGTCGCGCTGGACGCGGACGCGGCCGACGAGATGCGCGGCCATGTGGACGCCATGCACGGGGCGGTCGGAATGCTCGCGGAGGCGGCCGTCCCCGGTCACGGCGATCTGCGTCCGCGGTGGCGCGCGGTGTTGCGGACCCTGTCCGCGCGGGAAGCCGTGCCCGGGGTCATACGGGGGCGTGCCGTGCGGCTCCTGCTGGACGACGGGGAGCTGGGACAGGACGCGGCGGCCCGGCTGATGGGGCTGGCGCTGTCGCCGGGGACGCCGCCCGCCGACGCCGCGGCGTGGATCGAGGGCTTCGTCGGCGGTGGGGGCGGGATGCTGCTCGTGCACGACGAGCGGCTGCTCGGACTGGTCGACGCCTGGCTGACCGCGGTGCCGGCGGAGGCCTTCACGGATGTACTGCCGCTGCTGCGGCGCACGTTCTCGGCGTACGAGGCGGGGGTGCGCAGAACCCTCGGGGAGCTGGTGCGGCGCGGGCCGGGGGAGCGGGGGAGCGCGGCGAGCACCGGTTCCGGCACACCCGGCTTCGCGGCCGGCCTCGACCCGGCGCGCGCGGACGCCGTGCTGCCGGTGCTGCGGCTGCTGCTGGGCCTGGACTCAGAGGGTGCGCTCGCCGACGACAACGACCTGGTGGGGGTGGGCACATGACGGCCGAGGCGGTGTACCCGCGTACGGATGACGACGCGGGCCGGGAGCGGCTGCGGCGCTGGCGGCTGGTCCTCGGGGGAGACGCGGCCGACGGCACCGGATGCTCCCTGTCCGGGCGGGACGCGGCGATGGACGGCGCGCTGACCGCGCTCTACGGCAAGGGAGACCGGCCGCAGACGGGCCGGGACCGGGCTGCCGGGCTCGGGGCTTCCGCGCCGTCCGTGGCGCGCTGGCTCGGGGACATCCGCACGTACTTCCCGTCCTCCGTCGTCCAGGTCATGCAACGGGACGCCATCGACCGGCTCGGACTGGCCACCCTGCTGCTGGAGCCGGAGATGCTGGAGGCGGTCGAGGCCGACGTGCACCTCGTCGGCACGCTGCTGTCGCTGAACAAGGCGATGCCGGAGACGACGAAGGAGACGGCACGGGCGGTCGTGCGCAAGGTCGTCGAGGACCTGGAGAAACGGCTGGCCACCCGCACCCGGGCCACCCTCACCGGCGCTCTCGACCGCAGCGCGCGCGTCACCCGCCCGCGCCACCACGACATCGACTGGAACCGCACGATCGCGGCCAACCTCAAGCACTACCTGCCGGAGTACCGGACGGTCGTGCCGGAACGGCTCATCGGCTACGGGCGGGCGTCGCAGTCGGTGAAGAAGGAGGTCGTCCTCTGCATCGACCAGTCCGGTTCGATGGCCGCGTCCGTCGTCTACGCGTCCGTGTTCGGGGCGGTGCTCGCCTCCATGCGGTCGATCAGCACGCGGCTCGTCGTCTTCGACACGGCCGTCGTCGACCTCACCGACCAGCTCGACGACCCGGTCGACGTCCTCTTCGGCACCCAGCTGGGTGGCGGCACGGACATCAACCGCGCGCTCGCCTACTGCCAGTCGCAGATCACCCGGCCCGCGGAGACGGTGGTCGTGCTGATCAGCGACCTCTACGAGGGCGGTATACGCGACGAGATGCTCAAGCGGGTCGCGGCGATGAAGGCGTCGGGAGTGCAGTTCGTGACGCTGCTCGCGCTGTCGGACGAAGGGGCGCCCGCCTACGACCGGGAGCACGCGGCCGCGCTCGCCGCGCTGGGCGCACCGGCGTTCGCCTGCACACCCGACCTGTTCCCGGAGGTGATGGCGGCGGCGATCGAGAAGCGTCCACTTCCCGTACCGGACACAGACCAACCGGACATGAGTACCCATCGGTAAGGGGGGCTTGCGCAAGCTCGGGCGGGGCGTGCGAGGATCGACCGCACATCCGTCGGCCCGTCAGCCGTTCCCCCGTACGACAGGACCCTCCGCCCTTGACCTGGCCAGCCGCCCTGCTGCCCGGTGCCGCTGTACGCGTGTTGCGTACGGCGGCCGGACGGCGTGCGCTGCAACTGGCCCTGCTGGTGGGTGGCTTGGTCGTGCTCGGTTTGTTCTGCGGCGAACAGGCGCAGGCGGCCGAGGGGGCAACGCCGGTGGTTTCAGCGCCACCGGTGACCCCTGTGCCGTCGGTGGGCTCGGCGACTTCGGTGACTTCGGTGACCGCCGGGCAGGTCGTACGAGTCGTACGATCCGTCGGCGCCGAGGTGCCGCGCCCGGTCGGTGACCTCGCCGGCACGGTGACCCGGGACCTGGACGAGGCCCGGGCGAAGGCCCCGTCGTTGCCGGCGCTGCCCACCGTGCCCGCCCCGCCGAAGCCGCCGGCGCAGCCCTCGCTGCCTTCGCTGCCCTCGCCGGTCGTCGACCCGCCGGTGCCGCAGCAGCCGGGCGGCCTGGAGGTGTCGTCGCCGGGAACCGCGTCCGGCGGCCACGAGGGTGCGAAGACCCGTGCGGTTCCCCGTGTCGGAGTCCGGACCGGACACCGTGCGACGGTGACCGCGTCCTTCGGTCCGCGGATCACGACCGGCGTCGGCGTGCCGTTCACGCGGGTGCCCGTCGACGGCCACCGCGCCGTGGACCGGGCCGGAACTCCCTCGCGTCCCGCGCCCGGCGGGGACCCGGGCGGGGTGCTCGCCAACCGGGCGGCGGTCGACAGCGGCACGCCACGCCATGCCGACGCGCACGCCGTCACCCCGGACCACCTGGCACCACCGCGACTGACACCCGGCGTCACGTCGCGCGTCGACGCGTCCGGGACCCGGGACAGGTACCGGGACGTTCCCGTCTTCCCCGGCTAGGGCTCTCCTCCCCGAGGCAGAAACGGCCATTTCTCCGGCCGTGGACCTGCCGCGCGGGGGCGGAACAGGTCTGCCCGCCCGTCCGGACATCCCTGCGTTCTCCGGACGGCAAGCCGCTCAAGACGTCCCGGAATTCTGAAGGAACTGACGCACGCATGAACAAGAACATCCGCCGCTCCATCGTCATAGCCGCCGGTGTCACCGGCGCATGGGCACTCGGCTCTGCTGTCGCCAGCGCCGACGAACTGCCCGCCTCGCCCCTCTCGGCACCCGACACAGCGCCCGACACTGCGGGCACCGCGGCCGGGGCGCAGACGAAGCTCACCACGACCGCCGAAGTCCCGGCAGCGACGGCCGCGAAGGTCAGGGGCGCCCAGGCCGTCCAGGGCGCCCGCGCGGCCCGCGCGGCGAAGGCGGCCACCACCACCGCCCGCATCACGGACCGGACGGCCGAGAAGGCCGCCGCGAACACCTCTCCGCAGGGAGAGATCGACTACCTCTTCGGCCCCCTCTCCACCTTCGCCCCCGAGCTGGAGAACGCGCTGACCGCCTCCCGGGCCACGCTCACCCCGGTCGTCGACGAGACGGCCACCGCCGTCGCGCCGCCGGTGGCCGGTACGGCCCTGGACGGGGCGTTGCCGGTCGCCGGGCACGCCGTGACGGGGGCGGGGCCCGTCGCCGGGCACGCGGTCGCCGGGGCCGTGCCGACCGCAACGGGCACGGTGGACGGCGTCAGGCCGCTGGCCGGCGGTGCGGTGGCCGGGGTGACGCCCCTCGCCGACCACGCCGTGGCCGCCGCGACAGGGGCGGCGTACGGCGTCGTGGCGGACGTCCAGCCGGTCGCGGGCGGCGTCGCCGGGGGTGTCCGGCCCGTCGCCGCAGACACCGTCACCAGGGTGCGGGGGGTCGCCTCCGACGCCGCTGTGGACGTGCCGTCGTACGCCACCGGGGTCGTCGCCGACGTACCGCCGTACGCGACCGGGCTCGTCGGGCGGACCGCCCACGGGACCACGGACGCGGTGCTGCCGCCCGTCGCGAACACCGCCGTGCGCGGGGTCGTGCCGGTCGCCGGGCAGGCCGTCGCGGACGCGGGGGCTCTCGCGTACGGGGTCACGGGTGACGTCCAGCCCTTCGCGGGCGGGGTCGCCGGGGCCGTGCCGCCGCTCGCGCAGGGCGTCGTGGATGAGGTGCCGCCGTTCGCCGACGGGGTGACCGGGGCGGTCCGGCCGGTCGTCGACACCGTCGCGCGGACCGTCCGGCCGGTCACCGGCAGCACCGCGACGCTGGCGTACGGAGTGACGGGCGAGGCCGGCTCCTTCGGCCGGCAGGTCGCCGGGCAGGTGCCGCCGTTCGCGCAGGACCTCACCGGCACCGCCCGCACCGCCGCCGGCCCGCTCGCCTGGCACGCGGTCCATGGCGTGACGGGTGTGGCCGAGTCGGCCACACCTGCGTATGTCCATGACACGGGGTACACGCACAACGTGCAGAACCCGCACACCGTTCACGACGGGCACACGTACGGCGTCTGAGCCGGCCCGTCCCGACCGACTCCGTGAGGCTGAACGGCCTGGACGGCCGAATGCCGTCGGCCCGTCCGACCGACAGTTCACGGACCCGGGGCGGTTGGTCCCCATTGGGGTGGGGATCAGCCGCCCGCGGCCCTCGAGGGCCATTTCAGAGGCCTCACCGGGTCAACCCCAGCCCGGTGAGGCCCCGCCCCGCGGCACGCCGTGCCGCACAACCCGGCATCATGTGACAGGTATCACCGCTCAGGTGTGACCGCCGATTTAGAGGCCCCCCGCAAGCAGAGATAACCTGCGAGACGGACATGCCGCGCGCTCGGACACCGTGTGCGCTTCCCTTGTGACTCAGGCGGACGTCACGTTGCCCTTCGCGGCACGCCCACGCATCCAACGAACCGCGAGATCACTGATAGGGACGGAAGCGCGTGGACCTGTTCGAGTACCAGGCGAGGGACCTCTTCGCCAAGCACGATGTACCGGTGCTGGCCGGTGAAGTCATCGACACGCCTGAGGCGGCGCGCGCGATCACCGAGCGTCTGGGCGGCAAGTCCGTCGTCAAGGCGCAGGTGAAGGTCGGTGGCCGCGGCAAGGCCGGTGGCGTCAAGCTGGCCGCCTCCGCGGACGAGGCCGTCGCCCGCGCGACGGACATCCTCGGCATGGACATCAAGGGCCACACGGTCCACAAGGTCATGATCGCCGAGACCGCCCCGGAGATCGTCGAGGAGTACTACGTCTCCTTCCTCCTCGACCGTGCCAACCGCACCTTCCTCTCCATCGCCTCCGTCGAGGGCGGCATGGAGATCGAGGAGGTGGCGGCCACCCGTCCGGAGGCCGTCGCGAAGATCGCGATCGACGCCATCGACGGTGTGGACGAGGCCAAGGCCCGCGAGATCGTCGAGGCCGCCAAGTTCCCGGCCGAGGTCGCGGACAAGGTCGTCAACGTCCTGATCAAGCTGTGGGACACCTTCATCAAGTCGGACGCCCTCCTCGTCGAGGTCAACCCGCTGGCGAAGGTCGCCTCCGGCGAGGTCATCGCCCTCGACGGCAAGGTGTCGCTGGACGAGAACGCCGAGTTCCGTCACCCCGAGTACGAGGAGCTCCACGACAAGGACGCGGCCAACCCACTCGAGGCCGCCGCCAAGGAGAAGAACCTCAACTACGTCAAGCTCGACGGCGAGGTCGGCATCATCGGCAACGGCGCGGGACTCGTGATGAGCACCCTGGACGTCGTCGCGTACGCCGGTGAGAAGCACGGCAACGTCAAGCCGGCCAACTTCCTGGACATCGGCGGTGGCGCCTCCGCCCAGGTCATGGCCAACGGCCTGGAGATCATCCTCGGCGACCCGGACGTCAAGTCCGTCTTCGTCAACGTCTTCGGCGGCATCACCGCCTGCGACGAGGTCGCCAACGGCATCGTCCAGGCCCTGAAGCTCCTCGAGGACCGCGGCGAGAACGTCTCCAAGCCGCTCGTCGTCCGCCTCGACGGCAACAACGCCGAGCTGGGCCGGCAGATCCTCACGGACGCCAACCACCCGCTGGTGCAGCGCGTCGACACCATGGACGGCGCGGCGGACAAGGCCGCCGAGCTGGCCCACGCCGCCAAGTAAGCACTCAGGACGAGGACACCAACACACCATGGCTATCTGGCTCAACAAGGACAGCAAGGTCATCGTCCAGGGCATGACCGGCGCCACGGGCATGAAGCACACCAAGCTCATGCTCGGTGACGGCACCCAGGTCGTGGGCGGCGTGAACCCGCGCAAGGCGGGGCAGACCGTGGACTTCGACGGCACCGAGGTACCCGTCTTCGGCACCGTCAAGGAGGCCATCGACAAGACCGGCGCCAACGTCTCCGTCATCTTCGTGCCGGAGAAGTTCACCAAGGACGCGGTCGTCGAGGCCATCGACGCCGAGATCCCGCTGGCCGTCGTGATCACCGAGGGCATCGCCGTGCACGACACGGCGTCCTTCTGGGCGTACGCCGGCAAGAAGGGCAACAAGACCCGGATCATCGGCCCGAACTGCCCCGGCATCATCACCCCGGGCCAGTCGAACGTCGGCATCATCCCGGGCGACATCACCAAGCCGGGCCGCATCGGTCTGGTCTCGAAGTCCGGCACGCTGACGTACCAGATGATGTACGAGCTGCGGGACATCGGCTTCTCGACGGCCGTCGGCATCGGTGGTGACCCGATCATCGGCACCACGCACATCGACGCCCTCGCCGCGTTCCAGGCCGACCCCGACACCGACCTGATCGTGATGATCGGTGAGATCGGTGGCGACGCCGAGGAGCGTGCCGCGGCCTTCATCAAGGAGAACGTGACCAAGCCGGTCGTCGGCTACGTCGCGGGCTTCACCGCGCCCGAGGGCAAGACCATGGGCCACGCCGGCGCCATCGTCTCCGGTTCGTCCGGCACCGCCCAGGCGAAGAAGGAGGCCCTGGAGGCCGCGGGCGTCAAGGTCGGCAAGACCCCGACCGAGACGGCGAAGCTGGCCCGGGAGATCCTGGCCGGCTGAGGTATGTGAGCTGAGCGTCGGTGGGCCCGTTCCCCGGGTGGGGCGGGCCCACCGGCATTTCGCTCACCGGCGCCGGCCGGGTGCCTCCCCCACTCTCGGCTTCGCTCGACCGGGGGGACCCCCACCGCCCACCCGTGCCGCCCCGGGGGTTCCCCCAGGTCCTTAAGACACTGGGGGAGGCACGACCGCCCGCAGCGAGGTCGCTCACCGCGGCAACGGGACCACCCGTTCCGGGCCCCTCGCCGCCTCCTGGTGGAGCTTGGTCCGTAGGGCCAGTTCCTGGTCGGACAGCGGGCCGAGGGCCGCCCGTGGTGGTACGCCCCGTACCGCCTGGGCGGGGCCCGGGGGTTTCTCGTAGTGGGTCGGGGCCGTCCGCAGGGTGAGGGTCGTGGCGCCGACGACCGAGGCCGTGAGGGCGATCGCGGCCCGGGTCCAGCGGCGGGCCCGGAGCTCGCCGACCGACCGCACCGCCTTCGGTCCGGCCGCCTCCAGCCGGTCGGTCGAGGCGAGTTCGGCCAGGCGCCGGTGCAGCAGATCGCAGTCCGCCAGCTCGGGGACCCGCGCGGCCACCGCGGCCCGTGCGTGCATCAGCCGGCGGGCCGCCGCCGGTGTGCTGGCCTCCGTCTCCGCCGCGGTCTCCGGCAGGTCGAGGCCCACACCGTCGTACAGCAGGAGTGTGCGGCGGTAGGCCGGAGGAAGCGTCAGCAGGGCGTGCAGCAGGGCCTGGTCGGCGGAGTCGGCCGGGGGCGGATCGGGACGGCGGAGCAGCCGGAAGCGGTGCCAGGGGGAGAGCGCGCACTCGTACGCGACGGCCCGCACCCAGCCCGCCGGGTCCCGGTCCCGGGCCACCTCCGGCCAGCGCTGCCAGGCGAGCTCGAAGGCACGCTCCACAGCGGCACGGGCCGACTCGCGCCGCCCGGTGAGCAGGTAGGTCTGCCGTACGAGGGCCGGGGCGCAGAACTCGTACAGCGCGTCGAAAGCCTGAGCGGGCGTCAGGGAGGCCTCGGCCTGACGGGGCGTCACCGGGCAGTCCTCCGGTAGAAAAAACACATAAACATATATTGAGCGACACTTCGGTGGTTCGCCTGTTACGCCGGGAAAGCGCGTGTCGTTGGGAGCATGGCGATGTGACGCAGATGACCGCTCGCCGACCGTCGTTGTCGCTTTTGTTCACCCGCTTGCTCACCGGCCTGCTCACCCGGCTGCGTGACCGCTCGCCAGGACTGGCCGGGAGCCTTCTGGGCGGCGCGGTCGCGGCCGGGCTCGGTCTCGGCTGCTTCGCCGTGCTGGTCATGGTGCTGTGGGTCAGCTCCCCCTACCCCGACAGCGGGCCGGGCGGAGCTCTGCACGTCGCCGCCGCGCTCTGGCTGCTGGCGCACGGCGTCCAACTGGTCCGCACCGAGACGCTCACCGGCGTTCCCGCGCCCGTCGGCGTCACCCCGTTGCTGCTCCTGGCGCTGCCGCTCTGGCTGCTGTACCGGGCGGCACGGGACGCCACCGACGCGCCGGACGACCCCGACGGCCCGCCGCCGGTCGACGCGTGCACGGCGTGGACGGGCGTCGTCATCGGCTACCTCGGTGTCGGCGCCGGCGCGGCGCTGTACGCCTCCGGCGGTGCGCTGCGGCCCGAGTGGGGGCGGGTGGCGGTGTGTCTGCCGCTCGTTGCGCTGGTCGGGGCCGGGGTGGGGGTGTGGACGGCGTACGGCCGTCCGCGCGAGCCGGTGCTGGGTGTGCTGGCGCTGCTGCCGGGGTTCCTGCGCCGCCGGGCCCTGGCGCCGGGCGGGCGGGCCGCGCTCGGGGCGGCCGTGCGGGCGGCGCTGGCCGGGACGGCGGCGCTCCTCGGCGGCGGGGCGCTGCTGCTCGGGGTGTCACTGGTGGAGCACGGGGCGGCGGCCCGCGCCTCCTTCCTGCAGTTGACGGAGGGCTGGACGGGACGGTTCGCCGTGCTGCTGCTGTGCGCCGCGCTGATCCCGAACGCGGCGGTGTGGACGGTGGCGTACGCCCTCGGCACCGGATTCGCGCTCGGCGCCGGGCACCAGGTCGATCCGTTCGCCGCCGATCCGGCACCGCTGCTGCCGCCGTTCCCGCTGCTGGCGGCGGTGCCGCACGCGGCCCTCGCGACGCCGTGGCGGTGGGCCGCCCTGGTGGTCCCGGTCACGGCCGGGGTGACGGTCGCCTGCTGCGCGGCGCGGCCCGGACGGCGAGGGGCGCGCTGGTCGCCCTGGCGGGCGGCCGGGACGGCACTGCTGGCGGCCCTGCTGTGCGGGGGGGCCTTCGCCCTGCTGGCGGAGCTCGCGGGCGGCCCGCTCGGGGTGGCGGCGCTGTCCCGGTTCGGGCCGGTGTGGTGGCAGGTCGGCAGTGTGGTGCCCGCCTGGGTCGGGGCGGTGGCGGTGCCGGTCTCGGTGGTGGTGCGGTGGTGGGGCGGGCGGTCCTCGCGGGCCAGGACGGAACGAGCCACCGAGCCCCGGGAGCAGGCACCGCGGAAGCGGGACGAGGCACCGCGGCTCAGGGAGCGGGCATCGGCGCCGACGCCCGGGACGTCCGTGTACGACAGCGCCCTGGACGCCTACGACGTACTGCCGGCCGTGCCGGGCGAGGCACCGGCCGCGACCGCCCTGCCGGCATCCTCCGCCCCGCCGACCGAGCCGGCGGCTCCCCCGGAAGAGCTCATGCGACCGGACGAGGAGTGACCTTGGGAGATCCGGCCCTCAGCCGCTTTCCCCCAGCAGCCCCCGCAGCTCCTGCGGCAGCAACTGCTTGCACGACTGCTGGGCCTCGCTGGTGAGGGAGTCGTTCACACACGTGTAGTAGTCGCTGTAGACGAGCTGGGCGGTGAAGGTGGCCGCCACGAGCGCCAGGGCCAGCGAGCCGGTGACCAGGCCGCTGACCGCCGCGGTGGTCTGGGGACGGCCGGTGGGCTCCGGCGCCGGGGTGTTCGGGTCGGGCCTGCGGGGCTTGGCCCGCAGTGCGCTGATGCCCCAGTGGAGCGCGAGGGCGCCGAGCAGCAGGGCCACGTACGGCCAGCTGAAGAGGGCGAAGAAGAAGGCCCACATGCCGCACAGCAGCGCGTAGCGCGCATGGCGCTGGGCCGGGTCGGTGGGGTCCCAGCGGAGATTGGGGGGCGGGCCGCCGCCCGGGCCCTCGGGGCCGCCGCCCGGCCGCTCACCGAAACCGCCGGAGGAGCGGCCGGGCTGGCGGTCGCTCCACTGACTGCCCCACGGGGAGTGGCCCTCGCCGCCGGAGTCCTGGCCGCCCTGAGAGCCCCCGGAACCCGAGGGGCGGCGGGGCTGCCACGGCCGGTCCGGTGTGCCCTCCGGCGGTGGGGCGAAGGGGTTGTCGTCGGCCGGCGTGCCCTCCTGGCCGTCGCCGTCCGGCCGGCCCGAGGGCGCGTCGGGCGGTGAGGCGGGCCGCTCCCGCAGCACGGCACCCCGCTCCCTGCCCTGCTCCGGCTGCGGGGGGAACGTGAGGAGTCGCAGACTGCGGTCCGGCATCAAATGAGCGTCTTCCCCTAGGTGAGATACGGCTGTCCGAATGGGCTGTCATGGGCTGTCTGTGAAGGCAACGCGTCGCGCGACGGCCGCGTTCCCGACCAGTTCCCCCCAGACGCTACCTTCCGGCCACGCCCCCGTCCCGTGGGGGCCGTCCCAGGTGCCGGTATCGTTGCTGGCGGTCGGCTGCTTCGTAGACTTCCCCGTATCGGGGGGCGTGAAGCATTCGTAGGAATACACAGGCCGCCCGCACGAACCCGCTTCCCCGAGAAAGGGCCCCACCGTGGCCGCCAAGCCCGTGGCCAAGCGCCTCGTCGTGCTGGTCTCCGGATCCGGCACCAATCTCCAGGCGCTCCTTGACGAGATCGACCGCGTCGGCCCCGAGGCCTACGGCGCCGAGGTCGTGGCCGTCGGTGCGGACCGGGAGGGCGTCGAAGGGCTCGCCCGCGCCGAACGCGCCGGGCTCCCCACCTTCGTCTGCAAGGTCAAGGACCACGCGGACCGGGCGCAGTGGGACCTGGCCCTCACCGAGGCCGTCGCCGCGCACCGGCCCGACCTCGTCGTCTCCGCAGGGTTCATGAAGATCGTGGGGAAGGAGTTCCTCGCGCGGTACGGCGGGCGGTTCGTGAACACCCATCCCGCCCTGCTGCCCAGCTTTCCGGGAGCCCACGGCGTGCGCGACGCGCTCGCGTACGGCGCCAAGGTCACCGGCTGCACCGTCCACTTCGTCGACGACGGCGTCGACACCGGACCGATCATCGCGCAGGGCGTGGTGGAGGTCCGCGACGAGGACGACGAGAGCGCTCTGCACGAGCGCATCAAAGAAGTCGAGCGAAGACTGCTCGTCGAGGTCGTGGGGCGGATCGCCCGCAACGGCTATCGGATCGAGGGACGAAAGGTAGTTATCCAGTGACCGCCGAGAGCAACAAGCGGCCCCTGCGCAGGGCGCTCGTCAGCGTCTACGACAAGACCGGTCTGGAGGAGCTCGCCCGCGGGCTGCACGAGGCCGGTGTCGAGCTGGTCTCGACCGGTTCCACCGCCGCCCGCATCGCCGGCGCCGGCGTCCCCGTCACCAAGGTCGAGGAGCTCACCGGCTTCCCCGAGTGCCTGGACGGCCGGGTCAAGACGCTGCACCCCAGGGTGCACGCGGGCATCCTCGCCGACCTGCGCCTCGACAGCCACCGCGAGCAGCTCGCCGAGCTGGGGGTGGAGCCGTTCGACCTCGTCGTCGTCAACCTCTACCCGTTCCGCGAGACCGTCGCCTCGGGCGCCGCGCCCGACGAGTGCGTGGAGCAGATCGACATCGGCGGCCCCTCCATGGTCCGTGCCGCCGCGAAGAACCACCCGTCGGTCGCCGTGGTCACCAGCCCCGCCCGGTACGGGGACGTCCTCGCCGCGGCCACGGACGGCGGCTTCGACCTGGCCACCCGCAAGCGGCTGGCCGCCGAGGCCTTCCAGCACACGGCCGCCTACGACGTGGCGGTGGCGAGTTGGTTCGCCTCCTCGTACGCCCCGGTGGACGCCGCGGCCGACAGCGGCTCCGCCGCGGGGCAGTTCCCGGACTTCCTCGGTGCCACCTGGGAGCGCGCGCACACCCTGCGCTACGGCGAGAACCCGCACCAGCCCGCCGCCCTGTACGTCGACGCCGGCGGCACCGGCCTCGCGGTCGCCGAGCAGCTGCACGGCAAGGAGATGTCGTACAACAACTACACGGACACGGACGCCGCCCGCCGTGCCGCGTACGACCACGACGAGCCCTGCGTGGCCATCATCAAGCACGCCAACCCCTGCGGCATCGCGATCGGTGCCGACGTCGCCGAGGCGCACCGCAAGGCGCACGCCTGCGACCCGCTGTCCGCGTTCGGCGGCGTCATCGCCGTCAACCGGCCGGTCAGCAAGGAGATGGCCGAGCAGGTCGCGGAGATCTTCACCGAGGTCATCGTCGCCCCCGACTACGAGGAGGGCGCCCTGGAGGCGCTCACCAAGAAGAAGAACATCCGGGTGCTCAAGGCCCCCGGCGCACCGGCCAACCCCGTCGAGGTCAAGGCCATCGACGGCGGCGTGCTGCTCCAGGAGACGGACCGTCTCCAGGCCGACGGCGACGACCCGGCCAACTGGACGCTGGCGACGGGCGAGGCGCTCGACGCCGAGGAGCTGAGGGAGCTCGCCTTCGCCTGGAAGGCGTGCCGGGCCGTGAAGTCCAACGCCATCCTGCTCGCCAAGGACGGCGCCTCGGTCGGCGTCGGCATGGGACAGGTCAACCGGGTCGACTCCGCGAAGCTGGCCGTCGAGCGGGCCGGCGCCGAGCGCGCCCAGGGCTCGTACGCCGCCTCCGACGCGTTCTTCCCCTTCCCGGACGGCCTGGAGATCCTGACGGCGGCCGGCGTCAAGGCTGTGGTCCAGCCCGGCGGTTCGGTCCGCGACGAGCTGGTCGTGGAGGCCGCGCGGAAGGCGGGCGTGACGATGTACTTCACGGGCACGCGCCACTTCTTCCACTGACCTGCCCCTGACGCACCAGGGCCGTGTCCCCCCTCACCGGGTGGGACACGGCCCTTGGTGTGTGCCGGCGGGTTGCCGCGCTCAGAACTTCGGGCGGTTGAACCACGCCGAGGCCGCGCTGTTCACCATCGAGGCGAGGATGACGGCGCCGAACGCGAGGGAGACGACCCCGCCGAAGGTGCCCGAACCACCCGCGCCCTTCACGATGTTGACCAGGCTGCCGAGCAGCATCAGCGACGCGTACACGATCGTCGTGATGCGGATCCCGCTGCCGCCCTTCTTGAACTTCACGCCCAGGAAGATCGACAGAGTGCCCAGTGCCAGCATCAGCAGGGCGAACACGATGAGCAGACCGGTCGCCGTGCCGGTGTCGTCGCCCGTGCCGATGCCGTTGGAGCCGTCCTGGACGGCACCGGCCAGGATGCCGATGACGAGGCCGGCCAGGAACTGCAGGCCGGCCATGATGAACAGCAGCACCCGGGCGGTCTTGATCAGGCCCGGCATCTCCATCGGCGCGCCGTAGCCGTAGCCCTGGGGGACCGGCGGGGCGGTGGGGTAGCCGTAGCCGGGCTGGACGGGGGGAGCGGTCGGGTAGCCGTAGCCGGGCTGGCCCTGCGGCTGCTGCGGCGGGTAACCGGGCTGCTGACCCTGCGGCGGCGGGCCGTAGGGGTTGTTCGGGTCGCCGAAACTCATGGCGCTGTTTCCTCCGTTGCTCAAGTGCGGGGACGACGCGCGGCACGGTTCGGAGGAGAGTTTCTACAGATGCGGTCCGTCCCCCCGGTACTGCCCGCGGCACTGTGTACTCATCGTTCTTTAGCGGACTCTTACTTGTCCAGCCGCATTCGCGATGTGTTGTGCAAGTGCAACATCGTCGATCAAGGTCGGACATGGGCGGAGGTGACCGGAGCCGTACCCGGGGCCCCCGGATTGGAACAGGGTGGCGGTCATCCGCGAGGATGGGGTCATGACCGCCCAGATTCTCGATGGCAAGGCCACCGCAGCCGAGATCAAGTCCGAGCTGACCGCCCGCGTGGCGGCGCTGAAGGAGAAGGGCGTCACGCCCGGCCTCGGCACGATCCTGGTCGGGGACGACCCCGGCAGCCAGAAGTACGTCGCCGGCAAGCACCGGGACTGCGCCCAGGTCGGCATCGCCTCGATCCAGCGCGAACTGCCGGGCACGGCAACGCAGTCGGAGATCGAGGCGGTCGTCCGGGAGCTGAACGAGGACCCGGCGTGCACCGGCTACATCGTCCAGCTGCCGCTGCCCAAGGGCATCGACGAGAACCGCATCCTGGAGCTGATGGACCCGGGCAAGGACGCGGACGGACTGCACCCGATGAACCTCGGGCGTCTCGTACTCAACGAGCCGGCCCCGCTGCCCTGCACCCCCAACGGCATCCTCACCCTGCTGCGCCGCCACGGCGTGGAGATCAAGGGCGCCGAGGTCGTGGTCGTCGGCCGCGGTGTGACCATCGGCCGCCCGATGCCGCTGCTGCTCACCCGGCGCAGCGAGAACGCCACGGTGACCCAGTGCCACACGGGCACCCGTGACCTGTCGGCGCACCTGAGGCGGGCGGACATCGTCATCGCGGCCGCCGGAGTGGGCCATCTGATCCGGCCGGAGGACGTCAAGCCGGGCGCGGCCGTCCTCGACGTCGGCGTCTCCCGCAACGCCGAGGGGAAGATCGTCGGCGATGTGCACCCCGGGGTCGCCGAGGTGGCCGCCTGGATCTCCCCGAACCCGGGCGGCGTCGGCCCGATGACCCGTGCCCAGCTGCTCGTCAACGTGGTCGAGGCGGCGGAGCGCAGTGCCGGCTGAGGACACCCACGACACGCAGGACACGCAGGACACCCAGGACACGCAGGACACCCACGGCGCACCCGACAGCGTCGATGGCGCGGAGCCGACCGTCCGGGACGCGATCAGCGCGCCCGACGCCGAGGGGCACCCCAAACGGGTCACGCGCCGATTCCCCCTGTTCACCCGGGACACCGCGCGACCCGAGGGCGGCGGCCGGGCCGCCCCCCGGGACGCCCCGGCGCCCGCCCGGCAGTGGCCGATGCTCCTCGTGCTCTCGGTGGTCGCCGTCGGACTGCTGGTGACCGCGTTCGACGCGTTCCGGCTCGGCATGCTGCTGGCCGGCTCGGCCCTGCTCGTGGGCGCCGTACTGCGCTGGGTCCTGCCCGGCGTCGGCATGCTGGCGGTCCGCTCCCGCTTCACCGACATAGTCACCTACGGCGTGCTCGGCCTGGCGATCGTCCTCCTGGCGCTGATGGCCCAGCCCAAGCCGTTGCTGGAGATCCCCTTCCTGAAGGACACGCTGCACTTCACCCTCACCAACTAGGACGCCGACCAGGACACCGACCAGGGTGCAGCCCGGGCGTACGACGGTGCGCCGTGACGGACCGATGCATCCGTGCGCCCCCGGCCCGGGGACCGGGTTCCGGGGGCTTCGCATTCCCGTGGGTAGCCAGAACGGGGACTGGAGGGGGCCCGCGTCCGTGGGGCGACGCGGGACGAACGGCACCGACCGGGGAAGAGGGGGAACCGCGATGCCTCGTTGGAAAGCCTTGCCGGACGAGCTCGATCCGCAGGTGAAGGAGTTCGCCGGGCAGTTGCGGCGGCTCGTGGACCGCAGCGGACTGAGCATCGCGGCGCTGGCCGACCGCACGGGCTACAGCAAGACGTCCTGGGAGCGTTACCTGGGCGGCCGGCTCCTCGCGCCGAAGGGCGCGATCGTCGCCCTCGCCGAGGTCACCGGCGCCGATCCCGATCATCTGACCACCATGTGGGAGCTGGCCGAGCGCGCCTGGAGCCGTGCGGAGATGCGCCACGACATGACCATGGAGACGGCCCTGATCTCCCGGGCGCGAGCCGCGCTCGGCGACCTGGGCACGACCGTGGCGCATACGAGCGCGGGCGGCGACGGCACCGCGGCCCGTGTCCGTGGCGCGACCGTGCTCCCGGGCATCGCGGGCCCCGCGGGAGTGTCGCCCACGATCCCGCCGCAGCCGACGGCGCCGGACGCGGACGCGAGGGAAGCGGCCGGGAGCGGGCGCCCCTCCACCGGCAGGGCGGCACCGGGCCCGTACGGGGTGGACAACGGTGACCGTCCACGGCGACCCGACGGCCACGGCCCCGCGGAGGCCAGGCGGCGGCTGACGACGTTCCTCGCGGGCGCCGGCACCGTACTCGTCGTCATCGCGGCCGTCGTCCTCCTCGCCGGCACCGGCGCCCACGTGGAGGCCGGGGACGCGGCCGGCCCTTCCGCCCCGTCCGCCCCGTCGGTCACCGCCGAACGCCACCAGCCGGCGGATGTGCGGTGCGCCGGCGCCGACTGCGCCGGCAAGGACGCGGAGAGCATGGGCTGCAGCGGCGAGCACGTCACCACCGTCAGGACCGCCACCGTCGGCGGCACCGTCGTCGAGGTCCGCTACAGCGGGACCTGCCGGACGGCGTGGGGGCGGATCACCGGGGCCGCGCAGGGGGACGCGGTGCGGGTGAGCGCCGGGGCGCGGAAGGAGACCGGGGCCGTCACACGGGACGGGGACACGATCGCCTACACGCCGATGCTGGCCGTGCGGGACGCGGCCGGGGTGAAGGCCTGCGTGACGCTCGCCTCGGGGCGGCGAGCGTGCACGAAGTAGGGGGCGTCGGCAGCGGCGCGAAATCATTCGGGGCCGGCACGCATGGACGCCGGAATCCTGGGCAGGCGGACGGTACCCCCACGGGAGTTCGGACACGGTCCCCCGATCGGCGGCCGTCTCTGTTCCTCCTCTCCCGGACAGGCGGCCGCCTTTTCGGTTGCACCCGACGGCGGCCCGAACGCGGCACGGTGACCTGTGGGGTGGGCCACACGAGCCCCGGACGTTCGCCGTCCCGGATGCGCGATAGCCTGACCGCTGATCTCTCTTGATACCAAGAGATCGATCATTTGCACGTCCCACCCGGGGCAGGGACGCCCCACCGCCAGCTGTCATACGGAGAACGCCATGACCCGCACTCCCGTGAACGTCACCGTCACCGGCGCGGCCGGCCAGATCGGTTACGCCCTGCTCTTCCGCATCGCCTCCGGCCAGCTGCTCGGCGCGGACGTGCCGGTCCGCCTGCGTCTGCTGGAGATCACCCCGGCGCTGAAGGCCGCCGAGGGCACGGCGATGGAGCTGGACGACTGCGCGTTCCCGCTCCTGCAGGGCATCGACATCACGGACGACCCGAACGTGGCCTTCGACGGCACCAACGTGGCTCTGCTCGTCGGCGCCCGGCCCCGCACCAAGGGCATGGAGCGCGGTGACCTCCTCGAGGCCAACGGCGGCATCTTCAAGCCGCAGGGCAAGGCCATCAACGACCACGCCGCCGACGACATCAAGGTCCTGGTCGTCGGCAACCCCGCCAACACCAACGCGCTGATCGCGCAGGCCGCCGCCCCGGACGTACCGGCGGAGCGTTTCACCGCGATGACCCGCCTCGACCACAACCGCGCGCTGACCCAGCTCGCGAAGAAGACGGGCACCACGGTCGCCGACATCAGGCGCCTGACCATCTGGGGCAACCACTCCGCCACCCAGTACCCGGACATCTTCCACGCCACGGTCGCCGGCAAGAACGCCGCCGAGGTCGTGAACGACGAGAAGTGGCTGGCCGAGGACTTCATCCCGACCGTCGCCAAGCGCGGTGCCGCGATCATCGAGGCCCGTGGCGCCTCGTCGGCCGCCTCCGCCGCCAACGCCGCCATCGACCACGTCCACACCTGGGTCAACGGCACCGCGGAGGGCGACTGGACCTCCATGGGCATCCCGTCGGACGGCTCCTACGGCGTCCCCGAGGGCCTGATCTCCTCCTTCCCCGTCACCACCAAGGACGGCAAGTACGAGATCGTCCAGGGCCTGGACATCAACGAGTTCTCCCGCGCCCGTATCGACGCCTCCGTCAAGGAGCTCGAGGAGGAGCGCGAGGCGGTCCGCGGCCTCGGCCTCATCTGAGCCACGCGCCTTCCCGTACGGGCCCTCTTCCGGTTCCTCCGGAAGAGGGCCCGCGCCCGTTCCAGCCTGCATCCGGGAGAGCCGGAAAAAAATCTTGGACGGCGATGTCGAGAACCCGTGACCGGCTCCGTCCCCGGGGTGAACGCGACCACAATGGGTCGTACCGGCACCGAGGAGAACCACATGGCCAAGTACCTCCTGCTCAAGCACTACCGCGGCGCTCCGGCAGCGGTCAACGACGTGCCCATGGACCAGTGGACGCCGGAGGAGATCTCGGCGCACGTGCAGTACATGAACGACTTCGCGGCCCGGCTGGAGAAGACCGGCGAGTTCGTCGGCGGTCAGGCGCTCGCGCCCGAGGGGGCGTGGGTCAGGTACGACGGTGAGGGGCGCCCGCCGGTCACCGACGGCCCGTTCGCCGAGACCAAGGACCTCATCGCCGGCTGGATGGTGATCGACGTCGACAGCTACGAGCGCGCCGTAGAGCTGGCCGGGGAACTGTCGGCCGCCCCCGGGGCGGGGGGGAAGCCGATCCACGAGTGGCTGGAGGTGCGCCCGTTCCTGACCGCGACGCCCGCCGTCACGGAGTGCCCTCATTGATGAACGAGGCCCTGCTGCGCAGCCTCACCCCGAGCGTGCTCGCCGTTCTCGTCCGCCGCGGAGCCGACTTCGCGGCGGCCGAGGACGCCGTGCAGGACGCGCTGGCCGAGGCGGTCCGCGTCTGGCCCGCCGACCCGCCGCGGGACGCGAAGGGCTGGCTGGTCACCGTGGCCTGGCGCAGGTTCCTCGACCAGGCCCGGGCGGACGCCGCCCGCCGCCGGCGCGAGGACCTCGTCTACCGGGAACCGGCGCCCGGGCCCGGGACCGCGGTGGACGACACGCTCCAGCTCTACTTCCTGTGCGCCCACCCGTCGCTGACGCCGTCGTCCGCGGTCGCGCTCACCCTGCGCGCCGTCGGCGGGCTCACCACCCGCCAGATCGCCCAGGCCTACCTGGTGCCCGAGGCGACCATGGCGCAGCGGATCAGCCGGGCCAAGCGCACGGTCTCCGGTGTGCGGTTCGACCGGCCCGGCGACGTCGCCACCGCTCTCCGTGTCCTCTACCTGGTCTTCAACGAGGGCTACTCCGGCGACGTCGACCTCGCCGCCGAGGCCATCCGGCTCACCCGGCAGCTCGCGGCCGCCATCGACCACCCCGAGGTGGCGGGGCTGCTCGCCCTCATGCTGCTCCACCATGCCCGGCGTGCCACCCGGACCGCGCCCGACGGCAGCCTGGTACCGCTCGCCGAGCAGGACCGCGGCCGGTGGGACACCGACGCCATCTCCGAGGGCGTCGCGATCCTGCAGGCGGCCCTCGCCCGCGACCGGCTGGGCGAGTTCCAGGCCCAGGCCGCCATCGCGGCCCTCCACGCCGACGCGCCCACCGCCGAGGAGACCGACTGGGTGCAGATCGTCGAGTGGTACGACGAGCTCTCGCGGCTGACCGACAACCCCGTCGTCCGGCTCAACCGCGCGGTGGCCGTCGGCGAGGCCGACGGGCCGCGGGCCGGGCTGGCGGCACTCGCGGCGCTGGACGAGTCACTGCCCCGCCACGCAGCGGTGGCGGCCTACCTCCACGAGCGCGACGGTGACCTGGTGACGGCGGCACGGCTGTACGCCGAGGCGGCCCACAAGGCGTCCAACCTCGCCGAGCGCCGGCACCTGACGCGCCAGGCCGCCCGGCTCAACGCCCGCCGACGTCGCTGACGGACCATGCCCGGACCTCCCCACGGCCCCGGGGCCCCTGTGACGGCTCCGGCAGGTCACCCGCCCCGGTTCCCCGCGGCGTCGAGCAGCCGCTGCCCGAACTCGCGGGCCGCTTCCCGCAGTTCCCGCGATCCGATGACACGGAACGGTGCCCGCAGTGCGGTCAACTGCCGGACGTACCAGTCGGGTTCGTCGGTCGTGGCCAGCAGCCGGGTGGTGTGCGCGTCGAGCGGCTCCAGACGGCCGAGGCTGCGCGGCAGCCAGCGGGAGACCTGGTCGGCGGGGGCCTCGACGACCACCTCCACCTCGTGCTTCCAGCCCTGGGACAGGTGCTCCTCCAGTGCCCGCAGCGGGTCCAGACCGTCCGGCGGGGTGAAGAGGGCGTCCAGGGGGGTGACTTCGGTGATCCGGTCCACTCGCAGGACCCGCCGGGCGTCCAATGCGTGGAGCCGGCACAGCAGGTACCAGCGGCCGTGGTGGACCACCACCGCCCACGGGTCCACCTCCATCTCCCGCACCCCGTCCGTGCCCCGGCGGTACCCGAGCCGCAGACGGCGCCGGTCCGCGCAGGACTGGACGAGGGCGGCCGTGGTGGCGGGGTCGGGGGCCGTGGTGTGGGGGGCGCCGCCCCGGGTGGCCACCGTGCGGACCGCAGCGACGGGCCGGGCGACCGGTTCCGGGAGCACCCGCAGGATCTTGCCCAGTGCGGCGCCCGCCGGCGCGGCCGGGTCCGCCGCGTCGTGGTGCCCGTCGAGCACCGCCATGACCAGGCCGAGCGCCTCGTCCGCGGTGAACATCAGTGGCGGCAGTCTGAGCCCCCGGCCCACCCGGTAGCCGCCGTGCGGGCCCCGCACCGACTCCACCGGGATCCCGGCCTCCCGCAAGATGCCGACGTACCGGCGGGCGGCCCGCTCGGAGACCCGGAGGCGTTCGGCGAGACGGATGGCGGTGATGCCGGGGCTGCTCTGGAGGAGCTCCAGGGCGAGGAGCGCGCGGGCGGTGGGGCTCTCGTCGTGCGCCATCGAAGACCCCTCGTACCCGGGCCGTATTCCGGCAGCCGATCGTCCGGAACCGACCGTAGCGTGACCGCCATGGACAACGCATCGGTTCCGCACGAGCCCAACGCATCGGTTCCGCACGAGCCCCCGGTCGCGGGCAACGAGATCGACACCCTGACCGGCGCACTGGAGCGCCAGCGCAGGACGTTCGCCTGGAAGTGCGAAGGCCTGGACGCGGCCGGCCTCGCCACGAGACTCCCGCCCTCCTCGATGACCCTCGGGGGGCTGCTCAAGCACCTGGCCCTGGTCGAGGACGAGTACCTCACCCGGCGGCTGCTGGGGCGGGAGCTGCCGGCGCCGTGGGACACGGTGGACTGGGACGCCGACCCGGACTGGGAGTGGCGCTCCGCCGCCTCCGACACCCCCGAGCAGTTGTACGGGCTCTGGCGGGACGCGGTGGGGCGGTCCCGGGCGCACGTCCGGGAGGCGGTCGCCGAGGGCGGCGCCGGTCATGTGGCCGCGTACACCACCCGTAGCGGTGAGTCGCCCCTGCTGCGCCGTCTGCTGACCGACATGATCGAGGAGTACGCCCGCCACCTCGGTCACGCCGACCTGATCCGCGAGTCGGTCGACGGACGGGTGGGGGAGGACCCGCCGGCCGGCTTCTGACACCCGCCAACACTCTTCCTGACACCTCCCAACACCCTTCCCGATCTTCCTTTTTTCCCGTTTTGCCCACAACTCAAGTGACGCGGCGCACTTTCGGCCACCGATTGCGCATGCAATCCGGAGGTCCGGGCAGGCGGACACGGTCCCCGAGAGTGACACCTGTGTGACACACGGGAGCTGAACAGGAACGGAAGGCAACAGCGAACATGGCGAAGAGAGCCGTACAACAGGCGCGGGCGACCATCCACGCCGGCGGCGAATGGCTGGAAGCGGTCTCCGGCGCGACCCGCGAGATCCTCGACCCCGCGGACGCGCAGCCCTTCGCCGTGGTCGCGGAGGGTGACGAGAAGGACGCGGAAGCGGCGGTGGCCGCGGCCCGCCGCGCCTTCGACGAGGGGGAGTGGCCGCGTACACCGGTCACCGAACGCGCGGCCCTGCTGCGCCGGGTGGCCGACCTGCTCGTGCGCGACCGCGAGGAACTCGGCCTGCTGGAGAGCCGGGACGCGGGCAAGACCGTCGAGGAGGGCCGCGTCGACATCGACTGCGTCGCCGACGCCTTCCGCTACTTCGCCGACCTGGTGGCCGGCGAGGCCCCCGGCCGGGTCGTCGACGCCGGCTCGCCCGACATCCACAGCGTCGTCGTGCACGAGCCCGTCGGGGTCTGCGCGCTGATCACCCCCTGGAACTACCCCCTCCTGCAGGCGAGCTGGAAGGTCGCCCCGGCGCTCGCGGCCGGCAACACCTTCGTGATCAAGCCCAGCGAGATAACCCCGCTGACCACCATCGCCCTGATCGAACTGCTGGTGGAGGCCGGGCTCCCGGCCGGTGTGGCCAACATCGTCACCGGCCCCGGCCACACCGTCGGCGCCCGCCTCGCCGAGCACCCCGACGTCGACCTGGTCTCCTTCACCGGCGGTCTGGTCAGCGGCACCAAGGTCGCCCAGGCCGCCGCCCCCACCGTCAAGAAGGTCGCCCTCGAACTCGGCGGCAAGAACCCCAACGTCGTCTTCGCCGACGCCTGCGCCACCGACGAGGGCTTCGACACGGCCGTCGACCAGGCCCTCAACGCCGCCTTCATCCACAGCGGCCAGGTCTGCTCGGCGGGCGGCCGGCTCATCGTCGAGGAGTCCGTCCGCGACCGCTTCGTCGCCGAACTCGCCCGCCGCGCCGAGAAGATCCGCCTCGGCCGGGGCACCGAGGACGGCGTGGAGTGCGGCCCCCTTGTCTCCGAGCAGCAGCGCGCCAAGGTCGAGGCGTACGTCGAATCCGCCCTCTCCGAGGGCGCGGTGCTGCGCTCCGGCGGCAAGCGGCCCCGGCCCGACGACATCCGGCCCGAGTCCGGGTACTTCTACGAGCCGACCGTCCTCGACCGCTGTCACCGCGAGATGAAGGTCGTCCGGGAGGAGGTCTTCGGCCCGGTCCTCACCGTCGAGACCTTCCGCACCGAGGACGAGGCCGTCTACCTCGCCAACGACACCGAGTACGGCCTCGCGGGCGCCGTCTGGACCGCCGACGCGGGCCGCGCCCGGCGCGTCGCCGGACGGCTGCGGCACGGCACCGTCTGGATCAACGACTTCCACCCCTATCTGCCGCAGGCGGAGTGGGGCGGCTTCGGCAAGAGCGGCGTGGGACGCGAACTGGGCCCCGCCGGACTCGCCGAGTACCGCGAGACCAAGCACATCTACCAGAACCTGGCACCCCGGCCGGTGCGCTGGTTCGCGGGCTGACCTCCCGCTTTCCCCCCGCCGGGCCCCCGCGACCCCGACCGCACGCAGACCCACGGCACCCGCGCACCCCCAGATCCCCCCGTCCCCGACTCCCCCCGAGCGTCCCACCAGGAGTGAGCACCCCCATGTCCGACAGTCCCCACGTCTACGACTACGTCGTGATCGGCGGCGGCACGGCAGGCTCCGTCATAGCCTCACGCCTCACCGAGAACCCGGACGTCACCGTCGCCGTCATCGAGGGCGGCCCCAGCGACGTAGGCCGCGACGACGTCCTCACCCTGCGCCGCTGGATGGGCCTGCTCGGCGGCGAACTCGACTACGACTACCCCACCACCGAGCAGCCACGCGGCAATTCCCACATCCGGCACAGCCGCGCCCGCGTCCTCGGCGGCTGCTCCTCCCACAACACCCTCATCGCCTTCAAGCCCCTGCCCTCCGACTGGGACGAGTGGGAGGCCGCCGGCGCCAAGGGCTGGGGCGCCGTCCCCATGGAGGCCTACTACGCACGTCTCCTCAACAACATCGTCCCGGTCGACGAGAAGGACCGGAACGCCATCGCCCGCGACTTCGTCGACGCCGCCCAGTCCGCACTCGGAGTACCCAGGGTCGAAGGGTTCAACCGCAGGCCTTTCACCGAGGGCGTCGGATTCTTCGACCTCGCCTACCACCCCGAGGACAACAAGCGTTCCAGCGCCTCGGTGGCCTACCTGCACCCGGTGATGGACGAGCGCCCCAACCTGACGATCCTGCTGGAGACCTGGGCGTACAAGCTGGAGCTGAACGGCACCCGCGCCGAGGGCGTGCACGTGCGCACCAAGGACGGCGAGGAGATCCTCGTACGCGCCCGCACCGAGGTCCTGCTGTGCGCCGGCGCGGTCGACTCGCCCCGTCTGCTGCTGCACTCCGGCATCGGCCCCAAGGCCGACCTGGAGCGGCTCGGCATACCGGTCGTCCACGACCTGCCGGGCGTCGGCGAGAACCTGCTCGACCACCCCGAGTCGGTGATCGTCTGGGAGACGAACGGACCCATCCCCGAGAACTCCGCGATGGACTCCGACGCGGGCCTGTTCGTGCGCCGCGATCCCGAACACGCGGGCCCGGACCTGATGTTCCACTTCTACCAGGTCCCCTTCACGGACAATCCGGAACGGCTGGGCTACGAACGTCCGCAGTACGGCGTCTCGATGACCCCGAACATCCCCAAGCCGAAGAGCCGCGGCCGGCTCTACCTGACCAGCGCCGACCCGTCGGTCAAACCCGCCCTGGACTTCCGCTACTTCACCGACGAGGACGACTACGACGCCCGCACCCTCGTCGACGGCATCCGCATCGCCCGTGAGATCGCGAAGACCGAACCGCTCGCGGGCTGGCTGAAGCGCGAGGTGTGCCCGGGCCCGGACGTCACCGGTGACGCCGAGATCAGCGAGTACGCGCGCAAGGTCGCGCACACCGTCTACCACCCGGCGGGCACCTGCCGGATGGGTGCCGTCGACGACGAACACGCAGTCGTCGACCCCGAGTTGAAGATTCGCGGCCTCGACGGCATCCGTGTCGCCGACGCGTCCGTGTTCCCGACCATGACCGCCGTCAACCCCATGATCGGGGTGCTGATGGTCGGTGAGAAAGCCGTCGACCTGATCGGAGGTGGTCTGC
This sequence comes from Streptomyces sp. NPDC001843, assembly GCF_042891955.1. Taxonomy (NCBI): domain Bacteria; kingdom Bacillati; phylum Actinomycetota; class Actinomycetes; order Kitasatosporales; family Streptomycetaceae; genus Streptomyces; species Streptomyces sp. NPDC001843. Next base: position 194,452 of record NZ_JBIATQ010000008.1, on the reverse strand, counting down.
GATGACCATCACGCCCGCCACCCGCAAGCCGCCCACCGCCGACACCGAGGACACCGCCCCCGTCTTCGCCGTGGACGGCCTGTGGAAGGTGTTCGGCCCGAAGGCCGACCGCGTCCCCGCCGACCCCGAACTGACCGATCTCCAGCCCGCCGAACTGCGCTCCCGCACCGGCTGCACCGCGGCCGTCCGCGACGTCTCCTTCGACGTCCGCAAGGGCGAGGTCTTCGTCGTCATGGGCCTGTCCGGCTCCGGCAAGTCCACGCTGGTGCGCTGTCTGACCCGGCTGATCGAACCCACCGCGGGCACCATCGCCATCGACGGCGAGGACGTCCGCGCCATGGACCGCGGCCGGCTGCGCGAACTGCGCCGCCACCGCGCCGCCATGGTCTTCCAGCACTTCGGTCTGCTCCCGCACCGCACCGTCCTCGACAACGTCGCCTACGGCCTGGAGATCCAGGGCGTAGGCCGCTCCGAGCGCCGCGCACGGGCCAAGGAGGTCGTCGACAAGGTCGGCCTGAAGGGCATGGAGAAGCGCCGCCCCGCCGAGCTCTCCGGCGGTCAGCGCCAGCGCGTCGGACTCGCCCGCGCGCTCGCCGTGGACCCCGAGGTGCTGCTCTTCGACGAGCCGTTCAGCGCCCTCGACCCGCTGATCCGCCGCGACATGCAGGAAGAGGTGATCCGGCTGCACCACGAGGAGGGCCGCACGATGGTCTTCATCACCCACGACCTCAGCGAGGCTCTCAAGCTCGGCGACCGCATCGCCCTCATGCGCGACGGCCGCGTGGTGCAGCTCGGCACCCCGGAGGAGATCGTCGGCTCCCCGGCCGACGACTACGTCCGCGAGTTCGTCCGGGACGTCCCGCGCGAACAGGTCCTGACCGTCCGCAAGGCCATGCGCCCCGGCGACTGCGGCGGCCCGGACCACCCGGGCGCGCTCCGGCCGGACACGGTCGTCGCCGACGCGATCAAGGTCGTCGCGGCGGACGGCAGGCCCGTGTGCGTGGTGGACAAGGGCCGGTGCATCGGCGTGGTGGACTCGGACGCACTGCTCGGGATCGTGGCCGGCAACGGCACGGCCCCGGACAGCAGCGCCGCCGCGCAGGCGGCGACCGTCCGGCGGGCCCTGCCCCAGCGCCGCCGGGAAGCGCCCCCGGCCGGCGCCGGCGCGGAGGTCGTGTGATGGCAACCGTCACCGCGAGCGCCCCCCGACTCGCGCTCCCCGGCATCCTCAAGCACCGCGCCACCCGCAAACTCCTCCTGCTCGCCCTGGCCGCGGTGGTCCTCGTGCCCCTCGCCGCCGCCCGCTGGCCGCACGCCGCATGGCCGCACGCGCTGACCGTCGACGTGTCCAAGCCGCTCGCCGACGCCAGCGACTGGGTCATCAACAACCGGGACAGCCACCCGCTGTTCCTGTACTTCTTCGGCTACATCAGCAACGCGGTCGTGATCTCCGTACGCGCCGTGTACCTCACCCTGCTCGCCGCGGGCTGGGCCGGAGTCACGGCGTTCGGCGCGCTCGTCGCCTGGCGGGTCGCGGGCGTCCGGCTCGCACTCGGCACGGCCGTCGCGTTCCTCGCCTGCGGTGTGCTGGGCATGTGGGAGCCGACCATGCAGACCCTCGCGCTGATGGTGGTCGCCGTCCTGGTCTCCGTGGCCGTCGGCTTCCTGCTGGGCCTCGGCGCCGGGCTCTCCGACCGGCTGGACCGCGCCCTGCGCCCGGTCCTGGACACCATGCAGGTGCTGCCGGCCTTCGCCTACCTGCTCCCCGTCGTCCTGGTCTTCGGCATCGGCGTCCCGGCGGCCGTCCTCGCCACCGTCGTCTACGCGGCCCCGCCCATGGCCCGGCTCACCTCCCTCGGCCTGCGCGGCGCCGACCCCGAGGTGCTGGAGGCGGTGGAGTCACTCGGCGCCACGTCCCGCCAGCGGCTGATGACCGCCCGTATCCCGCTGGCCCGCAAGGAACTCCTCCTCGGCCTCAACCAGACGATCATGATGGCGCTGTCCATGGCGGTCATCGCCTCCGTCATCGGCGCCGGCGGCCTCGGTGACCGCGTCTACCAGGCGCTCGCCTCCGTCGACGTGGGCGCGGCCCTGGCGGCCGGCATCCCGATCGTGCTGCTGGCCGTCATCCTGGACCGGGTCACCTGCGCTGCCGGTGACGGCACCACCCGCTCGCGCTCGATCGCATGGCTCTACGCGCTGGCCGCCACCGTGGCCGTCGCGCTGGCCGCCCGGTTCCTGGGCCGCCTCGACTGGCCCGACGCCTGGACCTTCGACATCGCCGCACCGGTCAACCGCGCCGTCGACTGGATGACCGCCCACCTCTACTCCGGCGTGCCCTACGTCGGCGGCACCGCCGACTGGGCCGGACACTTCACCACCTGGGTCCTCGACCCCCTCCGCAGCGGCCTGCAGTGGCTGCCCTGGTGGTCGGTGCTGCTGATCGTGGCCGCGCTGGCCTGGGTGATCGGCACCTGGCGCACCGCGCTGACCGCCGTCCTCGCGATGGCCGCGATCGGCGTGCTCGGCGTGTGGGAGCCGTCCCTGGACACCCTCTCGCAGGTCCTCGCGGCCGTCGCCGTCACCCTCGTGCTCGGTTTCGCCACCGGTATCGCCGCCGCCCGCAGCGACCGCTTCGAGCAGGCCCTGCGCCCCGTCCTGGACGTGTTCCAGACGATGCCGCAGTTCGTGTACCTGATCCCGGTCGTCGCCCTGTTCGGCGTCGGCCGCGCCCCGGCCGTCGCCGCGGCCGTCGTCTACGCCCTGCCGGCCGTCGTCCGGATCACCACGCAGGGCCTGCGCCAGGTCGACCCGGCCGCGCTGGAGTCGGCCCGCTCGCTCGGCGCCACCGGCCGCCAGCAGCTCTGGCAGGTGCAGCTCCCGCTCGCCCGCCGGTCACTGCTGCTCGCCGTCAACCAGGGCGTGGTCCTGGTCCTCGCCGTCGTCATCATCGGCGGCCTGGTCGGCGGCGGCGCCCTCGGCTACAACGTGGCCTTCGGCCTCGCCCAGGGCGACCTGGCGACCGGTCTGGTGGCCGGCGCGGCGATCGTCTGCCTCGGCCTGGTCCTGGACCGGGTGACCCAGCCCACCGAACGCCGCACGAAGGGAGCGTGACATGAGGATCCACCGCAGAACGGCCCTGGTCGCCTCCTCGGCCGCGGCCCTGTCCCTGCTGACCGGCTGCGGCGCCGCCGACATGACCAAGCAGGCCTCGCCGTTCGCCAACGCGCAGGGGTCGAAGACGGTCACGCTCTCCGTGCAGTCCTGGGTCGGCGCCCAGTCCAACGTGGCCGTCGCCCAGTACCTGCTGGAGCACAAGCTCGGCTACCGCGTCGACACCGTCCAGGTCGACGAGGTGCCCGCCTGGGACGCGCTCAGCCAGGGCCGGGTCGACGCCATCCTGGAGGACTGGGGCCACCCCGACCAGGAGAAGCGGTACGTCGACGACAAGAAGACGATCGCCCGCGGCGGCGGCCTCGGGGTGACCGGGCACATCGGCTGGTTCGTGCCGACCTACCTGGCCAAGCAGCACCCGGACATCACCAACTGGAAGAACCTGAACAAGTACGCCTCCCTCTTCCGCACCCCGGAGAGCGGCGGCAAGGGCCAGCTCATGGACGGCTCACCGTCCTACGTCACCAACGACAAGGCGCTGGTGCAGAACCTGAAGCTGGACTACCAGGTGGTCTTCGCCGGTTCCGAGGCCGCCCAGATCACCCAGATGCGGCAGTTCGCCAAGGAGAAGAAGCCCTTCCTCACCTACTGGTACTCACCCCAGTGGCTGTTCAAGAAGGTCCCGATGACCGAGGTGAAGCTGCCGCCGTACAAGGAGGGCTGCGACGCGGTCCCGGCGAAGGTCGCCTGCGCCTACCCGCACACCCCGCTGCAGAAGTACCTCAACGCGGACTTCGCGAAGTCCGGCGGCAAGGCGGCCGCCTTCCTGAAGAAGTTCAAGTGGACCACGGAGGACCAGAACGAGGTCTCCCTGATGATCGCCGACCAGAAGCTGACCCCTGAGGACGCGGCGAAGAAGTGGGTGGACAGCCACCCGTCCACCTGGAAGGCGTGGCTGTCCTGAGCCCTACCGCAACTCGTCCGCGATCTCCCGCAGCGCCTGCATGGACCGCCGCTGGAGTCCGGGCCCGAACGTGACGCGGGTGGCCCCGAGTTCGCCGAGTTCGGCGGGCGAGGGGCCCTCGCCGTCCAGCCGGGCCATCATGTTGATCGGCCCCTGGATCCCGGACCGCAGCAGCGGCAGCACGGACGCCGGGGCGAAGATCGGGTACACGCATTCGGCGCCCGCGGCGACGTAGAGCGCGGCCCGCTGGATTGCCTGGGCGGGGTCCGTGACCCCGCGCGCGAACGTGTCGACACGGGCGTTGACGAAGAGCTGGTCGGCCGCGGCCGAACGCACCTCGGCGAGCCGGTCGGCGTGCTCGTGGGGGGCCTTGAGGACGCCCGCGTGGGAGTCCTCGAGGTTGCACCCGGCGGCGCCCGCCTCCAGCAGCCGCTCCACCAGCTCCTTCGGCGGCAGCCCGTACCCGTCCTCGACGTCCGCCGACACCGGCACGTCCACCGCCCGCGTGATGCGCGCCACCGCAGCGAACATCTCGTCGGCCGGGACGGCCCCGTCCGCGTACCCGAGGGAGGCGGCGATCCCGGCGCTCGGTGTGGCCAGCGCAGGGAACCCGGCCTCGGCGAAGACCCGCGCCCCGGCCGCGTCCCAGGGGCCAGGAAGCACGAGCGGGTCGCCGTGGGCGCGCCGCCGGTGCAGGGACCGTAAGACGTCCACTTTCCTCATGGCCGGTAACCCCCCGGCGGGACGCGGCGGCTCACCATGAGCCGGTTCCAGCCGTTGATGGCGGTGATCAGGGCGATGAGGTGAGCCAGTTCGGCCTCGTCGAAGTGCTTGGCCGCCCCCTCGTACACCTCGTCCGGTACGAAACCCTCTGTCAGCACGGTCACCGCCTCCGTCAGCGCCAGCGCCGCCCGCTCCCGCTCGCTGTAGAGGTCCTCGGCCTCCTCCCAGGCGTTCAGCAACTGGATGCGGTCCTCCGACTCCCCGTTCTTCCGGGCCACTTGGAGGTGCATGTCGAGGCAGAACGCGCAGTGGTTGAGCTGCGAGGCGCGGATCATGACCAGTTCGGCGAGGACCGGGTCGCCGAGCCCCTGCTTCGCGGCCGCGCTCAGCGCCGACATGGCCGCCCCGACCCCGCGGTCCAGTAGCTGCGTACGGCTCACTCGAACTGTCCCGGCTCGTAGTGGCCCGGGGGCATGCGGGTGGTGACCCCGAACCGGTTCCACGCGTTGATCACTGTGATCGCGGCGATGAGCTGCGCCAGCTCGGCCTCCTCGAACTGTTTGGCTGCCCGCTCGTACACCTCGTCCGGCACGAACCCTTCCGTCAGGACCGTGACCGCCTCGGTCAGCTCGATCGCCGCCAGCTCCTTCTCCGTGTAGAAGTGCCGCGACTCCTGCCAGGCGCTGAGCTGCACGATCCGCTGGACGCTCTCGCCGGCCGCGAGGGCGTCCTTGGTGTGCATGTCGAGGCAGAACGCGCAGTGGTTGAGCTGCGAGGCCCGGATCTTGACCAGCTCGTACAGCTTCGGGTCCAGACCCTTCCGGGCGGCGGTCTCCAGCCGGACCATCGCCTTGTAGACCTCGGGGGCGTGCTGGGCCCAGCGCAGGCGGGGCGGGTGTTCGGGGGCGTACCCGACGGTTTCCTCTGTGGTCATGTCCTCGACCCTAGGAGTGAGGCAGCCCAGGAGTATGGTCCATTTCCATGGCGAAAACATGGGCCACTCTGGGCGTCGACCTGCACCTGGAACCGGCCCGCTCACGCGGTCTGCGCCGGGGCCTCACCGACGCCCTGCGGGACGCCGTCCGCACCGGCCGCCTCGCCCCCGGCACCCGGCTGCCCTCCTCGCGCACCCTCGCCGCCGACCTGGGCATCGCCCGCAACACCGTCGCCGACGCCTACGGCGATCTGGTCGCCGAGGGCTGGCTCACCGCCCGGCAGGGTTCGGGCACGCGGGTCGCCGACCGTGCGGTGGTCCCGTCGGCCGGGGGCACGGCACCCCGCCGCCGGGAACGCGCCCGGCCGGCCTACAGCCTCGTCCCCGGCACCCCCGACGTCGCCGCCTTCCCCCGCGCCGAGTGGCTCAGGGCCGCCCGCCGCGCCGTGACCGCGGCACCCAGCGACGCCCTCGACTACGGCGACCCGCGGGGCCGCCCCGAACTGCGCACCGCCCTCGCCGGCTACCTCGCCCGCTCCCGGGGCGTACGCGCCGACCCGGACGCCGTCCTGGTCTGCGCCGGCTTCTCGCACGGGCTGCGGATCCTCGGCACGGTACTGCGGGCCCGCGGCGTACGGACCGTGGCGGTCGAGTCGTACGGCCTCGACGCCCACTGGAAGCTGCTGACCGACGCGGGACTGGTCACACGGCCGCAGCCGTACGACGAACTGGGCACCGACACCCGCGGACTGGAGTCCGCCGAGGCCGTACTGCTGACCCCCGCCCACCAGTTCCCGATGGGCGGGGCCCTGCACCCCGAACGGCGGGCGGCCGTCGTGGAGTGGGCGCGGCGCACCGGCGGGCTGGTCCTGGAGGACGACTACGACGGGGAGTTCCGCTACGACCGCCAGCCGGTCGGCGCCCTGCAGGGGCTCGACCCCGACCACGTCGTCTACGTGGGCACCGCCAGCAAGTCCCTGGCCCCCGGCCTCCGGCTGGCCTGGATGGTGCTGCCGCCGGCGCTGGCGGACCGGGCCGCGGCGGCCAAGGGCCGTATCGACACCTGCGGCGTGCTGGACCAGCTGACCCTCGCCGAGTTCCTCGACTCCGGCGCCTACGACCGCCATGTCCGCGCCTCCCGGCTGCGCTACCGGCGGCGCCGCGACGCCCTGGTGGCCGAACTAGCCCGGCGGGCCCCCGCGGTCCGCGCCACCGGCATCGCGGCGGGCCTGCATGTGGTGCTGCGGCTCCCGCCCGGCACCGAACAGGCGGCACTGCGGGCGGCGGCCTGGCACTCGCTCGCGGTGCACGGCCTGCGCCGCTACCGGCACCCGGAGGCGACCGCCGAGCAGCCGGACGCGCTCGTCGTGGGCTACGGGACACCTCCGGACCACGCGTGGTCCGGGGCGCTGGACGCGTTGTGCGCGGCGCTGCCCGAATAATCGGGCGCGTTTTCCGGTCCGGAATTCATTTCGGTGCGCGGAAGTATTAGAGTCACCCCATGAGCACTAGCGATTCCGTATCCCGCGTGGCCCTGAAGAAAATCACCCCCGACGTGTCCGCGGCCATGGGTGCGCTGCACGGCGCCGCCGTTTCCGCCGCCCAGGACGCCAAGGTCGAACCGGAAATCCTGGAACTGGTCCGGATCCGCGCCTCCCAGATCAACGGCTGCGCCTTCTGCCTCGACATGCACACCAAGGACGCCCGCGCCAAGGGCGAGACCGAGCAGCGGATCTACGCCCTGAACGCGTGGCGGGAGACGCCCTTCTTCAACGCGCGTGAGCGCGCCGCACTGGCGTTGACCGAGGCCGTGACCCTGGTGCACGACGGGCACGTGCCCGACGCGGTCTACGCCGAGGCGGCCGAGGTCTTCGACGAGAACCAGATCGCGGCACTGATCTGGGCGGCCACCGTCATCAACGCCTACAACCGGATCGCGATCGCGACGCGGATGGTTCCGGGGGCTTATCAGCCCGTTCCGCAGAAGCACTGAACAGAACGACTGAACAATAACTGAATTCGGGCAGTGAAAAACGCGCCGGGTCGAATCAGTTTCGATCCGGCGCCGTTTTTCCGGTGTGCGGGACAAAGTAAAGTCAGTCGCCCGGCAGTGGCTCCATGATGCCGTCCAGCCATTCCCGCCATTCCGGCGCGCGCACCGGCTCGGCCGCCCGCATCGGCACCTCGTTCCCGTCGGTCCCGCCCGTCCACCCGGTCACGGGCCGGATGCCGTGCAGCGCGTTGACCAGCCACACCTCACGGCCGTCCAGTTCCGCCACGGTCCGCTCGCGGTGGGCGACGCGGATACCGGAGCGCAGGGCCCGTTCCTGGATGAGGCCGACGGTCACGCCGGGCAGGACGGGCAGCCGCGGCGCGGGCAGGCACAGGGTGTCGTCCTCCCACCACAGCACGCTGGCGGTGGCCGACTCCAGGACCACACCGGACGGCGTGACCAGCACCGCCTCCTCGGCGCCCGCGGTGGTCGCCCGCCGCCGGACGCGGGCCAGGACGTCCAGGTCCGGGCCCTTGCGGCGGGGGAGCGTCCGCGGGTCGCACTGCCCCGCCGCCCACACCCGTATCTCCGTGCCGAGCGGCGGGGCGTGCCGCAGCAGCAGCCGCGACTCTCCTGATTCCGCGGCGAGTTCCACCCTGGGGAACCACTCGCCCGTGCGTGGCAGCGCGGCCGTCATGTCCTGCCAGAACTCCAGCAGCCGGCGCAGTGGCGGCCCGTCGCACTCGCCGCAGGCCCGCAGGAAGCGCTCCCGGTGCCGGCCGAGACCGCGTACCCGGCCGTCACGCACCAGCCAGGAGTCCGCGACGAGCAGCCGCCCGCCGTCCACCGGGCCGGGCGTCAGCCCACGACGCGGCGTCCACGTCAACAGCCCTTCCAGAGTCGCCGGTCGTATCACAGACGCTCGCCTCCTCAGTACTTGCCGCCGGCGACCGCCGGTGCTCCGTGCCGCGGCCCGTACGGCGCGTGCTCCAGCCACGATCCGCACCAGGGCAGCACCGGCGCGAGGGCCGCCGCCGCCCGCTGCTTGACCCGGACGATCCGCCGGTGCGGCCGCAGGTGCTCCAGTGCCGCACCGGCGGCGGCGCTGTTGAACAGGCCCGCCGCCCGCCGGACCTCGGCGAAACCGGCCACCGCCGCCGCGCCTGCCGCGACGGCATCCGCCGCCGCTGCCGCGACGGCATCCGCCGCCGCTGCCGCGTCGGCGATCCCGCTGTTCATGCCCCGTGCCCCGAACGGCGGGAAGAGGTGCGCCGCCTCGCCGACGAGCAGCACGCGCCCGTGCGGATCGGTGAAGGACGCCGCGACCTTGCGCAGGAAGCGGTACGTGGACACCCACAGGATCCGCTCGGAGTACCCGTCCCCGATGACCGCGGGCAACCACCGCCGCACCGCCTCCTCGGTGCCGTACTCCTCCCACTCGTCGTCGTCCCGGCACTGCAGGTCGACCTGGAAGCCGCCGGTGAACGGCACCCGCATCACGCTGCGCCCGCCGAGCCCCGGATGCTCGTAGTGGAAGACCCGCTCCAGCGGCAGTTCGGCGCCCGGCTCGTCGGCCACGTCCACGACGACGTGGAAACCGTCCCCGTGCGTGCCCTCCATGCGGATGCCCAGCGCCGCCCGGACCGCCGAGCGGGCGCCGTCCGCCGCGATGACGTGACGGGCGCTGAAGACCCGCCCGTCCTGCGTGGTCAGCACGGCCTCCTCGGGACCGGTCCGTACGCCCGTCACCTCCGTGTCCCAGACGAACTCCACCCCGGCCGCCCGGCAGGCCTCCAGCAGGAAGCGTTCGGTGTCCACCTGGCGCAGGCTGGTGAAGGGCGGCAGACCGGACGGCGGCGGGAAGGTGCGGGAGTACACCTCACGGCCGCGGTACAGGGTCCGCCGGGTGTGCCAGGTGCGCCCGTACCCGGTGATCTCGGCGGCCAGCCCCGGCCGCATCCCGTCGAGCAGCCGCAGCGTCTCCCGGTGCACGAACAGCGCGCGGCTCCCGGGGCGCCGGCGGCCCTCCGGGTCGGCTTCCAGCAGGACTACCGGCAGATCGTGGGCGCGCAGGGCGAGTGCCGCCGACAGGCCCACGGGACCGGCGCCCACCACGACGGCCGGGATCACGCCGCGGCTCTCTCGGCCAGCATGCGGCTGATCTCCACCCGTTTCACCTTCCACGTGGCGGTCATCGGCAGCTCCTCGAACCGCCACTGCCGGGGCTCGGCCATCGCCGGCAGGTCGGCCGTGGCCTCCCGCCATCGCTCCGGGTCCAGCGGCCGCTCGCCCCGGACGCACACCACCGGTACCGGCTCCCGGTCCGCGCCCGGCACGATGACCACCTCACGCAGCTCCTCCAGCCGGTCCATCAGCGTGTCCTCGACCTCCAGATTGCTGTGCACGGAGTCGATCTGGTCCACCTCACGGTCCATCAGGTGCAGGGCGCCCAGCCGGGTCCGGTAGCCCATGTCGCCCATCTGCCACCACTCGCCGTCCAGTTGGCGCTCGTACTGCTCCCGGGCGCCGAGGTAGGTGAGGATGCGGCCCCGGGTGCGGGCCTCGATCCGGCCGGGCGTCCCGGGTCTGGCCCGGCTGCCGTCGGGGGCGGTGACGCGGACCCGGGTGAAGCCGGGTATCCCGGTGCCGACCCGGCGGCCGTCCGCGCGGGCCGCGCTGCGCCGGGTGAACCACTGGAAGGCGACGGGTCCCGTCTCGCTCTGCCCGTAGAGCTGGATCATCCAGGGCGTACGGCGTCTGGAGGCGTCCAGCAGCCGCCGTACGGTCCGCGGATGGATGGCGTCGAACGTCGAGCCGTACGACAGGACCCTGGACAGCGGTGCCCCGGGGGCGTCGGCCAGCTCCTCCCACAGCACGAACGTGTTGGGGTGGGTCTCGACGATCCCGGGCCGGTGCCGGGCCAGCAGCGGTCCCACCGCGGCCGGGTCCGGGTCGGTGATCAGTACCAGCGGGCTGCCGAAGTGCAGCAGCACGCCGAGCAGGTGGTAGAAGCGCGAGTGCACGAACGACATGTGCAGCGCGGCGGTCTCACCGCGCGTGGGCCAGCCCATCGCCTTCTGCGGGACCAGCCGGTTCCACATCGTGTTCGCGCAGTGCACGGCGAGCTTGGGGACGCCGGTGGTGCCGGAGCTGTGGGTGATGAGGGAGGCCTCGCGGGGGTGCAGCCGCACCGGCGCGGGCGGCCGGGCACCGGCGTACTTCCGCAGCGGTTCGGCGCCGGGCGCGTCGTCCACGGACAGCGTCCGCCGCACCAGCGGGGCGAGGTCGACCTCCCGCAGCGGGCCCTGAAGCTTCGCCCGGTCGGTGACCAGCCAGGGCCGGTTCAGCCGCTGGAGGAGCTGTCCGGCGACCGGGCCGGCCAGCCCCGGCGACAGCAGCACGGGAACGGCGCCGATGCGAGAGACCGCGCAGGTCAGCAGCACGATGTCGACGTTGTCCGTCTTGTGGAGGGCCACCTGCTCCGAGGGCCGTACCCCGGCCTCCCACAACCGGGCGGACAGCTCCTCGACGACGTCGGCCAGCACCCGGTAGGTGAGGTCGACGCCGAGTTCGGGGCTGACGTCCAGCGGCCGGTCCAGGGTGACGAAGACGGCGCCGTGGCGGTCGGCGGCGTCCCGGAAGACGGGGCCCAGATAGAACGCGCGGTCGGCGAGGAGGGGCTGTCGGGCCATCGGGCCGTTCCTTTCTGCCATGGTCACCACTGCCACGGTCACCACGCGCCCCGGCGGACCAGGTGGCGGCGGAGCTTTCCGGAGGACGTGCGCGGGAGCGACGGGACGAAGCTGACGCTTCTGGGGACCTTGAAGGCGGCCAGGTGCTCCCGGGCCAGCCGGATCAGGTCCTCCTGCAGGCGCGGCTGCGGTGGCGTCGCGGACACCACGAAGGCCCGCAGCCGGCTGGCGCCGGATCCGTCGCTCACGGCCACCACCGCGACCTCCCGCACCGCCGGGTGGGTGCGCAGCACGGCCTCCACCTCCAGCGGGGAGACGGTGATGCCGCCGACCATCTCCATGTCGTCGGTGCGGCCGAGGTGCCGGTAGGTGCCGTCCGGTTCGCGCCGCGCCCGGTCGTGGGTGGCCAGCCAGCCGCCGGTCAGGGTGCGCGCCGTCTCCTCGGGCCGGTTCAGGTAGCCGGGCGTGACCGTCGGCCCGCGCACCCACAGTTCGCCCTCCGCGCCGTCCGGCACCGGCCGCCCGGCGCCGTCGCGCAGCTCCACCTCGAAGCCGGGCACCGGACGGCCCACGGTGCCCGGGTGGTTGTGGTCGAAGCCGTTGGCGCAGAACGCGTGCCCGGCCTCGGTGGAGCCGATCTGCTCCAGCACCGGGGCGCCGAGCAGCTCGGTCACCTGCCGGCCGAGGCCCTCGGGCATGCCCTCACCGGCCGAGACCGCGGCCCGTACCGAGGCGAAGCAGGCCTCGTGCCCGTTGCCCCGGTCGGCGACCAGCGCGGCGAACGCGGACGGCACGGAGTACAGCAGGGTCACCCGGTGCCGGGCCACGAGCCCGTCCACGGCGGCCGGGGTCGGACGTCCGTCCACCAGCACGGCGGACGAGCCGGAGAACAGCGGGAAGACGAAGGCGTTGCCGAACCCGTAGGCGAAGTACAGCTTGGACACCGACAGGGTGACGTCGTCCTCGGTGATCCGCAGCAGCCGCCGGCCGATGAGGTCGTGGTACGTCTTCGGGTCGGCGTGCACGTGCACCACCCCCTTGGGGCGGCCCGTCGTGCCGGAGGTGTACTGCACGTACAGCGGGGTGTGCGCGTCGACCGGGTGGGCGGTGGCGGGCTCCGCGGTGGGGGCGAGCGCCAGGAGCTGGTCGGCGCCGAGCCGGGCCCGGTCGCCGAACCGGTCCTCGAGGCCGGGCCCGGTCACGGACAGCACGGCTGCCGTGTCCTCGGCCATGAACGCGTGCTCGGCCGCCGGGAGTTCGGGGTTGACCAGTACGGCCACGGCCCCCAGGCGCGCGACGGCCAGGAACGCCGTCACCCAGGCGATGCCGTCGGGCAGCGCCAGCAGCACCCGGTCGCCGGTCCGCACCCCCTCACCGGCGAGGACGCTCGCCGCACCGGCCGCGAGGGCGTGCACCTCGCCGTGGGTCCAGATCCGGTGCCCCTGGTGGAAGGCGGTCCGTCCGTTCCACCCGCGCCGCTCGGCCAGCGCGGCGAGATGCGTCGCGAGGTTGCCGGGCGCGTCGGCGTCGGGCGCGCCGGGGACGGTGGCGGGGACGGGGCCGGGCCGCAGGGTGGGGGCGGTCATCGGGCGGGCTCCTCTACGACGGCCGGGAGGGCGGCGGGCTCACGGCGGGGGCGCACGCGCGGGGCTGCGTCCCGGCGGCCGTCCGCCGGTGCGGTGGCCGCTCCCATGTCCTGGAGGGTCGTCACCCGTACCGGCTCCCGGGGCGCCCCCGCCGCCGGCTGCTCGCGCAGGGCCTGCAGGGCCCGCATCTGGGCCGCCGTCTTCAGCAGCATCTCGTCGTACTCGGCGACCGGGTCGGAGTCGAGGACGATCGCCCCGCCGGCGCCCAGGTGCAGCAGACCGTCCGCGAGGACGGCGGTACGGATCACGATGCTGAGGTCCGCGCCGCCGCTGCACCCGAGGTAGCCGAGGGCGCCGGAGTAGACGCCGCGGGCCTCGGTCTCCAGGGAGTCGATGATCTCCATCGTCCGCAGCTTCGGCGCACCGGTCATCGACCCGCCGGGGAAGCAGGCGCGGACGCAGTCCACGGCGTGCGTGCCCGCGCGCAGCCGCCCCTCGACGGTGGAGACGAGCTGGTGGACGGTCGCGTACGTCTCGGTGGCCATGAGCCGGGAGACCCGGACCGTCCCGGTGCGGCAGACCTGGCCCAGGTCGTTGCGGAGCAGGTCGACGATCATCAGGTTCTCGGCGCGGGTCTTGGCGTCGGCCGCGAGCGCGTCCCGCAGCCGGGCGTCCTCCGCCGGGTTACCGCCGCGGGGCGCGGTGCCCTTGATGGGCTTGGCCTCGGCGGTGCCGTCCCGCGTGATGCGCAGGAACCGCTCAGGCGAGGAGCCGGCCACGTCGAGGTCGCCGAACTTGAGGAAGGCCGCGTACGGCGCCGGGTTGACGCGGCGCAGCACCCGGTAGAAGTCGTAGGCGTCGGACGGGGCGGGCAGCCGGGCGGCATTGGTCAGGCAGACCTCGTAACTGGTGCCCTTGCGCAGTTCGTCCTGGCAGACCTCGATGTCCGCGAGGTACGTCGCCCGGTCGCGGACCAGCCAGGGTTCGGCGGCGGCGAGGTCGGGGGCGGTGGGCGCGGGCAGCGTCTGCGGGTCGGAGCCCGGGGCGACGAAGGTGAGCTGGGCGACCGCGCTCTGAAGCCAGTCGGCGGCCTCCAGGGTGGCCTGCGGGGTGTCCTCCGCCAGGCAGACCGCGTAGGTGAACCCCTCCTCGTGGTCGACCACGACCAGCCGGTCGGCGAACAGCCAGCAGGCGTCCGGCGTCGCCGCCCGGTGCCGGTTCGGCGAGCCGCAGTCGGCCTTCGTCTCGTAGCCGAAGTAGCCGACGTAGCCGCAGGTGAAGTCGAAGGGCAGACCGGTGGCGTCCACCTTCCGGTTCGTCAGCTGGCGCTTGAGGTAGTCGAAGACGCTCGCCGTGACCTTGCGCGGCGGCCGTCCGGCCCGCTCGATCTCGCAGCGGCCGGACGCGACGTCGTACCGCACGAACTCGGAGAGCGGGCCGCTGTCGTCGCCGAAGAACGAGAAGCGGGACAGCCCCGGCTCGACCCGCGAACTGTCCAGCCAGAACGCCCGCGGGGAGTCGGCGTACATCCGGGTGAAGGCGGCCTCGGCGTCCACGGCGGTGGCGATGCGCCGGGTGTGCAGACGGTAGACGGTGCGGCCGACGCGCCGGGGCTGCGGGATGGTCGCGGTCGGCGCGGCCGACGAGGTGCGGGAGATCGGGGTGACCGCGGTGTTCTTCGTACGGGGCTTGCGGGCGAGCTCGGCGGTGAGGTTGCGGAAGTTCACCAGTATGCGGTGGCCGTAGTCGGTGAGGACGGACTCCGGGTGGAACTGCACCCCCCACAGGGGCCGGCTGCGGTGCCGCAGCCCCATCAGCACGCCGTCCTCCGCCCAGGCCGTGGCCTCGAGGGTCTCGGGCAGCGGCTCGTGCACGGACAGCGAGTGGTAGCGGACCGCGGTGAAGTTCTGCGGCAGACCCCGGAACAGGTCCTGGCCGTCGTGCCGGACCGCGGTCAGATGCCCGTGCCGGGGCTCCGGGGCGGGCAGCACCCGGCCGCTCTCCCCGAGGGCTATGCCCTGGTGGCCCAGGCAGACGCCGAGCACGGGAAGTGACGACTCCGCGATCACCCGTGAGCTGATGCCGAAGTCGCGGGGCTCGGCCGGGTGTCCCGGACCCGGTGACACCACCACGTTGTCGAACCCCGCGAGGTCCGGTACCGAGTCGGCCGGGGCGTCGTTGCGGACCACCACCGGCTCCTCGCCGTTCACCTCGGCGATCAGCTGGAACAGGTTGTACGTGTACGAGTCGTAATTGTCGATGAGCAGGGTCTTCACCCGCCCACCTCCCTTGGGTCGTTCCCGGGTCTACGCGGTCCGTCGTTTGTGCCGCCCACGGAGCGCCTGCAGCGGTGGATACAGCCACTTCTTGAAGAAACGCTGAAGGCGCGGCATGAGAATCCAGGTGACGAGTGCCGTCACGCACAAGCACAACAGCAGCGTACGAACGATCGGATTGAGGCCGCCGAGATAGGGGATCACGATGAGATTGAACAAAAGCACCGGTGGAAACACCGCGCTCATGTTTATGAACCAGAGCTTCCATTTCGCCGGTGGGGCCGGGGCCGTCGGTGCGGCGGGCGTGGTGGGCCGGGCGGCCTGGGCGTCGAACCACGCCCTGGCGCCCCGCACGCTCTGTCGGCCCGTTTCCTGCCCGAACCCCGCCACCCGGGTGTCCCACTGCCACCGGTCCGGCGAGTTCTCCCAGGCCCGGGCCGTGCTCTCGCTGGCGAAGCGGTATACGACATGCCACTCCGATCCCTCGTCGACAAGAACACCACCCCCCAGAAAGCCCGGCTGGCGCGCGCCGGCGCCCAGCAAGGCCCACCCCCAGGAATGGAAGTCGGCCTCGTGGCCCGGCACCACGTGATACGCCACGGTGATGGTGACGGGATTACTGGTCACGTCATCGAGTACGCACAGGAACGCAGGAGCGTTCAAGATTCAACCGGCTTTTTCTGGTGTCCGGATCGTAACCTTATGCAAGCGCTTGCCTGAAAAGCTGGGAAAAAGATCGGAATAAAAATCATCCGGAAACAAATTGAAAAGGAACTGTAAAGGGTGGAGGTGGGCGGCCGTCAGGCCGCCTCGGCCGGTGTCCCGGCGGGTGCCTCGGCCGGTGCCTCCCCGAACCGGGCCAGCGCCAGCGCGCCCGCCACCGCGACGAGGAAACCGAGCACGGCCAGCCACGCCAGCCCCTCCCGGGTCCGGTCGCCGAGCCACACCACGCCCACGGCCGCCGGGCCGAGCGTCTCCCCGACGACCATCCCGGCGGTGGCCACCGTCACCGAGCCCCGCTGCAGCGCCGAGGTCAGCAACAGGAACGCGGCGCCCCCGCCCAGCAGCAGGGCGTACGCCGCCGGATCGGTGAGCAGGCCGGCCGGCCGCAGGGAGCCGACCAGTCGCACCGCCACCTCCACCACCCCGAACCCGAACCCGGCCCCCAGTCCGAGCAGCAGCGCCCGCCCCCGCTCCGGCAGCCGCCCGCCGGCCAGACCCAGCAGCAGCACCCCCATGGCGGTCCCGAGCAGCACCCACTTCAGCGCAGCCGGCCCGTCCCGGTCGCCCTCCGTCCCCGAGGCCAGCCCCAGCATCGCCAGCCCCGCGCACACCACCGCGACCGCCGCCCACTCGACCCCGCTCAGCCGTACCCGCAGCAGCCGCGCCGCGACCACCGCGGTCACCGCCAGGCTGGCGGCGAGCGCCGCGCCCACCGCGTAGATCGGCACCGACCGCAGCGCCACGACCTGCAGCACGAACCCGAGCCCGTCCAGCGCCAGCCCGGCCGCGTACCGCCACTGCCGCAGCGCCCGCAGCAGCAGCGCCGCGTCCCCGCCACGTCCACCGGTGGCCGCCGCCCGCGCGGCCGCCGTCCGCGTGGCCATCGCCTGCCACACCGTCGCCGTACCGAAGCAGACCGCCGCGCCGAGCGCGCACACCATTCCGAAGAGCACAGAGTGACTGTAGGGGAGTGGCGAAAACCGGCCCCCCGGCTCGAACGAGCTCTCACCGCTCTCTAGGCTGGCTGCCGTATCGGACATCGACGGGGGGAAGTACGAAACATGACGAACGCGCGAAGCCAACTCCGCTCCACCACGGTCGTGCTCGGCGGCGTGGGCGTCCTGGCCGCGGCCCTCACCGCCTGCTCCTCCGACCCCGACAAGCGCTGCGTGGACCGCGACAGCTACAACGCGGCCAGGGGCTACAAGGTCGTGTCCGACAAGAACTGCAAGTCCAGCAGTCCCAAGACCTCCGTCCACGGCGGCTGGTACTACGGCGGCAAGAAGAAGAGCGGCTGGGTCGACGGCGGCTCCTTCACCAAGGGCGGCGGCAAGGGCTCGGACGACGACAACCACCGCTCCGGAGTGCACCGCGGCGGCTTCGGCGGCGGCAAGGGCGGCTCCGGCGGCTGAGGCCGAGCCGGACCCGGACCCCGCATGGAACGCCACACCACCACCCCCCGCCCCGGCTGGCAGCGGACCGTCGAGGAGCAGGGCCTGATCTACCCCCTCACCCGGTACCCCGACGGCTCCTTGCGCCCGTACTGGGACGAGAGCGCCTACTACGCCTTCACGCTGGAGGAGGTCGAGGCCCTGGAGGAGGTCGTCGAGGAACTGCACGGCATGTGCCTGGCGGCGGCCGCCCACATCGTCACGGCAGACCGCTTCGCCGACCTCGGCATCACCGACCCCCGGGTGGCGCAAGCGGTCGCCGAGGCCTGGCACCGCCGCGCCGAACTGCCCTCCGTCTACGGCCGCTTCGACCTGCGCTACGACGGCACCGGCCCCGCGAAACTCCTGGAGTACAACGCCGACACCCCCACGTCCCTGGTGGAGGCCGCCTCGGCGCAGTGGTTCTGGATGGAGGACCGCTTCCCCGGCGCCGACCAGTGGAACTCCCTCCACGAACGCCTCGTCGCCGCCTGGAAGAAGCAGGCCGGGCTCCTCCCGCCCGGCAGCCCCCTGTACTTCGCGCACTCCTCGGCCGACGAGCTGGGCGAGGACCTGATGACGGTCGCCTACCTCAAGGAGACCGCGGAACAGGCCGGCCTGGACACCGACTGGATCTCCATGGAGGAGATCGGCTGGGACACCCTCTCCGGCCGCTTCGTCGACAACGACCTCCGGTTCATCCGCGGCGTCTTCAAGCTGTACCCCTGGGAGTGGCTCACCACCGACGCCTTCGCCGGCCACGTCCTGGACACCCTCGACAACGGCGGCGGCACCGGCAGCACCCTGTGGATCGAGCCCGCCTGGAAGATGCTGCTGAGCAACAAGGCCCTCCTGGCGATCCTCTGGGAGCTCTACCCCGGCCACCCGAACCTCCTCCCCGCCTACCTGGACGGCCCGCGCGACCTGGCGGTCACCACCGGCTACGTCGCCAAGCCGCTCCTCGGCCGCGAGGGCGAGGGGGTGACGGTCCACGGACCGGGCGCCGAGGCCGCGGTGCGCGAGGAGGCCTGCTGCTACCAGCAGCTGGCGCCCCTGCCGGACTTCGACGGCAACCGCGTCGTCCTCGGCGCCTGGGTGGTCGAGAACGAGTCGGCGGGGCTGGGCATCCGGGAGTCCTCCGGCCTGATCACGGACGAGTACGCACGCTTCGTGCCCCATGTGATCCTGTAGGGGCGCCCGTGGTCCGGATGCGCTGGCCCAGGAAGAGGGCCGCCCGGTCCAAGGCCTCGTCCGCCTCCTCGAGAACGCCGGCGAACGCCTGGAACACGTGGGGCACGTCGGCGGTGACGTCGAGGACGGCGTCCACGCCGGCGGCCCTCGCCCGCGCGGCCGTACGAGTGGAGTCGTCCAGGAGCACTTCGTTGGTGCCCGCCTGCAGGAGCATCGGCGGGAGGCCGGTCAGGTCGGCGAGGACGGCGGGGCTCAGCATCGGATGGTGCGGGTCCTGCCCCGCGAGGTACATGGCCCCGGTGCGTCCCAGGCTCTCGCGCGTGAAGTACGGGTCGAGGCCTGCCTTGGTGTCCATGCTCTCCCCGGTCCGGGTGGCGTCGAGCCCGGGGGAGAACGCCACGATCGCCGCGGGCATCGGCAGGCCCGCGTCCCGGGCGGCGAGGCAGGTGGTGACGGTGAGACCACCTCCGGCGGAGTCGCCGGCGAACGCGATGGCCGAAGGGTCCTCGCCGCTGTCGAGCAGTGCGCGGTAGGCGCTCAGCGCGTCCTCGATCGCGGCCGGGTACGGGTGCTCGGGGGCGAGCCGGTAGTCCAGCGACAAGGCCCTGAACCCGGTCCTGGCCACCAGATTGCCCGTCAGCGACAGCGCCGTGTGGGGCGAGCCGAAGACGTAGGCGCCGCCGTGGAAGTACAGGATCGTTCCCGCGCGGGGGTCGCCGACCGGCTCGACGAGCAGCGCGGGGCGGGGGCCCAGCGTCGTCGCCGTGGTGCGTATCCCTTCGGGCACGATCATCTCGGACATCATCGCCCTGAACCAGGCCCGCATCTCCTCGACCGACCGGGGCTCGTCGGACCGGGACTCCTCGGACCGGGGCTGCCGCAGCATCGCGTCGATCGCCGCGCGCTGTTCCCTGCTCATCCCATGCTCCCATCGTAAGTAGCTGCCGCTACACTATATGCCGTGGCATATAAATCAACCGGCGGCAGCACCGACCTCCCCGACTTCTTCTCCGACCTCGTCCGCTGCGAGACACGGCTCTACAACGCCCTCAACGACAGCCTTCGCGAGCGGCACTGCATCGTCACGTCGCAGTTCGAGTTCCTGCGTCACCTCCGAGACCACCCCGGGTCCCGGGTGGCGGACCTCGCCGCCGCGTTCGCCGTCGGCATCGGGGCGACCAGCAAGGGTGTCGACCGTCTGGAGAAGCACGGATGGGTCGCGCGGCACCCCAATCCGTCGGACCGCCGGTCATCGCTGCTGGCGCTGACCGACGACGGCCGGGAACTCGTCGACGCGGCGGAGGGCACCTTCACCGAGCGGCTGGCCGAACTGCTCACGGACACCCTCGACGACCCCTCGATGCCGGTCGTGGCCCGGACCCTGGCGAAGCTCCGCTCCGCACTGGAACGCGCCCAGATCGGCATGCCCACCGGCTGACGCCACGCTCGCATGGTGGACGCCGGACCGGCACCGCCGGACCCGCCCGGTACGCTGATCGTCGGGCCGTGACTGGCGCGCTGGGATGGGACGGACCATCGGGGAGCGGCCCGAGCCGACAAATCAGTGCCGTGCGCCTGGGCCGAACCGTGAACGCGAACGCCGTACGAAAACGCCGTCCGGAGGCCGACATGCCAGAGCAGCAGCCCCTCTCCACCGAGTCCACCGCCTTCCGCGCCGCCCTCGACGTGGTCCGCGCCGTCGAGCCGCGGGTCGCCGACGCCATCGGCCAGGAGGTCGCCGACCAGCGCGAGATGCTCAAGCTGATCGCCTCCGAGAACTACGCCTCCCCGGCCACGCTGCTGGCCATGGGCAACTGGTTCAGCGACAAGTACGCCGAGGGCACCGTCGGCCGCCGCTTCTACGCCGGCTGCCGCAACGTCGACACGGTGGAGTCGCTGGCCGCCGAGCACGCCCGTGAGCTCTTCGGCGCCCGCCACGCCTACGTCCAGCCGCACTCCGGCATCGACGCCAACCTCGTCGCCTTCTGGGCCGTCCTCGCCGACCGCGTCGAGGTGCCCTTCCTGGAGAAGACCGGCGCCCGCCAGGTCAACGACCTCACCGAGGCCGACTGGGCCGAGCTGCGCCAGGCCTTCGGCAACCAGCGCATGCTCGGCATGTCCCTGGACGCCGGCGGCCATCTCACCCACGGCTTCCGCCCGAACATCTCCGGCAAGATGTTCGACCAGCGCTCCTACGGCACGGACCCGGCGACCGGCCTGATCGACTACGACGCCCTGCGCACCCAGGCCCGCGAGTTCAAGCCCCTGATCATCGTCGCGGGCTACTCGGCCTACCCCCGCCTGGTGAACTTCCGGATCATGCGTGAGATCGCCGACGAGGTCGGCGCCACGCTCATGGTCGACATGGCCCACTTCGCGGGCCTGGTCGCGGGCAAGGTCCTCACCGGCGACTTCGACCCGGTGCCGCACGCCCAGATCGTCACCACGACCACCCACAAGTCCCTGCGCGGCCCGCGCGGCGGCATGGTCCTGTGCGACGACTCCCTCAAGGACCAGGTCGACCGAGGCTGCCCGATGGTGCTGGGCGGCCCGCTCCCGCACGTCATGGCCGCGAAGGCCGTCGCCCTCGCCGAGGCCCGGCAGCCCGCCTTCCAGGACTACGCCCAGCGCATCGTCGACAACTCCCGCGCGCTCGCCGAGGGCCTGATCCGCCGCGGCGCCACCCTCGTCACCGGCGGCACCGACAACCACCTCAACCTGATCGACGTCGCCGGCTCCTACGGGCTCACCGGCCGTCAGGCCGAGGCGGCCCTCCTCGACTCGGGCATCGTCACCAACCGCAACGCCATCCCCGCCGACCCCAACGGCGCCTGGTACACCTCCGGCATCCGCATCGGCACCCCCGCGCTCACCACCCGCGGACTGGGCACCGCCGAGATGGACGAGGTCGCGGGCCTCATCGACCGAGTCCTGACCACCACCGAGCCGGGCACCACCAAGTCCGGCGCCCCCTCCAAGGCCTCCCACGTCCTGGACCCGAAGGTGGCGGACGAGATCTCCCAGCGGGCGACGGACCTGGTGGCGGGCTTCCCGCTGTACCCGGAGATCGACCTGGGCTGACACCCCCTCGCGGAGCTCAGAGATCGATCAGCTCCTGCCGTGGCTCCTCCCGCGGCGGTCCGGCCTCCCGCCGGGCCGCCGCGCGGCGGGTCAGGAAGCCGCCCGCGAACCCGGCTGCGAGCCCTCCGGCCGCCCACCACAGCGGATCACCGGACCGGCGCCCGCCACCGCCGGACGCCTCGCGGCTCTCGTCCATGAGCCCCTCCCGGGCCAGCCGGTCGTAGAGCACCCGTGACGCCCGGTGCCACCGGACGTCGTCGTCCTGCACCTGGGGTGCCGGATCCGTCCGCACCCAGGGCGTGCCGTCCTGCGCCAGGAACAGCTGGTCCTGCCGCTCGACGGCCACGTCCCCGCCCGGCGCCCGGTGGGTCTGCGGCCATCCGCCCACTCCCGTCAGCCCCCACACCACGGTGAGCCGCACGGCCGGATACCGCCCCTGTGACCAGGCCGTGGGCACCGGCTCGGTCCCCGTGTAGGCGGGCCGCAGCAACTGCCAGAGCCGGGCGAAGCCGGGATCCCCGGAGCGCAGGGTCGTCGTCGTGCTGCCCGTACCGTCCGGGACGATCATCGCCACGTCGGGGCGGTCCGCCGCCCGCGCCCCGGGCGCCCCGGCCAGGGCGAGGGCGCACGCCGTCGCCGCCACCCATGCCGCCCGCGCCCGCCGGCGCCCACCGCGCCCGTGCCCGTGTCCGTGCCCTGCCATCGTCCCCCCGGTGCGTCGTCCATGTCCCCGCGTGCCTCGCCCCTTGTTACACCGCCGAACACAGGTCGAGTCCCTTCTGTTTCGGACCAGTTCCGGATCGCGTCCCGGGACCTGAGAGAATGGTGAGCATGGCCACTGACCGCCCGCCCGTCGCCCACCCCCACCCTCAGGGGAATGGCTCCGCCGTGCAGCATCGTCTGCGCGTGCTCTCCGGAATCCAGCCCACCGCAGGCTCGTTCCACCTCGGCAACTACCTCGGCGCCGTGCGCCAGTGGGTGTCCCTGCAGGAGAGCCACGACGCGTTCTACATGGTCGTCGACCTGCACGCGATCACGGTCCCGCAGGACCCCGCGGACCTGCGTGCGAACACCCGGCTGGCCGCCGCCCAGCTGCTGGCGGCCGGGCTCGACCCGGACCGCTGCACCCTGTTCGTGCAGAGCCATGTCCCCGAGCACGCCCAGCTCGCCTGGGTCATGAACTGCCTCACCGGCTTCGGCGAGGCGTCCCGCATGACCCAGTTCAAGGACAAGGCCGCCCGGCAGGGCGCCGACCGCGCCTCCGTCGGCCTGTTCACGTACCCGGTCCTGCAGGTCGCCGACATCCTGCTGTACCAGGCCAACGAGGTCCCCGTCGGCGAGGACCAGCGCCAGCACGTCGAGCTCACCCGCGACCTCGCCGAGCGCTTCAACGGCCGGTTCGGCGAGACCTTCGTCGTTCCGAGGCCGTACATCCTCAAGGAGACGGCGAAGATCTACGACCTCCAGGACCCGACCGTCAAGATGAGCAAGTCGGCGGCCACGCCGAAGGGCGTCGTCAACCTCCTGGACGAGCCGAAGGCCAGCGCGAAGAAGGTCAAGAGCGCCGTCACCGACACGGACACGGTGATCCGGTACGACGTGGAGAACAAGCCGGGGGTGTCGAACCTCCTCACCATCTACTCCACGCTCACCGGCAGGTCGATCGCCGAGCTGGAGCGGGACTACGAGGGCAAGATGTACGGCGCGCTGAAGACGGACCTCGCCGACGTGATGGTCGAGTTCGTGACGCCGTTCCGGGAGCGCACCCAGCAGTACCTGGACGATCCGGAGACCCTCGACTCGATCCTGGCCAAGGGCGCGGAGAAGGCGCGTGTCGTGGCCGCGGAGACGCTGGCGCAGGCGTACGACCGGGTGGGTTTCCTGCCCGCGAAGCACTGAGGCGCACGACCGCACACACGTACCGTGGGCGGAGCGCTGCACATCACTTCCACCGCGCCTGCCCACGGGACACTCGTGGCCGTACAGTCGATAGCCGGACGGCTGTGCACGTACCGGACGAGAACGAAACAAAGAGCGACGACAGGAGACGACGTGGGGACCGTAACGATCGGCGTGTCGATCGCGGTCCCGGAGCCTCACGGCAGCCTGCTCCAGGAGCGGCGCGCGGGCTTCGGCGACGCCGCTGCGCACGGCATCCCCACGCATGTCACGCTGCTGCCGCCGACGGAGGTCGAGGACACCGACCTGCCGGCCGTCGAGGCGCATCTGACCGAGGTGGCCGCGGCCGTCCGGCCGTTCGCGATGCGGCTGTCCGGCACCGACACCTTCCGGCCGCTGTCCCCGGTGGTCTACGTGCGGGTCGTGGAGGGCGTCGAGGCCTGCGCCCGGCTGCAGCAGCGGATCCGCGACGCCTCCGGGCCGGTCGCCCGTGAGCTGCAGTTCCCGTACCACCCGCATGTCACGGTCGCCCACGGCATCGACGAGGCGGCGATGGACCGGGCCTTCGAGGAGCTCGCCGACTACGAGGCCGCCTGGCACTGCACCGGCTTCGGGCTCCACGAGCAGGGCGCCGACGGGGTGTGGCGCAAGCTGCGGGACTTCACCTTCGGCGGCGGCACCGTGGTGCCCCAGCAGGCGGCCCCCGTGGACCGGGGTACGATCCGCAGCCGCCGGTAGGCACGCCGCGGGGGCACTAGGGTCTGTCCGGCGGATCATGCCGCAGACGCGGGGCTTGGCACGCCCATCTGCGGCGTTGTCGTCGGTTGCCGACGCTCCGCGTCGACGCCCTCCTCCGCCTTGCAGCTGGACGCGCCAAGCCCCGCTCACCAGCGCCGATGAGGCACCGCCGGTTTCCTGCGACCTGATCCGCCGGACAGACCCTAGACCGGCAGCCGCCGGAACACCGCCCGCGGCACGTGCCGCAGCGCCGACATCACCACTCTGAGCGCCCCCGGCACCCACACGGTCTCCGAGCGGCGTCTGAGGCCCAGCTCGATGGCCGTGGCGACCGCCTCCGGCGTGGTGGCGAGAGGGGCCTCGTCGAGGCCGGCCGTCATCCGTGTCCGTACGAAGCCGGGGCGTACGACCATGACGTGCACGCCGGTGCCGTGCAGCGCGTCGCCGAGACCCTGGGCGAAGGCGTCCAGGCCGGCCTTGCTGGAGCCGTAGATGAAGTTCGAGCGGCGGGCCCGCTCGCCGGCGACCGAGGAGAGCACCACCAGGGAGCCGTGCCCCTGGGTCTGCAGGGCCCGCGCGGCGACCAGGCCCGCCGAGACCGCGCCCGTGTAGTTGGTCTGCGCGACCCGCACCGCGCCCGCCGGGTCCCGCTCGTCCACCGCCTGGTCACCGAGGATGCCGAAGGCGACCAGCACCATGTCGATGTCGCCCTCGGCGAACACCTTCCCGAGCACGTCCTCGTGGGAGTCGGGGTCGAGGGCGTCGAAGGCGACGGTGCGCGCGTCGGCCCCCAGGGCGCGCAACTCCCCGGCCGCCTGCTCCAGGGCGGGTGAGGGGCGGCCGGCCAGCCACACGGTGCGGGTGCGGCGGGAGACCAGCCGGCGTGCGGTGGCCAGCGCGATCTCGGACGTACCGCCGAGGACGAGCAGCGACTGGGGGGTTCCGAAAGCGTCCTTCACGGCAACTCCTAGAGGTTGAGCCGACGGGAGAGGTCCGACGTGAAGACCCCGGCCGGGTCCAGTTCCGCGCGCAGCGCCCGGAACTCGTCGAGCCGGGGGTACATCGCGGTGAGCAGCTCCGGACGCAGCCGGGAGTCCTTGGCCAGGTAGACGCGCCCGCCGGCGGCGGCCACCTCCTCGTCCAGCTCGTCGAGGAGGGCCCCGAGGCCCGGCAGCCCGGACGGGACGTCGAGTGCGAGGGTCCAGCCGGGTCTGGGGAAGGACAGCCAGCCCGGGTCGGCTTCGCCGAAGCGCTTGAGGACGGCGAGGAAGGACGGGCACCGGTGGGCGGACACGCGGTGCACGATGCGGCGCAGGGGTTCCTCCTGGCCGTGTCCGACGACGAACTGGTACTGGAGGAAGCCGGCGCGGCCGTAGACCCGGTTCCAGTGGGGGACGCCGTCCAGGGGATGGAAGAAGGCCGGGATGCGCTGGAGTTCGCCGGTCCGCGCGCGCGGTGCCTTGCGGTACCAGAGCTCGTTGAAGAGCCCGACCGCGGTGCGGCCGATGAGGCCCTCGGGGAGGAGGGAAGGGGCTGCGGGCAGCCGCCGGGGGCGGAAGGACAGCGGGCGCCGCCGCGCGCGCGTGCCCTCGAGCGCCTCCAGGGGTGCGTGGTCGCCTCGGGTGAGCACCGCGCGGCCGGTCGCGGCGCCGCGGGCGAGGAGGTCGATCCAGGCGACCGAGTAGCCGTAGCGGTGGTCGCCGGTGCTCAGCCGGGCCATCAGGTCGTCGAGGTCGGCGGCGCGTTCGGTGTCGACGGACATGTACGCCGTCTCGACCGGCAGCAGCCGCAGGGTGGCCGTCAGGATCACCCCGGTCAGGCCCATGCCGCCGGCGGTCGCGTCGAACAGGGGGGTGCCCGGGCGCACGGTGCGCACCTCGCCGTCGGCGGTGAGCAGCTCCAGCGACAGCACGTGGCGGGAGAAGGAGCCGGCGACGTGGTGGTTCTTGCCGTGGATGTCGGCGCCGATCGCCCCGCCGACGGTCACCTGGCGGGTGCCGGGGGTCACCGGCACGAACCAGCCGAGCGGCAGCAGCACCTCCATCAGCCGGTGCAGGGAGGTGCCCGCGCCGCACAGGACGGTCCCGTCGTCGGCGTCGATCGCGTGCACGTGGTCGAGACCGGTCATGTCGAGCACGGTCCCGCCGGCGTTCTGCGCCGCGTCCCCGTACGCCCGTCCGAGACCTCGGGCGATGCCGCCGCGGTTCCCGCAGCCGCGGACCGCCGCCGCGGCCTCCGCGTAGGTCCGGGGTCGGACCAGCCGGGCGGCGGTGGGTGCGGTGCGGCCCCAACCGGTGACGGAAACGGTGTCTCCAGGCATGCCGGTGACCGTATCGCCCATGTGTGAGCGATCAGTTGTGGAACATGACTGCGCTCCCCGAAATGGGTGATTAATGGGATGTCGTCCAATATTGCCGTAATTCAAGCGGTTCGGACGTGGACAGTGGATCCACATGGACGACCTGGATCACGACCTGGACCACCGGATCCTTTCCGCACTCCACGCGCGCGGCGCCGATCCATGGGTGGCGTCCGCCGCCCGCGGACTCTCCCTGACCGGAGAGCACGGCGCGCTGTGGCTCACGACGGGCCTCGTCGGAGCCGCCGTGGACGGCGCGCGGCGCAGCGCCTGGTTGCGCGGCACGGCGCTCGTCGCGGGCGCGCATCTCGCCAGCATGGCCGTGAAGCGCCTCGTACGCCGCGCGCGCCCCGCGCATGTCGAACCCCGGGTGCGTACCGCCGGTCGGCACTCCTTCCCCAGCTCCCACGCCGCCTCCGCCGCGGCCGCCGCCGTCGCCTTCGGGGCGCTCGGCGCCCACCCGGTGCCGCCGCTCGCCACCGCCATGTGCCTGTCCCGGCTGGTCCTCGGCGTCCACCACCCCTCGGACGTGGCGGCGGGCGCGGCCCTGGGCGTACTGACGGCACGCGCGGGAACCCGCTGGATGAGGGGGAGCACCGATGGCTGACCTCGCGCTCCTCCAGCGCCGGCCGCCCGGCGAGCCCCCGCCCCCACCCCGGCGCCGGGGCACCCTCCTGGGCGGTCTGCTGAGGGCCACCCGCCCGAAGCAGTGGGTCAAGAACATCCTGGTCCTCGCCGCCCCGGCCGCCGCCGGCCGGCTCTTCTCGCGGCACGCGCTCACCCAGGTCGCCCTGGTCTTCGTCCTGTTCACCGCCTGCGCCGCCGCCGTCTACCTGATCAACGACGCCCGGGACGCCGAGGCCGACCGCGCCCACCCCGCCAAGTGCCGCCGCCCGGTCGCCGCCGGGCAGGTCCCCGTGCCCGTCGCCTACGCCGCCGGCGGCGCGCTGGCCGTGCTCGGGCCGGCCACCGCCCTCTGGCTGGCCTCCCCGGCCGTCGCCGCCCTGCTGACGGCCTACCTCGGCCTGCAACTGGCCTACTGCGTCACCCTCAAACACCTGCTGGTCGTCGACCTCGCCGTCGTGACCACGGGATTCCTGATGCGGGCGGTGATCGGCGGGGTCGCGCTCGGCATCCCGCTGTCCCGCTGGTTCCTGATCACCACCGGCTTCGGGGCGCTGTTCATGGTGTCGGCGAAGCGCTACTCCGAGGCCGTCCAGATGGCCGGACAGGCGGGCGCGACACGCGCGCTGCTCACCGAGTACACCGCCGGCTACCTGCGCTTCGTCTGGCAGCTCGCGGCCGGCGTCGCCGTCCTCGCCTACTGCATGTGGGCCCTGGAGGCGGGCGGTGTGCCGCACGCCAGCGTGCTGCCCTGGCGGCAGCTCTCCATGGTCGCCTTCATCCTCGCGGTCCTCAGGTACGCCGTCTTCGCCGACCGCGGCACCGCCGGAGAGCCCGAGGACGTCGTCCTGCGCGACCGCGCCCTGGCCCTGATCGGCGCCGCCTGGCTGGCCATGTACGCCCTGGCGGTGGCCAATTGGTGACACCGCGGCGGGGCGAACTGCTCGGCTTCGCCACCGCGGGCCTCCTCGCCTACGCCACCGACCTGGCGCTCTTCAGCTACCTGCGCGGCCCCGCCGCCTGTGACCCGATCACCGCCAAGTCCCTGTCGTTCGCGGCCGGCTGCACGGTCGCGTACGCCGGCAACGCCCTCGGCCCCTACCGCCACACCCGGCCCAGAGGCCTGCGTCCGTACACCGTCTTCGTCGCCGTGAACCTCGCCGGAGCCCTCGTCCAGCTGTTCTGCCTCACCGTCAGCCACTACGGTCTGGGCCTGACTTCGCAGCGGGCCGACACGGTCTCCGGCGCGGGAATCGGCATGGCACTGGCCACAGTCCTGCGGTTCTGGGGTATCCGGACATTGGTCTTCCGAGACGAGGGCAGAGTCGGATCATGGACTGGCTGAAAACACTCCCCGGCGTCGGACCGCTGTTCGCGCGCCTGATGACCACGCACGCGTGGCGCTCGTACGAGCGTCTGGACCGGGTGAAGTGGACACGGCTGGCCGCCGCCATGACGTTCGTCAGCTTCATCGCGCTGTTCCCGCTGCTGACCGTGTCCGCCGCGATCGGCGCCGCCACGCTCAGCCCGGCCGGACAGCGGCACGTGGAGAAGCAGATCGCCGAGCAGTTCCCCGGCATCTCCGACCAGCTCGACATCACGTCCCTGGTCCAGAACGCGGGCACCGTCGGCTCCATCGCGGGCGCCCTGCTGCTGCTCACCGGCATCGGCTGGGTCGGGCAGATACGCGACTGCCTGCGCGCGGTGTGGGAGCTGCCCGACACCGACGAGAACCCCATACTGCACAAGGCCAAGGACGCCGGGATCCTGATCGGGCTCGGCGGCGCGCTGCTCGTCACGCTCCTCACCTCCGCCGTCGCCTCCGCGGCGGTCGGCTGGGCGGCCGGCGGTCTGGGGCTCGCCGAGCACGGCTGGGGCACCGTGCTGCTCAGCGTCGTCGCGTTCGCCGTCGCCGTCCTCGCCGACTTGCTGGTCCTGCTGTACGTGCTGACCCTGCTGCCCGGCGTCGAACCGCACCGCCACCGCCTGTTCGTCGCGGCGCTGACCGGCGCGGTCGGCTTCGAACTGCTGAAACTGCTGATCAGCGGCTATATCCAGGGCGTCGCCTCGAAGAGCATGTACGGCGCGTTCGGCGTCCCCGTCGCCCTGCTGCTGTGGATCAACTTCACCGCGAAACTGGTCCTCTTCTGCGCCGCCTGGACGGCGACGCCGAGCAAGGAGGCCGAGCTCAGGAACGAGTCCGGCGACGTACGAGATCGGGCAGCGGCCACCGGCGGTTGACCAGGAACGCCCCGCCGCCCAGCAGCACCAGCAGCCCCCCGGCGACCGCCAGGGCGATGCCGGCGCCGCGCGCGCGGTCCCCGGAAGGCTCGGCGGCCACCGGCTTCGACGACGGCCCGCCGCTCCCCGTACCGCCCGCCTGCCCGGCCGGCGACGTCGCGCCGGGCCGCGCGCCGGCCCGGACGGCGCTCTTCGGCGGCACCAGCTCGCCCACCGGCTTGACCTTGCCGACCGCCCCGAAGCCCCAGTCGAAGAGCCGGGCGGCCTCCTTGTAGACCTCGTTGTGCTCGTGCTTCTCGGGGTTCATGACGGTGACCAGCAGAACGTGCCCGCCCCGTTCGGCGACCCCGGTGAACGTGGCGCCCGCCTGGCTGGTGTTGCCGTTCTTCACACCGGCGATGCCCTGGTAGACGGGGACGTCCGTGTCGCCGCTCAGCAGCCGGTTGGTGTTGCGGATCTCGTCGGAGCCGAACTTCGCCGTCACGGTCGAGCAGTACTCGCGGAAGTCCTTCTTCTGCAGTCCCGAGCGGGCGACCAGCGTCAGGTCGTACGCCGACGACACCTGTCCCGGCCGGTCGTAGCCGTCGGGGCTGAGCACGCGGGTGTCCAGGGCCTGCAGCTCGTCGGCGTGCGCCTGCATGTCCTCGACGGTCTGCTTGATGCCGCCGTTCATCTGCGACAGCACGTGCACGGCGTCGTTGCCGGACTTGAGGAACACGCCGAGCCACAGGTCGTGGACGGTGTAGGTGTGGTTCTCCTTGACCCCGACCAGGCTGGAGCCGGCGCCCATGCCCGCCAGGTCGGACGCCGCCACCTTGTGCTCGTTGGTCCTCGGGAAGCGGGGCAGGACCGTGTCGGCGAACAGCATCTTCAGCGTGCTCGCCGGGGGCAGCCGCCAGTGCGCGTTGTGCGCGGCCAGCACCTCGCCGGACTCGGCGTCGGCGATGATCCAGGAGCGCGCGGTGACGTCCTTGGGCAGCACGGGTACACCGCTGCCGAGGTCGGCCTGGGTGCCCGGCTCGCCCAGCCGGGCACCGCCGACCGTCGACATGTGCGCCGGGGGAGTGGCCGTCGGGCTCGTCGAGGGGGACGGCGCGGCGACGGCGGCGGGCGCGGCAGCGGCGGCGGGCGCCGCGAGGGACGCGGACAGCAGGGCGGCGGACATGACCAGCAGAGATCGCCTGGCGGGCGTGGGTGGTGTGAGCACGAGCGGAAACGTACCTTGCCGGCTGCCGCGACCCCGGGCGCGGACCCGGACGGCCCTTGGCGATACTGAAGGCATGAAGCTCAGCCGCCCGGTGTCCTGGTTCCTGCTCGCCTTCGGGGTGTGGAGCTGGGTCATCTGGGTCACTTTCGTCAAGAATCTCGTCAAGGACAGCAGCGGTCTCGCCTTCGACGACGGTCACCCGACGGCGTACTTCTGGGTGCACCTGACGCTGGCGGTCGTTTCCTTCGTATTGGGGACGGTCATCGGGGTCATCGGGTTGCGCGGACTTCGCGCACTGCGCCGGACGTCATAACGGCACTACCGGAACAACGGGGGACACGGCAGCGTGGTCATCCTTCTCGCCATCGCCGGTCTGGCGGTCCTCGCCGTGGTGGCGGCCCTGCACTGGTACGTCTGGCGCCGCCTGGTCCGCGACACCACGGCGGGGCCCGGCCCGGCACGACGCGCGGGCACGGCCGTCTTCGTCGCCGGGCCCGTGCTGATGATCGCCGCCCTGGTCACCGAACGCGCCGGCGCCCCCTTCTGGCTCCAGCGCGCGCTGGCCTGGCCCGGTTTCCTGTGGATGCCGCTGGCCCTCTACCTGCTGCTGGCGGTGCTGGCGGGAGAGGCCGTACGGCCCGTGCTGCGCCGGCTGACGGCGGGGAGGACGCGGCCCGCCCCGTCCCCGGCGGCCGTACCGGCGCGTGCGGCGGCCCCGGCGGCCGTACCGGCATCGGAGCGGGCGGCCCCGGCGGAGCCGACCGGCCCCAAGGAGCCGGAGGAGCCCACCGAACCCGGGATGCCCGCCGAGCCCGAGGCGCCCGCCGAGCCCGCCCAGGCATCACCGCCCGCGCCCTCCCGCCGCCTCTTCGTCTCCCGGGTCGTCGGCGGCGCCGCCGCCACCGCGGCCGTGGCGACCGTCGGCTACGGCACCTACGGCGTCCTGCGCGGCCCGAAGGTGAAGCGGGTCACCGTCCCCCTGGCCAAACTCCCGCGCGCCGCCAGCGGATTCCGGATCGCCGTGGTCAGCGACATCCACCTGGGTCCGGTCCTCGGCCGGGACTTCGCGCGGAAGGTGGTCGACACCGTCAACGGCACGCAGCCCGACCTGATCGCGGTCGTCGGGGACCTGGTGGACGGCAGCGTCAAGGACCTGGGGCCGGCGGCGGCACCGCTGGCGGGACTGCGCGCCCGGCACGGCGCGTACTTCGTCACCGGCAACCACGAGTACTTCTCCGGTGCTGAGCAGTGGGTCGAGGAGGTACGGGGGCTGGGCATCCATCCGCTGGAGAACGCCCGGACCGAACTGCCGTACTTCGACCTCGCCGGGGTCAACGACCTGCAGGGGGAGAGCGAAGGGCAGGGGCCCGACTTCGCCAGGGCACTCGGCGACCGGGACAAGGCCCGCACCTGCGTGCTGCTCGCCCATCAGCCGGTGCAGATCCACGAGGCCGTCCGGCACGGCGTCGACCTGCAGCTCTCCGGTCACACCCACGGCGGGCAGCTCTGGCCAGGCAACCTCGTCGCGGCGGCCGCCAATCCCACCGTGGCGGGACTGGAACGCTACGGCGACACCCAGCTGTACGTCAGCAGGGGCGCGGGCGCCTGGGGCCCGCCCACGCGCGTGGGCGCCCCCTCGGACGTCACCGTGATCGAGCTGGCGACGCTGTGACGCTTCCTCAGCGAGCTCTGAACACCCGTAAACAACCCCCGGGTAAGTTCTTTCTCATCTAGCCGGATTGCTCTTCCCCCACCTTAAACACGTGTGATTAGGTGAGCCGCGCCACTAGGGGGTGGCGTTTGTGTGCAGGGCCTGGGTAGGGCTCGGGTAGGGCCTGGGGAGGGCACCACCATGCGATCGGTTCGCATGCGGATTCTCGCGATATTTCTGGTCGTCGCAGCCGTGGGAGTCGGCGGCTGGGAGCTGTTGCCGTCACAGGGGGACGAGAACAGGACCATCACGGTCGGCACGACGGACGCCGTCACGTCACTGGACCCGGCCGGCGCCTACGACGCCGGCTCCTGGGCGCTGTTCAGCAACGTCTTCCAGTCACTGCTGTCCTACGAGCCGGGCGGCGCCACGCCGGTGCCGGACGCGGCCAAGAGCTGCGCCTTCGTGGGCAGCGGGCTGAGGACCTACACGTGCGAGCTCCGGGCCGGGATCACCTTCCCGAGCGGGCGGGCGATGACCGCGCAGGACGTGAAGTACTCCTTCGACCGGGTCAAGAAGATCAACTCGGACGTCGGCCCGGCGTCCCTATTCTCCACCCTGGCCTCGGTGACCGCCGACGGCGACACCGTCACCTTCCACCTGTCGTCCCCGGACGCCACCTTCCCGTTCAAGGTGGCGTCAGGGGCGGGTTCGATCGTCGACCGGGAGAAGTACCCCGCGGGCAGCCTGCGCTCCGGCAACGATGTCGACGGCACCGGCCCGTACCGGCTGACCGCGTACACCAAGGACAAGCAGGCCACCCTGGAGCCGAACTCCTCCTACAAGGGCGAACTGGACGGCACCGGCCGCCCCGTGAAGCTGCGTTACTACGGTGACTCCGCGAAGCTGGACGCCGCCTGGAAGGACAAGCGGATCGACGTCGCCACCCGCAACCTGCCGCCGAAGGTGCTGTCCCGCCTGTCCGCGAGCGACCCGGACCAGCGCGTCACGGAGTCCGACAGCTCGGACACCCGCAACCTGTACCTGAACACCCGCCAGAGCTCCCCGCTGCACGACGTACGCGTCCGGCGGGCCCTGGCCTGGCTGGTCGACCGCGAGCAGCTGGCCGCGACCGTGTACGACGGCACCGTCGACCCGCTGTACTCGCTGGTCCCGGCCGGCCTCAACGGCCACACCACGTCGTTCGCCGACGCCTACCCCGATCCGAGCGTCAAGAAGGCGAGGCAGCTGCTCACCGAAGCCGGTGTCTCCCTTCCGGTGCACTTCACCTTCGGCTACGGCGACCGTGACGCGGGCGCCCAGGAGGCCGCGGAGCTGAAGCACCAGCTGGAGGCGGGCGGCCTGTTCAAGGTCGACGTCAAGGGCTACGAATGGACCGACTTCCAGAAGCACTGGGCCACCGGCAAGCTGGACGCGTGGGCGGTCGGCTGGGCCGCCGACTACCCCGACCCGGACACCTTCGGCGCCCAGCTCGTCGGCACCGACTCGACGATGAACACCGGCTACAGCAACAAGCTCGTCGACAACCTGATCATCGACAGCCAGCAGTACGCCGACCGCAGCCGGGTCACGCAGGACTTCCGTTCCCTGCAGGACGACGTGGCGCGCGACGTGCCGCTGATCCCGCTGTGGCAGCGCAAGGAGTACGTCGTCAGCAGCGAGGCCGTCGGCGGCGGCCAGTACCTCGACGACGGCACCGGTGTGTACCGGCTGTGGCGTCTGGAGTGGATCTGACGGACCCGCCGGACAGGCCCTACTCCGTGGGGCAGTCCACGACCGCACGGGCGCGTTCCGGCAGGGTCACCGTCACCGCCAGACCCTCGCCGGGCGCCGTCCGCACGGTGACCTCGCCCCCGTGCGCGTGCACCACGCCCTGCACGATGGCCAGGCCCAGCCCGCTGCCCGCGCCGCCGCCCGCCCGGAAGAACCGGTCGAAGACCCGGGCCGCGTCCTCCTCGGCCAGCCCGGGACCCTCGTCGGCGACGCACAGCCGCACCACCTGGTCCCCGCCGGCCACCCCGTCCACGCGCTCCGCGTCCACGCGCTCCGCGTCCACGCGCTCCGCGTCCACGCGCTCCGCGTCCACGCGTTCCGCGCCGAGCCGCACCGGCACGTCGGCCGGCGTGTGCGTGCGGACGTTGGCCAGCAGGTTGCCCAGCACCTGCCGCAGGCCCGACTCGTCGGCGCGCACCAGCAGTGCGCCGTCGGCGGCCACCGTGACCGGCCGGTCCGGCTGCTGCACCCTGAGATCCTCGGCAGCCTCCCGCACCAGCCGGCTCACGTCCACGTTCCTCAGCCGCAGTTCGGGCCGCTGGTCCAGACGGGCCAGAGTGAGCAGTTCGTCGACGAGCCGGCCCATCCGGTCGGCCTCGGCGTTCATCCGGTCCCAGGCCCGTTTCCGCTCGCCCGGCTCGTTCAGCATGCCCTTGTCGTACAGCTGGAGGTAACCGCGTATCGCCGCGAGCGGGGTGCGCAGCTCGTGCGAGGCGTCGGCGACGAAACGGCGCAGCTGCGCCGCGCTGCGCTCCCGGGTGCGGTACGCCGACTCCACCTGGTGCAGCATGGAGTTGAGGGCCAGCCGCAACTGCTCGACCTCCTGGGTCGGATGGCAGTTGGAGGGCACGCGCCGGGCGAGGTCGCCCTCGGCGATGGCGGTGGAGGTCTCCACCATGTCCTCCAGCGGCCGCAGCCGGCGCCGTACGGAGAACATGGTCAGACAGCACAGCAGGGCGAGCAGCAGCGTGCCGACGGTGAGATCGAGCTTGAGGGCTTTCGCTATGCCCTCGTGCAGGGCCTCGGTGGACTCGGCGAGCAGGATGTAGGAGCCGTCGGCCAGGCGGGTGGCGGTGACGTGGTAGGCGGCGCCGTGCACGGTGACCTCGTGCGGGGCGGCATCCGCCACGAGGCCGCGGGGAGCGTCCACGGCGGCGGCGAGGGAGCGCTGGGCGTCGGTGGGCTCGACGCCGAAGAGCGCGAGAGCCTTCCCCCGGCCGTCGACCGCGGCGAAGATCGAGTCAGGCGTGGGCTGTTCCTGCACGTACCTGGGAGTCATGCGGTCGCGCACCACGCTCAGCACGCCGAGCGAGTCGACCTGGTGCAGGGTGAGTTGCGAACTGCCCAGCGAGTCCCGCATCTTCGTCAGCTCGGTGTCGACCTGGCCGAGCAGGTAGTGCCGCATCCCCATCAGGCTGACCGTGGTGGCCACCACGATGCCGACGGCGAGCAGCCCGACGTTGGCCAGGGTCAGCTTTCCGCGCAGGGAGTGCACCCCGTGCCTGCGGTGGTGCCTCACGCCAGCCCGTATCCGACACCGCGGCGTGTGGTGATGACGGGCGGCCCCAGGGGTTCGAGCTTGCGCCGCAGATAACTTATGTAGGTCTCCACGACGGTGGATTCGGACGGGGCGTGCTCGTACTGCCAGACGTGGCGCAGCAGTTGCTCCTTCGGCACGATCCGGCCGCCGTTGCGCACCAGGAACCGCAGCAGCGCGTACTCGGTCGGGGTCAGCTCGACCGTGCGGCCCGCGCGGCGCACGCAGTACGTCGTCTCGTCCAGCTCCAGGTCGCCGTATCTGAGCGGCGGCCGCTCGGGGATCACGTCGGAAGGGCGGGTGCGGCGCAGCACCGCCCCGATCCGGGCGACGACCACGTCGATGTCGAACGGCTTGGTGATGTAGTCGTCGCCGAAGCCGAGGGCGCCGACGATCTCGGCGGGCGCGTCGCGCGCGGTGAGGAACACCAGCGCCAGGTCCGGCTGCCGAACGCGCAGTTCACGGCCGAGGGCACGGCCGTCCCCGTCCGGCAGCATGACGTCGAGCAGGGCGGCGTCCGGCCGGGTGCGCTCGGTGAGCGCGAGGGCCTCGCGGACGGTACCCGCCGTCATCACCTCGAAGCGGTGGTAGCGCAGGGCGATGGCGAGGACGTCCGCGATGCTCTCCTCGTCCTCCACGACCAGCACGGTGCCTGGAGCCGTCATGCCCTCAGTATCGGGCGGGGGCGTCGATCACGGGGCCGGATCGCGCTTTGGAGTTCCTTGAGAGTCGACCGCGCCGCGTGTCCCGCGCGTGCGGGGTTGCCGATGCTGGTTGCCAGGACCTGGGGGACCGACCGGTGAAGTACGGACGAATCAAGGAGCGTTGAGCGTGACGGCATGGGCACGATGGTGCTACCGGCATCGGCTGGTGGTCCTGTTGTTGTGGGTGGGGGCGCTGGTCGGCCTGGGCTTCGCGGCCTCGACGGCGGGCACGGACTACGCGAACGTCTTCTCCCTCCCGAACACGGACTCCAAGCGCGCGTACGACCTGATGGAGAAGGCCTTCCCGGACAGTGCGGGCGACACCGACACGGTGGTGTGGAAGACCGACGGCGGATCGGTGCGCGACGCGTCCGTGAAGTCCCGGATCCAGCCGGCGCTGGAAAGAATCGCGAAGATGAAGGGCGTCGGCGAGGTCGCCGGCCCCTACGGCGGCGACCGGGGGGCGGCGCAGATCAGCCGGGACGGGCGGATCGCCTACGCCCGGATCACGTTCACCGAGCAGGCGAACGCGGTACCGAAAGACCTCGTCCAGGACGTCGTCGACACGGCGCAGGCCGCCGAACGGGGCGGTCTCGAGGTCGAGTTGGGCGGTCAGGCCATCCAGCGGGTGCAGGAGCCGCCGCAGGGCCTCGCGGAGTCGGTGGGGCTCCTCGCCGCGGCCGTCGTGCTGTTCCTGGCCTTCGGCTCGTTCCTCGCCATGCTGCTGCCGATCGGCATCGCGATCTTCGGCGTCGGCATGGGCCTGTTCGGCGTCCAGTTGCTCAGCCACACCACCGACATCCCCGATCTGGCGCCGCTGCTGTCCTCCCTGATCGGCCTCGGCGTCGGCATCGACTACGCCCTGTTCATCGTCACCCGGCACCGGCGGGGCATCCTGCGGGGCGTGGACCCGGAGGAGTCGGCGGTCACCGCCCTCAACACCTCCGGCCGCGCGGTGCTGTTCGCGGGCGGCACGGTGTGCATCGCCCTCGCCGGCATGCTGGTGACGAACCTGCGCTTCCTGGACGGCGTGGTCATCGGCACCTCGCTGACGGTCGTGCTGAGCGTCCTCGCCGCCACCACCCTGCTCCCCGCCCTGCTGGGCTTCCTCGGCCCGCGCGTGCTCAGCCGCCGCCAGCGGCGTCGACTGGCCGAGCAGGGCCCGGAGCGGGAGCGGGCGAGCAGCCTCTCGGCCCGCTGGTCGGCGGGCGTCCAGAAGCGCCCCCGCAGGATCGCCGCGCTCGCCCTCGTCGTCATGGCCGTCCTCGCCCTGCCGGTGCTGTCGCTGCGTCTCGGGGCGACGGACCAGGGCAACGACGACGCGTCCACCACGACCCGCAAGGCCTACGACCTGCTCGCCGAGGGCTTCGGCCCCGGCTTCAACGGCCCGCTGCAGGTGGTCGTCTCCAGCGGTGACACAGCCGCCCTGGTCAAGGACATCCAGGCGACCAAGGGGGTCGCCCAGGCCGGCGCGGTGCCCGCCCGCGGCGGCGTGACGGTCGTCCAGGTGGTCCCGACGACGTCACCGCAGTCGAAGGAGACCGACGACCTCATCGATCACCTGCGGGACGAGGTGATCCCCCAGGCGAAGGTGCAGGCCCACGTCGGCGGGGTCACCGCGGTCTCCAAGGACTTCGCGTCCGTCACCGGCGACCGGCTGCCCTGGTTCATCGCCACGATCATCGGCCTCGGCTTCCTGCTTCTGCTGGTCGCCTTCCGCTCCCTGGTGGTGCCGCTGACGGCCGCGGTGATGAACCTGATCGCGGCGGCGGCCTCCTTCGGCGTCCTCGTCGCGATCTTCCAGTGGGGTTGGGGCCTGGACCTGCTCGGCCTCGGCAAGGAGGGCCCGATCAACGCCTTCCTGCCGGTGATCATGCTGTCCTTGCTGTTCGGCCTGTCCATGGACTACCAGGTGTTCCTGGTCAGCCGGATGCACGAGGAATGGGTGCACACCAAGGACAACGCGCGCGCGGTCCGGGTCGGCCTGGCGGAGACCAGCCGTGTGATCAACTCCGCGGCACTGATCATGGTCTGCGTCTTCATGGCCTTCGTCCTCAGCGGCGACTCCGGCGCGGCGATGGCGGGCGTGGGCCTGGCGGCGGCGGTCGCGCTGGACGCGTTCATCCTGCGTACGGCACTGGTGCCGGCCGCGATGCATCTGCTGGGCAAGTCCAACTGGTGGCTGCCCCCGTGGCTGGAGCGGCGGCTGCCGCATCTGGCGGTGGAGCCGCAGGAGGAGCCGGAGCCGGCTCCGGACGCGGGGGAGGGTCCCGCCTCGGTGGTCCACGGGTACGTCCGCACGGCCGACGGCGAGCCGGTGGGGGATGCTTCCGTGACACTGCTGACGAAGGGCGGGCGCCGGCTGGACGGGGTGACGTCGCTGGCGGACGGCTCGTACATCGTGTCGGTGCCGGAGCCGGGTGCCTATCTGCTGGCGGTGACGGCGGGCTCGTACGGCTCGAAGGCGCGGCAGGTGGTCGTGGGGGACGGGCCGCTGGTGTACGACGTTGAGGTGGCTGAGGGGGAGGTGGACGCGGTCAATTAGCCTTCGGGGATCCGGCTTCGAGGATCTCGCTCACGTCGAGGCTGACCTTGGCGCCGATGGAGTCCGGCAGGGTGGCGATCTCGCCGGGGGCGTACGGGCGGTGGTGCTCGTACTTGTCCCCGGTGGGGCTGGTGAGGACGTGAAGGCGTTGGTGCTTGCGGTCGACGATCACATAGACCGGGATGTGGGCGCGGGCGTAGGCCCTTACCTTGGCGCGCAGATCGGCCTGCCAGTTGCTGGACGTCACTTCCAGGACCAGGCGGAACGCAGCCGGGTCGAAGCAGTTGTTCTCGATGAGGTGTTCGTCGATGTCGGCGTCGACGAGGCAGAGATCAGGAATCGCATAGTCCTCGGGGCCATCCGGCAGCCAGACACCGACGCCTTGATGCACCTCGGTCCCGTCCTCATCGAGACCGGCGGCTTCGAAGGGGCGAATCAGCTTCTTCAGCGCCCGCGAATGAGCGATGTCCGGGGGTGGCGTCACGCAGATCTGCCCTTCGATGATCTCGACGCGGTGGCCGGGGAGGCGCTCCATGACGC
The DNA here is from genome assembly GCF_042891955.1 of Streptomyces sp. NPDC001843. Classification (NCBI taxonomy): domain Bacteria; kingdom Bacillati; phylum Actinomycetota; class Actinomycetes; order Kitasatosporales; family Streptomycetaceae; genus Streptomyces; species Streptomyces sp. NPDC001843. The sequence goes on along the minus strand of NZ_JBIATQ010000008.1, from coordinate 154,906 downwards.
GATTCGCCTGCGCGATCAGCGCTCGATCGCCGTGCGGCGGCTCGACAGGTGCTGCGGACATCACGTGCCTCCCATGGGCTGGTGTCGAGAGCATCATCGTAGGCAGGCGGGACGCCAGACGTCCCGTTCGAACCGCTTCACCCGAAAGCGATCACTCCCCCTGCCGCCCCCGCCCCGCCGGATGCGGCAGCGCCTTCGTCATCCCCGGCAGGAAGTCCGTGAACAGCTCGTGCACCTCGCGCACGAGCGGTCGCAGCACCCGGAACCGCGCCAGGTACACGCCCCGGGCGGTGAGCCGCGCCCCCCGTTCGGCCAGCCGGTAGCTCCGCTCGCGCCCCTCGGTCCGGTCGAAGACCCAGTACAGGACGAGCCCCATCTGGGAGAGCCACATCAGCTCGGGCAGGATGTCCCGCAGCTCCTGAGGGACCTTGGTCTTCGTGCCCGCCAGCACCTCCCGGTGGACGCTGATGGCCTCAAGCCGGGCGTGCTCGGACTCGGGGGAGAAGGGGCTGAGCGGGCTGTCGGGGTCGGCGGCGTTCTTGAAGAACTGCACGGCGAACTCGTGGTACGGCGTGGCGATGTCCAGCCAGGCCCGCAGCACCCCCGCGAGCCGCGCCTCCAGGTCGGTCTCCCGCTCCAGGACCTCCCGGACCGCCACCCGGTGCTCGGCGGCGATCCGGTCGTAGAAGCCCTGGATCAGGTGCTCCTTGCCCTCGAAGTAGTAGTACGCGTTGCCGACGGAGACCCCGGCCTCCTTGGCGATGGCCCGCATGGTCGTCTTGTCGTAGCCGCGCTCCTGGAACAGCCGCATCGCCGTCTCCAGGATCAGCGCGCGGGTCTGCTCGGACTTGCTGACTTCGTTCTTCGCGGACACGGACAAGAGCCTAACGACTGCCGCAGGCGCCCCCCGCCCGCGGATCAGGCCCGCCGGCCGAGCTCCGGACGCTTGGTGTAGTCCGTGAACCCGAGGACGTTCCCCCAGGGGTCGGCGATCTCGACCGTCCACCCCGTGGCCACGGAGAAGGGCTCGTCGAGCGGCTTGATCCCGGCGTCGGCGAGCTTCCGCACCGCCGTACGCGTGTCCGGCACCTCCAGCCACAGCCGGGGCGAGGGCCAGGACGGCGGCCGGTGCCCCAGCCCGTGCTCCACCCGCAACAGGATCCCGGGCGTCTCGCCCCCCACCTTGAGCAGGGCGATCCCGGCCTCGTCGAACCGGAACCCCACGACGAACCCGGCCCGCTCGTAGAACTCCACGGCCTCGCCGAGGTCCCCGACGGGCAACAGCACGTTGTCGAACCCGAGCAGCTCGTACGACTGTTCATCTGACATGCCATCAGATTAAGTTGGCGCAGCCGTGGACCGGGGAGGCCGGACCGCCCGGGTCACCCACCCGGACCAGGCGATGTCACAGCGGGGCGAGTTCCGTGCGCCCGTCGAACCGCCCCCCGACCCGCTCGGCGAGCCAGTGGACGCGGTCCAGGTCGTGTTCCCCGCGCACATGCACGTGAACGGTGTGGTCCGCGGAGGGCTCGTACTGGTAGAGGTCCCGCGAGTGCACGGACAGCGTGAGGTACGCGTACTTCTGGGAGATCGACTCGAGCCCCGCCTCCGGAACCTCGGGCCATTCGTCCAGGTCCCAGCGCACGGCGGCGGCGTCCTGGGGGCGCAGCGCGCGGATGAACGGCTCGGCGAGTTCCAGTGGGTGGCACCAGTCGTGCACGGAGACGGGCAGACACTCCGACGGGTCGTCACCGTTCTCCGCCGACCGCGCCTCCGTCCCCTCCCGCGCCCACCAGTGCAGGCCGGGCAGCACCCGCAACACCTCCGCGAGTCCCTCGCGGGACCGGATCCTCGCCTCGAAGTCCACCTCGGCGCGGGTGAGGTCCGTGACCCCCAGCAGCGTGCGCACCACGCGCAGGGCCTCGTCCAGGTCGGGGGTGGTGAGGACGGCGGCGGCGGTGGAGTTGCTCATGGGGTGACCCTAGACGCCACCGACTGGTGCGCGGGTGGGATGACGGGACTCTACGCGTGCGGGATGTTCAGGGCCTGCGCCCGTGGAAGGTGCGGCGCAGGTCGCTCACCCAGGCGTCGGGGTTCTCCCAGGGGATGAAGTGGCCGCCCCGGTCATGGGCGTTGACGTTGACGTGGTTGAACCAAGCGGCCTGCGGACCGGTCTCGAACGCCCGGACGCGCTCCTCGGCGGTGTGGATGCCGGGCGGGTTCTCGTACGCGACGAAGGTGAGGCCGACCGGGGCCTGCACGACCGGGGTGCGGTCGTGGGCGGGGGCCCACGGATAGCGGTTGGCGTTGGCGTAGTAACGCATCGACGTGGCGATGGAGTTGTTCACCCAGAAGATCGTGGCGTGGGTGAGCAGATCGTCCTTGGTGAAGACCGACTCGACGTCGCCGCCGTTGTCGCTCCAGGCGTTCCAGCGCTTCACCAGCCAGGCGAGCAGTCCGGCGGGCGAGTCGCTCAGCCCGTGGGCCAGGGTGGCGCCGTCGAGCATGTGCACGGCGAGGTGGGGCGCCCAGCGGTGGTCCAGCTCGGTGATCCGGGCGCGTACGTCGGCCGGCTGGTCGTCGGTGAGAGGACGGTTCCGGGCGAAGTCCCAGGCGCGGGGGCCGTTGAAGAAGTCGAGCGGCAGCCCGGAGCCGATGTGGATGCCGTACAGCTCGTCGGCGTACTTGTGGCCGAGCTGGCTGGAGACGATCCCACCGATGTCGCAGCCCCCGGCGGCGTACTTCTCGTATCCCAGAGTCTCGGTCATCAGGGTGTGCCAGAGGTCGGCGACCTTCCAGAAGTTGACGTCCGGAAAGCCGGTGAGCGGGCCGGGGAAACCGAAGCCGGGCAGGGACGGCACGATGACGTCGAACGCGTCGGCGGGGTCACCGCCGAACGCCGCCGGGTCGGCGAGCGGGTCGATCACCTTCGACCAGTGCCAGAACGTCCACGGCCAGCCGTGCGTGAGGATCAACGGGACCGGGCGGGACCCGCGCCCGGCCTTGCGCATGAAGTGCACCGGCACGCCGGCGACGCTCACCTCGTAGTGCTCGTAGGCGTTGATGGCGGCCTCGGCCTTGCGCCAGTCGAAGTCGTCCCGCCAGTAGGCGACCAGCTCACGCAGATAGCTCTCCGGGACGCCGTAGGACCCGTCCTCGTTCCCCTCGTCCAGCGGCGGCCGGGTCAACGCGAGCCGCGCACGCAGGTCGTCGAGGGCCTCGTCGGGCACGTGGAGGGGGGTGGGCTCCAGGGGGAAGGGGGGCGGGGTGGTCATGGCGTGGTTCCTTCCCTTAATACGAGCGGTCCGAGTGCAGGGCGGCTATCAGGGCGGCGAGTTGGCGAGGGCCGGTGGTGAGGATGGTTTCCGGGGAGTCGCTTTCGCGGAGGAGGATCGATCCGGTGGGGGTGGTGGCGAGGTAGACGCAGGAGGAAGCCTCCTCGCTGTACGTGGACTTCTGCCAGTTGAGTTCGGTCACGGCTCGGCCTTCAGGTGTCTTGGGCGATGCGGTGGATGAGGTCACGCGAGGCGTCGGGTCCCAGGGCGGCCTCCTCCATGCGGTCCAGGACGAGACGGTACTTGGTCAACTGTGCGACCGAGTCGATGAGTTCGCTGCCGTGCGCGGCATCGAGCTGTGCCGTGTCGAGTGCGGGGACCGGTCCGTAGGCGTAGTCGAGGCCGTGTCCGACGGTGGGGAAGACGGTGCCGTCGAAGGGAATCACCCGGAGGGTTACGTGGGGCTGCCCGCTCATCTTGATGAGGTGGTCCAACTGGGCGCGGGCGACCTCCCGGCCGCCGAACCGCATACGGAAAGCTGCCTCGTGGACGATCGCTGTGTACTGGGGCGGTCGTTCCCGGTGCAGGACAGCCTGGCGCTTGATGCGGTGGGAGATGCGGTACTCGATCTCGTGCGGGCGTAGCTCCGGGACCACCTGGCGGAAAAGGGTGCGGGCGTGCTCCGGGGTCTGCAGCAGGCCGGGGATGTTGATGACCTGGGCCACGCGCAGGGCGACCGCGTGGTGTTCCATCTCCGCGACGTCCAGGAAGCGGGGCGGCAGCGTCTCTCGATATTCCTCCCACCAGCCCCTTTCGCGGTGCGCCGCCATGGCCACGAGTGCGTCGATCAGGCACGTGTCGGTGCAGTCGTAGTTGTGGGCCAGCGTACGGATGCGCTGCTCACTGAGGCCGAATCGCCCGGTCTCGATGTTGCTGATGCGTGCCTGGTTGGCGCCGATCATCTCACCGGCCTCACGAGCGGTGAGTCCCGCACTCTCGCGAAGCTTGCGCAGTTCCGCCCCCAGGCGGACCTGGCGTGCCGTGGGCGTCTGCCGTGGCGGCATGTGCGTCCGCTCCTTTGTCGTACACAGTCACCCACAGGGGTGGATCGTCGGATGCATCTGCAGACTTAGTAGGAACCATTCTACTGGCGCCGCTACGGTGAGACCCAAGCTGCTCCAAGTACCCCCACCGCAGGAGGCGTCCAGCCATGGCCACCGTATCCCCGCCCGAGTGCGAAGCACCCCCAACTTGGGCGTACGCCCTCCAACTGCCCCACGACGCCCGCGCCGCCCGTATCGCCCGGGTCACCCTCCGGGCCGTACTCGCCGGGCACGGCATGGCGCAACTCCAGGAGCCCGCAGAGCTCTTGGCTTCGGAGCTGGTCACCAACGCCTACCGGCATTCCACCGGCCCCGCGACCCTGCGCCTGCGTGGGTTCGGCGGCAGCCGTCTGCGAGTGAGCGTCTGGGACACGAACCCCCACATCCCTCCCCCCTTCGACAGGCGCCCGGACCGCCGGGTCCACCCCGTTCCGGCGGACGCCACCGGCGGGCGCGGGCTGCTTCTTGTGCGTCACTACGCGGACACGTGGGGCGGATATCCCCTCGGAGACGATCTCTTCGGGCGGGGCGGGAAGCTGCTGTGGTGCGAGGTCGCGTAACGCCGTCGTCGGGAATGCAGGAGCCTGTCCGGTCGTGGCAGCGGTGATGAGTGGTTTGGGAACGGCTTTGGCGAAGGCATCGCCCCGTGGTCGGCCTGTTCGATGTTCACGAGAACCGGCTGCACCTCGGGTCGGGCATGAGTTCCGCCGCCCGCAGACTCATGCCCGACCCGGGCCTAGTCGCCGGCGCGCTCGGCGAGGGTGTGGGCGATAAGGGCGTTGGCGTGCCCGTGACCGAGGCCGTGCTCGGCCTTGAGCCATGCGACGAGTTCCATGTGTTTGGTCAGGGGTGAGGTGCGGATCAACTCCTTCCACTCCTCGATCGGGCGGCCGTACTTCTTCTCGATCGACGGGAAGTAGCTGGCGGGGCCTTTCGCCGGTGCGGTCATGACGAACCATCCTGTTTGTCTGAGTGCGGCGATCTCGGGTTGGTGCCGTGCGAGCGGGAGCTGGAGCCGCTACCGCTGTGAGGTGGGCGCGGGGCTGGCCAGCCGGGTGATGGCTGCGGTGAGCGCGAGCAGGCCGAGGTCGGCTGCGGCGGTGAAGGCCGCCACGGTGGTGGCGGAGGCGGCAAACCCGACGATGACCGCTAGCGGCAGCAGGCGGTAGGCCAGGGCCCAGCCGCGCCGGCCGTGGGCAGCGAAGTGTCGGGCCAGCACGAGGAACGCGGCGCACAGGGCGAGGTAGCCCACCGTGCCGCTGAGCATGTGGACCGTTCCGTGCCCGCTCAGCGCGGCCGGACCGTCGGGCGTGCCGGCCGGGAAGCCCGCACCGGGGTCCGCCTTGAAGACTCCGGCGAGCAGGAAGGACGCACCGAAGACGCCGACCAGGCGCGGCCCCCAGGTGTCGCCGGTGGTGGGGCCGATCGTCCGCCGCAATCCCACCGCGCCGGCAGTGACCAGCGTGCCGGTGACCAGGAAGCTGGCGACCTGGATCCAGCCCAGCGAACCGAGGCTGAGTTGACTGATGGCGTTTCGGCTGAAGTCGAAGCCGGTACGCGTCAGGCCCTCGATCACCCCCGCCGACAGGAACAGCGGTCCTGCCGCCGCCCCGCAGGCGAGCAGCGCACGGGTGGTGAACAGAACCGAGGTGCCACGGCTGGTAGCCGGTGTGCGAATTGCCTGAGCCATACAAAATCCCCCTAAACCGAGGTCGCGGCCAGTACTGGACTGTCCAGTACTGGCGAACTGGACGGTACAGTACTGGCGGAAGAACTGGACTGTCCAGTACTCTCGCTCCGAGGAGGTGACATGCAAGCGAACGAACCCGGCGGACGCTCGGCGCACAAGCACCAGGCGATCATGGAGGCTGCGACAGCGGTGTTCATGGAGAAGGGCTACGCCGGCACGAGCATGGACGACATCGCCAAGCTGGCCGCCGTGTCCAAGCAGACGGTCTACAAGCACTTCTCTGACAAGGAGAAGCTGTTCGCCGAGATCGTCCTGGCCACCACCGACCGGATCGAGGCCGTGATCGACCTGGTGGCCGGCATCCCCGTCGACGCGGACGCACTGGAGGAGAACCTACTTAGGCTGGCCCGCCAGTTCCTGACCACCCTCACCCAGCCCCAGGTGATCCAACTGCGGCGTCTCATCATCGCCAACGCCGACGCCTTCCCCGACCTGGGCGCCACCTGGTACGAGCAGGGCTTCGAGAGGGTACTGGCCACCCTGGCCGACACCTTCCACCGCCTGGCCGACCGCGGCCTACTGCGGATCGACGACCCTCTCCTGGCCGCCAACCACTTCTCCGGCCTGCTGCTGTGGATCCCGGTGAACAAGGCCATGTTCCACGGCAGCCCACAACACACCCAGCCCGAACTCGACCACTACGCCGACGCGGGCGTCCAGATCTTCCTCGCCGCATACCGCTGAACCGGACTCCCCCCGGCGACGTGCACGCCCCAGACCACCAGGCCCGATCGCCGGTGCTGTCCAGCCCGTGGACATTTCGATTCTCAGCGAAAGCCAGCTGACTCCCAAACCCGCGAAGAAATGCTGCCCGTTATCGGGCTCTGGTCCACTTCTTGTGGTGGCGTACGCAGCGTGACTATTGATCTCTGGGCGATACGGGTCGAGGTCGCCCGAAAATCGCCCAGCCGACAGGCGGCAGGGTCGACAGTGCTACGCCGTGAACAAGGTACGGCCGCAGCTGGATGAGCTGCTGTTCTCCTCGATGGAGGGCGTGTTCGTGGAATCCGTCGAGGTGTCCGACACGGTCGTCCGTGTCGCGGCCCGCACGACTGCCAGCCGGGCGGCATGCCCGCGGTGCGGGTGCTGGTCGGACCGAATACACGGCTCCTACCTGCGGTTCCCTCGTGATCTGCCAGCGGTCGGCAAGTTCGTTGTGGTGTCGTTACGGGTGCGTCGCTTCGTCTGCGTGGAGGAGTCTTGCTCGCGGAGGACATTTGCCGAGCAGGTGCCCGGGCCGACCCGCCGGTTCGGTCGTCGGACCGAGCGGCTGCGATCAATGTTGCTCTCGGTCGGCCTTGCCCTTGCCGGCAGGGCCGGCGCCCGTATGACGGACGTCTTGGGGGCACCGGTCAGCCGGAACACTCTGCTGCGGCTGATCGTCTCGCTGCCCGATCCTCCGGTCACGGTGCCCCGCGTGGTCGGCGTGGATGAATACGCCCAGCGCAAGGGCCGTATCTACGGGACTGTGCTCGTCGACGTCGAGACACGTCGCCCGATCGGTCTCCTGCCGGACCGGGAGGCGGACACGCTTGCTGCCTGGTTGGCCAAACGGCCCGGCATCGAGATCGTCTGCCGCGACCGTGCCCCTTTCTTCGCCGAGGCGGCGACCCGTGGCGCCCCACAGGCCATTCAAATTGCGGACCGGTGGCACCTCTGGCACAACCTGGGCGAAGCCGCCGAGAAGTGCGTCTACCGGCACCGCGGTTGCCTGCGCCCCGCGCCAGAACTGCCTGAGGAGCAAGCGGAGGAGGCGGAGTCGGCCGCGACGTCGCCCTGGCCCACAGGCCACCGGTTCGCCGAACGCACCCGGGCCAAGCACGCCACCATCCACGCGCTGCTGGACGCCGGCCACAGCAAGCGGTCCGTCGCCCGGCAGCTCGGCATGACGCTCAACACGATCCTGCGCTTCTCGCGCGCCACCACGCCGGAAGAGTTGTTCACCGGGCAGTGGCAAAGCCGCGCGACCAAGCTCGACGCCTACAAGCCCTACCTAGCCCAGCGCTGGCAGGAAGGCTGCACCAACGCCTGGAAACTGTGGGAGGAGATCAGAGAGCAGGGCTACCCGGACGGCTACGGAAACGTCCGGAACTACGTGAGCAGGACTCTGCGCCGCAAACCCCAGCCCGTCGGGCCCCGGCCGCCCTCGGCCCGCGCCGTGACCCGCTGGATCCTGACCCACCCGGACGCACTGGTCGAAAGCGACCGGATCCAGCTCAAGGTTGTGCTGGTCAACTGCCCCGAGCTGGATGTCCTCGCCAAGCACGTGCGGGCCTTCGCCCACATGGTCACCGACCTTCGAGGCGACCAACTGCCAGAGTGGATCGAATCAGCCAGAGCCTCTGCCGACTTGCCCAGTCTCAGCCGGTTCGCTCACCACCTCGAACGCGACCTTGACGCCGTCGTCGCAGGGCTCTCCCAACCGTGGAACTCCGGCGTCGTGGAAGGTCATGTCAACCGGATCAAGATGCTCAAGCGCCAGATGTTCGGCCGCGCAGGATTCGAGCTCCTCCGCAAGCGCGTCCTGCTGGCGTGAGCGAGAGCCTTCAGAGCTCGTCTGCGGAGACTCTGCCTTAGCCTGCGATCGGCGCATAGGATGCTGCCGTGAGCAGCGCGAACGTGCACGCAGACCGATTCCTCGGGGAATTCCGGGAGTTGGAGCATGGCCGCACCGACGGGCCCTCGCTGAGGGACTGCATGCAAAGAAAGGGTGCGGCCTATGAAACGGACCTCATTCGCTACCTGCGTGCTGGCTCGGTGCTGGCCGCGACCACCTCACGGGTCCATGACGTCCTCAGCGCTAGGAACGAGCTGATCGGCGGCCTGCATCTCCTCACTGACGGTGAGTGGTTCTGGTACACGGATCTGGCGTACTACGTCGAGCACTACCATGTGCCCCTCGACGCACAATTCGTTGATCACGCACGCGGGCGCGGGTGGACACCACCTCAGCTGAGCGACGCCGAGCTCGTCCGGATTGCCGACACTTTCTTCCCGGACGACGGCACTGCACCCGTCGTTGTTGACGGTGGGCAATAGAGAGGGTTGAGGACGCTCAGTACCGGGGCCGCTCGACCCTTCATGGGGTTGTGATTTCAGCCGACGGGCTTCTACCGCTGTCACACTAAAGGCGGCCCTCACGCTGCGTACACGTCCACAAGAAGTGGACCAGAGCCCGTTATCGTGAACAGAGCCAGCCCTTCCCGGTCAGAGCAGTAGCCGGACCTGACCTGAGTGACCGGAGCCGCTGGAAGGTAAATGCCTCGACAGCGCCCCTCGCGCCCGGCAGAGTAGCCGCCCGTGACGAGCAGTGAACTGTGGACCCGTGCGATGGCCGACCGTTACGACGCCGAGGAGACCGAGCTGTCCTCGGCCGCCGTGCTGGGGCCGACCCTCGCGTTCCTCGCCGAGCTCGCCGGAGACGGCCGGGCGCTGGAGTTCGCCATCGGAACCGGGCGCGTGGGCGTCCCACTCCGGGAGCGCGGCGTGCCCGTAGTGGGCATCGAACTGTCCGAGCACATGGCGGCGGTCCTGCGGCGCAAGGTCGACGAGGACACGCTCCCGGTGGTCATCGGGGACATGGCCACGACTGTCGTGCCCGGTGAGTTCACCCTGGTCTATCTCGTCTACAACACCATCTCGAACCTGCTCACGCAGGACGAGCAGGTCGAGTGCTTCCGCAACGCCGCACGCCACCTAAGGCCCGGAGGGCGGTTCGTCATCGAGTTGGGCATGCCGCCGCTGCGGCTGCTGTCGCCCGGCCAGGTCGCGGTGCCGTTCGACGTCTCCGAGCGGCATCTCGGCTTCGACACCTTCGACCTGGTCGAGCAGGTCCTCGTCTCGCACCACCTCACCCGGGACGGCGACGACGGCCGCTACCGCCGCGACAGCTCCCGGCACCGGTACGCCTGGCCGGCGGAGCTCGACCTGATGGCGCGGATCGCCGGGCTCGAGCTCGAGCGTCGCGTCGCGGACTGGAACGGGGCGCCGTTCACCGAGGAGTCCGCGAAGCACATCTCCGTGTGGCGCAAGCCCGTCTGAGGTAGGCAGCCAGCGAGCGGCGAAGGCCCCGCCCCCCCGGTGAGTGACCGGTGAGCGGGGCCTTCGGAGGGCCTGCGGGCAGGCCTCAGTAGCGGCGCGTGATCAGCGCGCGCTTGACCTCGGCGATCGCCTTCGTGACCTCGATGCCGCGCGGGCAGGCGTCCGTGCAGTTGAAGGTCGTGCGGCAGCGCCAGACGCCGTCGCGGTCGTTGAGGATCTCCAGGCGCTGCTCGCCGGCCTCGTCACGCGAGTCGAAGATGAAGCGGTGCGCGTTGACGATGGCCGCCGGGCCGAAGTACTGGCCGTCGTTCCAGAAGACCGGGCAGGACGACGTGCAGGCGGCGCAGAGGATGCACTTCGTGGTGTCGTCGAAGCGCTCGCGGTCCTCGGCCGACTGCAGCCGCTCGCGCGTGGGCTCGTTCGTGTCCTTCGTGATGAGGAAGGGCATGACGTCCCGGTACGCCTGGAAGAACGGCTCCATGTCCACGACCAGGTCCTTCAGGACCGTCAGGCCCTTGATGGGCTCGATCGTGATCGGCTTCTCGGGGTTGATGTCCTTGATCAGCGTCTTGCACGCCAGGCGGTTCTTGCCGTTGATCCGCATGGCGTCGGAGCCGCAGATGCCGTGGGCGCAGGAACGGCGGAAGGTCAGCGTGCCGTCGATGTCCCACTTGATCTTGTGGAGACCGTCGAGGACGCGCTCCTTCGGGTCGATCTCCAGCTGGAAGTCTTCCCAGGTCGCCTCGGCCGAGACCTCGGAGTTGAAGCGACGGACGCGGAAGGTGACCGTGATGTACGGGGAGTCGGCGAAGCCGGGCTCGGGGGCCGCGTCCGCCTTGTCCAGGGTGGGGGTTGCCATCAGTACTTACGCTCCATCGGCTGGTAGCGGGTCTGGACGACCGGCTTGTAGTCCAGGCGGACGGTCTCGCTGCCGTCGTCGCCCACCTCGCGGTACGCCATGGTGTGGCGCATGAAGTTGACGTCGTCGCGGTTGGGGTAGTCCTCGCGGTAGTGACCGCCGCGCGACTCCTTGCGGGCCAGGGCGGACACCGCCATGACCTCGGCCAGGTCCAGCAGGTTGCCCAGCTCGATGGCCTCCAGCAGGTCGGTGTTGAACCGCTTGCCCTTGTCCTGGATCGCCACGTTCTTGTAGCGCTCGCGCAGTTCGGCGATCTTCTCGACGGCCGTCTTGATCGTCTGCTCGGTGCGGAACACCATGACGTTGGCGTCCATGGTCTCCTGCAGTTCACGGCGCAGGACCGAGACCCGCTCGCTGCCCGTGGAGCTGCGCAGACGCTCGATCTGCTCGACGACGAGGGACTCCGGGTTCTCCGGCAGCTCGACGAAGTCGGCCTTCTGGCTGTACTCCGCCGCCGCGATACCGGCCCGCTTGCCGAACACGTTGATGTCCAGCAGCGAGTTGGTGCCGAGGCGGTTGGCACCGTGCACCGAGACGCAGGCGACCTCGCCGGCCGCGTACAGGCCCGGGACGACGGTGGTGTTGTCGCTGAGGACCTCACCCTCGACGTTCGTCGGGATGCCGCCCATCGCGTAGTGCGCGGTGGGCTGGATCGGGATCGGGTCCGTGTACGGCTCGATGCCCAGGTAGGTGCGCGCGAACTCGGTGATGTCCGGGAGCTTGGCGTCGAGCTGCTCCGGCGGGAGGTGCGTGAGGTCCAGGTAGACGTGGTCGCCCTCGGGACCGCAGCCCCGGCCCTCGCGGATCTCCGTGTAGATGGAGCGGGACACGACGTCACGGGACGCCAGGTCCTTCATCACCGGCGCGTACTTCTCCATGAAGCGCTCGCCGTCCTTGTTGCGGAGGATGCCGCCCTCACCGCGGGCGCCCTCCGTCAGCAGGATGCCCATGCGCCAGATGCCGGTCGGGTGGAACTGGAAGAACTCCATGTCCTCCAGCGGCAGGCCACGGCGGTAGACCGCCGCCTGGCCGTCACCGGTCAGCGTGTGGGCGTTGGACGTCACCTTGAAGAACTTGCCGCAGCCGCCGGACGCGTAGATCACGGCCTTCGCCTGGAAGACGTGGATCTCGCCGGTGGCCAGCTCGTACGCGACCACACCCGCCGACTTCTTGACGCCGTCGACCTCGGTGATCAGCTGGTCCAGGACGTAGAACTCGTTGAAGAACTCCACGCCCTCCTTGACGCAGTTCTGGTACAGCGTCTGGAGGATCATGTGGCCGGTGCGGTCGGCCGCGTAGCAGGACCGGCGGACCGGAGCCTCGCCGTGGTTGCGGCTGTGACCGCCGAAGCGGCGCTGGTCGATCGTGCCGTTCGGGGTGCGGTTGAACGGCAGGCCCATCTTCTCCAGGTCGAGGACGGAGTCGATGGCCTCCTTCGCCAGGATCTCGGCGGCGTCCTGGTCGACCAGGTAGTCACCGCCCTTGACCGTGTCGAAGGTGTGCCACTCCCAGTTGTCCTCCTCCACGTTGGCCAGCGCGGCGGCCATGCCGCCCTGCGCGGCGCCCGTGTGGGAGCGGGTGGGGTAGAGCTTGGTCAGCACGGCGGTGCGGCTGCGCTTCGTCGACTCGATGGCGGCGCGCATACCGGCGCCACCGGCGCCGACGATGACGGTGTCGTACTTGTGGATCTTCATGATTCTCGCAGCCCCGTGCCTAGCGGATGTTCGGGTCGAAGGTGAAGATCACCAGCGTGCCCAGCAGGATGGTGAACACCGTGGCGGTGTAGAGCAGGCCCTTCAGCCACAGCCGGGTGTTCGCGCGCTCCGCGTAGTCGTTGATGACCGTGCGCAGGCCGTTGGCGCCGTGCAGCATGGCGAGCCACAGCATGAGGAGGTCCCACACCTGCCAGAACGGGGACGCCCAGCGGCCGGCCACGAAGGCGAAGCCGATCTTGGAGACGCCGCCGTCCAGCACGAGCTGGATCAGCAGGTGGCCGATGACCAGGACGACCAGCACGATGCCGGACAGGCGCATGAACAGCCAGGCGGCCAGCTCGAAGTTGCCCCGGGTGGACTTGGGGCTCTTCTTGGTGCGCTTGCGCGGGGCCTCGATGAAGGGGGCCGGGTTGTCGACGTTGTAGAGCGAGCCGCCCTCGACGGGGCCGATCCCGGACGCGGTCTTTTCAGTGGTGGACATGCGGCGTCAGCTCCCGAAGAGGACTCGAGCGGCGTGGCCGAGGACCGGGTAGACGGCACCGGCCATCAGGACGACCCAGACGCCGACGACGGTCCACAGCATCTGCTTCTGGTAGCGCGGACCCTTCGACCAGAAGTCGACGGCGATGACGCGCAGGCCGTTGAGCGCGTGGAAGAGGATGGCGGCGACGAGGCCGTACTCCAGCACGGCGACGATCGGCGTCTTGTACGTGGCTACGACCTTGTCGTAGTCCTCGGGGGAGACACGCACGAGAGCGGTGTCCAGCACGTGAACGAACAGGAAGAAGAAGATGAGGACGCCGGTGACTCGGTGAGCCACCCAGGACCACATTCCTTCCCGGCCGCGGTACAGCGTTCCAGCCGGCACGGAAGAACCCTCCGGGAGCGGGGACTAGGGCCGCGCCGGCTTCGGTGTCGGTCGGGCCCGGCCGGGTACGGTCCACCGGCCCCCAGCATCGTAGCGAGACGCTTGCGCTGGGCTTAGCGGGGGGTTGCCTGTGTGATCAAACTGGCATCTAAAGGTGCACGTACGGGCTATTTAGGCGGCTACGGGGGTGGGGTGTCCTGTCAATTGCCGGGTGCGGCGCCGTTTGGGCTGGTCGCGCAGTTCCCCGCGCCCCTTAGGTGAGTCATCAGCCTGCCCCTTGCAAGGCGTCGCAGCTGCTCTGCCGCCACCACGCGTTCCTCGTCCGGATCGTTCGCCAAACGTGACCGGATGCCTTCGAGGATGCGGTCAAGGGCTTCCTCCGGTGCGGCGTCACCCAGATAGATGACGAACACATGTCCGAAACGGGCCTCGTAGGCGGCGTGGGCGGCGCTCAGGGCGGTGTGGGCTGCCGAGTACGTACCCTCCGGCAGGGTGGGAAGCGATTCACCCGCCAAGGCCTCCGAGACCTCGGCCGGTGTCAGGTCGTACGCCGCCTCGTCCGCCGCGGCCAGGAGGGAGTCGAGGTCCGGGTAGGGGCGGTGGGCGGTGATGCGGTGGGCCCAGCGGGTGCTGTGCAGGCAGGTCGTGAGGGTGCTGTGGACCTCGTCCGCGGGTGCGGTGTTGAACCCCTCGACCGCGGTGGCGGGCGGCGGGGTGCGGGTCTGCTCCGGGAGCGCCGGTATGGCCACTCGGGCGGAGGGGTACGGGTGCGCAGGCAGCGTGGGTCCTCGCGTCACATGTGGTGTGTCTGGGGATCTTGTGAAGAGCTGTGTCGTCACGTTATCGAGAGTGGTCATGCTATGTCCGATGGATGCCCGAATTTCACTCGGACGGGAGAGTTTCGGAGCGTGTGGGTGACGTGTGGTCGGCACGTCGGCCGTAGGTTGGAGCGGTGAGTCAGCACAGGCGCCGGGCGTCGGCGCAGAACGTGAGGAGGAAGCGGGCGGTGGCCGTCGCGGCCTTCGTCGGCACGGTCGGGCTCGGTGTGGGGGTGGGGGTCTGGGCCTGGGCTGACGACGGCGGGCCGGCGGCGTCGGCGCAGCGGTCCGCGGATCCCAGGGAGCACCCCGCGGGCTCCGCCTCGCCGAAGCCGAACCGCACGCCCAGCCGCTCCTACCCGCTGTCCCAGGCGCCCCGCACGATCCCCGCCGTACGGTCCCACACCCCCGCCCGCGGCCCCGGCTGGCGCCCGGCGCACGGCGAGCGCGTGGTGGTGAGCGACGCCGACCTGGCCGACGAGGGCAAGCTGATCGCCGGTGAGCTGGGCCTGTCGTACGCGGGCGAGCGGAACGACGTGCGCGCCGGGGACGTGCGGCTGGCGCTGAACGACGACGAGGGCGCGAACCCGGAGTCGTACACCATGACCGTGCGTGGTGGCCGCGTGAACATAAGCGGACCCGCCGACGCGGGAGTCTTCTACGGCACACGCACCCTCAAGCAGGAGGTCCACGGCGGCGGCACCGCCCCGGAGGGCGTGGTGCGCGACCAGCCGGCCAAGCCGCGGCGCGGGTTCAACCTGGACATCGCCCGCAAGCCCTACACCGCCTCCTGGATCGAGGACCGGGTCAAGGAGCTCGGCGACCTGAAGTACAACGAGCTGGGGCTGCACTTCTCCGACGACCAGGGCTTCCGCATCGAGTCCACGAGCCACCCCGAGGTCGTCTCCAAGGACCATCTGACCAAGGCCCAGGTCAAGCGGATCGTCGACCTCGCGGCCGACCGGCACATCACGGTCGTGCCCGAGATCGACTCGCCCGGACACCTCGGCGCCGTCATCGCCGCCCACCCCGACCTGCAGCTGCGCAACGCGCAGGGCGTCCCCACGCGCGGCGCCGTCGACATCTCCAAGGACAGCGCCGCCACGATCGTGGACGACCTCCTCGACGAGTACGCCGGTCTGTTCCCCGGCTCCCAGTGGAACCTCGGCGGCGACGAGTACCAGGCCCTGACCGTGGCCGACCCGCAGGCCTCCTACCCGCAGCTGGCGTCCGCCGCCCGGCAGGCCTACGGCGCCGACGGAACCGTCTCCGACCTCGCCACCGGCTGGCTGAACGACCGCGCCGACACGGTCCGCGCCCACGACCGCACGATGCGGGCGTGGAACGACGGGTTCTTCCGGCGCACGTCCGTACCGGCCGCGAAGGACCTCCAGGTCGCCTACTGGACCGGCAAGGAGATCGGCGCCCGGCAGCCGTTGGAGTACCTGAGCGCGGGTCGGAAGGTCATCAACTACAACGACGAGTTCCTCTACTACGTCCTCGGGGAGCCGCAGACCTTCGTCTACCCGACCGGCAAGCGGATCTACGAGCAGTGGAACCCGCGGGTCCTGCGCGGGACCACCGCCGTCCCGGCGCGCTACGACGGACAGATCCTCGGCGGCTCCTTCGCCGTGTGGTCCGACATCGCGAACGCGCAGACCCAGGACCAGGTCGCCGCGGGCATCCGGATGCCGCTGCGGGCGACCGTGCAGAAACTGTGGGATCCCGGCAAACCGGCGCTGACCTGGGCCGAGTTCCAGAAGCTGGCGAACCGCCTCGGCTGAGCACGGTCATATCAGGTGGACGTGCGGCACCCGCGGACCGTATCTTCCGCGTGCCGCACGGGTGCCTCAGGGGAGAGCCGCGCCCGGCGTCTCGTCACACCTCGGGGGACCACCGTGATCTGCTCGCGCTGCCATCACTTCGCCGCCATGCCCGGCGGCACCCTGTGCACCCGCTGCGCGGCCACGCCGGAGCCGCCCGCCCCGCCGTTCGCCGGGGCGCCCGGCGCCTGGCTGCGCTCGCCGGTCGGGCTCGGCCGGGCCGCGGCGGCGGTACTCGGGCTCGTCATCGCCGCCGACCTGTTCGCGATCTACGCGGACCTGCTGCAGTACGGCGTCGCGGGCGACCTCCTGGACGGCGCCCACGGCACGGAGATCATCCGGCGCGCGGACCGGGCCGACACCCTCTACGGCACCGCCGGCATCGTCCAGACGGCCGCGATGCTGACCAGCATCGTCGTCTACCTGTGCTGGTTCCACCGGGTCCGGGTCAACGCCGAGGTCTTCAGCCCCTTCGGGCACAGCAGGAAGCGCGGCTGGGCGATCGGCGCCTGGTTCACCCCGGTCGTGAACCTCTGGATGCCGCGCCGGATCACCCTCGACATCTGGGACGCCAGCAGCCCGTGGGGCGCCCCCCGTTCGCACGCGCCGGTCAACGCCTGGTGGACGCTGTGGATCATCTCGCTCCTCGCCGACCGGGCCGCGTTCACCTCCTACCGGCGGGCCGACGGCGCGCAGGAGCTGCATGACGCCGCCCGTCTGATGCTCTTCTCCGACGCCGTCGACATCGCGGCCGCCGCCCTCGCGGTCTTCGTCGTGCTGAGGCTGACCGGCATGCAGCGGCAGAAGGCCCTGGGCGGACCCGCCCCGGTGGCCGAAACCATGCCTCTGTGACACTCCCGGGCCGTCGCACGCAGTAAGGGGAAATGCGGGCTCCGTAAAGATCGGCGCCCTGGCGAGGGAGGATTCCATGAGCCTGGTGGAACTGATCGCTCAGGCCGACGAACGGGCGCTGGCCGCCAGTGGGCTGGCTTGTCTCGATCGGTGCGTGCCCCTGCTGGGCGGCGACGACGAGGTCCTGCGGCCTTTGTGGGGGAGCCTCGCGGACACCGGTGACTGGACGGAGGGCCTGGAGAAGGCGCGCGCCGCGCTCGCCTGTGCCGACCCGGGGGCCGCGGTCGAGGACCAGGCCGCGGAGCTCGCCCGCCGGATGCTCGACGCCGCCCCGGCCGAGTGCACCGGTGCCGGGGTGCGGGTCTGGGCCGACGCCTGCTCCGTGGCCTCCCTGCAGATCCACCGGCTCCTCGACCCCGCCGCCGACGCCTCCTCGGTCGACTCCCGCCGCGAGGGCAGCACGGAAGGCATGCCCCCGCTGGTCGCCGCCGAACTGCGCCGCCAGGTGGCGGTCCTGGAACTGCTCACCGCCCACGGCGCCGCCGGCCTCCGCGGCGCCCTGGAGACCTCGACCGAGGGCCGCCGTGTCCTGCGCGCGGTGGTCTCCAGGCGTGCCCGGGGGCGGGGGTGAGGCAGAGGTCTGCCCGGCCGCGCTCAGAGCAGCAGCCACTTCACCACGGCCTCGCCGGAGGCCGAGGCGTGGGCGTAGAACTCCTTCAGGTCCCGGTGTGCCGCCGCGAAGGCGCCGCGGGTCTGCGGCTCGGCGGCGGGGCCGCCGTACCGGGGGAGCAGGTCCGCGCGGGAGTCGTGCCACAGGGCCGCGAAGTCGGCCGAGGCGAGGAAGCCGGCGACGGCCGCCGTCTCGGCGGGCGTCAGCAGCAGGAACGGAGGCATCCCGAGCTCCGAGTGGAACACCGGGCGGCCGCCGAGGACCACCTGGGCGTGCGGGCCGTCCTCCGCGAGGTGCGGGGGCGAGCCCGCGTACAGCAGCTCGTGGTCCAGGTAGCGCTGGTCCAGCACCTCCTCCCGGCGCCGGTTGATCCGTCCGCGGACGGTGTCCCAGTCGTCCTGGAACAGCCGCTCCAGTGAACGCACGTCGTCTCGTAACTCCCCGGGCGGCACCGCGCGGAGGTGGAAGCACATAGCCATCGCAGATGACAGCGCACAGGAGGAGCCGAACGTCACTCCCGGCGTAAACCTCGGTCGCGCGCAGGTCCTGTGACCGTCCTGCGGTGGAGGCGGGGCGGTGTTGGGCGCGTTGCGGGAACGGCCCGGATCCGTGTGACGAAAGGCCCGCCGACTCCGCTTTCCCCTATGTGACTACCCAGTACGTGACTGAACGGCAGCAGACCAGGCCGCAGGCCGCGACGAAGCCCGTGCGCTGGGCGGCGGACACGGTGGCGACGATGCGCGAGGGCGCACGGGTGCGGCTCGACTACTCGGCACAGAGCCTGTGGCGCGTCGACCGGTTGATCGAGGAGATCCGGCGCGAGGGGCCTCCCGTCGAGGCGGTACGGGACGTGCTGCGCGGCTTCGGGGCGTACGCCGGTGAGGTGATGGCACGGCAGACCGGCGCCGAGTGGTGGGCGACCGGCGGCGACCACTGGATCCGTACGCCCGACGGACGTCTGTGGGACCCGATCGACGAGGCCCGGCGCTGCTACGGCGGCCACGGGTCGCTGCGGCTGCTGTGCCGGGACGCGACGGCGGGGACCGGACGGCGGCACTGATCCGCCGCCAGGGCAACGGCCGGAGCCGCCACCCCCCACAGGAGAGGCCCCGGCCGTCGCGCGGCACGGGCCGCGCGGCGACCCGTATCTCCTACAGCGCCTTGAGTGCGTTTTCTGTCACACCTCGCCATGATCCGCCGCGTCACGAGTCAGTTGCATCCTGGACGGACGTGGACGAGGAGCGGTTTCAGGTCGTAACGTGCCTTTCGCGTCGTAGCGCGAATGCATGATCACTGCAACGATCGGCGGCCTCGGGGCCGCGACCATCTACTGAGGAACCAACCAGGTGCTGGGGGACGACGCGGAGCTGACCGCCGCGGTACGTGCGGCACAGGCCGGGGACGAGACCGCTTTCCGTACGGTCTACCGGGCGGTGCATCCGCGGCTGCTGGGGTACGTGCGGACACTGGTCGGCGACCCGGACGCCGAGGACGTCGCGTCCGAGGCCTGGCTGCA
This sequence comes from Streptomyces sp. NPDC001843, assembly GCF_042891955.1. Taxonomy (NCBI): domain Bacteria; kingdom Bacillati; phylum Actinomycetota; class Actinomycetes; order Kitasatosporales; family Streptomycetaceae; genus Streptomyces; species Streptomyces sp. NPDC001843. The sequence goes on along the minus strand of NZ_JBIATQ010000008.1, from coordinate 135,556 downwards.
GATCGCCCGAGACCTCGAGCGGTTCAGCGGGGACGCGGACCGCTTCCGCGGCTGGGCCGCCCGTATCGCCCGCAACCGGGCCCTGGACCACATACGGATGCGCGGCCGCCGCCCCGCGATCGGCGGCGACGAGACCGAACTGACCGGCCGGCCCGCCGAGTCCGACACCGCGGGCGAGGCCATGGAGGCCCTGTCCACGGACAGCACCCTCTCCCTCATCGCGCGGCTCCCGCAGGACCAGGCCGAGGCGGTCGTCCTGCGCGTGGTCGTGGGCCTCGACGCCAAGACCGCCGCCGAGACCCTCGGCAAGCGTGCCGGCGCCGTCCGCACGGCCGCGCACCGCGGTCTGAAGCGGCTCGCGGAGCTGATCGGCGCGGATCCGGAATCGGCGGGCGGACTCCAAGCGCTGCCCCCCCAGCGAGAACCGCGCGGACGCGCGGTGACGTCCGGCACTGTGACGCATACGCGTGCGCGGACGCAGAAGGACATGTGATGGCCGACGAGCACTACAGGTGGCTGAACCGCCGAACGGCGGAGCGTCTACTGCGCGGTGAGTCGCTCGAAGCCGTCGACCCCTCCGCCCGCGAGCAGGCCGGACGGCTCGCCGAGGCACTCGGCGCCCTGTCCGCCGAGGCGACGCGGGCCGAAACGGAACTCCCCGGCGAGGAAGCCGCGCTGGCCGCCTTCCGCAAGGCACGCGAGGCCCGTGCGGACGCCGCCGCGCAGCTCGGCGCCGGTCACGCGGCCGACGGGCCCGCCGACGTCGGGCTGATCCGCATCGGTGCCCGGTCCCACGCCGTACGCCGACCCGGCTGGATCCGCCCCGCGCGCCTGGCGGTCACCGCCGCGCTGGCCGCGGGTGCCCTCGGGGGGGTCGCCATGGCCGCGGGCAGCGGGGTGCTGCCGACGCCGTTCGGCGACCACACCCCCGGCCCCGGACCCGGCGCCTCGGTGTCGGCGGACCCGACCCCGCGGCGCCCGGCGGCCTCGCGCTCCGCGGGAGAAACCGGGAACGGAACGTCCGGGCTGCTGCCGCCGGGCGGCGGCGCGAGCGGCACCCCCGGTGGCACCTCCTCGCCCGGGGCGGAACCCGGGAAGCCCGCGGGCGGTGCCACCGGCTCACCGAACGCGTCCCACGGCGCCGGCACCGCGTGGAGCGGAGCCCCCTCGGCCTGCCGCGACATCCGGGCCGGCAAGGAACTGACGCCCGACCGCAAACATGCCCTGGACGGGGTGGCGGGCGGCTCCGCGCTCGTGTGGAAGTACTGCAAGGGCGTCCTCGGGGCGGCCGGGAACACGACCGGTGACGAGGACGGCCACGGCAGGGACGACCACGGCACCCGCAACGACGGGGACGGGAAGAAGGGCAACGGCGGTCAGGGCGGTGGCGACGACGGCCACGGAGGCCGGGGCGGCGACCACCACCACCGCGACGGAGACCTCGGCACGCCCACCCCGCCGACCTTCGCCCCGCTGGTGCCGCAGCACACGGCGGTCACTCCCGTCGCGTCGCCGAGCCCGACGTACACCGCGCTCTGACTCCCTCCGACGGTCGCACGCGCCTGACCTGCGCTTTCATCGGTGAAGAAACTTTTTTGCGGTGGGGCGTAACGTTTTCGGCCCCGGGTACGCAGAAGAGAGTGAGCCGACTGGTCATCGGCCGTCGCACTGAGCCGGGGTTCCCCCCGTACCCACGGCTCGTGCACCTGGCGCGGGCGGGACACGTTCCCCCGGTCCCGCCCGCGCCGCGCACTCCTCACCCCTCGCGCTCACCAGTAGACGACAACCTTGTCGCCGTTCCTCACCTGCGCGAACAGATCCGCGATCGCCGCCTCGTCCCGCACGTTGACGCAGCCGTGGGAGCCGCCGGCGTAGCCGCGCGCGGCGAAGTCGTACGAGTAGTGCACCGCCTGGCCCCCGCTGAAGAACATCGCGTAGGGCATGGGGGAGTCGTAGAGCGTCGACACGTGGTGCCGTGACTTCCAGTAGACCTGGTACACCCCCTCCCTCGTGGGGGTGCGCTGCGAGCCGAACCGCACCGCCATCGTGGACACCGTCCGCCCGTCGATCATCCAGCGCAGCGTCCGGCTGGTCTTGCTGATGCACAGCACCCGCCCGGTCAGACAGCGCGGATCGGGTGCGGCGGCCGGCTGACCTCCCATCAGGTACAGCTCCCACTTGCCCGGTTCGCGCGTCATGCCGAGCAGCCGCCGCCAGGTGACGGCGTCGGTCGCGCCGGTCTGCGGCAGCCCGCGCTTGCGCTGGAAGCCCCTGACCGCCTGCTCCGTCAGGTCGTCGTACGTCCCCGTGGGTCCGTCGAAGAGCCAGTCGATCTGCCGCAGCCGGGCCTGCAGCTCGCGGACCCCCGTACCGCTGTCGCCGCGGGACCACAGGGCCTGGGGCCGCACCGCGGGGGCGGGGCTCGACTCCGGGGGGCGCGGGGTGTCCGAGGCGGGCGTCCGGCTGCCGGGCAGTTCGACGTGCACCGGCGAGCGCCGCTTGCCGTCCCCGTCCGGGGGCTGCACCGTGCAGCCGCTCAGGAGGGCGAGCGCGACGGCGGGGACGAGTGCGGCGGTGACGCGTCCGATGCGACTCATGCCGGAGATGCTTCCCCGCGTTTCCCCGCGTGACCCCCGCCGGACAACGGGGCATGGTGAGGAGTACCGAACGCAACTCGAAAGGCACACACCATGGCGCGTGAGTCGGAGTCGGGACTGCCGATCGAGCCGGTCTACGGGCCGGGTGACCTGGCCGGCTGGGACCCCGCCCGGAAGCTGGGCGACCCCGGCGCGTACCCCTTCACCAGGGGCGTGTACCCCAGCATGTACACCGGCCGGCCCTGGACGATGCGCCAGTACGCGGGTTTCGGCACGGCGGCCGAGTCCAACGCCCGCTACCGCCAGTTGATCGAACACGGCACCACGGGCCTGTCCGTCGCCTTCGACCTGCCCACCCAGATGGGCCACGACTCCGACGCGCCCCTCGCCCACGGCGAGGTCGGCAAGGTGGGCGTGGCCGTCGACTCGATCGACGACATGCGGGTGCTGTTCGGCGGGATCCCGCTGGACCAGGTCTCGACCTCGATGACGATCAACGCGCCGGCGGCGCTGCTGCTGCTCCTCTACCAGCTGGTGGCGGAGGAACAGGGCGTGTCCCCCGAGCAGCTCACCGGCACGATCCAGAACGACGTGCTGAAGGAGTACATCGCGCGGGGGACGTACATCTTCCCGCCGAAGCCCTCCCTGCGTCTGACCGCGGACATCTTCCGGTACTGCAAGGCCGAGATGCCCAGGTGGAACACCATCTCGATCTCCGGCTACCACATGGCCGAGGCGGGTGCCTCACCCGCGCAGGAGATCGCCTTCACCCTCGCCGACGGCATCGAGTACGTCCGTACGGCGGTCGCGGCCGGCATGGACGTCGACGACTTCGCGCCCCGGCTGTCCTTCTTCTTCGTCGCCCGTACGACGATCCTGGAGGAGGTCGCCAAGTTCCGTTCCGCGCGCCGGATCTGGGCGCGGGTGATGCGGGAGGAGTTCGGCGCGCGGGACCCCAAGTCGCTGATGCTGCGCTTCCACACCCAGACGGCGGGGGTCCAGCTGACGGCCCAGCAGCCCGAGGTGAACCTGGTCCGGGTCGCCGTCCAGGCCCTGGCGGCGGTGCTCGGCGGCACGCAGTCCCTGCACACCAACTCCTTCGACGAGGCGATCGCCCTGCCCACGGACAAGTCCGCCCGGCTCGCCCTGCGCACCCAGCAGGTGCTCGCCCACGAGACGGACGTGACCGCGACCGTCGACCCCTTCGCCGGCTCGTACGCCGTGGAGCGGATGACGGACGACGTGGAGACGGCGGCCCTGGACCTGATGCGGAGGGTCGAGGACCTCGGCGGCGCGGTCGCGGCGATCGAGCGGGGCTTCCAGAAGGAGGAGATCGAGCGCAACGCGTACCGCATCGCCCAGGAGACCGACGCGGGCGATCGGGTCGTCGTCGGCGTCAACCGCTTCCAGCTCGACGAGGAGGAACCGTACGAGCCGCTCCGCGTGGACCCGGCGATCGAGACCCGGCAGGCGGAACGGCTGGCCCGGCTGCGGGCCGAACGGGACCAGGGGGCGGTGGACTCGGCGCTGGCCGCGCTGAAGAAGGCGGCCGAGGGGGAGGACAACGTGCTGTACCCGATGAAGGAGGCGCTGCGGGGGCGGGCGACGGTGGGGGAGGTGTGCGGTGCCCTCCGGGAGGTTTGGGGGAGTTATGTGCCGAGCGATGTGTTCTGAGCTGGGCGGTTACCTCGTATGAGTGATCGAGGGCGGAAATCGCCCGCCCCCGGTTACGCTCGTGAAGGGTGTTCCCGAAAGGAGGGTGCCGTGGCTGTGATGATGCACGAGTCGTCGCTCAGCGATGCTGCCGACCGGCTCTGGGAGGAGCTGCCCGGGCACCGGGTGGAGATCCTCAACGGGAGCATTGTTGTGACACCGCCGCCGGATGGCTCGCATCAGGAGACGCTGACCTGGCTTATCGAGGAGTTCCTGAGGATCAAGGCGAGGGAGGCCGGGCTCAGGTACGTGGGCGGGATCGGGCTGTGGCTGCCGACCGGGCCGGATGACTATGCGGTGCCGGACTTCTCAGTTGTGGACGCCGACTACAAGGACGCCCTCGTCGAGAAGAACTGCTATGCGCCGCACGTCTTCCGCTTGGTCCTGGAAGTGACCTCTTCCAACTGGACCAACGACACCGCCACCAAGGTCGATGTCTACGCCCGGGCCAACATCCCCGTCTACCTCGTCGCCGACCGCACGCACGGCGAGGTGCTCCTCTACACCGATCCGGTCGACGGCAAGTACCCCGACCCCACCCGCTACAAGCGAGGCCAGACCGTCCCCGTCCCGGAGTCCGTAGGCGTCACCCTCGACCTCTCCGTCGACATCCTCCTCGACGGCGACGACTAGCTACCGGCACCCCACCCCCGCCAGGTACTCCCCGACCCCCGCCTCAGAATCCCCCGCCCACCCCACGTAACCGTCCGGCCGGATCAGGAACACCCCCGGGCCGTACGACTCCGGGGCCGCCGGGAGCGCCCGCACCCCCGCCACAGGTGCCGCCTCCGCGCCGAGCAGGGTCCAGTGCGGCCCCCGGAACACGTCGAACAGCCGCACCGCGCCCACCGTGCCGTCCGACGCCCGGTCACCCGCCCGTACACCGGACGGATTGGCACGCCGGTCCTCGCTCAGGGACGACTCCGGGTAACCCAGCCCGAGCTGGACCGTCGCCTTCCCCCGCCGCACCTCGCCGCGGTGCACCCCCGTCGTCAGGCCCAGCATCGCCGCGGCGTTCGGGCGCCGCTCCTCCTCGTAGGTGTCGAGCAGTGCGTCCGGCGCCCCGTCCCGCAGCACCGCGCCCAGCTTCCAGCCCAGGTTGTACGCGTCCTGGACGCTGGTGTTCAGCCCCTGCCCGCCCGCCGGCGAGTGCACGTGCGCCGCGTCGCCCGCGAGGAACACGCGGCCCACCCGGAAACGGTCCGCGAGCCCCGTCCGGGGCCGGAAGTTCGAGGCCCAGCGCAGCTCGGTGACGTCCTCGGCGTCCAGGTGGGTGTACGCGGCGACCAGCTTCCGGACGCCGTCCAGTGACAGGTCGGGCTCGGTGTCCTCCGGCAACCTCGCCGCCAGCTGGAAGTCGTCCGTGCCGGCCAGCGGGCACAGCGCGAGGCCGGTGCCGTCGGGCCCGGGGAACGTGTGCCAGTAGTCCCTGCCGAGCCCCTTCAGCCGCACGTCCGCCACCAGGAACGGATTCGGGTTGACGGTCTCACCGGCCATCCCCACACCCACCGCCCGCCGTACCGCCGAACGCCCGCCGTCGGCCGCGACGACGTACCGCGCACGGACGGTCCTACCGTCGGCGAACCGCACGCCCACGCCCTCGGTGTCCTGCTCCAGCCCCGTCACCTCGTGCCCGAAGGCCACCTGCCCGCCCAGCTCCACCAGCCGTGCGTACAGGACCTCCTGCGTGCGCCACTGCGGAACCATCCACGGCTCGGTGTACGGCGCACCCTCCTCCGCCTCCAGCGCCTCGAACATCGGCTGCTCGCCGACCCGCGCGCCGTCCTTCCAGACCGTCCGCACCGGGTACGGGCCGCCCGCCGCACGGATCGCGTCGAGGACGCCGAGGTCCTCGAAGACCTCCTGGGTGCGCGGCTGGATCCCCTTCCCGCGCGATCCCGGGAACAGCCGGTCCCCCCGCTCCACGACCAGTGCGTCCACCCCGCGCCGGACCAGGTCGATGCCCAGCGTCAGTCCGGTGGGGCCCGCCCCCACGATCAGAACATCCATCACATGTCTCCTTAACGTCGTTAAGTGCCGTCGCCGACGAGAGTGCCCTTAACGCTGTTAAGCTGTCAAGCGTGAGTACGGATCGACGCGCACCCCTGGACCGCGAACGGGTCGCGGACACGGCGCTGCGGCTGCTGAACGAGGTCGGCCTCGACGGCCTGACCCTGCGAGCCATCGCCAAGGAGCTGGACGTCAAGGCGCCCGCTCTCTACTGGCACTTCAAGGACAAGCAGGCGCTGCTGGACGAGATGGCGACGGAGATGTACCGCCGGATGGTCGCCGGCACCGCGCTCGATCCCGCCGACACCTGGCAGGAGCGGCTGCTCAAGGGGAACCGGGGGCTGCGCACCGCCCTGCTCGGCTACCGCGACGGCGCGAAGGTCTTCAGCGGCTCACGTTTCACGGGCGCCGACCACGGGCGCGAGATGGAGGCGGCCCTGCGCGTCTTCACGTCCGCCGGCTTCACCCTGGCGCAGGCGGTGCGGGCGGCGCGGACCGCGAACGCGTACACCATCGGCTTCGTCACCGAGGAGCAGGGCGTGCGGCCCCTCCCGGGCGAACGCCGGGAGGGCTACGACATCGAGGAACGCGCCCGCCGCCTGGCCGACCACCCGCTGGCGGCCGAGGCCGGGAAGCTGCTCTTCGACGACTACGACGAGCAGTTCGAGGAAGGCCTGGCCCTGGTCGTGGCGGGCATCGAGGCCCGCTACGGCATCACGTGAGGCCTTACCGGGCACTCCGGGCCTGGCGCAGGGCCCGGGTGAGGACCGGCGGCAGCAGGTCCACGGCGATGCGGCGGGCGTGGCGTCCGCGCGGCGGGGCGGCGGGGGCGGCCGGCCGGGGCTGCGCGGGGACCGCGGCCGCGGCCGGGGCGGGCTCCTCGACGTGGTGCCGGGAGGGCGGCAGTACCGGGGCCCGCATGCCCTTGGACTTGAGGCGGACGATGCGGTGCCCGGCGGCCTCCTGCACACTGAGGTGGCAGTCCGTGCGGGCCCGGACCATGGCCAGCAGCTCCTCCTGCACCGGGCCGGGGTCGCCCCAGGTGCCGTACAGCTTCTGGGTGCTGAGGCAGATCGGCCGCAGTCCCCTGTTGAGCACGGCCTCCCAGGCGGCTACGGAGACGCCCGGCGTGTGCTCGGAGCGGAAGTCGTCCAGGACCACCAGCCCGCCGTCCACCAGCAGGTCGCGGGCGGCGCCGATGTCGCCGTACACGTGCTCGTACAGGTGCGAGGCGTCCACGTGCACGAACCGGCAGGAGCGCGGCGCCACCTCGGCCGGCACCAGGGAGCTCGGACCGTGCAGGACGCGGGGCAGCTCGTCGTGGAAGGCGAGGTAGTTCTCCTCGAAGGCCCGCCGGGTCAGGGTGCTGTACGACTTCGTCGACTCCGCCCGGTTGGCGTCGTCCGGCGCGTCGCCCTCGAAGAGGTCGCACACGGTGAACCGCTCGCCCTCGCGCAGCCGGCGTCCGGTGAAGATCGCACTCTTGCCAAGGTACACCCCGATCTCCAGCAGGTCGCCCCCCAACCCGGTGCGCTCCTGCCGGTCGAGGAACCAGTCGAAGAGCGTCTGGTCGAGAACGGGGAACCAGCCGGGGACGTCATCGAACGTACGGGGCGGTCGGACCGGTCGTGAGGTGGCGGGCATGGGCACTCCCTGGTTGAGCCGTGAACTGCCACACGCCTGCCCAAGGAGGGATTTCCATGCCCGGCCCCGGGTGAATTCGGGGCCAATTCCAGCGGTGCCCGAGGTTACCGCGGGACCGACGGACGGGACAGCGCCGCACGTATGCGCGGGGTCAGCGGCTTCTCCACGTACCGGTTCAGCAGCCAGGCGAGGCCCAGCATGAAGAGAACCGTCAGCAGGAAGGTCCCGTAGGACGGGATGTGCAGGTTCCGGTGCAGGACCTTGATGACCACCCAGCCCAGGTGCTCGTGCACCAGGTAGAAGGGGTAGGTCAGCGCCCCGGCCACGGTCAGCCAGCGCCAGTTCGCCCAGTGCAGCCAGCCGAGCGCTATCACCGCCACCGCGACGAAGCCCAGCGTCACCACCAGGATGATGCCGAACGAGGTGCGGTGGGCGAAGGCGTGCGGGTTCGCGGCGTTCCACAGGCTCTTCACCGCGTAGTGCTGCCCGATCAGCCAGCTGACCACCACGATGCCCCACGCGTAGACGTCACGCCGGTCGCGGTGGACCAGGTAGAGCCCGACGCCGCCCACGAAGAACGGCGCGTACTCCGGCATCAGCACGGTGTCCAGCAGCGGCTGGTGCGCGCCCTGCGCGATCGCCGTTGCCAGCGTCCAGCCCGCGCAGAAGAGGATGACGCGCCGGCGGCTCGCGCCGGGCAGCACGACCAGCAGCGCGAACAGCGCGTAGAAGCGGACCTCCGCCCACAGCGTCCAGCACACGCCCAGCACCCGCTCCGCGCCCAGCGGCTGCTGGAGCATGGTCAGGTTCACCAGGAAGTCGCTCGGCGACACCGTCTTGTAGGCGACCGCGGGCAGTGCGAACACGCCCGTGACGAGGATGATCGCCACCCAGTAGGCGGGCAGCAGCCGGGACGCGCGGGAGGCGAAGAACGACTTCAGGGGCCGCCCCCAGCCGCTCATGCAGATCACGAATCCGCTGATCACGAAAAAGACCTGGACCCCGAGGCAGCCGTACGCGAAATACGTGTGCAGGACGGGGAACTGGTGCTGCGCGGAACTGCCCCATGCCTTTGTGACGTCGCCGCCCCGGCCGCCGTAGTGGTACGCGGCCACCATCAGCGCCGCGACCAGCCGCAGCCCGTCCAGGGCCCGTAGCCGGCCCCCGCTGGCCGGCACCACCGGGGGCGGTCCGGGCGGAGTGCCTTCCTGAACGGGTGCTGCCGAGGCGGGTTGTGACCTCGCCGTCGTCACGACCGTTTCGGTCATGCTGGTATCCCTCGCAATGCACTGAGGATCGTCAATCAAGACCATATGAGTTCACCCTGTGGGCTTCTGTTCGACAGCCGCACACTTCGCTGAGCGGTCGCCAGTGGTTCACCTGCGCGTCGCATTGGTTTCCTTCCGTTCGCCCGCGAGGCTGTCGCCGTCCGGCGGAGCTGCGGATGACAAAAAGCTCCGCGTCGTTGTGTGGTGCCGAGCACTTCACACAACGGCGCGGAGCTTCTCTGCCGGGGTTCGGTGGCTGTGCGCTCTCCCCGCTCTCAGCGGCGTACCGCCTTCTGCAGGGCCTTCGCCCGGCGTACCACCCGCCGGGCCGCGGCGTTGCGGGGGATGAAGGCCAGCCGGTCGGGGATGCCGCCGGGCAGGCCGAGGGCGGTGAGGCGCCTGCGCTTGAAGTAACGCCGGGTGCGCGGGCCGAAGTGCGTCGACAGGTAGCGTTCGGCCGCCCGTCGCAGCCCCGGGTAGATCTGCGGCTGCATGGCGAAGGAGACCGCGGTGACCAGGGCGCCCAGGGTGTCGGCGGTGAGCGGTTCCTCGCCCTTGCCGCCCGACAGGTCCGGCACCAGCGCGTCGGCGAGGACCGCGGGCACCCGGTTGCTGTTCTGGTAGGGCGCGAGGCGGTCCAGCAGCCGCTCGGTGCCGAGGCGGGCCACGGGCAGGCCGTAGAACGCGGACGCGGTGAACAGCGCGGTGGAGAAGCAGCCGACGACCAGTGCGGGCGGGGTCCGCTCGAACAGCACCTCGGCGAGCACGGGCACGTCCAGCACGGTGAGGTCCACGCCCAGCTTCGCGGCCTCGTCCTCCAGGGCGCGGCTGTAACGGGCCGGCGCGGTCGGGTGCGGCTTGAAGACGATGCTGCGGTGACCGCGCTCGACCGCCCCGCGCATCATCCGCACATGCAGGTCCTCCTCCTCGTCGGGGGAGAGGATGTCCAGCGCGGACAGGTACTGGCCGAGCAGCAGCGCCGCGCCCTCGGGCAGCGCGGGCAGGTCCGTGACCGTCGCCGTGAGCTCGCCCATCACCTTCAGGAACGCGGCCGTCGGCACGATCTGCGCGGGCACGTCGAACTCGGTGAGCAGCATGGGCGTCAGCCCCGGCACCAGGTCCAGGTGCAGCAGGCGGCGCACCCGCGTGCCGACCAGCGGGTCGATCTTGTTGCGGGTGGGGCCGTAGCTCATCAGGCCGTCGGCGTAGACGTCGACGACGGCTTCGGTGAACAGCTGGGCCACGGTCAGCGCCGGGGTGACCTGGATGGACTCCAGGACCAGCTCCACGTCGTCGTCGCCGAGGTCCCACAGCAGCCGCAGATAGCGCTCGAACAGCGGGATGTCGTCCTGGCGCGGCGTCCAGGCGCCGGGGTGGAAGGGGCGGATGGCCTCGTTCCACGACAGGACGGCGTCGAAGTGGTCGCGCAGCGGCTCGAAGCCCGGCATGGCGTCGACCGGCGGGGTGATCTCCGGGGTCGTGGAGTTGTTGAAGACCAGCAGGAGGCTACGGTCCACCTCCTCGAAGCAGCCGGAGTCGAGCGCGGCGGCCAGGGTGGCGGCGCCGTACAGGGTGGAGACGCAGAAGATGCGGGTGGTACGGGGCATCAGGCAGCCGCCTTCGCTGTGGTGATCCGGCGCCGCAGCCGCCGCAGCTTGGAGGAGCGGTCGAAGTCCATGGTGTCGAGCACGTCGCCGAGCGCGTCCTGGGGCATGCGCTGGATGGCCGCCGCGCTCATCGACCGCAGCTGCCTGGCCACGGCCGGCTCCCACTTGCTCTGGTCCGAGAGGTGGTGGGCGATGATCGCGCAGTAGGTGCGGACCGCCTTCGGCAGCAGCCGGTCGGCGTCCGGGTCCGCGGCCGTCTCCTCGATGACCTGGTCGAACGCGCGGATGAAGTCCAGTTGCCGGACGTCACCGATCTGGGTGAGGGAGGAGGCGACGCCCCGCCGGTAGAACACGCCCAGCAGGCTCACCACCGCGAACGACTCCGCCTCGCGGTGCAGCTTCCAGATCCACGGCCGGTCCTCGGCCGTGCGCAGCCCGTCGGTGAAGTGCAGCAGGCGCTTGTCCAGCAGCCGGCGGTGGTAGATCCCGGCCCAGGCGTAGGCGTAGTCCACCGAGGTCGACCGGTCGGCGGGCAGTATCGCGTCGCGTGGGTTCATGACATGGCGGCGCCGGCCGTGCGGCACCCGGTGCACCGTCCGTGCGCGGGCCGTGGCCTGGACATGGTCGGTGCGGAGGAAGTCGCACCCCAGGTCCTCGATGGCGGCCACCAGCTGGGCGTAGTAGCCCGGGGCCAGCCAGTCGTCGCCGTCCAGGAACGTCAGGTACTCGCCCTGCGCCGCGTCCAGGCCGGTGTTGCGCGCGGTGGCGAGTCCTCCGTTCTTCTCATGGCGGATGTAACGCACCTGCGCCACGTCGGAAAGCTCTTCGGCAGCGCGTTCGAGAATCGCCGGCGTCTCATCCTTCGAATGGTCGTCCACCAGGACGAACTCGAAATCGGAACGGGCGTTCAGGCGAAGGCTTCGGAGGGTGTCGAGGGCGTATTGCTGCACGTTGTAGAACGGCACGATCACGGAAAGCTTTGGCACCCGCGAAAGACTAGAAGGCCGCCCGGCTGAGCAACTTTCGGGTATTCGTACAGAGGGTGAACTCCATGTGTCGGATCGGTGCATCCCGTGTACTTCTCGGGCTCCAGCAGGCCAGTTGGGCTCACGGCGATGTGTTGTTAACTTTTTGTTGAGATGCGGTTGGGCCTTACCTAGGAATTGCTTCCTAGCGTCTTCGTCGTGCCACCAAGTACACCGAAGCCCACGCGAATCGCGGTACTCGCGGACTCCGACACCCGATGGAAATGGGGTGCGCTGACCGCGGCTCGTATCGTGCCGGGCCCGTCCATGGAAGCCGCAGCGCACGAGGCCGCGCAAGGGGGCCCCGAGCTCAGCGGATTCCTGCTGCGCGGCCGGGCGACGCCGACCCCGCGCCAGCTGACCGAGGTGGGCGTCACCGCCGACTCCCTGCGCGAGGTCACGGCCGTCGAGTTCCTGCGCGCCATGGCCGAGGAGTCGTACGACATCGTCGTGCTCGCCCTCGTCGGCGGCGGTGTGCAGGCGGTGCTGCACGGCCTCAAGCGGGTCTGGGAGGGCCGTACCAAGCGTCCCGTCGTCGTCACCGGCTACGTCGGTGTCGTCTACGAGAAGCTCGCCGACGGCCTGCTGCTCAGGCACGGCGCGGACCTCGTCCTCGCCAACTCCCGCCAGGACGCGGACCGTTTCCGGGACGTGTACGAGGGCGTGGGCGCCGACGCATCGGCGGTCACGGAGGTGGCACTGCCGTTCCTCGGCGGCAGCCCGTACGAGGGCGAACACGACCCCTACACCGTGGTGTTCGCGGCCCAGCCCTCCGTGCCGGACAGCCGCAGGGACCGTACGTACCTGCTGGAGCGCCTGGTCAAGCACGCGCGCCTGCACCCCAACCGCGAAGTGCTGCTCAAACTGCGCTCCAAGCCGGGCGAGCACACCACGCACATCGAGGAGCTGCCCTACCAGAAGCTGGCGCAGCGGCTGGAACCGCCCGCCAACTTCCGCCTCGTGTACGGGAACATGGGCGAGGTCCTCGACCGCACCGACCTGCTGGTGACGATCAGCTCCACCGCCGCGCTGGAGTCCCTGCACCGCCGCATCCCGACCGTCGTCCTCACCGACCTCGGCGTCCGCGAGACCCTCGGCAACCACCACTTCGTCGGCTCCGGCTGCCTGGCCTCCTGGGACCAGCTCGACGCCGGGCACCGGCCGGCACCCGAGCCCGCATGGGTGGCCCGGCAGGGCGTCGCCGCGGACGGCGACTACGCCACCGCCTTCGACGCGGCGCGCGAGCGGATCGCCAAGCTGCTCGCCCAGCCCGGCGGCCTGGCGCCGCTGACCCCGTACTACACACCCGCGACCGCGCCCGGCTACCTGCCCGGCATCCTCGCCCGCCACCACCTCGGCCCGGACGGCAGCCCGCTGCCCGGCGCGCCCGCCGCCGACAAGGAGCCCGGACCCGTCCGGCAGATCGTCCGCCGGGCGGCGCGCGGCGCCTACCGGCACGGAGTGCAGCGGGTGGCGCCCGTCATCCGGCGGATGGGGGAGCTGTGAGTCCTCAAGGAGAAACACCCATGTCCGACACGTCAGCCGGGGTGCGCCGCGTCCTCGCGGTGATCCCCGCGCGGGGCGGCTCCAAGGGAGTGCCCGCCAAGAACCTGGCCCCCGTCGGCGGCGTCCCGCTCGTCGCCCGGGCCGTCCGCGAGTGCCTGGCCACCCGCCTCGTCACGGACGTGGTCGTCTCCACCGACGACCAGGCCATCGCCGCCGTGGCGCGCGAGGCGGGCGCCGAGGTCGTGCTGCGCCCGGCCGCCATCGCCGGGGACACCGCCACCTCCGAAGCGGCCGTCCTGCACGCGGTGGACGCCCACGAGGCCCTGCACGGTTCCCCCGTCGACGTGGTCCTCCTGGTGCAGTGCACCAGCCCGTTCATCGTCCGCGAGGACATCGACGGGGTGGCGGGCGCGGTCGTGGAGAACGGCGCGGACACCGCGGTGACCGTGGCCCCGTTCCACGGTTTCGTCTGGCGTGAGGCGGCTGACGAACCCGCCGCGGACGGCGGGACCGGGACCGCCTCAGGCCACGGCGTCAACCACGACAAGTCCTTCCGCCCGCGCCGCCAGGACCGCCCCCAGGACTTCCTGGAGACCGGCGCCGCCTACGCCATGGACGCGGCCGGCTTCCGCAAGCACCAGCACCGCTTCTTCGGCCGCACCGAACTCGTGCGCACCGACCCCGCGCGCGTGCTGGAGATCGACGACCCGCACGACCTGGCCCGCGCCCGCGCGCTGGCCCCCCTCTTCGACGCGGACCGCCCCGGCTCGCTGCCGACCGCCGACGACATCGACGCGGTCGTACTGGACTTCGACGGCACCCAGACCGACGACCGGGTGCTGGTCGACTCCGACGGACGGGAGTTCGTCTCCGTGCACCGCGGCGACGGCCTCGGCATCGCCGCCCTGCGCCGGAGCGGACTGAAGATGCTGATCCTGTCCACGGAACAGAACCCGGTCGTCGCCGCCCGCGCCCGGAAGCTCAAGCTCCCGGTGCTGCACGGCATCGACCGCAAGGACCTCGCCCTCAAGCAGTGGTGCGAGGAGCAGGGCATCGCGCCGGAGCGCGTGCTCTACGTCGGCAACGACGTCAATGACCTCCCGTGCTTCGCCCTCGTCGGCTGGCCCGTGGCGGTCGCGAGCGCCCACGACGTCGTACGCGGCGCCGCACGCGCGGTCACCACCGTCCCCGGTGGCGACGGCGCCATCCGAGAGATCGCCAGCTGGATCCTCGGCCCCTCTCTCGATTCCCTCACCAAGTAAGGACATCTCCACCATGAGCACCAACTCCCGTATCCGTAACCTCGGTCCGCGCCAGGCCGGCCCCGGCCGCCCCGTCTACATCTGCGGCGAGATCGGCATCAACCACAACGGTGAGCTGGAGAACGCCTTCAAGCTGATCGACGTGGCCGCCGAGGCCGGCTGTGACGCCGTCAAGTTCCAGAAGCGCACCCCGGAGATCTGCACCCCGCGCGACCAGTGGGACATCGAGCGCGACACCCCCTGGGGCCGGATGACCTACATCGACTACCGCCACCGCGTGGAGTTCGGCGAGGACGAGTACCGCAAGATCGACGCGTACTGCAAGGAGAAGGGCATCGCCTGGTTCGCCTCCCCGTGGGACACCGAGGCCGTCGCCTTCCTGGAGAAGTTCGACGTCCCGGCCCACAAGGTGGCTTCCGCCTCCCTGACGGACGACGAGCTGCTGCGCACCCTGCGCGCCACCGGCCGCACGATCATCCTCTCCACCGGCATGTCGACCCCGAAGCAGATCCGCCACGCCGTCGAGGTCCTGGGCAGCGAGAACATCCTGCTCTGCCACGCCACCTCGACCTACCCGGCCAAGGCCGAGGAGCTCAACCTCCGCGTGATCAACACGCTGGAGAAGGAGTACCCGAACGTTCCGATCGGCTACTCCGGCCACGAGACCGGCCTGCAGACCACGCTGGCCGCCGTCGCCCTCGGCGCCGCCTTCGTCGAGCGCCACATCACCCTCGACCGCGCGATGTGGGGCTCCGACCAGGCCGCCTCCGTCGAGCCCCAGGGCCTCACGCGCCTGGTCCGCGACATCCGCACCATCGAGGCCTCCCTCGGCGACGGCGTCAAGAAGGTCTACGACTCCGAGCTCGGCCCCATGAAGAAGCTGCGCCGTGTCACCGGCGTCGTCGCCGAGGCGGAGATCGCGGCGGCGGCGGGCGAGCCGGTCGCGGTGTGAGAACGGGCCCCACTAGCCCCTTACGACGGGACGGTCGTACGTCGATGAGCCCCCGCGCCGGGAACGCCGGCCCCCGCACTCTCGCCTTCGTGGAGAGTCCGGTGCAGTTGCTGAACGTGCTGGAGTGGGCGCATGTCCACGGCCTGCGCGGGACGGACACGTCCGGCGCGGGCCGGGTGGTGCCCCTGCCCGCGCAGGTGCGGCGCCCGGTGGACGGCGACCGGCCGGCGGAAACACGGTCCGGCGCGGAGCTCACCGTCGTCGTCCTGTCCCCGACCGACCCCATGACCCGGGGCCAGTTGCGCCGCATGGCCGACCTGGCCCGGGACGAGGGGTACCGGGTCCGCTGGGAGGAGGCCCGGGGCGGCCCGGCCGCACCCTTCCAGACGATCGGCGGGCTCACCGGGCGGCTGCGCCGGGCGGACCGGATCGTCATGGGAGACCCCTTCTCCCGCTACGTCCAGCTACTGCTGACGATCACCCGGGCCAAGGACCTCGTGGTGGTCGACGACGGCACGGCGACGATGGAGTTCGTCGCCCAGCTCGCCCGCGGTGAGCGCCTGGTGCGCTGGCACCGCAAGGGCGGCCGTCCCGGCGCGCGCGACCTGCTGTTCGCGCCGGTGTCCTCCTCGGCGCGGCGCCGGCTGACCCCCAACGCCGGCCGCCGGGTGGAGGTCTTCTCCTCCATGCCGGTGAAGGAGAGACCCGACGGGGTGACGGTCACCGCCAACGACTTCGGTTGGACCCGCGCCCGCTTCGGCCCGCCCCGCATCACCGGCGGCGCGGACATGGTCGGCACCTCGCTGGTCGAGACCGGCGTCGTCGACGGGGACCGGTACCTGGAGGCGGTCCGCAACCTGGCCAAGGCCCACGGGGCCACCCGCTACTTCGCCCACCGCCGGGAGAGCGCCGAGAAGCTCCACCGGCTCGCCGCGGAGACCGGACTGGAGATCGTCCGCCCCGACCTGCCGCTGGAGCTGATCGCCCGGCGCGGTCCGATCGGGCGGACGATCCTGAGCTTCCCCTCGACGGTCGTCCACACCCTGCCCCTGGCCCTGGCGGGAACGGGCGTACGGGTCGCCGTGTGCGACATCGACCCCGGCTGGCTGACGGAACACGCCTCCCCCCGGGCCCAGGGCTTCCTGTCCGGGGTCACGGGCACCGCGCGCGACGTCCACCGGCTGGCGGCGGTGAGCCCGGCCTAGGCACTCACGTCCGCATGCCCCGCGCTGCCGATGCTGCTCGGCTTGCGGGCCAGCAGGAAGGCCCGGGGGCGCTTCTCGTCGTCGACGGGTTCGCGGACGGTCGTGGCCACGGGCTCCAGGCCCGCCTCGGCGAGCAGGGCGGAGACGGTGTCCGGGGTGCGCCAGTAGTAGTACAGGTCGATCTCGTGCCCGAACCGCTCCGTGAGGCGCATCCGGCCGGCGTCGTCACCCGACTGGAAGCACAGCAGCACGTGCCCGCCCGGGACGAGGGTGCGGTGGAACTCCGCGAACACCGTCGGCAGGTGGTCGTCCGGGACATGGATGACCGAATACAGCGCCATGATCCCGCCCAGCGTCCCGTCCGGCAGGTCCAGCGAGGTCATCGAGCCCACGTGGAACCGCAGGTGCGGATGCGCCTCGCGGGCCAGCGTGACCATCCGGGGGGAGAGGTCGACCCCGAAGACCGGCACCCCGAGGCCGCGCAGATGGGCGGTGACATGACCGGGCCCGCTGCCGAGGTCGGCTACCGGCGCCGAGCCGCCCGCCTTGACCAGCTCGGCGAAGGCCGCGATCAGGGCCAGGTCCACGGGGCTGATGTCCAGGTCGGCGGGGAAGCGCTCCGCGTACTCCTTGGCGATCGCGTCGTAGGACGAGCGGGTGGCGTCTATGAAGTCCGCGTTGAGGTCAGCGTTCGGTTCACTCACGGGGGCGCAGATTACCCCGCTCCGCTCGCACCGCTCCGACCTGCGCTTTTCCTTCCGGCGATTCCGGTACGTGGACCGCACCAGCGTGGCTTTGGCGCTGCGTGGTATCCGTGGAGGAAAGGATGGATGGGTGATCCAGGGCGGCGAAACCGCGAAAGTTTACCCATCCGATACATCGGCTATGCGTCGGGCGGTCGGATTTTCTTCCCCTAACAGGTTGAAGTTTTGTTGATCGAGGGTCAGTTGACCGGTCCGGCGTCCTACCCTTCAGAGGGTGAACCAATTGATGTCCCCAGAGTCCGAGGCCGACCTTCCTGGCGATGCCGTGCTGCCCGGCCTGCTGAGCGAGTCGCTGTACGCGGAGCTCGTCGCGTTCCGGCGTGACTTGCACATGCACCCCGAGCTGGGCAACCAGGAGTTCCGTACCACCGCCGCGATCAAGGGGCGGCTCGAGAAGGCGGGGCTCAGGCCCCAGGTACTCCCCGCCGGGACCGGGCTCGTCTGCGACATCGGGGCGGAGCCCGATCAGGGGACCGGCCGGACGCCCATACTGGCGCTGCGGGCCGACATCGACGGACTGCCCATCCCGGACACGAAGACCGAGTCCCCGTACCGGTCGACCGTGCCGGACCGCGCGCACGCCTGCGGCCACGACGTGCACACGACCGTGGTGCTGGGCGCCGGACTGGTCCTCGCCGCACTGCACGAGAAGGGGCTGCTGCCCCGTCCCGTGCGGCTGATCTTCCAGCCCGCCGAGGAGGTGCTGCCCGGAGGCGCCGCCGACGTCATCGCGTACGGGGCGCTGGACGGAGTGGGGCGGATCATCGCCGTGCAC
Source organism: Streptomyces sp. NPDC001843 (assembly GCF_042891955.1). Lineage (NCBI taxonomy): Bacteria > Bacillati > Actinomycetota > Actinomycetes > Kitasatosporales > Streptomycetaceae > Streptomyces > Streptomyces sp. NPDC001843. Next base: position 117,228 of record NZ_JBIATQ010000008.1, on the reverse strand, counting down.
TGCGACCCCCGGGTGGACGCCGGGAAGGTCGGACTGCGGCACGGTGCCATCACCAGTGCCTGCGACCGGCTGGAGATCGCCCTGGACGGGCCCGGTGGGCACACCGCCCGGCCCCATCTGACCACCGACCTGGTGACCGCCGCGGCCAGGATCGCCACCGACGTGCCGGCCATCGTCGCCCGGCGGGTGGACAGCCGCAGCGGCCTCGCGGTGACCTGGGGGCGGATCGAGTCGGGGCACGCGCCGAACGTGATCCCGCAGCACGCCGAGCTCTCGGGGACCGTGCGGTGCCTCGACATCGACGCCTGGCGGCTGGCGCCCGACGTGCTGCACGCCGCGATCGACGAGGTCGCCACCCTGCACCGGGCCAAGTCCGAGATCAACTACGTGCGCGGGGTGCCGCCGGTCGTCAACGACCCCGAGGTGACCGAACTGCTGCGGGAGGCCATGGTCGCGCGGCGCGGCATCGAGTCCGTCGAGGGCACCGAGCAGAGCCTCGGTGGGGAGGACTTCTCCTGGTACCTGGAGCGCGTGCCGGGGGCCATGGCCCGGCTCGGGGTGCGCACCCCCGGCGAACGCACGGTGCGCGATCTGCACCAGGGCGACTTCGACGCCGACGAGCGGGCCATCACGGTCGGCGTGGAGCTGTTCACCGCCGCGGCGCTGCTGGACACGGTGCAGTAGGGCACGGGTGGGGGAGGGGTGTCCGGTCGGCGCCCCTTCGTCCCCTTGCGTCATCCGGGTGTAACCGCCGGTAGGCCGTTGTAACCGGGAGGCGGCACGAATCGGTAACGGCCCGGGAAAACCCCGTTCCCCTCCTCTTCTACGCGCGTTACTGTGCGCCGGAATCGCCACCACCGGAGGCACCCTCGCCACCGGCGGCACATTGGGGAAGAGCGGACCGCGTGACGGGGCCGTGGGGACGAAGGGGTGCTTGCTGTGCGTCTGATCTCTCGGAGGACGAGATTCTCCCAAGCTGCGGTGACCGTCGCGGTCGTCGCCCTCGCGGCCGCCGGGTGCGGCAAGTCCAGCACGGAGTCGAGCACCACCAGCTCCAAGGACGGCAAGTACTCCGGCAAGGGCATCGGCCTGGCCTATGACATCGGCGGCAAGGGCGACCAGTCCTTCAACGACGCCGCCTACGCCGGCTTCAAGAAGGCCGAGGCCGACTTCAAGATCGGCGGGCGGGACATCGAGCCGCAGGCCGACGAGTCCGACGCGGACAAGATCCAGCGTCTGGAGACCCTGGCCAAGGCCGGCTACAACCCGGTCATCGGCGTCGGCTTCGCCTACGCGCCGGCCGTGAAGCAGGTCGCCGCGAAGTACCCGAAGGTCACCTTCGGCATCATCGACGACAACACCATCAAGGCGAAGAACGTCGCCGACATGGTCTTCCACGAGGAGGAGTCCTCGTACCTGGCGGGCGTGGCCGCGGCCAAGGCGACCAAGAAGAACCACATCGGCTTCATCGGCGGTGTGGACATCCCGCTCATCCACAAGTTCGAGGCCGGGTTCGACCAGGGCGCCAAGTCCGTCAACCCGAAGATCAAGATCGAGTCGCAGTACCTGACCCAGACGCCCGCCGAGGGCGGCTTCGCCAGCCCGGACAAGGGTGAGAACGCGGCCGACGGCCAGATCGACGCCGGCGCCGACGTCATCTACCACGCGGCCGGCCTCTCCGGCCAGGGCGTGATCAAGGCCGCCGCCGAGCACAAGGTGTGGGCCATCGGCGTCGACTCCGACCAGTACCAGCAGGCCGCGCTGGCCAAGTACAAGGACTACATCCTCGGCTCGGCCCTGAAGAACGTCGGCGGCGCGGTCTACGACCTCGCCAAGTCCGTGTACGACGGCAAGCCGCTCAGCGGTGAGGTCCGCGGTGACCTGAAGTCCGGCGGCGTGGGCTTCGCCGACTCCAACCCCAAGTACAAGGCGCTGACCGCCGTGGCCTCGGCCGTGGACAAGGCCAAGCAGGACATCATCGCCGGCAAGATCACGGTCAACACCAAGTGATATGACCGGTCGGTAACCTCGCCGATACGCCCCGTAGAACCACGTTTCAACCGTGCGCCCCTTGCCACCCGCAAGGGGCGCACTGCTGTCCGTAACCTGGAGCCGTGACTGTGGCCACAGCTAGATAACGGACCGGACATTGGGGGTTTTCCGCCAGGTCTACGCGCGTTACGCTGCCGCGGAACCAGCGCCTGGGTTGGGCGCTTGCACAAAGGAGTCACGTTCCATGCGCCGGGTGTCCCGTATCACGATTGCAGGCGTTGCGACCGCAGCGCTCGCCGTCACCGTTTCTGCCTGTGGTACCTCGTCATCGTCCTCCACCGGTGGAGGCAAGTCCAAGGGCATCGGCCTGGCGTACGACGTCGGCGGCAAGGGTGACCAGTCCTTCAACGACGCCGCCTACGCCGGCTTCGAGAAGGCCCAGAAGGACTTCGGCGTCGGCGGCCGGGACGTGGAGCCGACGGACAACGAGTCGGACGCGGACAAGACCCAGCGCCTGGTGACCCTGGCGAAGGCGGGCTACAACCCGGTCATCGGCGTCGGCTTCGCCTACGCGGGCGCCGTGAAGGAGGCCGCGGCGAAGTTCCCGAAGGTCACCTTCGGCATCATCGACGACAACCAGACCCAGGCGAAGAACGTCGCCGACATGGTCTTCCACGAGGAGCAGTCCTCGTACCTGGCCGGCGTCGCGGCCGCCAAGGCGACCAAGAAGAACCACATCGGCTTCATCGGCGGCGTGGACGTCCCGCTGATCCACAAGTTCCAGGCGGGTTACGTCCAGGGCGCCAAGTCGGTCAACCCGAAGATCAAGGTCGAGTCGCAGTACCTGACCCAGACGGCCCAGGAGGGCGGCTTCTCCAGCCCCGACAAGGGTGAGAACGCGGCCAACGGTCAGATCGACGCGGGTGCCGACGTCCTCTACGCCGCCGCCGGCCTCTCCGGTCAGGGCGTGATCAAGTCCGCCGCCGAGCACAAGGTGTGGGCCATCGGCGTCGACTCCGACCAGTACAAGCAGGCCGCGCTGGCCAAGTACAAGAACTACATCCTGACCTCGGCCCTGAAGAACGTCGAGGGCGCGGTCTACGACCTGGCCAAGTCCGTCATCAAGGACAAGAAGCCGCTCTCGGGGGACATCCGCGGCTCGCTGGACAACGGTGGCGTGGGCCTCGCCGACTCCAACCCGACCTTCAAGAACAACGCCGCCATGCAGGCCGCGATCAAGAAGGCCGAAGAGGGCATCAAGAACGGCACCATCAAGGTGAAGACCTCCTGAGGACCCAGGTCCCAGGCCTTGGCCAACAGGGCGCTGTAATGGCAGCGTTACGGCCACGGAACGGGGCACGGGCAGCATGTCTGTCCGCGCCCCGTTCGCGCGGCAGAATGCTCGGAACGGATCGGGTACTTGAACAACTTGGACAAGGCCGATCAGGTCCGGGCACTATTTAAAGCAGGGGCGCTACGCGCGTAGAGAGGCCCCTTTCCCGAGGAGAGTGCGCCATCGACGCGTCCAGCAGCCCTCCGCTCACCGCCCCGTCGACAGTCGCGGTAGAGCTCGCGGGCATCACCAAGCGATTCCCCGGTGTCGTGGCCAACCACGACATCCACCTCACGGTCCGCAAGGGCACCGTGCACGCCCTGGTCGGCGAGAACGGCGCCGGCAAGTCGACCCTGATGAAGATCCTCTACGGCATGCAGAAGCCGGACGAGGGCACCATCGCGATCGACGGCGAGCAGGTGAGCTTCGCCAGCCCCGCGGACGCCATCGCCCGCGGCATCGGCATGGTCCACCAGCACTTCATGCTGGCCGACAACCTGACCGTGCTGGAGAACGTGGTGCTCGGCAGCGAGAAGCTGCACGGCATCGGCGGCGGCGCCCGCAAGAAGATCAAGGAGATCTCCGACCGCTACGGCCTGGGCATCCGCCCGGACGCCCTGGTCGAGGACCTCGGCGTCGCCGACCGCCAGCGCGTGGAGATCCTGAAGGTCCTCTTCCGCGGCGCGCGCACCCTGATCCTCGACGAGCCGACCGCCGTCCTCGTCCCGCAGGAGGTCGACGCGCTCTTCGCCAACCTGCGCGAGCTGAAGTCCGAGGGCCTCTCCGTCATCTTCATCTCCCACAAGCTGGGCGAGGTGCTCTCCGTCGCCGACGACATCACCGTCATCCGGCGCGGTACGACGGTCGGGACCGCGATCCCGTCCGAGACCACCCCGCGCCAGCTCGCCGAACTGATGGTGGGCAGCGAGCTGCCGACGCCGGAGACCGCCGAGTCCACGGTCACCGACCGGGCCGTGCTGGAGGTCAGGAACCTCACCGTCCACGCCCGCGGCGCCGTCTCCATGGGTACGGAGGAGGAGCCCTCCGCCGGGGGCCTCACCGAGTTCGCGCCCGCCGGCGAGGTCAAGAAGGTCCTCGACGACGTCACCTTCACCATCCACGCCGGTGAGGTCATGGGCATCGCCGGTGTCGAGGGCAACGGCCAGACCGAGCTCATCGACGCGCTGATCGGCACCAAGCACGCCGACTCCGGCTCGATCCGCTTCCTCGGCGAGGACATCACACCCTGGCCTACCCGCAAGCGCCGCGAGTCCGGCGTCGGCTACATCCCCGAGGACCGCCACCGTCAGGGCCTGCTGCTGGAGTCCCCCCTCTGGGAGAACCGCATCCTCGGTCACGTCACCGAGAAGCCCAACGCCAAGGGCTTCTGGCTCGACCCCAAGGGCGCCCAGGCCGACACCCGCCGGATCGTCGAGGAGTACGACGTCCGCACCCCGGGCATCGACGTCACGGCGGCCTCCCTCTCCGGCGGCAACCAGCAGAAGCTGATCGTCGGCCGCGAGATGAGCCACGACCCCAAGTTCCTGATCGCCGCCCACCCCACCCGCGGTGTGGACGTCGGCGCCCAGGCGCAGATCTGGGACCGCATCCGGGAGGCCCGCCGCGAGGGCCTGGCCGTGCTGCTGATCTCCGCCGACCTGGACGAGCTGATCGGTCTGTCGGACACCCTGCGCGTCATCTACGACGGCAGGCTGGTCGCCGACGCCGACCCGGCCACCATCACGCCGGAGGAGCTGGGCTCGGCCATGACGGGTGCCGCGTCCGGCCACCTGGAGCACGAAGAGACCGCCCCCCAGGGCGACGACAACGCCGGTCCGGAGGACGAGGCCCGATGAAGAAGTTCGACAAGGAGCGGGTGCTCGTCGCGGTGGCCGGACCGGTCATCGCGCTGGTCCTGGCGATCGTGCTGACCTCCGTGGTCCTGCTCGCCTCGGGCAAGAACCCGATCGAGCCGTACACCCTGATGCTCCAGCAGCTGCCGTACTCGGACATCCAGGTCCTGATCATCAACCAGGCCTCGCTGTACTACATCGCCGCCATCGCGGTCGCCCTCGGCTTCCGTATGAACCTGTTCAACATCGGCGTCGACGGCCAGTACCGCCTGGCCGCGGTGATGACCGCCGTCGTCGGCGCGCACGTGGGGCTGCCCAGCTTCCTGCAGGTCCCGCTGCTGCTGATCGTGGCCATGGCCACCGGCGCCTTCTGGGCCGGCATCGCCGGTGTCCTGAAGGTCACCCGCGGTGTCAGCGAGGTCGTCGCGACGATCATGCTGAACTCGATCGCCACCGCCGTCATCGGCTACGTCACCCTCACCGACGTGTGGGGCGTGCAGGTCGGCGACAACGTGACGACCGGCGTGATGAAGAAGTCCGGCTGGTTCCCTGGCATCGACCTGGGCCCGGACGTCGGCTCGATCTACGGCCTGGTCTTCCTCGCCGTCCTGCTCGGTGTCGGCTACTGGGTCGTCCTCAACCGCACCCGCTTCGGCTTCGACCTGCGCGCCACCGGCGCCTCGGAGACCGCCGCAGCGGCCTCCGGTGTCGACGCCAGGCGCATGGTGCTGGTCTCCATGCTGATCTCCGGCGCCATCGCGGGCCTGGCTGGCCTTCCGCTGCTGCTCGGCGACACCCACACCTACAGCCTGAGCTTCCCCGCGGGCCTCGGTTTCACCGCCATCGGCATCGCCCTGCTCGGCCGCAACAACCCGGGCGGCATCGCCCTCGCCGCCTTGCTGTGGGCCTTCCTCGACAAGGCCTCGCCCGCCCTCGACTACGCGACCCCCGTGGCGTACGACAAGGAGATCGCCACGATCATGCAGGGCCTGATCGTCTTCGCGGTCGTCATCTCGTACGCGGCCGTCCAGCAGTGGGCCCTGCGCCGCCAGCAGCGCCGGGTCGGCGCCGAGCTGGCCGCGGCCGCCGCCCAGAACACCAAGAAGGAGGTGGCTGCCTGATGTCCACCGCGACCATCGCCAAGCCGCAGGCGAAGCAGCCCCGCAGGGGCGGCCGCCGAATGTCGCTCCCGGTACTCCTGCTGGTCATCGCGGGTGTGCTGGTGCTGACCTCGATCGTCCGGCTGATCACCGGCGCGGACGGCATCACCTCGGTCGGGCAGATGTCGACCGCCCTGCAACTCGCCGTGCCGATCGGTCTCGCGGGCCTCGGCGGCCTGTGGGCCGAGCGCGCGGGCGTCGTCAACATCGGCCTCGAGGGCATGATGATCCTCGGCACCTGGTTCGGCGCCTGGGCCGGCTACCAGTGGGGCCCATGGACGGGTGTCGTCTTCGGCATCATCGGCGGCGCGCTCGGCGCCGTCCTGCACGCCATCGCCACGGTCACCTTCAACGTCAACCACATCGTCTCCGGTGTGGCCCTGAACATCCTGGCCCTCGGCGTGACCCGCTACCTGTCGAAGTTCACCTTCGCCGACGCCCCGCAGGGCTCCACCAAGCAGTCCCCGCCGATCGACTCCCTCGGCGACTTCAGCGTCCCGGGCCTGTCGGACGGGCTGAACACGCTCAACGGGAAGCACTGGTTCCTGGTCTCGGACATCGCCGGCCTGCTCGGCGGCCTGGTCACCGACCTGTCGCCGCTGACCGTCGTCGCGATCGCCCTCGTCCCGGCGACCTGGTGGGTGCTGTGGCGGACCGCCTTCGGCCTGCGCCTGCGCTCCTGCGGTGAGAACCCGGTGGCGGCGGAGTCCCTCGGCGTCAACGTGTACAAGTACAAGTACATCGCGGTGATCATCTCCGGCGGCTTCGCCGGCCTCGGCGGCGCGTTCCTGTCGATCGTGGCGTCCAACGTGTACCTCGACGGCCAGACCGCCGGCCGCGGCTACATCGGTCTCGCCGCGATGATCTTCGGCAACTGGATGCCGGGCGGCCTCGCCCTCGGCGCGGGCCTGTTCGGCTACACCGACAGCCTCAACCTGCGCGGCGGCACGGTGAACGTCCACGCGCTGATCCTGCTGCTGGCGATCCTGCTGGTGTTCGGGGCGGCGTACCTGGCGTGGCGGAAGAAGTACGTCCCCGCCGTCGTCACGTTCGTCATCGCGGCCCTGATGTTCGTCTGGTACACCTCCACGAACGAGGTCCCGCGCCAGCTCGTGACGGCCACCCCGTACATCGTCACGCTGCTCGTCCTCTCGCTGTCCGCGCAGAAGCTGCGCATGCCGAAGGCGGACGGTCTGCCCTACCGGAAGGGACAGGGCAAGTGACGCCGACCCCGTCGGCCGCCGACTTCGACTGGGAGGCGCTGCGGGCCGAGGCGCGGGAGGCCATGTCCCACGCCTACGCCCCCTACTCGGGCTACCCGGTCGGGGTCGCCGCCCTGGTCGACGACGGGCGCACGGTCACCGGCTGCAACGTCGAGAACGCCTCCTACGGGCTCGGACTGTGCGCCGAGTGCGGGCTGGTCTCCCAGCTGCAGCGCACCGGGGGCGGCCGGCTGACGCACTTCACGTGCGTGGACGGCACCGGCGGCCTGCTGGTGCCGTGCGGCCGCTGCCGCCAGCTGCTGTACGAGTTCGGTGGGCCGGACCTGCTCCTGGACACCCCCGCGGGCGTCCTGCCGCTCTCCGAGATGCTGCCCCAGGCCTTCGGGCCGGACCATCTCACCAAGTAAGTCCCGTACGGCCCCCCTCGACGCGTTCAGGGGGGCCGTGCACTTCGCAACCCCGGAAGGGAAACCCATGGCCATGGACGCCATCTCCGTCATCCGCACCAAGCGGGACCGCGGTGAACTCAGCGACGAGCAGATCGACTGGGTCATCGACGCGTACACGCGCGGGGAGGTCGCCGACGAGCAGATGTCGGCGCTCGCGATGGCCATCCTGCTCAACGGCATGAACCGCCGCGAGATCGCCCGCTGGACCGCCGCGATGATCGCCTCCGGCGAGCGCATGGACTTCTCGGCGCTGTCCCGTCCGACGGCCGACAAGCACTCCACGGGCGGCGTCGGCGACAAGATCACTCTTCCCCTGGCCCCGCTCGTCGCCGCCTGCGGCGCGGCCGTCCCGCAGCTCTCCGGCCGCGGCCTCGGCCACACCGGCGGCACCCTCGACAAGCTGGAGTCGGTCCCCGGCTGGCGAGCCCTGCTCTCCAACGAGGAGATGCTGCACGTCCTGGACACCACCGGCGCGGTGATCTGCGCGGCGGGCGACGGACTGGCCCCGGCGGACAAGAAGCTGTACGCGCTGCGGGACGTGACCGGCACGGTGGAGGCGATCCCGCTGATCGCGTCGTCGATCATGTCGAAGAAGATCGCGGAGGGCACGGGCTCGCTGGTCCTGGACGTGAAGGTGGGCACGGGCGCCTTCATGAAGACCATCGAGGACGCCCGGGAGCTGGCCTCCACGATGGTCGGCCTCGGCACGGACCACGGTGTGAAGACGGTCGCGCTCCTCACGGACATGTCCACCCCCCTGGGCCTGACGGCCGGCAACGCCCTCGAGGTCCGCGAGTCGGTCGAGGTCCTCGCGGGCGGCGGCCCCGCGGACGTGGTCGAGCTGACGATCGCCCTGGCCCGCGAGATGCTGGACGCGGCCGGCGTGAAGGACGCCGACCCGGCGAAGGCCCTGGCCGACGGTTCGGCCATGGACGTGTGGCGCCGCATGATCGCGGCCCAGGGCGGCGACCCGGACGCTCCGCTCCCCACGTCGAGGGAACAGCACGTGGTCAAGGCCCCGTCCTCCGGCGTCCTCACCCGCCTCGACGCCTACGACATCGGCGTCGCCGCCTGGCGCCTCGGCGCGGGCCGCGCCCGCAAGGAGGACCCGGTACAGGCGGGCGCGGGCGTCGAGATCCACGCCAAGCCGGGCGAGCCGGTGCGAGAGGGCGAGCCCCTTCTCACCCTGCACACCGACACCCCCGAGCGCTTCGAGTACGCGCTGCAGTCGGTGGAGGGTTCCTTCGACATCGCGCCGGAGGGCACGGAGTTCTCGGCGTCGCCGGTGGTGCTGGAACGTATCGCCTGACCAGGGGAATTCTCTTTCGTGTGAACGGGATCGGTGGACCTCCGCCGGTCCCGTTCGGCATGCTGAGATCGGTGACGCACCGATAGGAGACCGCCATGAGCGCACTCACCGTGGGCCACGACCCCGAGCAGGGCTGGGACGACCTCGTCCGGTTCTGGGAGGAGATGGAATGGCCTGAGGGCAGCAAGGTGGAGATCATTGAGGGGATCATCACCGTGTCACCTGCTCCCGCGTTTCGCCACAACGTGATCGCGGCTCGCATCCAGCGTCGCCTGTACTCAGTGATCCCTGAGGACTGGGAAATCTTCCAGACACTCGCGATCTCCGTGCCGTCGCGCCTGGGAATGCTCATCCCGGACCTGGTGGTCGCCCCAGTGCAGGAACACCCGGAGTCGGACTCCCATATTCCGGCGGCCCTGGCTGAACTCGTCGTCGAGGTCACCTCCAAGTCCAACGCCCGCCAGGACCGCGTCAGCAAGCCAGCCGCATACGCCACCGCGGGGATTCCGCTGTATCTCCTCATCGACCGTTGGGCTCCCGAAGGCCCCACCGCGACGCTCTACGGAGAACCGAAGGGCGACGTCTACCGCCCGCTGAGCAGTGCCAAGTTCGGCGAAGCGCTCAAGATTCCCGCCCCCTTCGACCTCGTGATCGACACCAGTGAGTTCCCTACCGAGTAGGGGCCCACCCTGATCCGATGAGTTAGGGGTGGCCACCCGGTCTACAGCACGTGGACCCCAAGACACCCCCCGTACTCGTCCTCCCCGGCCCCGTCACCAAAGACGACGTGCCGGGGCTCTGTGACGACCTACGGGCGCTGCTGGACGCGACCGGAGGCGGAGTCGTCGTCTGCGATGCCGCCGGGCTCGGGCCCCCCGGACTCGGCGCCGTCGACCTGCTCGCCCGTCTCGCCCTCACCGCCCGCCGGGCCGGAGGCCGCATACGCCTGCGGGACCCCACTCCCGGACTACGCGCCCTGCTCGACCTGGTCGGTCTCCGCTTCCAGGTGGAGGGGGAGGTCGAAGAGCGGGAACCAGCGCTTGGTGTCGAGGAAGAAGTGGAACCCGGTCAGTCGGCCCTCTGATATCTCCAGCACCTGCACCGCCCACGCGGTGAACCCGCCGGCTTCCGGGTCCGGCTTGTACTGGGCGAAGCCCGGCAGCCCGTTGACCTCGACCGGCAGCAGCCGGGAGCCCGCGCAGGCCGCGCCGAGGGTCGTCATGAAGCCCGTGATGTCGTCGTGGCCGGTCAGCCACAGGTCGAACGGCGGCATCGTCATGACGGCGTCCTCGTGCAGCAGGGCCGTCAGCGCCGTCATGTCGTACCCCTCGAACGCCTTCACATAGCGCTCCAGGAGCTTCTGCTGCTGCTCGTCCAGCGGATCGGACACCGCCGCCCCGGCGCCCTTGTCGTCCCGCTCGGCGAGCGTCGCCCGCGCCCGCTGCAGCGCGCTGTTGACCGAGGCGACCGTGGTGCCGAGCAGCTCGGCGACCTCGCTCGCCCGCCAGGCCAGCACCTCGCGCAGGATCAGCACGGCCCGCTGCTTGGGCGGAAGCTGCTGCAGCGCCGCCATGAAGGCGAGCCGGACCGACTCCTTGGCGACGGCGGCCTCCGCCGGGTCCTCGACCGTCGGCAGCACACGGGCGTCCGGCATCGGCTCCAGCCAGGTGTGGTCCGGGCGGGGGGAGAGGGCCGCCCGGGCGAGCGGCGTCGACTCCGTGAGATCCATCGGCCGGGCCCGCTTGTTGCCCGCGGACAGCATGTCCAGGCAGACGTTCGTCGCGATCCGGTACAGCCAGGAGCGCAGGCTGGAGCGGCCCTCGAACTTGTCGTAGCTCCGCCAGGCACGGACCAGGGTGTCCTGTACCGCGTCCTCCGCCTCGAAGGACGAACCCAGCATGCGGTAGCAGTAACCCGTCAGCTCGGTCCGGTGCTTCTCCAGTGCGACGTCGAGGTCCGTCCTCGTCGCCGTGCCGCCGTCGCCCATGGTCCACCCACCCCTGCCCGATCCTTCGCGCGCCTTCGCGCCCCAGCACTTCGGAAGCTACCGCAGCCCACTGACAACGGCCCCCGGAGCGCTCGAAAGGGCAGGTCAGGGCCATGACGGGGCACGGTCAGACGAGCTGCTTCACGGACATCAGCAGATGCCGGTGTGGTTCAGTGCGCGCCGACCGGCTCCCGGCGGGCCGCGACCCGGGCCGCGTGCGAGCCGAACACCGTGATCGCCACGACGCCGAGGACCGCCAGCAGGCCGACCCCGACCGTGCCGGCCCAGCCGCCCGCGTGGAAGGCCGTCGCGCCGAGCGTGCTGCCCACGCTGGAGCCGATGTAGTACGTGGACTGGTACAGCGCCGCCGCCTGGGCCCGGCCTGTCGTCGCCGTCTTGCTGACCGCCGAGGACGCGACCGCGTGGCCCGCGAAGAACCCCGCGGTGATCAGGACCAGGCCCAGCAGGACCAGCGGGAGCCAGGCGGTGAGGGACAGCAGCAGGCCCGTCGCCGTCGTGCCACCGGCCAGGTACAGCGCGCCGCGCCGGCCGAGGCGGCCCACCAGCCGGCCCGCCGCCGACGCCGAGACCGTACCCACCAGGTACACCAGGAAGATCGAACCGATGATGCCCTGCGGCAGCCCGAACGGCTCCTCCGTCAGGCGGTAACCGATCACCGTGTACACGCCGCCGAAGACGGTCATGAAGAGCGCGCCGATCGCGTACAGGCGGCCCAGCAGCGGGTTCGCGAGGTGGTCGCGGACCGTGCGGGCCAGCACCCGCGGGCGCAGCGAGCCCGGTGTGAAGTGCTTCGGGGCCGGCAGCAGCAGCCGGAACGCCACCGCGCAGGCCACCGCGACCGCGCCGACCACGCCGACCGCGACGCGCCAGCCCCACTCCTGGGCCACCCAGCCGGTGATCACCCGGCCGCTCATACCGCCGACGCTGTTGCCCGCGACGAACAGGCCGATCGCCGTGACCAGCGCCTTCGGCCGGACCTCCTCGGCGAGGTACGCCGTGGCGGAGGCCGGCACCCCGGCCACGGCCGCGCCCTGGAGCGCCCGCAGCACCACCAGGACGCCCAGTGACGGCGCGAACGGCACCAGCATCCCCACGGTCACCGCCACCGCCAGCGAGGCCGTCATCACCGTGCGGCGGCCGAAGCGCTCCGACAGCGCGCTCATCGGCAGCACGAACAGCGCCAGCCCGCCGGTCGCCGCCGCCACCGTCCAGCTGGCCTCGCTCGCCGCCACCCCGAAGTCGTTCGAGATCAGCGGCAGCAGGGCCTGGGTGGAGTACAGCAGGGCGAAGGTCGCGACACCGGCCAGGAAGAGTGCGAGCCTCATCCGGCCGTAGCCGGGGCCGCCGGGGGCCAAACGGGAGTCGGAGGAATCGGAGGAGTACGACGTTGCGGCGCCCACGACGGTGGACGCCCCGGTATCGGCGGGAGACATGTTTCGAACCTACGGACGAGCCCTTTCATCCGTCCAATGCACAGACTCGTCATAATCGTTCCCATGGTGCATCAGCCGAGGTCACAGGAGCGTCTGTCACGATCCAGTGACACAGAAGACATCGTCATGTTGCTCGCGCCACGCCTGGCGTACTTCGCCGGCGTCGCCCGCACCGAGCACGTGACCCGCGCCGCGCAGGAGATGAGCGTCCCGCAGTCCACGCTCTCACGCGCCATGGTCCGCCTGGAGCAGGACCTGGGCGTCGACCTCTTCGCCCGCCACGGCCGCACCGTGTCCCTCACCCCCGCGGGACGCACCTTCCTCGGCTCCGTCGAACGCGCCCTCGCCGACATCGGGCGGGCCGCCGAAGAGGTGCGCGCCGACGCCGACGCGACCACCGGCAAGGTCGCCTTCGGCTTCCTGCACACCATGGGCGCCGAGACGGTCCCCGGTCTGCTCCAGGCCTTCCGCGCCGACCACCCCCGCGTCCGCTTCAGCCTCGTCCAGAACTACGGCGAGGCCATGCTGGAGCGGCTGCGCGCCGGGGAACTCGACCTCTGCCTGACCTCCCCGGTCCCCGACGCCCCCGACCTGGTCGCCCGCCGACTCGACGAGCAGAAGCTCCGCCTGGTCGTCCCCGCCGACCACCCCCTGGCCGGCCGCAGGCGCGTCCGGCTCGCCGAGGCCGCCGACGAAACCTTCGTCACCCTGGAACCCGGCTACGGTCTGCGCCGCATCACCGACGACCTCTGCAACGAGGCGGGCTTCAAACCCCGCGTCGCCTTCGAGGGCGAGGAGGCGGAGACCCTGCGGGGTCTGGTCGCGGCGGGGCTGGGCGTGGCCCTGCTGCCACCGCCGGTGTTCCCCCGGCCGGGCGTGGTGGAACTGACGGTCACGGCACCACGAGCGGCACGCGAGATCGGCGTGGCCTGGCTGGCGGGCCACCCGGACACGCCTCCGGTGGCCGCCTTCAAGAGGTTCCTGCTCTCACGCCGCGGGAATCTGCTGCCCTGACCGTGCCGGCCCCTGCGTCAGCCTCTGCGGATCGACCGCCCGAACCCCGCGGCCAGCGGCATCCGCAACCCGATCGGCGGCGGCGCGGCCAACGCGTCCTCCAGCGGACGGGCCAGCGTGTGCCCGAACAACGCCCCCATCGTGAAGTCCTCGACCAGCGCCTGCACTTCACTGCGGTACTGGTGCAACCCGTGTCCGTCCGAGTGCACTTCGAACCGGCACACCTCCCGGTTCGCCTTCTTCGCCCGGACCGCCAGCCGGAACGACAGCTCGGGGTCACTGCGTCCGTCGTTGGTGCCGTGCACGAGCAGGACGCGTCGTCCTGCCAGCTGCTTCACCGGTTCCGCGGGGGCGGCCATGTCGTCCTCGGGCAGCCAGGGCGCGACCGCCACCACGGAGTTCACGGCCTCGTGCCCGCCCGCCCGCAGTGCCGCCCGCCCGCCCATCCCTACGCCCACCAGGCAGACCGGGACGTCGCCGTAGCGCCGTACGACCTCGTCCGCCGCCCAGGAGGCGTCGCCCGCCAGATGGGCCGCGCCGCCGTTCCAGCCGCGGTAGCGGTAGTGGACGACATGGGTGGCGAGCCCCTCGTCGCGGCCCGCGCGTGCGAGCCGGCGTCCGAGGGCGCGGACGAAGGCCGTCGCCCAGACGGGGGACGGCCTGCGGTCGGATACCTCCTCGCCGCCGGGCAGCAGCAGGACCGCGCCGCTCACCGCCGACGGCACCGGTCCGACTGCCCTGCCCAGCCGGGCCGTTCGGGCCGGCGTCACTTCCTGTGCCATGACAGAACAGTGTCAGAAGTGCCGGTGTACGCCACCCGTCCGTGCGGTCACTGTTACGTATCGGCGGAAACGTAAACCGGGTGATCTACGCGCGTAGGAGGTAGAGTGCGGAAATGACGAGCCAGAGCACCGCGAACACCCCGACGCCGGACCGGATCCGCCGGGCGCCCAAGGTTCTGCTGCACGACCACCTCGACGGCGGACTGCGTCCGGGGACGATCGCCGAACTCGCCCGCGAGTCGGGGTACTCCCAGCTTCCCGAGACCGATCCCGGCAAGCTCGGCGCCTGGTTCGCCGAGGCCGCCGACTCCGGGTCCCTGGAGCGGTACCTGGAGACGTTCTCGCACACCGTCGGTGTGATGCAGACCCGCGAAGCGCTCGTCCGGGTGGCCCGGGAGTGCGCCGAGGACCTGGCCGAGGACGGGGTCGTGTACGCCGAGGTGCGGTACGCGCCCGAGCAGCACCTGGAGGGCGGACTCACTCTCGAGGAGGTCGTCGAGGCCGTCAACGAGGGCTTCCGGGACGGGGAGGCGATCGCCCGCCGCAACGGTCACCGCATCCGGGTCGGCGCCCTGCTGACCGCCATGCGGCACGCGGCCCGCGCCCTGGAGATCGCCGAACTCGCCAACCGTTACCGCGACCTGGGCGTCGTCGGCTTCGACATCGCGGGCGCCGAGGCCGGTTACCCGCCCACCCGGCACCTGGACGCCTTCGAGTACCTCAAGCGGGAGAACAACCACTTCACCATCCACGCCGGCGAGGCCTTCGGGCTGCCGTCCATCTGGCAGGCGCTGCAGTGGTGCGGCGCCGACCGGCTCGGGCACGGCGTGCGGATCATCGACGACATCCAGGTCCGTGAGGACGGCTCGGTCGAGCTCGGCCGGCTCGCGTCCTACGTCCGGGACAAGCGCATCCCGTTGGAGCTGTGCCCGAGCTCCAACCTCCAGACCGGGGCCGCCGCCTCCTACGCCGAGCATCCGATCGGGCTGCTGCGGCGCCTGCATTTCAGGGCCACCGTGAACACGGACAACCGTCTCATGTCCCACACCAGCATGAGCCGGGAATTCGAGCATCTCGTCGACGCGTTCGGCTACACGCTCGACGACATGCAGTGGTTCACCGTCAATGCCATGAAATCGGCGTTCATCCCTTTCGATGAACGACTGGCGATGATCAATGACGTCATCAAGCCCGGATATGCCGAACTGAAATCCGAATGGCTTTTTCAGCAGACCGCCTCTACCAGCGGTTCTGTGGATCCGGAGAGCTGACCGGAGGGCGGCCGGCGGCATGGAATGCGGGCGGCTTCCCGCCAACCGTCCGCATTTCAATGTTTGCGGGGGTGGCTTCGCGTGTTTACGGTCGTGGACCGCTCAGTCCCCCGTCATCCAGTCAAGGACGCATTCAAGATGAAGCAGTCTGCTGTCAAGACCCTCGGTGTCGCCGCCCTCGGTGTCGCCATCGCCGCCGTCGGCGCGGGCACGGCCGACGCGGCCGCGGGCCCGAACGCCGGAAAGACGCTGGACGGTGTCACCAAGACGCTGCCGACCAAGAACGTCGAGAAGGCGCTGCCGGGTGCCGGCCAGGCGCTCTCCAAGGGCCGGCCCGCGGTCCTGGCGGGCACCACCGCCGCCCGGCCGGTCGCCGACCAGGCGCTCCGGCAGGGCCCGACCTCGCCGGTCGGCGGGCTGCTCGGCGGCCTGCCGGTGGTGGGGGGCCTGGCGAAGGGCCTTCCGGTCGCCTGATCCGGGCCACCGCACCTGCCGTCGGGGCGCGGCCGTCACGCACGGCGCGCCCCGACGGGGAACGGTGCGGGCATCCCCAGGACCCGTCAGGCCCTACCAGGCCGTGCGCGCCTTGTCCTCCGCGGGCAGCAGGATCCACAGCGCTATGTAGAGCAGGAACTGCGGCCCCGGCAGCAGGCAGGAGACCAGGAAGATCACCCGCATCGTCGTCGCGGAGGTGCCGAAGCGCCGCGCCAGCGCTGCGCACACTCCGCCGATCATGCGGCCATGGGTGGGGCGGGCAAGGGCGGTCATGGTCGGCTCCTTCGTGAGCGTCTGTGGCGAGGCCACCCGGTCGGCTGCCTCAACTGACATCCACGCTACGCGGACGAAGCGGACGAAGCGTCGCTCTACGGTGCGATACCGACCCTGGGAATCGTCGGGGTCCGACCCTGAGAGCCCTCCTCCTGCGGGGGGCGGCCACGCTCGTTCCTGCGGCGGAGCCAGGACCGGCCCGCCGGGACGAGGGCGAGGTGGGCCAGCACCACACCGGCCGTGTTCAGCAGCAGGGAGTCGATGTCGACGACCCGCCCGGGCACACCCGTCTGCAACAGCGCTATGCCCAGGGAGATCAGGGCGCCCGCCGTGGCCGTACGGATCAGGGAGGCGAGCGGGGACACGGCGAGCCTGCCGTGCGCCATCGGCAGCAGCACGCCCAGCGGTGCCAGCAGTGCGAGACCCTCACCGATCCGGCGGGACGCCTCGGCCCAGCCCAGCGCCAGGTCGGCCCGGATCCCGGCCAGCGGACGCAGATTGGCGGGCATCATCCAGGGCACGTCCAGGGGCCGCAGCGTGAGCCAGGCGACGAGCGCGAGGTGTGCGACCAGGAGGGCACCCCCTGTCACACGGACGCGGATCGCGGCGCTGCCGCCGATGGAGCCTTGACGCTGCACGCCCCCGTAGACGCGCGCGCGTGCACGATCGGTTCCGGATCCGCCTCACGCGGGTACACAAGGCTTCCGGCGCACCCGGCGCCGCACGGGCGGTGCCCGGCCCGTCAGCCCGCCGTCACCTTATTGGACGTCGGTTTCCCGCTGCCCGGCCGGTTCCGCACCTCGTCGGTGCACTCGTACCGGCGCAGCGGCCCGCCACCCGGCCCGCCCAGGATCACCGAACCGTCCCCCTCGGCCGCGGCCGAGTCGGAGAAGGTGCACACGATCTGGGCGAGGGCGTAGGGCGTGAGCTGGTCGGGGGCGGTGCTCAGCCGCAGCGCGTCCTCCGGGTCCTTCGGGTGCGGCCCGGTCACGGCCATGCCCCCGTGCACGTACGTCGTGTATCCGGCGTTCTTCTCCCCGGTGGACGGCGTCTGGGCGAGCTGGTCCAGCAGTCCCTGGGCCACGAGCACCCGGCGCTTGGCGTCCGCCGTGCCGTCCGGGACGCGCACCGACCGGTCCACGGTGACCAGCGACGAGCCGCACAGCAGGAAGACCTGCACGGGCACCCCGTGCGAGGACTGCGTGGTGCGGTCCGGCTCGGTCAGCGAGCATGGCACGCGGGAGGGCGCCGCGCCGAAGTCCGTGGGGACCTGGGTGGCCCTGATCCCGCAGCCGGTCAGCAGCGCGGCGAGTATGGGGAGCGCCAGCAGGCGTCGCGCGTTCATGACGCCTCTTCCTTCGAATCCGCAAGACCCTTCGAACCGTCGCCCTTGCCGTCGCTCCCCTCCGCCAGCGCGGAGGCGTCCTTCGGCAGCCGCAGTGTGAACACCGCGCCGCCCTCGGGCGAGTTGGCGGCGGTGATCCGGCCGCCGTGGATGCCCGCGTTCTCCATCGCGATGGACAGGCCCAGGCCGCTGCCCTCGGAACGCGGCCGGGAGGCGCTGGCCTTGTAGAAACGGTCGAAGACGTGCGGCAGGACGTCCTCGGGAATGCCGGGACCGTGGTCGCGCACGGCGACGACCAGGTCCTCGCCGTCGATGTGGACCGAGACCCGCACCGGCGACCCGCCGTGCTTGAGCGCGTTGCCGATCAGGTTGGCGAGGATGACGTCCAGGCGGCGCGGGTCGAGCCGGCAGTGGATGCCGCGCTCGGCGTCCAGCTCCACGGCGTCCAGCCACGCACGGGCGTCGATACAGGCGGTGATCTGGTCGGCGATGTCGACGTCGTCCAGGACCAGACGGGCGGTGCCCGCGTCGAAGCGGGTGACCTCCATCAGGTTCTCGACGAGGTTGTTCAGCCGCCGGGTCTCGCTCACCACCAGCCGCACGGCGGGCTCGATCATCGGGTCGATGCTGCCGGACTCCGCCTCCAGCTCCTCCTCCAGCACCTCCGTCACGGCGGTGATGGCGGTCAGCGGAGTGCGCAGCTCGTGGGACATGTCGGCCACGAACCGCCGGGACGCCTCGTCCCGCGCGGCCATCTCCGCGACCCGCTGCTCCAGCGCCTCGGCCGCGTTGTTGAAGGTCCGCGAAAGATCGGCGAGTTCATCGGTGCCGGAGACCCGCAGCCGGGTGTCCAGTCTGCCCTCGCCGAGCCGGCGTGCGGCGACGCCGAGCCGGTGCACCGGCTTCAGCACGGTCCCCGCCGCGGCCTGTGCGAGCAGCGCCGAGCCGATCAGCGCCAGCCCGGTGGCGATGCCCAGCGACCAGGCGAGGGAGTTGAGGTCCTTGGCCTCCGGCTCCAGCGACTTGACCATGTAGCCGGTCGGGCCGCCGCCGATCACCTTCGTGCCGGCGACCAGGTACGGGGTGCCGTGGTCGACGACCCGCTGCCAGTACAGGTGGTACGGCGACTTGTTGCCGTCGGCCACCTTCTGCTGCTTGTTCACCGCGGCCCGCAGCGATCCGGGCACGTCGCCCAGCGCGAACCCGTTCAGGCCGCCGGAGTTGCCGTACACCGTCTTGCCGTCGGCGTCCGTCGCGACCAGCAGCACACTGAAGCGCTGACTGCTGGCCGCCATCTGCCCGGCGGTGCGCTGCAGTTCGTCCTGGGTGGGCGGCACGGGCAGCGCACCGGCCCGGTTCTGCATCTCCTGCTGGAAATCGCGCAGCACCGCGTCCTGGGCGCGGGTCAGCACCGCCTCACGGTTCAGCCAGTACGCGATGCCGGAGGCCGACACGGCGGCGGTGAGGGCGACCAGCCCGAAGACCACGACCAGCCGCAGCCGCAGACTGGTGAAACGCAGCCGCGACACAGCTCCCCTGCGCCCCGCGGACCAGCCGCGGAACCCCCCTTGCTCCTTGGTCACTGAGGCGTGTCCAGCCGGTAGCCCACACCACGGACGGTACGGATCAGCGTCGGGGACGACGGGACGTCCTCGACCTTGGCCCGCAGCCGCTGCACACAGGCGTCCACCAGCCGTGAGTCACCCAGGTAGTCGTGCTCCCACACCAGCCGCAGCAGCTGCTGCCGGGACAGCGCCTGCCCGGGCCGCCGGCTCAGCTCCAGCAGCAGCCTCAACTCGGTCGGCGTCAGCTGGAGGTCCTCGCCGTTCTTCGTCACGGTCATCGCCGAGCGGTCGATGACGAGACTGCCGAACGTCGCCGAGTCGCTGGACTCCCGCTCGCCGCGCCGCAGCACGGCCCGGATCCGGGCGTCGAGAACCCGGCCCTGCACCGGCTTGACGACGTAGTCGTCCGCCCCGGACTCCAGCCCGACCACCACGTCGATGTCGTCGTTGCGGGCGGTCAGCAGGATGATCGGCAGCTGGTCCGTGCGCCGGATGCGCCGGCACACCTCGAACCCGTCGATGCCGGGCAGCATCACGTCCAGCACGATCAGGTCCGGCCGCTGCTCGCGCAGCAGCTTCAGGCCGTCCTCGCCGGTGGCAGCGGTGGCAACCCGATGACCCTGGCGCGTAAGAGACAGCTCCAGGGCCGTACGGATGGCGTCGTCGTCCTCGATCAGCAACAGGGAAGGCACGGGCTCATTCTGGCCTATGGAGGGGCTCCTGGACGACCTGTGGGCCGGGGTGCCCTCCCGGCACCCCGTACCGCCACTACCTGTGCGCACGGTGTGACAGCCGTGTGGCCGACCCCTGTGACAGGTCTGTGACAGTCGGCGGACATGGCCATGAAGTGCCGTCGGCAAGCTTTTCGGCACAGGCAAGCCAGACCGCCTGAGCGAGACGAACACCGGAAGTCCACGACGGGGGGCGCGAGATGAGCACGCTGCACGGCACCAGCACCAGCGCAGTGGTCACGCGGCTGCACGACGTGAACCGGGGTTCCGAGAAGTCCGGGGCTGTGAGCATGCGGGGGTGCGCTCGCGGCGCCGGGCGTCAGCTTCCGGCATACATGTCGGTGGTTGACGCGCACACGGGGGAATCGCACGGGGGAGCCGCGTACAGGGAGGACTCGGGGGAGCGCCGCTCGCTGACGGAGACTGTGGATGCCGAAGCGGCGTTCACCGCCTACGTCCAGGAGCGCCGCGCCTCCCTGTACGCAACCGCCTACCACCTCACCGGTGACCGTTTCGAGGCCGAGGACCTGCTGCAGAGCGCGCTGTTCTCGACGTACCGGGCCTGGGACCGGATCAGCGACAAGGCCGCGGTCGGCGGATACCTCCGCCGCACCATGACCAACCTGCACATCAGCGCCTGGCGGCGCCGCAAGCTCAACGAGTACCCGACCGAGGAACTGCCGGAGACGCCCGGCGACACGGACGCCATGCGCGGCACCGAGCTGCGCGCGGTGCTGTGGCAGGCGCTGTCCCGGCTGCCCGAACTCCAGCGCACCATGCTGGTCCTGCGCTACTACGAGGGCCGCACGGACCCGGAGATCGCGGAGATCCTCGACATCAGTGTCGGCACGGTCAAGTCCAGCATCTGGCGGTCGCTCCGCCGGCTGCGCGAGGACGAGGTCCTCAGCTTCGGCCGTGACGAGGAATACGCCTTCGGGGAGCTGGTCGCCTGAAGGTAGGGGCCCGCGGCCGTCGGCCGCTGATGGGCTCGGTGGGGGAGTACCACCCGGGGGGAACACGGGGGAAGTACACGGGGGAAGCAAGGGGGATCGCGGGGAACTCCGTCACGGGGGACGTGGACGGAGTGCGGGACTGGAGGGCCGGGGGGTCCGTCCAGTCCCGCTTTTTTTTTGCGCCCGCTTCTCTGCGTTCGGCGTACGTCCGCCGGTCAGGCCGCCGTACGCGTGCCCCGGGTCTGCCGGCCCACCGCCGCGGCCGCCAGCCTGCCCAGGGCCTCGTCCCGGTCGCAGGGGTGGGCGCCCAGCGAGACCTGGCGGGCGACGATCGACCGTTCCGCGCGCATCAGCCGCCAGCCGCGGCGCAGCAGGAACGGCACCGACTTGCGGCCCTCCTGCAGATCCCGCAGGAAGCGCCGGCGGAAGGTGGTGACCGGCCCGCGGGTCAGGCAGAGCGCGTCCGCCAGCACCCCGAGCTCACGGCAGCGCTCGACGATCTCGGCGGCGAAGATGCCCTCCGCGATGAACAGCGGGGCACGCCCGATGCGCAGCGTCTCCTCGCCGGTACGGGCGCTCAGCGCGATGTCGTACACCGGTACGGGCGTCGATCCCTTGGCGCACAGCCGGGTGATGGCCTCGACCGCGACGTCCGCGTCCCACGACTGCGGATGGTCCCAGTCGATGTCCGAACTCCCCTCCACCAGAGGCAGCGTCGGGTCGTCGCCCTCCTTGTAGAAGTCGTCGAGGCGCAGGACAGGGAGCCCGGAACGGGCGGCGACGAGTGACTTGCCCGAGCCCGAGGGGCCGCACAGCAGTACGACACGGGCGGGGGACGGGGGTTGAATGCTCACGGAACACCAGTTTGACGCATGGTGAGCCCTCTGCCGACCCCGCGGGTCGGCTTTGGAGTGAGCATCACACCTCTACTACTCTTCGTGTTTGCTTCCTCGCTGTGCGTACCGGAAGGCGGCATCAGCAATGGCACGAGACACGTTCCCCCGACCCTCCGCGGTGCGGCGCGACCTGATCGCCCTCGCGGCCGCCGTAGCGGCCCTGGGCGCGGGCGCGGCGACGGCGTCCGCGGACGTCTCCCTGGGTGGCCCCCTGCCGTACGTGCTCGGTCCGGTCACCGGCTTCGACCCCGACGCCCTCGCGGGCGCCGGCGTCGGCCCGATGTCCGGCCCGACGGGGCAGGCGGCGCCGTTCGGCCAGACGTCGGCGGGCCGGCAGGTGACGGCCGAGCAGGGCGTCGTACAGGGCTGACGCCCCGACGAGAGAGCCGCGCCTCCCCTGGTCGGAGGGGAAGCGCGGCTCTCGGTCTTGTCGCGGCCTGCTCAGTACGACGAGCCAGACGCGCCCAGCGACCCCGTCGGGTGCCAGACCGTCTTCGTCTCCAGGAACGCCGTCATGCGCTCGGTCCCCGGAGTCGCCGACCAGTCGTCCACAGGCTGTGGACGAAGAACCCGCTTCAGGTTGTCCGCCGCCGCGATCTCCAGCTCCTTCGCCAGCACCTCGTCGGCGCCCGCCAGGTCGATCGCGTTGACGTCCTGGTGCGCGGCCAGCGGCGCCGCGATCTCCGCCGTGCGGCCGGACAGGACGTTGACGACTCCGCCGGGCAGGTCGGAGGTGGCCAGCACCTCGCCCAGCGACAGAGCCGGGAGCGGGGCCTTCTCGGACGCCACCACGACCGCCGTGTTGCCCGTCGCGATCACCGGGGCGATCACCGAGACCAGGCCCAGGAAGGACGACTCCTGCGGGGCCAGCACCGCCACCACGCCCGTCGGTTCGGGCGAGGAGAGGTTGAAGAACGGGCCCGCGACCGGGTTGCCGCCGCCGACCACCTGGGCGATCTTGTCGGTCCAGCCCGCGTACCAGACCCAGCGGTCGATGGTCGCGTCGACCTGGGCCGCGGCCTTGGACTTCGACAGGCCCTCCGCGTCGGCGACCTCCTGGACGAACTGGGCCCTGCGGCCCTCCAGCATCTCGGCGACGCGGTAGAGGATCTGCCCGCGGTTGTACGCCGTCGCGCCCGCCCAGCCGCCGAACGCCTTGCGGGCGGCGACCACCGCGTCTCGGGCGTCCTTGCGGGAGGAGAGGGGGGCGTTCGCCAGCCACTTGCCTTTAGCGTCGGTCACCTCGTACACCCGGCCGCTCTCGGAACGCGGGAACTTCCCGCCGACGTACAGCTTGTAGGTCTTGAAGACGGAAAGTCGCTCATCAGACATCGAGGTACGCCTCCAGGCCGTGGCGGCCGCCCTCGCGGCCGAAGCCCGACTCCTTGTAGCCGCCGAACGGCGAGGTCGGGTCGAACTTGTTGAACGTGTTGGACCAGACGACACCGGCGCGCAGCTTGCCCGCGACGGCCAGGATGCGGGAGCCCTTCTCGGTCCAGATGCCCGCCGACAGTCCGTACTGCGTGTTGTTCGCCTTGGCGACCGCCTCGTCCGGCGTACGGAAGGTCAGCACCGACAGCACCGGGCCGAAGATCTCGTCGCGGGCGATGGTGTGCGCCTGGGTGACGTTGGTGAAGAGCGTCGGCGCGAACCAGTAACCGGCCGTAGGCAGGTCACAGGCCGGCGACCAGCGCTCGGCGCCCTCCGCCTCGCCCTGGTCGGCGAGCGCGGTGATCCGGGCGAGCTGCTCGGCGGAGTTGATCGCGCCGATGTCGGTGTTCTTGTCGAGCGGATCGCCCAGACGGAGGGTGGACAGTCGGCGCTTGAGGGAGTCGAGCAGCTCGTCGTGGACCGACTCCTGGACCAGCAGGCGCGAGCCCGCGCAGCAGACCTGGCCCTGGTTGAAGAAGATGCCGGTGACGATGCCCTCGACGGCCTGGTCGATGGGGGCGTCGTCGAAGACGATGTTGGCGCCCTTGCCGCCCAGCTCCAGGGTGAGCTTCTTGCGGGTGCCGGCGACCGTGCGGGCGATCTCCTTGCCGACGGCGGTCGAGCCGGTGAAGGCCACCTTGTTCACGTCGGGGTGCGCGACGAGCGCGGCGCCCGCGTCACCGTAGCCCGGGAGGATGTTGACGACACCCTTGGGCAGGCCCGCCTGACGGCAGACGTCCGCGAAGAACAGCGCCGACAGGGGAGTGGTCTCGGCCGGCTTCAGGACCACCGTGTTGCCGGTGGCCAGCGCCGGGGCGATCTTCCACGCCAGCATCAGCAGGGGGAAGTTCCAGGGGATGACCTGACCGGCCACGCCCAGCGGCTGCGGGTTCGGTCCAAAGCCGGCGTGCTCCAGCTTGTCCGCCCAGCCCGCGTAGTAGAAGAAGTGCGCGGCGACCAGGGGCAGGTCGGCGTCGCGGGTCTCCTTGATGGGCTTGCCGTTGTCCAGCGTCTCCAGGACGGCCAGCTCACGGCTGCGCTCCTGGATGATGCGGGCGATGCGGAACAGGTACTTGGCGCGCTCCGAGCCGGGCAGCGCCGACCACTTCTCGAAGGCCTTGCGGGCGGCCTTCACCGCACGATCGACGTCCGCCTCACCGGCCTGCGCGACCTCGGAGAGGACCTCCTCGGTGGACGGGCTGACCGTCTTGAAGACCTTGCCGTCGGCCGCCTCGGTGAACTCGCCGTCGATGAACAGGCCGTACGAGGGCGCGATGTCGACGACTCCGCGGGACTCGGGCGCGGGTGCGTATTCGAATACCGATGCCATGGTGATCAGTCCACCGTCACGTAGTCGGGGCCGGAGTAGCGGCCGGTGGCCAGCTTCTGACGCTGCATCAGCAGGTCGTTCAGGAGCGAGGAGGCGCCGAAGCGGAACCAGTGGTTGTCCAGCCAGTCCTCGCCGACGGTCTCGTTGACCAGGACGAGGAACTTGATCGCGTCCTTGCTGGTGCGGATGCCGCCGGCCGGCTTCACGCCGACCTGAACCCCGGTCTGCGCGCGGAAGTCCCGCACGGCCTCCAGCATGAGCAGGGTGTTGGCGGGCGTGGCGTTCACCCCGACCTTGCCGGTGGAGGTCTTGATGAAGTCGGCCCCCGCCAGCATGCCGAGCCAGCTCGCGCGCCGGATGTTGTCGTACGTCGACAGCTCGCCCGTCTCGAAGATGACCTTCAGGCGGGCGGAGGTCCCGCAGGCCTCCTTCACCGCGACGATCTCGTCGTACACCTTCAGGTACTTGCCCGCGAGGAACGCCCCCCGGTCGATGACCATGTCGATCTCGTCGGCGCCGGCGAGCACGGCCTCGCGGACGTCGGCCAGCTTCACGTCGAGGGCGGCACGGCCGGCCGGGAAGGCGGTGGCGACCGAGGCGACCTTCACGCCCGAGCCGGCGACGGCCTCCTTGGCGGCGGTCACCATGTCGGGGTAGACGCAGACGGCCGCGGTCGCGGGGGTCGTACGGTCGGTCGGGTCGGGGTGGACGGCCTTGGCGCCGAGCGCCCGGACCTTGCCCCGGGTGTCCGCGCCTTCCAGCGTCGTCAGGTCGACCATCGAGATGGCGAGGTCGATGGCGTACGCCTTCGCGGTGGTCTTGATGGAACGGGTGCCGAGCGAGGCGGCGCGCGCCTCCAGGCCGACCGCGTCGACGCCGGGCAGCCCGTGGAGGAAGCGGCGCAGCGTGCTGTCGGACGCGGTGACGTCAGCGAGAACAGCGGGTGCAGTACTGGGCATGGTCACCAGCCGAGCATATCTACGCGCGTAGCGGCTGTACACCCCCAGGTACTCGTCCCAAGGCCGGCGCCGTGGCCGAGTACCCGTCCGGGACCGCGTACGTGGGCTGCCGGAAGCGTCGGGCAGAATCGGGAGCATGACGACCCCGGACCACCAGTCACCCGCGCCGCAACCCCCGGCGCCCGCCGCCAAGGACCGGATCTACCGCTCTCCGATGGCGCTCCTGGGCGGTGTCCTGCTGCTCGCCATCGTCGCGTGGCTCGGCGTCGACGCGCTGGTCAAGGGGCACGGCCGCACCCCGTGGCTGGCGCTCGCCGGGCTCATCCTCGTCGTTCCGCTGGTGACCGCCTTCACCCTGCGCCCGGCGGTCTTCGCGGGCGACGACCGGCTGCGTGTGCGCAACCCCTTCCGGGTGATCACGCTGCCCTGGGGTCAGATCGCCTCCCTGCGCTCCGGCTACTCGAACGAGGTCGTCACCAAGTCCGGCACCAAGTACCAGCTGTGGGCCATCCCCGTCTCGCTGCGCGCCCGCAAGAAGGCCACCCGGCGGCAGACCCGCGCCGAGGCGCAGGCCCGTGCGGGCGGCACGACCGGCGGACCGGGCGGCGGGTTCGGCGCCGGCGGCCAGCGGGGCTCCGCCGTGCCGGACGGCCCGACCCGTGCCGAGACCGACAAGATCATGGACGAACTGCGCGGGCTCCTCGAGGACCGCGAGCAGGCGGAGACGGCACAGGGCGAGGTCACCGTCCGCTGGGCGTACGAGATCGCGGCGCCCGCGGTGGCCGGGGCGATCCTGCTGACGATCCTGCGCTTTACAGGCTGACGGGCCGTCGGGTTGACGGATCCGGCTGGAGCGCAGGTTCGGCCTGCCGTGCCCCTGCCGGCGGACGCCCGCCGAGGCGGTGGCCACCATGAACCGGGCCGCGCCCGCTCCCGGCCCGGACGGCCCGCACCGCGCAGGCCTCCGTGTCGCGCGTCGTCGCGCGACCGCCCCTCACGCCCACCACCCCGGGATCACCGCCCCGCGGCGCACCGCCCCGCGCCTGCCCGCCCCGGCCGACGCCGCTACCGCGGCCGCCGCCCGCCTCGCCGCCGTCGGCGGGGCGGCTGCCGTAGGGTCTGTCCGGCGGGATCAGGTCGCAGGAAACGGACGGTGCCTCATCGGCGTGCCAAGCCCCGCGTCCGCGGCATGATCCGCCGGACAGACCCTAGCGAGCCGGCAGGACGGGCCCGGCCGGACAGCACCGATGGGATGCCCCTGGCGGCAGGGACATCCCATCAGCGTGACGTGACCGGCACGGCGGCACGGCGTCCGTACGGCTCAGATGCCGGCGACCGCCGACAGATCGCGCCTGACCGCCGCGAGCAGTTCGGCGGCCCGGGCGCGGGCGGCCGGCAGCCCGTCGTGCGAGGCGACCGGCACGACGACCTCCAGGTAGCACTTCAGCTTCGGCTCGGTGCCGCTGGGCCGGACGATGACGCGTGCCCCGTCGAGGGTGTAGCGCAGGCCGTCGGTGGGCGGCAGCCTGTCGGTCCCCTCGGTGAGGTCCTCGGCCCTGGTGACGGAGAGCCCGGCCAGCTCGGTCGGCGGCTGCTCGCGCAGACGCCGCATGGCCTCGGAGATGACCGACAGGTCCTGGACGCGCACCGAGAGCTGGTCGGTGGCGTGCAGCCCGTGTTCCACGGCGAGGTCGTCGAGCAGGTCGAGCAGGGTCCGCCCCTGCTCCTTGAGCTCGGAGGCCAGCTCGGTGACGAGCAGGGCGGCCGTGATGCCGTCCTTGTCCCGTACGCCGTCCGGGTCGACGCAGTAACCGAGGGCCTCCTCGTACCCGTACCGCAGCCCGTCCACCCGGGCGATCCACTTGAAGCCGGTGAGGGTCTCCTCGTACGGCAGCCCCGCCTTCTCGGCGATCCGGCCGAGCAGCGACGACGACACGATGGACTCGGCGAAGGTGCCGGTCGCCCCGCGCCGCACCAGGTGGGCGGCGAGCAGGGCACCCACCTCGTCCCCGCGCAGCATCCGCCACTCGCCCCGGTCCCGCACGGCGACGGCGCACCGGTCCGCGTCGGGGTCGTTGGCGATGACCAGGTCGGGCTCCGCCTCCCGCGCCTTCGCGAAGGCCAGGTCCATCGCCCCCGGCTCCTCCGGGTTGGGGAAGGCGACGGTCGGGAAGTCCGGGTCGGGCTCGGCCTGCTCGGCGACGAGCACGGGCTCCGGGAACCCGGCCCGCGCGAACGCGGCCAGCAGCACGTCCTTGCCGACGCCGTGCATCGCCGTGTAGACGGCACGGGCGGTACGCGGGGAGCCCTCGGCCAGAACAGCCTCGGTACGGGTGAGATAGGCGTCGAGGACCGAGTCGTCGAGGGTCTCCCAGCCGGTGTCGGGACGCGGGACGTCGTCGAGGGAGACGATCCCGTCGATCTCCGCGGCGATCTCCGCGTCGGCGGGCGGGACGATCTGGGAACCGTCGCCCAGGTACACCTTGTAGCCGTTGTCCCGGGGCGGGTTGTGACTGGCGGTGACCTCGACGCCGGCGACCGCGCCGAGGTGCCTGATGGCGAAGGCCAGGACGGGCGTCGGCAGCGGCCGGGGCAGCACGGCCGCGCGCAGCCCCGCGCCCGTCATCACGGCGGCGGTGTCGCGGGCGAAGTCCTCGGACTTGTGCCGGGCGTCGTAGCCGATGACGACGACTCCGCCGGCCTGCCCCTTCTTCCTCAGATACGCCGCGAGCCCGGCGGCGGCCCGGATGACCACGGCCCGGTTCATCCGCATCGGCCCCGCCCCCAGCTCGCCCCGCAGCCCCGCGGTACCGAACTGCAGCGTCCCGCCGAACCGCGCGGCGAGCTCCTCGACGTCCCCGGCGTCGATCAGCGCGGCGAGTTCCTCACGGGTCTCCACGTCGGGGTCCTCGGCGAGCCACGCCTTGGCCCGTGCGATCAGATCGTCGTGCACGTCGGGTCAACCTCTCGTTGGTGTCGCTTACTGCTTGCCGTATGCCGGGGGCTGCCGCCCCCAGACCCCCGCTTCGGCCTGAACGCCCTCGTCCTCGAACGCCGGACGGGCTGGATGATGCCGGGCGGCGCCGGAGCCTCCCGCCAACGGAGCCCGATGGAGTGCGGGGCAGGAGCCCCGCGAGGGGCTGTACTGGCGGAAACCCGCGAAGGATGAGGGGCGGCGCCCCGCGAAGGATGAGGGGCGGCGCCCCGCGAAGGATGCAGGGGCGGAGCCCCGGGGGTGCAGGGGGCGGAGCCCACGCTGGGGTCTGGGGCGGAGCCCCAGGGGGCCACTTTTCAGTTGGCTGTCACGGGTGGGTGGGTGGGAAACGCCGGGGTCTGGGGCGGAGTCCCAGCCGGCCCCCGCCAGAGCCGACCCGCGCCTACAACCGGCCGAGCACGCGCGCGAGCAACGTCCCCATCCGCGCCGCCGAGTCCCGCCCGGCCTGCAGGACCTCCTCGTGGTTCAGCGGCTCCCCGGTCATACCGGCGGCGAGATTCGTCACGAGGGAGATACCCAGCACCTCCGCCCCGGCCTCCCGCGCCGCGATGGCCTCGAGCACCGTCGACATGCCCACGAGGTCCGCCCCGATCACCCGGGCCATCCGGATCTCGGCCGGCGTCTCGTAGTGCGGGCCGGGGAACTGGGCGTAGACGCCCTCCTCCAGCGACTCGTCGATCTCCTTGCACAGCGCCCGCAGCCGCGGCGAGTACAGGTCGGTCAGGTCCACGAAGTTCGCCCCGACGATCGGCGAGGTCGCCGTCAGGTTGATGTGGTCGCTGATCAGCACCGGCTGCCCGGGCCGCATGCCCTGCCGAAGACCCCCGCATCCGTTGGTGAGCACCACGGTCTTGCAGCCCGCGGCCACCGCCGTACGCACCCCGTGCGCCACGGCGGCGACACCGCGGCCCTCGTAGTAGTGCGTACGTCCCAGGAAGACCAGCGCGCGCTTGTCACCGATGACGTACGAGCGGACCTTGCCCCCGTGGCCCTCGACGGCCGGCGCCGGGAACCCGGGCAGCTCGGTGACCTGGAACTCCGCGTCGGGAGCCCCCAGGGCGTCGACGGCCGGAGCCCAGCCGGAGCCCATCACGAGGACGACGTCGTGGGTCTCGGCGCCCGTGAGCTCGCGCAGGCGGGCGGCGGCCGTGTCGGCGGCGGCGTAGGGGTCGCCCTGGATGTCGTCCGGAAGAAGAGATGCGTTCACGCGGACGAGGGTAGCCGCTCCGAGCCTACGCGCGTAGATGTCGGAGCTCACGGGAACGCGATCGTTGTCTTGTCGTTTCCGGCGAGCCGGGCGACGGGCGCCCGGACCGGGTCAGCCCTCGCCTGGGATGAGGACGTCCTTGTCGTTGAAGACCTCGACGATGAAGATCAGCAGTCGTCCCCGGCTGACCGTGTACTCCACCAGGATGTTCTGCGTGAGCCGGATCGTGCGGTCGTCGCCGGTGGAGCTTATGGGGCGGGACACCGGGAGGAAGGGGTCGCGGGACAGGAGCGCGATGCCCTTGTCGAAGGCGTTGCGCTGCTGGTCGTCGAGCCGGTCGCGGGCCGCGGCGGCCTGCTCGGTGTAGTACACGTCGTACGTGGTGATGGGGGCCATATGGGTGCCCTCCCGTTCCTGCTCCGGTCGGACCGATTTTAGAGGCGTACCTCCTCAGCAGGGCCGTTTCCGCAGCTCCATCACATAGTCGTGCGGGGCCCCCGCCGACTCCGCCGCGTCCGCGATCTCCCCGAGGTACCGGGCCGAGGGCAGCCCGCCCTCGTACCCGTTCAGCACGTACACCCACGCCGGCTCCGACCCGTCCAGCGTGTGCACCCGGACGCGCATCCGCCGGTAGATGCCGAGGCCGACGCCCTCCCACCGGTCGATGGACTCCTCGTCCATCGGCGCGATGTCGTACAGCGCCACGAAGACCTGCGACAGGGGGTCCTCGACGAGTGTGGCCAGCGCACCCTCCCAGCCCAGCTGCTCACCGCCGAAGGTCAGCCGCCACCCGTTCAGCCAGCCGGTGGCGCGCAGCGGCGAGTGCGGGGCGCGGCGGGACATCAGCCGCGCGTCGAGATTGCCGGCGTACGCGGCGTAGAGCGACGACATGGATCGAGGGTACGGCAGTGGGAACGCCCGGCCTCGTCATCCCGGTCCCACCAGGCGGCCGGCACGGGGGCGACCTCGCGGAGCGAGGCCCGGCGCCCCCGGACGGAAGCACTTCGAGGCGTGCGGGACAATGGAGTACGTGACTCGGATCGTGATCATCGGTGGCGGACCCGGCGGCTACGAAGCGGCGCTGGTGGCCGCGCAGCTCGGCGCGGAGGTGACCGTCGTCGACTGCGACGGTCTGGGCGGAGCGTCGGTGCTGACCGACTGCGTGCCGTCGAAGACGCTCATCGCGACGGCGGAGGTGATGACCACCTTCGACTCGTCGTACGAGGAGCTGGGCATCATCGTCGCGGACGACACCCCGCCGCTGGAGCAGGCGGCCCGGGTCGTCGGGGTGGACCTGGGGAAGGTCAACCGCCGTGTGAAGCGGCTCGCCCTCGCCCAGTCCCACGACATCACCGCCTCCGTCACGCGTGCCGGCGCCCGGGTCATGCGCGGCCGCGGCCGGCTGGAGGGCATGCAGGCCCTCGACGGCTCCCGCAAGGTCGTCGTCCGCGCCGCCGACGGCACCGAGGAGACGCTCACCGCCGACGCCGTCCTCATAGCCACCGGCGGTCACCCGCGCGAGCTGCCCGACGCCCAGCCCGACGGCGAGCGCATCCTGAACTGGACCCAGGTCTACGACCTCACCGAGCTCCCCGAGGAACTAATCGTGGTCGGCTCCGGTGTCACGGGCGCCGAGTTCGCCGGCGCCTACCAGGCCCTCGGTTCCAAGGTCACCCTCGTCTCCTCCCGCGACCGCGTGCTCCCCGGCGAGGACCCGGACGCCGCCGCCGTCCTCGAGGACGTCTTCCGCCGCCGCGGCATGAACGTCATGGCCCGCTCCCGCGCCCAGTCCGCCAAACGGGTCGGCGACCGGGTGGAGGTCACCCTCGCCGACGGCCGCGTCATCTCCGGCTCGCACTGCCTGATGGCCGTCGGTGCCGTCCCGAACAGCGCGGGCCTCGGTCTGGAGGAGGCCGGCGTACGGCTGCGCGACTCCGGGCACATCTGGACCGACCGGGTCTCCCGGACCAGCGCGCCCGGTGTGTACGCGGCGGGCGACGTCACCGGGATCTTCGCCCTCGCCTCCGTCGCCGCGATGCAGGGACGTATCGCCATGTACCACTTCCTCGGCGACGCGGTGACCCCGCTCAACCTCAAGACCGTCTCCTCGAACGTCTTCACCGACCCCGAGATCGCCACCGTGGGCCACTCCCAGGCCGACGTCGACGCGGGCAAGATCGACGCGCGGGTCGTCAAGCTCCCGCTGCTGCGCAACCCGCGCGCGAAGATGCAGGGCATCCGGGACGGCTTCGTCAAGATCTTCTGCCGCCCGGGCACCGGGATCGTCGTCGGCGGCGTGGTCGTGGCGCCGCGCGCCTCGGAACTCATCCACCCGATCTCGATCGCCGTCGACAACAATCTGACGGTCGAGCAGATCGCGAACGCCTTCACCGTGTACCCGTCGCTTTCGGGGTCGATCGCCGAAGTGGCACGGCAGTTG
The DNA here is from genome assembly GCF_042891955.1 of Streptomyces sp. NPDC001843. Taxonomy (NCBI): domain Bacteria; kingdom Bacillati; phylum Actinomycetota; class Actinomycetes; order Kitasatosporales; family Streptomycetaceae; genus Streptomyces; species Streptomyces sp. NPDC001843. Next base: position 84,781 of record NZ_JBIATQ010000008.1, on the reverse strand, counting down.
CACACGCGCAAGACGGGTGCCGAGATCTGACGGCGATACGAACTTCCCGCTGGTCACGGGGGGTTGCCGGATCATGCGCGCGGCATAGGCGGGATGGATAGGTCCTATACCACTTCCCGCCCTGCCGTGCGAACAACTTCTGTTATTCGGCGCAAACCGCTGAAAGCAGACGGTCACCCGCGTTACTGTCAGTTTCGTGTTCGCTGCAGAACGTCGCCAATTGATCCTCGAAATGGTGCGAGCGAACGGGGCCGTGTCGCTCCGTGAGCTCGCCCGTGTCGTCCAGACCTCCGAAGTGACCGTACGACGGGACGTGCGGGCACTGGAGGCAGAAGGACTCCTCGACCGCCGGCACGGCGGTGCGGTACTGCCGGGCGGGTTCACGCGGGAGTCCGGCTTTCCGCAGAAGTCCCATCTCGCGACCGCCGAGAAGACGGCCATCGCCGACCTCGCCGCGGGACTCGTCGAAGAGGGCGAGGCCATCGTGGTGGGGGCGGGGACCACCACGCAGGAGCTGGCCCGTCGGCTCGCCCGGGTGCCCGGCCTGACCGTCGTCACCAACTCCCTGCTCGTCGCCCAGGCGCTCGCCCACGCCAACCGCGTGGAGGTCGTGATGACCGGCGGGACCCTGCGCGGCTCCAACTACGCCCTCGTCGGCTCCGGCGCGGAGCAGTCCCTGCAGGGGCTCAGGGTCTCCAAGGCCTTCCTCTCCGGGAGCGGCCTCACCGCGGAGCGCGGGCTGTCCACGTCCAACATGCTGTCGGCGTCCGTCGACCGTGCCCTGGTGCAGGCGGCCGCGGAGGTCGTGGTCCTCGCCGACCACACCAAGCTGGGCACGGACACGATGTTCCAGACCGTCCCCACGGACCTCATCACCCGTCTGGTCACCGACGACCCGCCCGCCCACGACGACCGTGCCGCCACCGAGCTCCAGGCCATGGCCGACCAGGGGGTGCAGATCGCCGTGGCCGGGGCGACGGGAAGCCTGGGGGGTGACCACGTCCCGGCGCGTCAGCAGCGCCGGGACGTGCCCCTGCCCGGCCCCCGTCGCGGCCAGGTCCCCGGTACGGGCCTGCGCTCCGCCTCCGTCCTGGGCACCGACCAGCCCACGACCGCGGACCGCCCCCGCGTGGCGGACATGCGCCGTCGCTAGGCGCTGCCGCGAGCGGGGCGGTCCGGGCGTCTTGCCGTGAGGGCCGCTGTGCCGCGCCGCCGTCAGGGCTGCCGCTGGTCCTGCGGCGCCTCTGTGGGCGGGCCCCGCGCCCGGTGCCCTGCGGACGGCCGGGAGTGGCTGCTCGCCGCTCGCGGCCCGGACGACTGCGTCCCCTGCGCCCCTGGGCCTTGTTTCCCACCCACCCGTGACGGTCGGCTGAGCAGTCACCCCACCCTGGGGCTCCGCCCCAGACCCCGGCAGGGCTCCGGCCCTGCGCCCCGGCGGAGCGCAGCGTGCGGGCTGCCACGCTGCCCACTGGCTCCCCGTTCCGGTCTGCACGTCGGTGCGCCCGGTCGGACCGGATCGTCCGATCACCCCTTGGTAGGGCGTGTGCCTTCCTCGGGAGCCCTCAGCCCCCGGAGGGTGAGCCGCAGCAAGCGGTCGGCCAGGTCGGGGTCGCCCGGGGACTCGTCGGCCGCGAGGGCGATCGCGTGGGTCAGCTGGAGGAGGTCCCCGATCGGGACGTCCGGCCGTACCGCGCCCGCCTCCTGGGCGCGGGCCAGCAGCGCGCCGCCCGCCTCGCGGATCGGGGTGCTGCAGCGGGCCAGTGCCGAGGAGGGCTCGGCGGACACCGACATCAGCGCCCGTGCCAGACCGCGGTACTCACCGGCGTGCGTGACCATCTCCCGCAGCCAGGTCACCAGGGCCGAACAGGGCTCGGGGGAGTCGAGGAGCTCACGGGCGCGGGCGAGGAGTTCGCCCACCGCGTCCTCGAAGACCGCGCTCATCAGCGCCTGCCGGTTCGGGAAGTGCCGGTAGAGCGTGCCGATGCCGACGCCCGCGCGCCGCGCCACGTCCTCCAGGGAGGCGTCGGTGCCGTACGCGGCGAACGCGGCGCGGGCCTCGGCGAGCAGCCGCTCGTGGTTCCGGCGGGCGTCGGCGCGCATGGCCCGCGGGACGCCGGGCGGCACCGCCGTGCCCCCGGGCCGGGCAGCCCCCTCCCCGGTCGCACCCACCTGGCCTCCACCCGCCCTCTCGCCGCCCCGACTCGCCTCCAGGATGCCACCGGGCCGGAGAGACCCGCCCGGCAACAGGACGCCCGGCGGACGAGTGCTTCGTCCGCCGGGCGCCCGGAGTCCTGTATTACTACCGGAAGATCAGTCCTTGATCTCGCAGATCGCCGCGCCGGAGCTGATGGACGCGCCGATCTCCGCGCTGAGACCCTTGATGGTGCCCGCCTTGTGCGCGTTCAGCGGCTGCTCCATCTTCATGGCCTCCAGGACGACGACCAGGTCGCCCTCCTTGACCTCCTGGCCCTCCACGACCGCGACCTTCACGATCGTGCCCTGCATCGGGGAGGCGAGGGTGTCGCCGGAAGCCACCGGGCCGGACTTCTTCGCCGCGCGCCGCTTGGGCTTGGCGCCCGCGGCCAGCCCGGTGCGGGCCAGCGACATGCCCAGCGAGGAGGGCAGGGAGACCTCGAGCCGCTTGCCGCCGACCTCGACGACGACCGTCTCACGACCCGGCTCCTCGTCCGTCTCGCCGTCGGCCGGAGCGGTGAAGGGCTTGATCTCGTTGACGAACTCGGTCTCGATCCACCGGGTGTGGACCTTGAACGGTTCCGCCGAGCCGGTCAGCTCGGGGGCGAACGCCGCGTCCCGGACCACCGTACGGTGGAACGGGATGGCCGTGGCCATGCCCTCGACCTGGAACTCGTCCAGCGCACGCGCGGCCCGCTCCAGGGCCTCCTTGCGGGTGCGGCCGGTGACGATCAGCTTGGCCAGCAGCGAGTCCCACGCCGGGCCGATCACACTGCCGGCCTCCACACCCGCGTCCAGCCGGACACCCGGACCCGAGGGTGCGTCGAAACGGGTGACCGTGCCGGGGGCGGGCAGGAAGTTGCGGCCCGGGTCCTCACCGTTGATACGGAACTCGAACGAGTGACCGCGCAGCGGCGGGTCGTCGTAACCGAGCTCCTCGCCGTCGGCGACGCGGAACATCTCCCGCACCAGGTCGATGCCGGCGACCTCCTCGGTCACCGGGTGCTCGACCTGCAGACGCGTGTTGACCTCCAGGAAGGAGATCGTGCCGTCCTGGCCCACCAGGAACTCACACGTGCCGGCGCCGACGTACCCGGCCTCCTTCAGGATCGCCTTCGACGCCCGGTAGAGCTCCGCGACCTGCTCCTCGGACAGGAACGGCGCGGGAGCCTCCTCCACCAGCTTCTGGTGCCGCCGCTGGAGGGAGCAGTCACGGGTCGACACCACGACCACGTTGCCGTGCTGGTCGGCCAGGCACTGCGTCTCCACGTGCCGCGGCCGGTCGAGGTAACGCTCGACGAAGCACTCGCCCCGGCCGAACGCGGCCACGGCCTCACGGACCGCCGAGTCGTACAGCTCGGGGACCTCCTCCAGCGTCCGGGCGACCTTCAGACCCCGGCCGCCGCCACCGAACGCCGCCTTGATCGCGATCGGCAGCCCGTGTTCCTTGGCGAACGCGACGACCTCCTCCGCGCCCGAGACCGGGTCCGGCGTACCCGCCACCAGCGGGGCGCCCGCACGCTGGGCGATGTGACGGGCCGCCACCTTGTCACCCAGATCGCGGATGGCCTGCGGCGGCGGACCGATCCAGATCAGACCGGCGTCCAGGACGGCCTGGGCGAACTCCGCGTTCTCCGACAGGAAGCCGTAGCCCGGATGGATGGCGTCGGCGCCGGACTCACGGGCGGCACCGAGGACCTTGTCGATGTCGAGGTAGCTGGTGGCCGGAGTGTCACCGCCCAGAGCGAACGCCTCATCCGCGGCGCGGACATGCAGAGCGTCCCGGTCCGGGTCGGCGTAGACGGCAACGCTCGCGATACCCGCGTCCCGGCATGCCCGGGCCACGCGGACAGCGATTTCGCCACGGTTGGCGATGAGCACCTTGCGCACGATTGAGGCTCCCTCCTTGAAACAAGCCGAGTTTAGGGACTGCCGACACGGCACTTCGACCCGTCCCCAATGGTGAGCTTGCCCACACGGAGCGTGATTCGAGGCTCGCTCGACCCGCGAAAGCCCATGTCGCACCCAGGTGCGCAGGACCCCACCGGGCAACCCTAGTCCCGTCATGTGGTCAAGGTCTCTGTGAGAGCGTGCCGCGCCCCACTCGGTTTCTTTGTCGAGTCCCTACGAATGGCCCAACGACTCTTTGCTTCCGACCGGACCCTTGTCCCGAGGTTTACCCGTTAGTAGCGTTCAGGATGTCTCGGACGTACTGCAGGCAACGCGGCTCTGGTCGAGCCGCGGTCGAAAGTGGGTGGGGCCGGTGGTGCGCAGACCGGTGGCGTGGATCGTGGCGGTCATACTCCTCGCCGAGGCGTTCGGTGTCGCGGCACTGAACTGGTTCCTCGGAGTGGTCGTCGACCACCAGAACATGTCCCTCGCCGGCCTCGACGCGGACAAGATGGCACTCTCCTCGAAGATCGGCGGAGTGCTCTTCGGTCTGTACTTCGCGCTGTGCGCCCTGGTGGCGCTGCTGGTGGCCGTCCGCGACCGCGCACCGGCCGGCTTCGGCCGCGTCCTGCTGATCAGCGTGGCGGTGGTGCACGGGTTGCTGGGCGCGTTCGCCGTGGGACTGGTGGGCTGGAAGGCGTTCACCTTCATGGCGGTGGTGCTCGCGCTGATCGTGCTGCTCCTGATGACGTACGACCGTCAGGAGGGCCCCGCCGTTGCTGCGGCCGGGGGCACGCCCGGCGACGGCGGCGGCCCCGGCGGCGCCCCGGCCCCGGACCCCGAGCCGCAGGACGAGGTGCCCCCCGTCCCGGTCACTCCGCCGGCGCCCACAACTCCGTGATACCGACGCCCAGTTCTCCCAGCAGCCGCCGGACCAGAGGCAGGCTGATGCCGATCACGTTGCCGTGGTCGCCGTCGATGCCCTCGATGAACGGTGCCGAGCGGCCGTCGAGGGTGAACGCGCCGGCGACGTGGAGGGGCTCGCCCGAGGCGACGTAGGCGGCGATCTCCTCGTCGGTGGGTTCACCGAAACGGACCACGGTGGAGGCGGTCGCGGACACGTACCGCTTGGCCGCCGTGTCCCACACGCAGTGACCCGTCTGGAGGATCCCGGCCCGCCCGCGCATGGCCTTCCAGCGGGCGGCGGCCTCCTCGGCGTCCGCCGGTTTGCCCAGCGCCTGCCCGTCGAGCTCCAGCACCGAGTCGCAGCCGATCACCAGGGCGCCCTGCACCTCCGGCCGGGCGGCCACCACGGAGGCCTTCGCCTCGGCCAGGGCGAGGGCCAGCTCGGCGGGGGTGGGTGCGGTGACGGCGTCCTCGTCGACCCCGCTCACGATCACCTCGGGCTCGATCCCGGCCTGCCGGAGCAGACCGAGCCGGGCGGGGGACTGGGAGGCGAGCACGAGTCGCCTGCGCGGCTTGGCAGTCATGCGGTCAGGTTAGCGATGCCGGTCCGGCCCCTTCACCTCAGCCCGATCACGATCATCGCGAGCACCATGGCCAGCGCCATGAGAAGGCCGAGCCGCCGAAGCATGTCCTGCATGTCGCGCAGTTCTTTCGGCGGCTCGTTCTCAGGGTCGGACCACAGCATCTCCCCATGGTCCGGCGGAGCCCGGGGCCGGCGCCTGAGTACGCGTACTCAACTTGGCCGCGAGGGTTCCGCTTGTCCGGTTCACCCGGGCCAGTAGGTGCGGCTCCACGCCGCCGGGCCCGGCTGGGGCAGCCGGTGGGCGGCGATGCGGGCCGGGTCGGCCCAGGAGTCCCGGGGTCCCTCCGCGCCGGACGGCGTGTCCGCCGCCGCCGCGGCGCGGGCCCGGACCACCGCCAGGGCGGCGGCCAGCTCCTCGGGGGTCGGATTGCCCCGTACGACTCTGATCGTCACAACGGCTCCTTACAGCGGAATGTTGCCGTGCTTCTTCGGAGGAAGGGATTCCCGCTTCGTACGCAGCTGACGCAGGCCCCGCACCACGTGACCGCGCGTGTCGGCCGGCATGATCACCGCGTCGATGTAGCCGCGCTCGGCCGCGACGTACGGGTTGAGCAGGGCGTCCTCGTACTCCTGGATGAGCCGCGCCCGGGTGGCGTCCGCCTCGCCGGCGGCCTCCGCCTCGGCGATGGTGCGGCGGTGCAGGATGTTGACCGCGCCCTGCGCGCCCATCACGGCGATCTGCGCGGTCGGCCAGGCCAGGTTGAGGTCCGCGCCCAGGTGCTTGGAGCCCATGACGTCGTACGCCCCGCCGAAGGCCTTCCGGGTGATCACCGTGATCAGCGGGACGGTGGCCTCGGCGTACGCGTAGATCAGCTTGGCGCCGCGCCGGATGATGCCGTCGTGCTCCTGGTCGACGCCCGGCAGGAAGCCCGGCACGTCGACGAAGGTGATGACCGGGACGTTGAAGGCGTCGCAGGTCCGCACGAACCGGGCCGCCTTCTCGCTCGCCGTGATGTCGAGGCAGCCCGCGAACTGCAGCGGCTGGTTGGCGACGATGCCCACCGGGTGGCCCTCGACCCGTCCGAAGCCGGTGAGGATGTTCGGCGCGAACAGCGGCTGCGTCTCGAAGAACTCGGCGTCGTCGAGGATGTGCTCGATCACCGTGTGCATGTCGTACGGCTGGTTGGCGCTGTCCGGCACCAGCGTGTCCAGCTCCCGGTCCTCGTCGGTGACGGTGAGGTCCGCCTCCTCCGGGAACACCGGGGCCTCGCTGAGGTTGTTGGACGGCAGGTACGACAGCAGCTGCTTGACGTACTCGATGGCGTCCTTCTCGTCGCCCGCCATGTGGTGGGCCACCCCGGAGGCGGTGTTGTGGGTCCGGGCGCCGCCCAGCTCCTCGAAACCGACGTCCTCACCGGTGACGGTCTTGATGACGTCCGGGCCGGTGATGAACATGTGCGAGGTCTGGTCGACCATGACGGTGAAGTCGGTGATCGCGGGCGAGTACACGGCACCGCCCGCGCAGGGGCCGACGACCAGCGAGATCTGCGGGATGACACCACTGGCGTGGGTGTTGCGCCGGAAGATCTCCCCGTACGCGCCCAGCGAGGCCACGCCCTCCTGGATCCGCGCACCGCCGGAGTCGTTGATGCCGATGACGGGGCAGCCGGTCTTCAGCGCGAAGTCCATGACCTTGACGATCTTCTGCCCGTACACCTCGCCCAGCGCCCCGCCGAAGACGGTGAAGTCCTGCGAGAACACCGCGACTGGACGCCCGTCGACGGTCCCGTAACCGGTCACCACCCCGTCCCCGTAGGGCCGGTTCTTCTCCAGCCCGAAGTTGGTGGACCGGTGCCGGGCGAACTCGTCCAGCTCGACGAAGGAGCCCTCGTCGAGCAGCAGTTCGATCCGCTCACGGGCCGTCAGCTTGCCCTTGGCGTGCTGCTTCTCGACGGCGCGTGCGGAGCCGGCGTGCGTCGCTTCCTCGATACGGCGCTGGAGATCCGCGAGCTTGCCCGCGGTCGTGTGGATGTCGATCCCTTGGATCCCTTGGATCTCTTGACGCTCTTCCGGCTCGGACATCGGGATGCGGCTCCCTGCCTGCTCAAAAGTGGGGACGGTTACTCATCGGAAGCCTAGTGGTGGGCCCGCCGGTCGGCAGTGCGGTGTATGCCACACCTAGGGTGGCTTGCATGACGCCACGAGATGCAGCAGACAGCCGTTGGTCCGATCTGGACCGCCCGCCCCTGAACGCCGCGGCACTGCGGCGGGCGCTGGTGCGGGAGGGCGGTCTGTGGACGGGGCTGGAGGTGGTGCAGCGCACCGGATCCACCAACAGCGACCTGGTGGCCCGGGCCGACGAGGGCAAGGCCGCCGAGGGCGCCGTGCTCGTCGCCGAGGAGCAGACCTCCGGCCGGGGCCGCCTGGAGCGCCAGTGGACGGCCCCCGCCCGCTCCGGCCTGTTCTTCTCCGTCCTGCTGCGCCCCGCCGAGGTGCCCGTGGCCCGCTGGGGCTGGCTGCCCCTGCTGACCGGGGTCGCCGTGGCCACCGGCCTGTCGCGGGCGGCGGGCGTCGACACGGCCCTCAAATGGCCCAACGACCTGCTGATCACCGTGGGCGGCGAGGAACGCAAGGCCGGCGGAATCCTCGCGGAGCGGGCCGGGGACGACGGGGTCGTCATGGGCGTCGGTATCAACGTCTCCCTGCGCGCCGAGGAACTGCCGGTCCCCCAGGCCGGTTCCCTGACGCTCGCCGGCGCGGTCACCACGGACCGCGACCCGCTGCTGCGGGCGGTGCTGCGCTCGCTGGAGGACTGGTACGGACGGTGGCGGCGGGCCGGGGGCGACCCGACGGCGAGCGGCCTGCAGGAGACCTACGCGGCGGGCTGCGCCACCCTCGGGCGGCACGTACGGGCCGAGCTGCCGGGGGACCGGTCGGTCGTCGGCGAGGCGGTGGCGATCGACGGGGACGGACGGCTGGTGCTCGCGACGGAAGAGGGGGGACGGGAGCCGGTGGGGGCGGGGGACATCGTGCACCTGCGACCGGCGTGAGTATGCACAGCCTGTCCGGCCTTTGAGGACGAGGCCGTTCAGGCCGAAGCGGGGGTCTGGGGGCGGCGGCCCCCAGCCGACGACAAGGTCACCAGGGCATCAGCAAACCGGCACCGGCCACTGAACCCCCGCCGAACCCAACGGAGTGAGCTGGCGCACACCTGCCGTAGAGTGAAGGCCGGTCGATAACTGACCGTGGCAGATCGGAAGGGCAGCAGGCGTGACCGTCGACGACACGGGCTCCGGCGCGGACGCGGACGGCCGGGTGGACCCCCTTGCCGCCGACTCCGGCGAGGACAACCCGCTCGCCCTGCGCCTCGAGCACCTCATCCTGGGCGCCGAGCGGCGCTACACCCCTTTCCAGGCGGCCCGCAGCGCCGGCGTCTCCATGGAGCTGGCCTCCCGCTTCTGGCGGGCCATGGGCTTCGCCGACATCGGGCAGGCCAAGGCGCTGACGGAGGCCGACGTACTGGCGCTGCGGCGGCTGGCCGGTCTCGTCGAGGCGGGGCTGCTGAGCGAGGCGATGGCCGTGCAGGTGGCCCGCTCCACCGGGCAGACCACCGCCCGGTTGGCGGAATGGCAGATCGATTCCTTCCTGGAGGGGCTGACCGAGCCGCCCGAGCCGGGCATGACCCGCACCGAGGTGACGTACCCGATCGTCGAGCTGCTCCTGCCCGAGCTGGAGGAGTTCCTCGTCTACGTCTGGCGCCGCCAGCTCGCCGCCTCGGCCGGCCGGGTCGTGCAGGCCGCGGACGACGAGGAGATGGTCGACCGCAGGCTGGCCGTCGGCTTCGCCGACCTGGTCGGCTTCACCCGGCTGACCCGCCGGATGGAGGAGGAGGAGCTCGGCGAACTGGTCGAGGCGTTCGAGACGACCGCCGCCGACCTGGTGGCCGCACGCGGCGGCCGGCTCATCAAGACCCTCGGTGACGAGGTCCTGTACGCCGCCGACGACGCGGGCACGGCCGCCGACATCGCGCTGCGCCTGGTGGAGACGATGGCGAACGACGAGACCATGCCCGAGCTGCGCGTCGGCATGGCGTTCGGCACGGTGACCACGCGCATGGGCGACGTCTTCGGTACGACGGTGAACCTCGCCTCCCGGCTGACGTCGATAGCGCCCCGCGACTCCGTGCTCGTCGACAGCGCCTTCGCCGAGGAGATCATCCGCACCGGCGAGGCACCCGCGTCGGAGGCGGAGGCGGCCGAGGCCGCGGCCGCCGCCGAGAAGGAGGGCGAGGAGCCGCCGACGTACCGCTTCGCGCTCCAGCCGATGTGGCAGCGCCCGGTCCGCGGCCTCGGCGTCGTCGAGCCGTGGCTGCTCTCGCGACGGGACAGCGACTCCTAGCGGGCTCCTGGCGGACTCCTGGCGGAGGAGACCGGCTCCTAGCGCGAGGTCCGCTCCACGCACAGCCCTATGATCGGCACGCACACGCCCCCTGGCTGGCTCCGCGTCGGCGCGGGACCGCCCGTGCTCCGGCTCGGTGCCGGCGCCGGGGCCTGGGGCGACGCAGGGGCGCGGTGTGTCGTCGACGGCCTCGGCGTGGCCGCCGGGGCCCCTGGGGCCTCGGCCTTCGTGGGGATGGTCGTCGGGACGGTCGCCGGGGGTGCTGTCGCCGCGGCGCGGGCGGAGCCCGGGAGTGCCATGGGCGACGACGCGGCGGCCGGCGTGGGGCGCACACTCGCCCCGCCCATCGTGGAGGTCGCCGAAGGCAGTTCCGTCGGTACGGCGCCGATGGTGACGGACCGGTCCGTGGTGGCGCCGGTGTCGGGCCGTGGTTCGGCCTCCGCGGTGCGCGGGACGCCGACCCCCGCGTCCGGTGCCAGCCGTACGAGGCTCAGGGCACTGGCGGCAAGGGCCAGGCCGCCGGCGGCGATCAGGGCCTTGCGGGGGCGGGGCTTGCGGTGGCGGCCGCGCCGGAACATCGGTGCGGAGTTCCGGGCCGGGACCGTATTCGCGTGTATGTCCGTGTCTGTCATGTCGCTCCCTCCCCGCCGCGTGCCCCGATACCCCGAGCAGCGCACGCTATGCGCTCCCGTGGGCGGTTGGGCCCGACTCGGGCGGGATGTCACTCGAACGGGGTAGCGGTCCGCCTCTTTCCCCGGTCGGGTGCGGCTGCGATGATCAGGTGCGTCAGGGAGTTAACCCGCGTTAACCGGAGGGTGTCATGAGCGAGGAGCGGTTCGGGGAGTTCGTGCTGGTGCGACGGCACGGGCACGTCGCGGAGCTCGTGCTGGACCGGCCGGGGGCCATGAACGCCGTCTCGACCGACATGGCCCGGTCCGTCGCGGGCGCATGTGCCGCGCTCGCCGCCGACCGGGACGCGCGCGTGGTCGTGGTGACGTCCTCGCACGAACGGGCGTTCTGTGTCGGGGCCGACCTGAAGGAGCGCAACTCGTTCAGCGACGCCGACCTGGTGCGGCAGCGGCCGGTGGCCCGGGGCGCGTACACCGGGGTGCTGGAACTGCCGATGCCGACCATCGCCGCGGTGCACGGGTTCGCGCTGGGCGGCGGCTTCGAGCTGGCGCTGTCCTGCGATCTGATCGTGGCCGACCGCACCGCCGTGCTCGGGCTGCCCGAGGTGTCCGTGGGCGTGATTCCGGGCGGCGGCGGTACGCAGCTGCTGCCGCGGCGCGTCGGGGCGGCACGGGCCGCCGAGCTGATCTTCACCGCGCGGCGGGTGGAGGCGCCCGAGGCGCTGGAGCTGGGGCTGGTGGACCAGTTGGTGGAGGCGGGACGGGACCGGGACGAGGCCCTGTCGCTGGCCGCCCGGATCGCCGGGAACTCGCCGGTCGGGCTGCGGGCGGCCAAGCGGGCGCTGCGGCTGGGGCAGGGGATGGAGCTGCGGGCGGGACTGGAGATCGAGGACGCGGCCTGGCGGGCGGTGGCGTTCTCGGGGGACCGGGCGGAGGGGGTGGCCGCGTTCAACGAGAAGCGGAAGCCCCAGTGGCCGGGGGAGTGAACGGGACGGCGAACGGGCCGTAGTCGCACCGCAGACCCGTTTGGCACCGTATTGCCGTCTTTTTCCGGAGGTTCCGGTGAAACGTACCTAACCTGGGGTGATGGGTGAGGACAAGCGGCTCGCCGCCGTGGTCGCACTGGCGCAGGGCATGGCGGCGGCGCGCACGCCCCGTGAGTCCTGGCGGGCCGCCGCGCTCGGCGCGTGCCGGGCGCTGGACGGGAGCTTCGCCGCGCTGTCCGTGTGGGAGCGGGACCGGGGGCAGCTGCGGGTCCTGGTGAACGTGGGGGAGCGGGCCCCGGACGAGGAGGAGTTCCCGGCCCACGAGGCCTATCCGGTGCACCAGTTCCCGGAGATCACCGAGTTCCTGCACGAGCGGTGGGCGGGCGGTCAGGGACCCAACGCCTGGGTGGAGACCGCCGAGGGGCCCGCCGCCGGCCGTCCCGGCTACTTCCACCAGCGCGTCGCCGCCCTGCGCCGCCGTGGACGCGGCTGCTGCGTGGTCGCACCGGTCCTGCTGTACGGCAGGGCCTGGGGCGAGCTGTACGTCGCCCGCGCGGCCGACGTACCTGTCTTCGGCCGGGGCGACGCCGACTTCGCGACCGTGCTGGCGGCGGTCGTCGCCGCGGGGCTCGCGCAGACCGAACGGCTGCAGGAGGCCCGGCGGCTGGCGTACACCGACCCGCTGACCGGCCTGGCCAACCGCCGCGCCGTCGACGTACGCCTGGAGGAGGCCGTCGAGCGGCACCGGCGGGAGGGCGTCGTGGTCAGTCTGGCCGTGTGCGACCTGAACGGGCTCAAACGGGTCAACGACACCCAGGGCCACGCCGTGGGGGACCGGCTGCTGGAACGCTTCGGCTCCCTGCTCTCGCTGTGCGGGGCGACGCTGCCCGGGGCCCTCGCGGCCCGTCTGGGCGGGGACGAGTTCTGTCTGCTCGCGGTGGGGCCGCCGGCCGACGCCGTGGTCAAGGCGGCGGACGAACTCTGCCGCCGCGCCGCGGAGCTGGACCTGGGCGAGGGCGTGGCCTGCGGAGTCGCGTCCACCGCGGACCCCATCGGTGACGTGCGTTCCGCCCGCCGGCTGTTCCGGCTGGCCGACGCGGCGCAGTACCGTGCGAAGGCACTGGGTGCGGGCCGGCCGGTGGTCGCCGGACGGGCGGGCCCCGACGATCCGGTGGTCCGCCTCGCCGACGAGCCGTCGCCCGAGCGGGCCGAGCGCCGCCGGTTCCGCGGCCGCCGGCCGTGACCGCCGATGTGTCCGGCCGAGTAAGGGTCGCACCCGCACCCCACTAGTGACATCCCCGCATTCAATGCGTACGCTCCTGAATATGGATATGCACACTGTGGTGGTGGGGACGACGGGTGTCACCGCGTCCGACGTTCTCGCCGTGGCGCGCGGCGGCGCCCGCGTCGAGCTGTCGCGGGAAGCGGTGACGGCCCTCGCGGCGGCCCGGGGGATCGTGGACGCCCTGGCGGCCAAGCCGGAGCCGGTCTACGGCGTGAGCACCGGCTTCGGAGCCCTGGCGACCCGGCACATCAGCCAGGACCTGCGCACCCAGCTGCAGCGCAACATCGTCCGCTCGCACGCCGCCGGCATGGGACCGAGGGTGGAGCGGGAGGTCGTCCGGGCCCTGATGTTCCTGCGCCTCAAGACCGTCTGCTCGGGGCACACCGGTGTCCGGCCCGAGGTCGCCCAGACCATGGCCGACGTCCTCAACGCCGGAATCACCCCGGTCGTGCACGAGTACGGCTCGCTCGGCTGCTCCGGCGACCTCGCCCCGCTGTCCCACTGCGCCCTGACCCTGATGGGCGAGGGCGACGCCGAAGGTCCCGACGGGACGGTCCGCCCCGCCGGTGAGCTGCTCGCCGAGCACGGCATCGCGCCGGTCGAGCTGCGCGAGAAGGAAGGCCTCGCCCTCCTCAACGGCACCGACGGCATGCTCGGCATGCTGGTCATGGCCCTCGCCGACCTCGACCTGCTCTACAAGTCCGCCGACGTCACCGCAGCCCTCAGCCTGGAGGCGCTGCTCGGCACGGACAAGGTGCTCGCGCCCGAGCTGCACGCCATCCGCCCCCACCCCGGACAGGGCGCCTCCGCCGCCAACATGCTGGCCGTGCTCAAGGGCTCCCAGCTCACCGGCCACCACCAGGACGACGCACCCCGCGTCCAGGACGCCTACTCGGTGCGCTGCGCCCCCCAGGTCGCCGGCGCCGGACGCGACACCCTCGCGCACGCCCGGCTGGTCGCCGAGCGCGAGCTCGCCTCCGCGGTGGACAACCCGGTCGTCCTCCCCGACGGTCGCGTCGAGTCCAACGGCAACTTCCACGGCGCCCCGGTCGCCTACGTCCTGGACTTCCTCGCCATCGCCGCCGCCGACCTCGGCTCCATCGCCGAGCGCCGCACCGACCGGCTGCTCGACAAGAACCGCAGCCACGGCCTGCCGCCGTTCCTCGCGGACGACGCCGGCGTGGACTCCGGGCTGATGATCGCCCAGTACACACAGGCCGCGCTGGTGAGCGAGATGAAGCGGCTCGCCGTGCCGGCGTCCGCCGACTCCATCCCGTCCTCCGCCATGCAGGAGGACCACGTGTCGATGGGCTGGTCGGCGGCGCGCAAGCTGCGCACCGCGGTCGGCAACCTGGCCCGGATCATCGCCGTCGAGCTGTACGCCGCCACGCGTGCAGTAGAACTCCGCGAGGGGCTCGCCCCGGCACCTGCCTCGCAGGCGGTCATCGACGCCGTACGGGGCGCGGGCGTGCAGGGCCCGGGACCGGACCGGTTCCTGGCCCCCGACCTGGCCGCCGCCGAGACGTTCGTGCGCGACGGCGGGCTCGTGGCCGCCGTGGAGACGGTCACCGGACCGCTGCAGTAGGCCTGTGCCGGAAGAGGGGCCCTGTCCTCGGACAAGGGCCCCTCTCACATGCCGTGCGTCACTTCAGCTTGGCCGCCTGGGCCTTGATCACGGCAGCCGACACCGTGTAGGCCTTCTTGGTCATCGCGGCGCCGATGTTGATGGTGCTGTACGTCGCGACGGTGTTCCCGTGCCGCACGACCTCGCCGTGGAGCGGAACGGCCCCGTCCGGTGTGTCGTTGGTCGCGGTGAAGGCCAGCGACTCGTCACCCGTGGCCGAGGACTTCTCCTCGGCGACCTTGGTGAACTTCCCCTTCTCGCCGGCCTGGTCGCCCGAGAAGCCGCCCGCGCACGCCTTCACCGCGTCGGAGACCGACCGCAGGGCCTGCTCGGCGCCGTCCCCGTCGTACGAGGACAGGGTGACCACGGTGACGTCCGAGACCATGGAGTCCTTGAGCGCGTCCTCGAACTTGCCGTCGGCCAGGTCGTCCAGGGACGTGGCGTCGTCCGTGGGGTCCTTCTTGTCCTGCCTGGCCATGCGGCTGGTGTTCGTCTCGGGGTCGCCCGGCGCGACGCCGGTCAGGACGTCGAGCAGCGGGTCGCACTTGGCGTCGTCCGTCTTGACCGCGCTGTCGGCGGGGATGCCGCCCTGGACGGCCCCGACCTTGAAGCCGGGCACCTCTCCCTTGGCGATGATCAGCTTCTTCAACTCGGCGGCGCTCAGCGCCTTCGCGGCCGGCTTCTCGCTCTTGCCGTCCTCGCCGTTCCCGGAATCGCCGGAACCCCCGTCGGAACAGCCCGTGACAAGGGCGAACGACAGCACGCTCACTGAGGCAGCGGCGCAGAGTCGCACGCCCGATGATCTCTTCATGAGCGGACTATGAGAGACGAGTCAAAGAATCGTCAAGTCCTTTAAAAGCCGAGGCGTTCCCGGCGTACCGAATACACCACGAAACCGGCGCCCACGGCGAGGCAGAAAGTACCGCCGATGACATACGGCGTGGTGTCGGGGCTTCCGGTGTCGGCGAGCCGGGCGTCGTCCGCCGAGGCCGACGTGGTCTCCGCCTCCGTCTCCGCCGCGGACACCGCCTTCGCCTGCGTGACCTGCGTCGCCGGGGTCTCCGCTCTCACCGTGGTGTCCTGCGACGCGTTCGCGGACGGGACGAACCACAGGGCGCCCAGGAGGGTGCCCGCGGCGGTGGCGGTCAGCAGCGGGCGGCGAACGGATGACACGGAATATCGATCCCCTTGTGACGCTGGCGAATTGGCCGTGTGGGGCGATGTTAGTGAAAGGCGCGGGTCACAGGAAAGTCACGGGAGGTTTCCGCCGTACTCTCCGGGCATGAGCACTGAAGAGACATCACGTTTTGTACGGCTTCGGGTGGAATTGGTCCTCGAAGTGGAGGACGACGAAGAGGTCACCAGGGCCGCGCTGCGCCGGCTCGCGGCGGATCCGGAGCTGCCGGACGACGAACGGGCGCAGGCTGAGAGCACTGTGACGGAAGACACCGCGGAGGCCCTGGCCTACCTGGTCGATCCGTTCGACCTGGTCGGTGAGGTGCCGGGGGTGGAACTCCAGCAGGCCTCCTGGTCCACCGAGCGGATCGACTACGACCCCGATTCGCCCGACTGGGACCTCGACGAGGATGATGACGAGGAGGAAGACGAAGGCGACGAGGCCTGAAGCGGCGGCATCGGCTGGGCATCAGGGGGACGAGCGACCTCGGACGGCAACCGCCGACCGGGGTTTCGTCGTCTCAGGGGGCGCACGACCTACTCCCGCACCACCCGCCCCTCGCACGTGGTGTGGCCCACACCTGCCGGGAATGCGGAACGGGGCGCACCGGTCGTAGCGTTGAAGATTCGCAGCGGGGGACTCGGGGTCTTTGGGGATTCGGCGAACATGGAGAAGCGTGTGATGACGGACAGTAAGCGGCGCAAGGGCCTGATGGCCGCGTCCGCACTGCTCGGTGGTGTACTGGTGCTCTCGGCGTGTTCCGGTGGCGACGACAAGTCCTCCGGCAGCGGCGGCGGCGACAGCTCGCAGGCCCAGGCCGACGAGGCGGCGGCCAAGAAGTCCTCCGAGGCCCGGATCACGATCACGCCCAAGGACGGTTCGGACAACGCGTCCATCAACAAGTCCGCCGCCGTCCAGGTCGCCAAGGGCACGCTCACCGAGGTGACCATGACGACCGCCGACGGCAAGGCCGTCGCGGGCCGGCTGGCCGCCGACAAGAAGAGCTGGAAGCCCAGCGTCCAGCTCGAGCGCTCCACCACCTACAAGGTCGCCGCGGCCGCGAAGGACTCCGAGGGCCGCGTCGCCCACGAGAACGCCTCGTTCACCACGGTCTCCCCGGCCAACAGCTTCATAGCCAACTTCACGCCGGAGGACGGCTCCACGGTCGGCGTCGGCATGCCCGTGTCGATCAACTTCGACAAGGCGATCACCAACAAGGCCGCCGTCCAGAAGGGCATCACGGTCTCCTCCAGCAGCGGCCAGGAGGTCGCCTGCCACTGGTTCGGCGCCAACCGCATGGACTGCCGTCCGCAGGACTACTGGAAGGAGAACTCCACCGTCACGCTGAAGCTCGCGCTCGACGGTGTCGAGGGCGCCTCCGGTGTCACCGGCGTCCAGCAGAAGACGGTCACCTTCCACATCGGCCGCAACCAGGTCTCCTACGTCGACGCGAAGACCAAGCAGATGAAGGTCACGCAGGACGGCAAGACCGTCAAGACCATCCCGATCTCCGCCGGTTCGCCCGAGAACAAGACGTACCAGGGCGTCATGGTGATGCAGGAGAAGTTCAAGCAGACCCGTATGAACGGCGCGACCGTGGGCTTCACGGACGACGACGGCAAGGGCGAGTACGACATCAAGGACGTGCCGCACGCCATCCGTCTCACCAGCTCCGGCACCTTCCTGCACGGCAACTACTGGGGTGCGAAGTCCATCTTCGGCAGCGTCAACACCAGTCACGGCTGCGTGGGTCTGTCGGACACCAAGGGCGCGAACGACCCGAACACACCGGCCGCGTGGATGTACAACCACTCGATCCTCGGTGACGTGGTCGTCGTGAAGAACACCGGCGACAAGACCGTCGCCCCCGACAACGGCCTCAACGGCTGGAACATGGACTGGGCGCAGTGGAAGGCCGGCTCGGCCGTCTGACGCTCACCCGACCCACATCCTTCCGGTGCCGCCCCCAGGGGCGGCACCGGTGTTTCCGGGGTCTTTCCGGGCTCCTTCACGGGTCTTTCCGGGGCCGGCCACAGCCTTCTCATGCTCCTCTTATTTCGGCCTTATCGAGTCATCACGGTCCGTCCCTACCTTGCGGCCATGTTCTTCACCTACCTGAGGCGCGAACTGCGCCGCCGCAGAAAGGCGGCCCTCGTCGTCGCCTCCGGACTCGCATTGGGCATCGCGCTTGTCATCGTGGTCAACTCCGTGTCGAACGGCATGGGGAAGGCGCAGGACAAGGTCCTCCAGTCGCTGTACGGCCTGGGTACGGACATGACGGTGACCAAGGCGGCCACGCCCACCGCCGGCAGCTCGCAGCAGCCCCGCTTCCGGTTCGACGCCAGGGGCGACGACGACAACTCGACGCAGAGCAGCGACCGGGTCCGCGTGCAGGGCTTCACCACCCTGTCCGCCTCCACCGTCACCAAGGTCGCGGACCAGCAGGGCGTCTCCTCCGCCGTCGGCGGGCTGAGCCTGAACGTGGTGAAGATCAGCGGCCAGTTCACCCGCGGCCAGTTCCAGCAGAACCAGAACCAGAACTCCGGCGCCGGCCGGGAGGGCGGGCCCGGCCAGGGCGAAGGCCGGCCGCAGGGCGAGGTGCGGGGCGGCGGCGCGAACTTCGACGTCAACCAGTACACGGTCTTCGGAACCGACGTCACCAGGACCGCACTGGGCCCGCTGACCTCCTCGAAGATCACCAGCGGCCGCACCTTCAGGACGACCGAGACGAACGCCGAGGTCGCCGTGGCCGACTCGGCCTACGCGAAGACGAAGAAGTACAAGGTCGGCTCCACCGTCACCATCAAGGGCGTCAAGTTCAAGGTGATCGGCATCGCCACCGCCAGCAGCGGTGACTCGGCGGCCAACCTGTACATCCCGCTCGAGCAGGCGCAGACCCTCGCGGACGAGAAGAACAAGGTCACCACGATCTACGTCAAGGCGACCGACTCCCAGAAGATCGACTCCGTCAAGGGTGCCATCCAGAAGAACGTCTCCGGTACGACCGTCACCACCTCCGCGGACCTCGCCAAGACCGTCTCCGGTTCGCTGTCCACCGCCTCCAGCCTGGCCACCAACGTCGGCAAGTGGCTGTCCATCGCGGTGCTGGTGGCCGCGTTCCTGGTCGCCGGCCTGCTCACCTCCTCGGCGGTGTCCCGGCGGGTGCGCGAGTTCGGCACGCTCAAGGCGCTGGGCTGGAAGTCGGGCCGGGTGACCCGGCAGGTGATCGGGGAGGCCATGGTCAACGGCCTGGTCGGCGGTGCCCTCGGTATCGGGCTGGGCCTCGCGGGCGCGTACGTCGTCACCGCGATCAGCCCGTCGCTGCAGGCGCAGCTCGGCAGCACCGGCGGCGGCGCGGGCGGTCCGGGCGGCGGCCCCGGCGGGGGCTTCGGCGGCGGGGCCGGCTTCGGTGGCGGGGGCGGCTTCGGCGGCCCGGGACGGCGGGCCGCCAAGACCCTCGAGGTCGCACTCACCGCGCCGGTCAGCGTGACGACCATCGTCCTCGCCGTCGGTCTCGCGGTGGCCGGTGGCCTGATCGCGGGTGCGTTCGGTGGCTGGCGGGCGTCGCGGCAACGGCCCGCGGACGCGCTGCGGCGCGTCGAGTAGTCCAACCCCACTAGTTCCCACAGGAGTTGCACCCACCATGTACGAACTCAGAGGCGTCACCAAGCGCTACACCCGAGGCAAGGACATCGTCCACGCCCTCGACGGCGTCGACCTGGCCATCGGCGACGGCGACCGCCTGGTCATCCAGGGGCCCACCGGCGGCGGCAAGTCGACGCTGCTTCAGATGCTCGGTGGCCTGGACCGCCCCACCTCCGGCGAAGTCGTCCTCGACGGTACCGACCTGGCCAAGCTGTCCGAGGCCCGGCTGACGAGGGTCCGCAGCGAGAACATCGGCTTCGTCTTCCAGTCCTTCAACCTCATCCCCACCCTGACCGCCCAGGAGAACGTCGAGACGGCCCTCGTACCGCTCGGGGTGAAGGGGAAGGAGCGGCGCGAACGGGCCGCCGAGGCGCTGAAGTCGGTCGGCCTCGGTGAGCGGCTCGGGCACCTGCCGTCGGAGATGTCCGGCGGACAGCAGCAGCGCGTCGCCATCGCCCGGGCGCTGGTGAAGCAGCCGAAGGTGCTGCTCGCCGACGAGCCCACCGGCAACCTCGACGAGGGGATGCGTGACGAGATCATGGACGTTCTCGAACGCCTGTGGAAGGAACACGGGTTGACCTTCATCATGGTCACCCACGACTCCTCGATCGCGAAGAGGGCACCGCGACTGGCGACCATCCGCAAGGGGCAGATCACCGTGAAGGAGAACGCCGCCACCTGAAGGCGCATCTGAGGCCGCACTTATAACACCGTGCGCCGGTGGTGCACTTCCCGATTCTGTAACGGTGTTCCCCCTGGTGCGTAACAGTTCCCGGTAGCGCTTTCTCACCTGTCTCTCATCTATTGAGTCGTCAGATCACTCCCCGGCATACTGCGTGCTCCGGGGGGTTGACGTTCATGCGTACGAGACTGCCCCCGGCCGGGTGAACGGGGAATTCGCCCGGTACTCCGTCTCCAGGGGGAGTTTTGCGCAGACAAGTGAAAAGAGCGGCTGCGGCCACCGTGGCCACTGCGGCCGCCGTCGCCCTCGCCGCGGGTATGACCAGCCCGGCGTCGGCGAGGCCCGAGCAGCGGTCGACGACCGCGGCCACATCGCTCACGTCCAAGCACCGCATCACCCTGATCACCGGCGACCGGGTCGCCGTCGACGCCAAGGGCCGGGTCGTCGGCCTGGAGCGGGCCAAGGGACGCGAGCACATCCCGTTCCAGATCCGCAAGGCCGACGGACACACCCTCGTCATTCCCGCCGACGCAGCCCACCTGGTCGCCTCCGGCAAGCTGGACCAGCGACTGTTCGACGTCACCGAACTCAACAAGGCCGCCACCCGCAAGTCCCAGAAGAACGGCCTGAAGGTCATCGTCGGCTACAAGGGGGCCGCCACGGCCGCCAAGTCCGACGTCCGCGACGCGGGCACCCTCCGCCACAGCCTCAAGACGCTGAACGCGGACGCGGTGCAGACCCCGGCCAAGGAAACGCCCGAGCTGTGGGACGCGGTCACCAACGGTGACAAGACCGCCTCCGGCATCGCCCACGTCTGGCTCGACGGCGTCCGCAAGGCCAGCGACGACAAGTCCGCCCCGCAGATCGGCGCCCCGACCGCGTGGGCGGCCGGCTACACCGGCAAGGGCGTCAAGATCGCCGTCCTGGACACCGGTGTGGACACCACCCACCCGGACCTGAAGAGCCAGGTCATCGAGTCCAAGAACTTCTCGACGGCGGCCGACGCCAAGGACCACTTCGGCCACGGCACGCACGTCGCGTCCATCGCTGCGGGCACCGGAGCCAAGTCCAACGGCAAGTACAAGGGCATCGCACCCGACGCCAAGATCCTCAACGGCAAGGTCCTGGACGACAGCGGCTCCGGTGACGACTCCGGCATCCTCGCCGGCATGGAGTGGGCGGCCTCGCAGGGCGCGAGCGTCGTCAACCTCAGCCTGGGCGGCTACGACACGCCCGAGGTCGACCCGCTCGAGGCCGAGGTCAACAAGCTCTCCACCGAGAAGGGCATCCTGTTCGCGATCGCCGCGGGCAACTCCGGCCCCCAGTCGATCGGTTCGCCGGGCAGCGCGGACGACGCGCTCACCGTCGGCGCCGTCGACAAGAACGACAAGCTGGCGGAGTTCTCCTCCACCGGCCCGCGCACCGGTGACGGCGCCATCAAGCCGGACGTCACCGCGCCCGGCGTGGACATCACCGCCGCCGCGGCGCCGGGCAGCGTCATCGACACGGACCCCGAGGTCCCGCACCCGGCGCCCGGCTACCTGACCATCTCCGGTACGTCGATGGCCACCCCGCACGTCGCGGGCGCCGCCGCGATCCTCAAGCAGGAGCACCCGGACTGGGGCTTCGCCGAGCTGAAGGCCGCGCTGACCGGCTCCGCGAAGGGCGGCAAGTACACGCCGTTCCAGCAGGGTTCGGGCCGTATCGCGGTCGACAAGGCCATCAAGCAGACCGTGGTCGCCGAACCGGTGTCGGTGAGCTTCGGCACGCAGGCGTGGCCGCACACCGACGACACGCCGGTCACCAAGCAGGTCACGTACCGCAACCTCGGCACCAAGGACGTCACGCTCAACCTGGCCGCCACCGCCACCAACCCCAAGGGGCAGGCGGCTCCGGCGGGCTTCTTCAAGCTCGGCGCCACCAAGGTGACGGTCCCCGCGGGCGGCAAGGCCTCCGTCGACCTCACCGTCAACACCAAGCTGGGCGGCACCCTCGACGGCGCGTACTCCGCGTACGTGACGGCGACCGGCGGCGGCCAGACCGTGCGCACGGCCGCGGCCGTGCAGCGTGAGGTGGAGTCCTACACGGTCACCCTCAAGCACACCGGCCGTGACGGGAAGCCGACGGGCTTCTACGACACCGAGCTGTCCGGCTACACGGGCATCGCCAAGGACCAGTTCTTCACCGCGCAGCCCGACGCCTCCGGCACCACGACCCTGCGTCTGCCCAGGGGCACGTACCTGCTGGACTCCCAGATCAGCAAGGACTTCACCACGTTCGAGGGCGGCATCGACTGGCTGGTGCAGCCGAAGCTGAGCGTCACCAAGAACCTCACGGTGGACCTGGACGCCCGGACCACCAAGGCGGCCGACATCACGGTGCCGGACGCCCAGGCCAAGCCGAAGTCGGCGATGATCGACTACATGTACGACCCGGTGGGCGGTATCGGCATCGGCTTCGACAGCTTCGACAACATCCGCATGGCGCACCTCGGCCCGGAGGTCGCGAACGGTCTGACCCAGACCTGGAGCGGCCAGTGGACGAAGGACGCGAGCACCGAGTACGACGTGGCCACCAGCGCGAAGGTCAAGAAGATCCAGGGTGGCAAGGTCCGCCACTTCAAGACCGGTGAACTGGCCACGGTGAAGAACGCGGTCGGCGCCGCCGCCTCCGGCAAGACCGGCGGCATCTCCCCCTGGGCCGTCCTGGGCGACGACATAGTGTTCGGCAACCCGGTGGAGCAGAAGCTGCCCGGTACGCGCACGATGTACGTGTCGGCCGTCGACGGCGCCCGGTGGAGCTTCGACGTCGACCAGTACTCGGGTCACGACGCCGACGGCTTCCCGATCCCGGACGCCTTCTACTCGCTGGGCAACCCGCAGACCTTCAAGGCGGGCCAGACCTACAACAAGACCTTCAACACCGCGGTCTTCGGCCCGCACCTCAACTCCGAGTACGGCCTGTTCCGGCAGGACAACGAGATCTACGGCTCCCTGCCGCTGTTCGCGGACAGCAGCGGGCACGCCGGTTCCTCGGACTTCACCGCGGTGACCACCACCCTGTACCGCAACGGCACCAAGGTGGGCTCCAACAAGGACCCGCTGTTCGGCGAGACCTTCAAGGTTCCCGCCGGTGACGCCGAGTACAAGCTGACCACCTCGGTGACGCGGACCGTCAAGGTCGCGGCCGCCTCCACCCGGATCGACGCGAGCTGGACCTTCCACTCCAAGAAGCCGGCCGGCGGTTTCGCCCAGCTCCCCGCCTCCACCGCCCGCTTCAACGCCAAGACCGGCCTGGACAGCCGCGTCGAGGCGGGCAGGACGGTCACCTTCCCGGTCACCGTCGAGGGTGCGGCCGCGGGCCGCAACCTGAAGTCCCTCGCGGTGTGGGTGTCGTACGACTACGGCCAGACCTGGAAGCAGGTCACGGTCAACCACGGCAAGATCACCGTGAAGAACCCGGCGAAGGGGAAGGCCATCTCCTTCCACGCCAAGATCGCCGACAAGAAGGGCAACAAGTCGACGATCTCGATCTACAACGCGTACTACGGCAAGTAGTTCGTAGGCAGTAAGAGGGGCGTACCGGAGATCTCCGGTACGCCCCTCGCCGTGTGCGAGGCCGGGCGCCGCCCGATCAGCCGGCGGCCCCCGCCCGGGTCGCGTCCGCTCCCCAGCTGGCCAGCAGGCGCAGGGCCTCCGCCGACGGGGAGCCCGGTTCGGCGTGGTAGACGATCAGGGACTGGTCCGCGTCGTCCGTCATCCTGAAGGACTCGAAGTTCAGGGACAGCGCACCCACCAGCGGATGCCGCAGCCGTTTGACGCCGTGGCTCTTCTCCTTGACGTCGTGGGTCGCCCACAGGCGCCGGAAGTCCTCGCTCTTCACGGAGAGCTCACCGACCAGGGCGGACAGCCGGGGATCGTCCGGGTAGCAGCCGGCGTCCATCCGCAGGGCGCAGACGATGTCGATCGCCTTCTGCTCCCAGTCCTCGTACAGGTCCTGGTACTCGGGCCGCAGGAACACCAGCCGCGCCCAGTTCCGCTCCGCCGCCGGCAGCTCGGACCAGTCACCGAAGACCGCCGCCGCCATCCGGTTCCACGCGAGGATCTCCGAGCGCCGCCCGACGACGTACGCGGGCACCGCGTCCATGGTCTCCAGCAGCTGCCCGATCGACGCCCGCACCTGCTGCGGCCGCGCCGACGGCTTCTTCTTGTGCTGCTTGCCCTTGGCGAGACGGGTGAGGTGGGCCTGCTCGGCGTCCGTCAGCCTGAGGGCCCGGGCGATGGAGTCCAGCACCTCCGCCGACACGTTCTGCCCGTTGCCCTGCTCCAGCCGTGTGTAGTACGCCACGGACACCCCGGCCAGCTGCGCCAGCTCCTCACGGCGCAGGCCCGGCACCCGCCGGTGCCGCCCGAGGTCGGGCAGCCCCACGTCCTGCGGCTTCAGCCGGGCCCGCCGGGTGCGCAGGAACTCGCTCAGCTCGGCACGCCGGTCGAGGGAGGGGCCGGAAGGCTGGGGTTGTGCGTCCATAAGGCCAGTATTCATGGTCGTACGTCCGTGAGCCTGACCCCGCCAGTGGTAGGCACGGCAGTCGTACGAAGAGGCGTGATCTGGGTGGAGCCGGAGTCCTGGGGCAGGCTGGACGTCATGACCACTGTTGCTGCATACGCCACCCCCGCCGCGAAGGCCCCGCTGGAGCGGACCACCATCGAGCGGCGGGCGGTCCGCGAGAACGACGTACTGATCGACATCAAGTTCGCCGGCATCTGCCACTCCGACATCCACCAGGCCCGCGAGGGCTGGGGCAAGGCCATCTTCCCGATGGTGCCCGGCCACGAGATCGCGGGCGTCGTCTCCGAGGTCGGTCCGGGCGTGACCAAGTTCGCCGTCGGCGATCGCGTGGGCGTCGGCTGCCTGGTCGACTCCTGCCGCGAGTGCGACAACTGCAAGGCCGGCCTGGAGCAGTACTGCACCGGCGGCGCCGTCGGGACGTACAACGCGGTCGGCAAGGACGGCGAGCCCACCTACGGCGGCTACTCGGAGAAGATCGTCGTGGACGAGCGCTTCGTCGTCCGCATACCCGACGGCCTTTCGCTGGACGAGGCCGCGCCCCTGCTGTGCGCCGGCATCACCACGTACTCGCCGCTCCGGCACTGGAACGCCGGCCCCGGCAAGAAGGTCGCCGTCGTCGGCCTCGGTGGCCTCGGCCACATGGGCGTCAAGATCGCGCACGCGCTCGGCGCGGAGGTCACCGTCCTCTCGCAGTCCCTGCGCAAGAAGGACGACGGCCTCAAGCTGGGCGCCGACCACTACTACGCCACCAGCGACCCCGAGACGTTCGAGGAGCTCAAGGGCTCCTTCGACCTGATCCTCAACACGGTCTCGGCGCCGCTCGACTTCGCCGCCTACCTGTCCCTGCTGCGCACGGACGGCGCGATGGTCAACGTGGGCCTGCCCGAGGAGCCGGTCAACATCACCCTCCAGTCCGTCTTCGGCAACCGCCGCAGCCTCAGCAGCTCCGGCATCGGCGGCCTCCCGGAGACCCAGGAGATGCTGGACTTCTGCGCCGAGCACGGCCTGGGCGCCGAGATCGAGCTGATCAGCGCGGACCAGATCAACGAGGCGTACGAGCGGGTGCTGGCGAGCGACGTCCGCTACCGGTTCGTGATCGACACGTCGACGATCTGATCCGACAGCCTCGTCAACTGACCCGGGCCAGGCCGGCTCAGCCCTCGCGGCTGACCGGCCTCCCGGGTTCCCCGACCCGTCAGTCGACCGGTGTGACGGGAAAGGTCCCGCCGGCCGAGTAGGACTGCAGGAGTACGTCCCCGTCGCCCGTCGGCCGTACGACATGCGCGCGGCCGAGCCCCGAAACCCGGGCGTGTCCGTCGCCGGCCACCTCCACCAGCGTGTTCTCGTCGAGCGCGACACCGTACGGCATGTCGCCACGCCCGACGGCGGCGATCAGCCGCGGCAACGTCCCCCACTGTGCGGCGTGCACGTCCACCCCGAAGGGCACGAGCCCGAGCCCGGCCCGCACGTCGACCTCCGCCAGGTCCTCCGCGCTGTCCTGCGGGCACACCGGCACTCCGTCCAGCAGCCACCCGCCCACCACGGCGCGGCGCGCGGCGACCGCGGCCCCCGCGGAGAACCCGGCGTACGGAAGACCCCGCTCGGACAGCAGCCGGCGAAGGCCGTCGAGGCACCCCGCGAACGCCTCCTGGTACGCGGGTGTCAGCCCACCGCACACCAGCACCCCGTCGACGTCCGCAAGGAGCCCCGGCTCGAACCGCCCGCCGACCGGCACCAGCAGCGGTACCGGTGTGCAGTCCCCGGCCTTCGCCAACGCCCCTTCGTACCGGGCGAACTGCTCCTTGCCGTCCCCCTCGTCGACGATCACGCACCCGATGCGCGGCGCGGCCCCTGCCGCCCGCAGAAACGGCCCGTAGACCTCGGCGGGGGCGTCCCACCCGCCGCCTGTCAGAAACGTGCGACTGCTCACCGTGGTTCCTCCTCCGTGCCGGGCCGTGCCGGGCCCGGCCGCGAATCCACGAGAGCGGGCAGCGGTCGCAAACCGGCAACTGGCCGACATTCAGGGCGACTTCCGGATGCCGGGCAACCTGGAGCCGCTTTTGGCACTTTTCACAGGTGGCGCAAAGAACCTCCATAGGCGCTTGCAAGACGCGCACTGCACGTCCCGATCAACGCACAGCGAGGAACTCATGACCACACACCACCGTAGAGCCTTACGCCGCTCGACGATCATCGCCGCCGCCGCCCTCACCGCCGCCACCGCCGGGACCCTCGCCGCACCCGGCGCGGGAGCGGCCGCCCAGGCGGGCGCTCCGAAGCTCAAAGTAGTCGCCGTCTCCGACAAGGTGACCCTCGAGCGCTATGAGGAAGAGGGAGGTGTCTACCTCGACCTCGGCACCTATGTGACGGTCGACGGGGGGCCGTTGGACCTGCGGGTGACGCGCAAGTCCTACAACGACCCGATCGTCGCGTCGCAGGTCATCCACTCCGGCAGCCGCACGGTGACCAAGTCCCTGCCGAGCGGGCTGGTGAAGGACTTCTCCGGCCTGCCGGACTTCCTGAAGATCAGCATCACCAACCAGTCGGGCGCCAAGGTGCTCGACACCACGCAGTCCTTCTGTCCCAACAACCGGACGGGCCGCGTCCGGCCGGACGCCCCGGCCGACTCGAAATACCCCGACACTTGCGCCTACAACCCGTTCGCGCTCGGCGGCGTGTGGGGCGTGGACAAGGGCTGGGCGGCGGTCACCACCTCGGGCTACGACGGCAAGTCGGTGGATCTACCGGTCGGCGAGTACACCGCCAAACTTTCGGTGGCGAAGAAGTACCGCGACCTGTTCGGCATGCCCGACACGACCCGGACGATCAAGGTGACGGTTCGCAAGGGCTCCGAGGGCGGCGAGGGCGAGGGGCACGGCATCACCCGCGGCGACCACGCCCACAAGGGCTCGCTGAAGACCCTGAAGCCGGCGTCCAAGCGCCCGGTCGGCAAGGGCGCCGTCCCCGTCAACACACCCAAGCCGGACCTGCGCGCCCTCCCCGCATGGGGCATCACCGTCACCGACGGCGAGGAAGGCGGGGAAGGCGCCGCCCCGGGCAAGGAGTACCTCGCCTTCGGCGCCACGGTCTGGAACGGCGGGCCCTCGCCCCTGGTGGTGGACGGGTTCCGCACCCCGGGCAAGGACAAGATGGACGCCTACCAGTATTTCTACGACGCCAACGGCAAGCAGGTCGGCTACAACAAGACCGGCACGATGGAGTGGGACCCCCGGGAGGGCCACCAGCACTGGCACTTCAGTGACTTCGCCAGCTACCGGCTGCTCGGCGCGGACAAGAAGGAGATCGTCCGCAGCGGCAAGGAGGCCTTCTGCCTGGCCAACACCGACGCCATCGACCACACCGTGAAGAACGCCAACTGGCACCCGTACAACACGGACCTGGAAAGCGCCTGCGGTGAGTACAACTCGCTCTCCGTCCGCGAGGCCCTGGAGGTCGGCAACGGCGACACCTACGAGCAGTTCCGGCCCGGCCAGTCCTTCGACATCTCGAACCTGGCGAACGGCACGTACTACATCCAGGTCATCGCCAACCCGGACAACCGGCTCGCGGAGCAGAGCAAGGCCAACAACGTCACGTACCGCAAGGTCGTCCTCGGCGGAACGCCGGGGCACCGCACGGTGACCGTGCCGAAGTACGGCCGCGTCGACGCTCCCTGACCACCCCGCGCGGACGGGGGCCCCGCCCCCGTCCGCGCACCCCGCCCGTGACCGCGCGGGGATCAGAGCCGGCTGTACTTCTCGATGTCCTCGGTGAACTCCTCGATCGCCCGAGTGGTGAGCGTCGGCCGGGTGTCGGCGATGGCCGCCATGAAGTCCTCGGTGGTGGCCGACCGGCCCCGCCGGTGCGCGACCTCCTGCTCGAACGCCGCCTGCGCGCCCTTGCGGGCCGCGAACTCGATGTCGGCCGGGGTGAACAGCTCGCTGGCCTCGACCAGCCGGGCGAGGTCAACGGAGCCGGCGGCGGCCGTGAGATAGCGGGTCCAGATCGCGCGGCGGGCGGTGGGGTCCGGCGGCCCGATGGGGATGACGTAGTCGAACCGGCCCGGCCGCAGGAACGCCGCGTCGAGAGAACGGACCGAGTTCGTGGCGCACGCCAGCAGCCGCGCGTCCTGCTCGCGGAAGACGGGGATGAGCTTGAGCAGCTCGTTGGTCACACCGTGCCCGGGATCGACCGCCTTCCCGGACCGCACGCCGGCGATCTCCTCGACCTCGTCGATGAAGAGCAGCACCGAGTCCAGCTCCGCCAGCTCCGCGAAGACCTCCCGCAGCGCCGCGGCCAGCCCCTCGCTCGTGTCGGCCGCCAGCCGGGAGGGGAAGAGCTCCACGAACGGCCAGCCGAGCCGTGAGGCCACCGCCTTGGCGAAACTGGTCTTCCCGGTGCCGGGCGGACCGAACAGCATGACCGCCTTGGGCGGAAGGACGCCGTAGCGGTCGGCCAGCGCCGGTTCCGTCAACGGCAGCACGACACGGCGCTCGACGACCTGCTTCTCCCGCTCCATGCCGGCCATCGCGTCCCAGAGCCCGTCGGGCAGCATGCGGCCGCCGAGCGCCGCGAGAACCCCGGCCTCGGCCGCACCTGGCGGCTCGAACTTCTCGTAGTAGGTCAGATCCTCGCGGAACCGGTAGCCCGAGTTCTCCAGCGCCTTCGTCCCGGCCGCGCCCGCGGGCAGTAGCGCGCTGATGTGCCGCACTCCGAGCGCCCGCAGTCGTCGCTCCAGCTCGGCGAGGAGAGCGCTGCCGATCCCGCGCCGGCGCCAGCGGGAGGCGAGCGCGACCTGCAGGATCCACCCCCGCTTGCCGTGCGCCTCGGCCACGGCCATGCCGACCAGTTCCTCACCGACCGCCGCGACCACCGCGGGCTGCCCGGCCTTCGCCGCGGCCATCACCTCGGACACCGGGAACACGGGGTCCTCGTCGGCATGGCGGCTCTGGTCCCAGATCTGGATCGCCTGGTCGAGATCGTCGTCGTGATAGTCACGCAGACGCCATGCGGGCATCGTCACCACCTCGCCCGTCCCGGGAGCCTCATTGTCTCCCGCCGACCCGCTGAGGCACGAGCGCACACGGGAGCCGGGGCCTGGTCCCCGTGCCGGCCACGGCCTGTCGCCACGGCCCGGTCACCTCACGTCACCGCAGGTGGGCCATCAGTGCGTCCTCGGCGGGGTACGGCCGTTCCTCGGGCAGCAGCCGGCTCGCCGCCTCCAGGTCGCCGTCACCCACTCGGGCCCGGATCTCGGTGGCGAGCGGGGTCACGTCCCTGATGGAGACCGTCCACTCGTCCGCGTACCGCCGTACGGCCTCACCGGAGAGCCCCAGTTGCAACGACCGGTAGGGCAGGGGCTGAAGCCGCAGATCCCGCTCGGGGTCCCACTGCACCCGGGCCGGTGCACGCTTCAACTCCCGTTGCCAGGCACTCCGGTCCGGATGCAGCCCCCGTACGTAACTCGACAGGCACGCGTTGCGCAGCGCCCACTCGAAGCCGTCCCGAGCGATCTCGACGGCCAGCACGGTCTCCTGCCCCGGCTTCGTGCCCCAGCCGCAGCGGTACATCATCCACAGGAACGACGGCTTGATCCACGTCATGCGGTCCCGCTTCCACACGGCGGGAAAACGGCCACGGCGAACCGCGGGCACGCCGATCTCCGGCGAGTACGCCTGGTAGACGGTGATCGTGGAGGCCGTGTGGAGCGCGCGGATCCTGTGTTGTGGTTCTTCCATGGCGTACAGAGTGCGGCCGACGCGTTCGGCCGGGCCAACGGTTTTCGAATGGGCAGGCCCGGCCGGTCCGCCGTCCTGGCTCAGCCGCGCAGGCCCCCCAGCCCGTCGTAGGCGGCCATCACCAGTTCCAGTCCCCGGTTGTCCTCCGCCGGTTCGCGCATCTGGTCGGTCACGTACGCCACCGCCATACGGTTCTCCGGATCGATCATGACCAGCGAGCCGCCCCAACCGCCCCAGCCGAAGGTGTCGCCGAAAAGCCCGTAACCCAGCCCGTAACGGACCGACATGCCCAGGACGCGGTCCTCGCCGCTGAACTGCTCCTCCCGCGCACGGTCAGCACCCGCCCGCGACAGCAGTCGCACCCCGCGCACTGTTCCTCCACAGGCCATCACCGACTGCACGAGGGCGACCGAGCGGGCGTTGCCGAAGCCGCTCGCGGCGGGGATCTGCGCGCGACGCCAGGCCACACTGTTGCCGTCACGGACCCGTATGACGGTGGCGGCGGAGGGGGACGCGCCGCTGCCGGGTGCGCTCGCCGCGTAGTCCTCGTCCCGGGACGACGGCGGGACGCTGAGCGCCACCCGGTGGTCGTGCTCGGCGGGCAGTCCGACGTGGAAGTCGGCACCCAGCGGTCCGGCCACCTCCTCCGCGAAGAACTCGCCCAGGTTTCGGCCGGTTACCCGGCGCACGACCTCACCCACGAGAAACCCCTGGGTGAGCGAGTGGTACCCGGCGGCGCTGCCCGGTTCCCACTGGGGAGCCTGCGCCGCCAGACGTGCCGTGGCGGAGGGCCAGTCGTAGAGCTCCTCGACGGGTCCGTTCCAGTCGGGCAGGCCGGCGGTGTGCGCGAGCAGGTGCCGCACCAGCACGTTCTCCTTGCCCGCCGTGGCGAACTCGGGCCAGTACCGGCCGACCGGTGCGGCCGGATCGAGCTCGCCGCGGTCGGCCAGGATCAGTGCGCACAGTGCCGTCATCGTCTTGGTGACGGAGAAGACGTTGGTGATCGTGTCCCGCTGCCACGGGATCGTGCGGTCCGCGTCCGCGTACCCGCCCCAGACGTCCACCACCGGCTCGCCGTCCACGAAGACCGCGACCGAGCCGCCCGCGTCTCCGTCGTCCAGCAGTAGGGCCAGTGCACTCGGCACCGCGGTGAACAGATCATCGTATGAGCCCTGAATGTCGGCCATACGCCGTATTAGCGCCTGTCCGGCCCGTCATGGGCAACCGGATTTCCCAGTTTCACGGCGACGCACTGGCGAGGAGGTCTGCGTAGGCACTCAGGATGCTGCGAGTCTCTCGCGGCGCCGTCCGCAGCTCGCCGGCGTGCAGCCAGGCCTCCTCGTGGTCGCGGCGTGAGCGGTCGGCGGGGCGGCGCGCCTCCCACTGCAGCTCAGTGCTTCCCCAGCTCGCGGGCGTCGGCCCGGGCGGCCTTGGTCGCGACGGTGGCATTGACCGTGAACTCGACGCGTCCCGCCGAGTTGTGTGCGGACTTCTGGAAGCCGAGCAGGGCCCAGGAAGCCGGGTGGGGCAGTTCGAAGATCTGTCCCGATCCCTTGAAGCCGAGCGCGCGCAGACGGGGGGGGCGATCCGCGTGCGGATCATGGAGGCGAACAGCTCCTGTGCCGTGGGCACCGGGCCGTCAGCCGTTGGCGGGCGCGACCCCGATCGGGCAGGACACGCCGGTCCCGCCCAGCCCGCAGTACCCCGCAGGGTTCTTGTCGAGGTACTGCTGGTGGTATGCCTCGGCCGCGTAGAAGGGGCGGCCCTCCGACGGGAGGATCTCCGTGGTGATCGTGCCGTGGCCGGAGGAGGTCAGGACCTTCTGGTAGGCGGCCCGGGAGGCCTCGGCGGCGGCGGCCTGTTCGGGGGTGTGGGTGTAGATGGCGGAGCGGTACTGGGTGCCGACGTCGTTGCCCTGGCGGAAGCCCTGGGTGGGGTCGTGGGACTCCCAGAAGGTCTTCAGGAGACGGTCGTACGAGACCAGCTTCGGGTCGTAGACCACGCGGACGGCCTCCGTGTGGCCGGTCAGCCCCGAGCAGACCTCCTCGTACGTGGGGTTCTCGGTGTAGCCGCCCTGGTAGCCGACCAGGGTCGTCCACACCCCCGCCGGAAGCTGCCAGAACTTGCGCTCGGCGCCCCAGAAGCAGCCCAGGCCGAAGTCGGCGACCTCCAGGCCGTCGGGGTAGGGGCCCTGGAGCGGGTTGCCCAGAACGGTGTGCCGGGCGGGGACCTCGAACGCGGGCGCGGGCCGGCCCTTGAGCGCCTGCTCGGGCGTGGGCAGCTGGGGCGTGCGGCCGAAGAGCATGGGGTCTCCCTGTCGGTCTGGGGGCTGGAACCACCGGCTCGCGATGGCACCCCTTACAACGTGCGGGGGGCCCGTCGCATTCCGGTCAGGCCGATGCCCCCGCGAGCACGCGTACCGCGACCGGTCCGGGAGGTCAGCTGAGCAGCGTCGCCGGGCTGCCGCCGTTCGCCTCGTAGCCCGCCACCGCCAGGGCGCGGTGCAGGGCGAACTCGGCGGCCGGGTCGGCGGACAGGATCCAGGGGAGGGCGCCGACATGGCCGTCGACGTGTATCAGCTGGTTCATGGCCTCCGACCAGCGCTCGGCGCGCACCAGGAAGAAGAACAGCAGATGGCGGACGTGGGCCTGGACCGGGTCGTCGGGGCGGGCCGCGTGCACCGCGTGGAGCGCGCCGTGGATCGCCCTGGTGACGACCTCGCTCTGGTAGAAGCTGCTCACGAGGTTCACCTCGGGCAGGTGCTCGAACACCGCGAACAGCGGCATCGCGGCCAGCAGGGAGCCCTGCGGGGCGCGGGCCGCCGCGGCCTCCGCGAAGGAGTACGCCAGCTCCCGGGAGCCGTGCCACTTCTCGCACCAGTAGTGCAGGGCCGCCAGATGGGCGCCCATGTGGGCGGGGGCGCGGTCGAGGATCCTCAGCCAGAGCTTCTCGAACTCCGGTTGGGACCAGCCGAGTCCGCGCGCCACCGACAGCTCGACGATGTGCGGGACCGGGTCGCCGGGCGCCAGCAGGGCCGCCTGGGCGCAGGCCTCACTGGCTTCCTCCATGATGATCCGGAAGTCGTCCGTGCCCGGCGTCGACGTACGCCACGCCTGCTGGACCAGGAACTCCGCGTGCACCGCCGCGCCGCCCGCGTCCTTGGGCTGCTCGGCCCGCCACACCCGCAGCCACTGTCCGCCGGGCGTCTCGTGCACCCCACCGGGCCGCTGCCGCAGCTCCAGCGCCGCCGCGCCCGCGAAGGCCTGTACGCGCTGCCAGCGCAGCTCGCCCTCGGACTCGGTGCCGGCCAGCAGCTGGGCCGCCGCGCGGTAGTCCTGGGTGCGCTGCACCAGGTCCAGGACGTCCAGCAGGTCCTGGTCGGGGCCGGGCATCCGGACGTCCAGGTCCTCCTGACGCACGAAGCCGTAGTCCGCCGGGTCGGCGGCGTCCGGGTGGTCCGGGGTCACCTGCTCGATCATCCCGCGCCTGCGCCGCAGCGTCGGCAGCAGCACGAAGCTCAGCATGAGCAGCGCCATCAGGACCCAGAGAATCGCCATGCGACAAGCGAACCAGACGCCGCCGACAATTGGCCAACCGGTTGGGGACGCCTGTGGAAAACCCTCCCGCTCCGCCGCCCGGACCCGGGCGTCCGTCATCAGCCCCGCGGGCGCATTACGCTCGGTCCCCATGAGCGACAGGCACATCAGTCAGCACTTCGAGACCCTCGCGATCCATGCGGGCAACACCGCCGATCCCCTCACCGGCGCCGTCGTCCCGCCGATCTACCAGGTCTCCACCTACAAGCAGGACGGCGTCGGCGGCCTGCGCGGCGGTTACGAGTACAGCCGCAGCGCCAACCCGACCAGGACCGCCCTGGAGGAGAACCTGGCCGCCCTGGAGGGCGGTCGCCGGGGCCTGGCGTTCGCGTCCGGGCTGGCGGCCGAGGACACCCTGCTGCGTACGCTGCTCAGCCCCGGCGACCACGTCGTCATCCCCAACGACGCGTACGGCGGTACGTTCCGCCTGTTCGCCAAGGTGGTGGCCCGGTGGGGGATCGAGTGGTCCGTCGCCGACACCAGCGACCCGTCCGCGGTA
Organism: Streptomyces sp. NPDC001843; assembly: GCF_042891955.1. Classification (NCBI taxonomy): domain Bacteria; kingdom Bacillati; phylum Actinomycetota; class Actinomycetes; order Kitasatosporales; family Streptomycetaceae; genus Streptomyces; species Streptomyces sp. NPDC001843. The sequence continues at coordinate 50,381 of NZ_JBIATQ010000008.1, read as the reverse complement.
CGGGCGGCCATCACCCCTGAGACCAAGGCCGTCTGGGTGGAGACCCCCTCCAACCCGCTGCTCGGTGTCACCGACATCGCCGCGGTCGCTCAGGTCGCCCACGACGCGGGCGCGAAGCTCGTCGTGGACAACACCTTCGCCACGCCGTACCTGCAGCAGCCGCTGTCGCTCGGCGCCGACGTCGTCGTGCACTCCCTCACCAAGTACATGGGCGGCCACTCGGACGTGGTCGGCGGCGCGCTGATCGTGGCGGACCAGGAGCTGGGCGAGGAGCTGGCGTACCACCAGAACGCGATGGGCGCGGTCGCCGGGCCGTTCGACTCCTGGCTGGTGCTGCGCGGCACGAAGACGCTGTCGGTGCGCATGGACCGGCACAGCGAGAACGCCACGAAGATCGCCGACATGCTCACCCGGCACGCGCGCGTGACGAGCGTCCTGTACCCGGGCCTGCCCGAACACCCCGGTCACGAGGTCGCCGCCAAGCAGATGAGGGCGTTCGGCGGCATGGTCTCCTTCCGGGTCGCGGGCGGCGAGGAGGCGGCCGTCGAGGTGTGCAACCGGGCGAAGGTGTTCACCCTCGGCGAGTCCCTGGGCGGCGTCGAGTCGCTGATCGAGCACCCCGGTCGCATGACTCACGCGTCCGCGGCGGGCTCGGCCCTGGAGGTGCCCGCCGACCTGGTTCGCCTCTCCGTGGGCATCGAGAACGTCGAGGACCTCCTGGAGGACCTCAGGCAGGCGCTGGGCTAGAACCCTTCTCCAAGGAGCCGGACCGCGGGTCACCAGCCCGTCAACGGTGGAGTCGTCCGGGACGGCGGCTCCACCCAGGGGCGGGCCGTCAGCGCCCAGACGGTGAAGGCCACGCACGCGGCGCACAGCAGCAGCCACAGCAGGCGGCGGGTCAGGGCCCTGCGGCGCAGCAGACGGCCGCCGCGCCGTACGGCGTCGGCGCACAGTTCCGTGGGCACCGGCGGCGGCGTACGCTCCATCATCCGCCGCACGGTCGCCTCGCGCTCGGACCGGTTCACCTCGGCTCCCCGCCGTCCCGTAGGCGTACGCCGGTCATGACGGCGCCGCCTTCGCCCGCACCACCGCCGGTGGCGGTCTGCGGGGCGGATGCAGAACGGTCGCCGTCGCACGGTCGCAGATGGCGTGCACCCGCTCGGTGGGCAGCCCGAGCAGGGCCGCCACCTGTTCCTCGGCGACTCCCTCGTACAGCCGCAGGACGAGGATCAGCCGCTCCCGCGGGGTGAGGGCGGCCAGTGCGTTGCGGGGATGGGGGCGGGGACGGGCGAAGCCGCCGTACTCGTGCCAGGCGCCATGGGCGAAGCGGGTGGCCAGGTACTGGCGGGCACAGTCGTAGGGATCCTCCCCGCGCAGCCGGTCCCAGCACGCGTACGTGTGCGCGAGCGCCAGCGTCAGCAGGCGCCGGGCGCGCGGGTTGTCGTCCGGCGCCTCCCCGGTGAGCAGGGTGGCGGCATGCAGCAGCCGCCCGCCCGCACCCGTGACGAACGCCTCGAACTCCCGGGCACGGCGGGCGGGTCCGGACGCCTTCCGTTCTCGCACCGCGCCTCCCCGCCTGAGGGGAACCCGCCGGCCCACGACGAACGCGAACGCCGTGTGCCACGAGGACCCGGTCTCATATGAGGCCAGTGGCGGCCCGCGGTCAAGAGCCGTGCGGCACGCGCGTGTGCGGGCCTGCCGTCCGTCGGGGCGCGGGCGGTCTCAGGAGACGGTCGGCGTCTCCGGCGCCGGCATGCCCTGGACCGCCATGCGCGCGGAGAGAGCGCTGTTGAAGCGCGTGAGGAGCGTGCAGAACGTCTCGCGCTCCTCCGGCGCCCAGTCGTGTGTCAGCTCTGCCATCAACTGACGCCTGGACGAGCGCACCTCCTCGAGCCGGGACAGCCCGCGCGGGGACAGCTGGAGCACCACCGCGCGCCCGTCCTCGGGGTGGGAGGTGCGCTTGACGAGTCCGGTGTCCACGAGTGGAGCAACCTGCCGGGTGACCGTCGAGGAGTCGATGCCCATGCTCGCGGCAAGCGCCTTGACGCCCATCGGGCCTTCCTTGTCGAGGCGGTTGAGCAGCAGGTACGCGGCGCGGTCCATGGAGTTGCGCACCTGCCCGACGCCGCCGAGCCGGGTCTGTTCGGCACGGCGGGCGAACACCGCGACCTCGTGCTGCAGCGTGTCGAGGAGGCCGGTGTCACCGACGGTCGTCATGTCCATCGACATTTCAGGTGTTGTGGGCATGGCCGGGGGCTCACTTCATGAAAAGGGGTGCTGGGTTGGGGGACAGGGTACGCGGCCCGGGGGCGGCCCGTACCGGCGCTGCGCAAACCGGTCTCGGAGCTTGGTCACACCACTCGGGGACGACTGTGAACTGCGAGACTGGAGTCATGAGCTACAGCACGGCTGACTCCTCCCTGCCCGTGACCCTCGACGACGTGCGCGGCGCCCAGAAGATGTTGTCGGGGGTGGCGCGGGTGACCGCGATGGAGGGCAGCCGGCACCTGTCCCAGCTGGTCACGGCGCCGGTGCACCTGAAGTGCGAGAACCTCCAGCGGACCGGTTCGTTCAAGCTGCGCGGCGCGTACGTCCGGATCGCCGGGCTGCTGCCCGAGGAGCGGGCCGCGGGCGTGGTCGCCGCGAGTGCCGGCAACCATGCGCAGGGCGTGGCGCTGGCGTCCGCGCTGCTCGGGGTGCACGCCACCGTGTTCATGCCGAACGGCGCACCCCTGCCCAAGATCAGCGCCACCCGTGACTACGGGGCCGAGGTCCGCCTGCACGGCCAGGTGGTCGACGAGACCCTGGCCGCGGCCCAGGAGTACGCGGCCGAGACCGGCGCGGTGTTCATCCACCCGTTCGACCACCCGGACATCATCGCGGGGCAGGGCACGGTGGGCCTGGAGATCCTGGAGCAGTGCCCGGAGGTGCGCACGATCGTCGTCGGCATCGGCGGCGGTGGGCTCGCGGCCGGCATCGCGGTGGCGGTGAAGGGGATCAGGCCGGACGTACGGATCGTCGGCGTGCAGGCGGAGGGGGCGGCCGCGTACCCGCCCTCACTCGCGGCCGGGCGTCCCGTGGCGATCGAGAACGCGGCGACCATGGCCGACGGCATCAAGGTCGGGCGGCCCGGCGACGTGCCGTTCGGCATCGTCGGCGACCTCGTCGACGAGGTCCGCACGGTCAGCGAGGACGAGCTGTCCGCTGCGCTGCTGCTGTGCCTGGAGCGGGCCAAGCTGGTCGTCGAGCCGGCGGGGGCCAGCCCGGTCGCGGCGCTCCTGAGCGACCCGGGCGCCTTCCCCGGGCCGGTCGTCGCGGTGCTCTCCGGCGGCAACGTCGATCCGGTGCTGCTCCAGCGCGTCCTGCGGCACGGCATGGCCGCTCAAGGGCGCTACCTGGCCGTCCGGCTGCGCCTGACCGACCGTCCCGGCGCCCTCGCCACGCTCCTCGGGGCGTTGACGGTGGTCGACGCAAACGTCCTCGACGTGAGCCACGTGCGGACCGACCCGCGGCTCGGGCTCGCGGAGGCCGAGGTGGAGCTGCACCTCGAGACGAAGGGGCCGGCGCACTGCGCCGAGGTCCGGCAGGCTTTGCGCGAGGCGGGTTACACGATCATCTCCTGAGGCCGGTGGCCTCCGGGTCACCCGTTCGAGAAAATCCGTTGAGGGACGCGATACATCGCGTTAGTGTGTGTCTCGTCCGCCACCTGCCCGCGTCACGGCGACGTGAGGTGACAGGGGCGGGCGTAAATCGGCGCACAGTACCTAACCTTGCCAAAGCATCCCCGACGACGTGGAGACACACATGCCAGGCGCCATCTATGCCGAAGGTCTGGTGAAGACCTTCGGTGACGTAAGGGCATTGGACGGCGTCGACCTCGACGTCCCCGAGGGCACGGTCCTCGGACTGCTCGGGCCGAACGGCGCGGGCAAGACGACGACCGTCCGCTGTCTGACGACCCTGTTGCGCCCCGACAGCGGCCGGGCGGTCGTCGCGGGCATCGACGTGCTCAGACAGCCCGACGCCGTACGCCGCTCTATCGGCCTCTCCGGCCAGTTCGCGGCCGTCGACGAATACCTGACCGGCCGCGAGAACCTGCAGATGGTCGGCCGTCTCTACCAGATGAGAGCCAAGGAGGCGAAGGCCCGCGCGGCGGAGCTGCTGGAGCAGTTCCATCTGGCGGACGCCGCCGACCGGCCGACCAAGACCTACTCCGGGGGCATGCGCCGCCGGCTCGACCTCGCGGCCGCCCTCGTGGTCTCGCCGCCGGTGATGTTCATGGACGAGCCGACGACCGGCCTCGACCCGCGCAACCGGCAGCAGCTCTGGGAGGTCATCAAGCAGCTGGTCTCCGGCGGGACGACCCTGCTGCTCACCACCCAGTATCTGGAAGAGGCCGACCACCTCGCCCACGACATCGCGGTCGTCGACCAGGGGCGCGTCATCGCCAAGGGCACCTCCGACCAGCTCAAGGCCCGCACCGGCGGTGAGCGCGTGGAGGTCGTGGTGCACGAGCGGGAGCACATCGCGGTCGCCGCGGAGGTGCTGGGCGGCTTCGGCAAGGGGAACACCACGGTCGAGGAGCACACCCGAAAGCTCACCGTGCCCGTCACCGGCGGCGCCAAGCTGCTCGCCGAGGTCATCCGCGAGCTGGACACCCGCGGCATCGAGATCGACGACATCGGACTGCGCCGCCCCACCCTCGACGACGTCTTCCTCTCCCTGACGGGGCACGCGGCCGAGGCGAAGGACGAGGAGAGCGGCGCCGCGACAGCCGGCACGAAGACCAAGGAGAGCGTGAAATGAGCGCCGTCACCGACGCCGTGCCGGTCGCGGCACCCCGCAACCCCGTCGGCCAGTCCGTCCGGGACTCGCTGATCGTCGCCCAGCGGAACCTGATCCGCATGTCCAGGATTCCCGAGATGGTGATTTTCGGGCTCATCCAGCCGATCATGTTCGTGGTGCTGTTCACCTACGTGTTCGGCGGCTCCATGCAGATCGGCGGCAGCACCAGCCCGGCCACCTACAAGAACTTCCTCATGGCGGGCATCTTCGCGCAGACCGTCACGTTCGCCACCGCCAGCTCCGGTGCCGGCATAGCCGACGACATGCACAAGGGCCTCATCGACCGCTTCCGCTCACTGCCCATGGCCCGCGGTGCGGTGCTCACCGGGCGCACACTCGCCGACCTGGTCCAGACGGCGCTGACCCTGCTCGTCCTGGCCGTGGTCGCCCTGCTGGTCGGCTGGCGCGTCGGGACGGTGGGCGACACCAACGCCCTCAAGGTCCTGGCCGCCTTCGGTCTGCTGCTCCTGCTCGGGTACGCGTTCACCTGGGTCGGCGCCCTGATCGGCCTGTCCGTGCGCACGCCCGAGGCGGCCACCTCCGGCGGGCTGATCTGGCTCTTCCCGGTGACCTTCATCTCCAACGCGTTCGTCGACACCAGCCACATGACCCCGTGGCTGCGCCACATCGCGGAGTGGAACCCGTTCAGCGCCACGGTGCAGGCGGCCCGCGTCCTGTTCGCCAATCCGGGCCAGTCCGCCTCGGACGCCTGGCCCATGCAGCACCCGGTGTGGGCCTCGCTGATCTACTCGGTCCTGATCGTGGTCATATTCCGGACGCTGGCGGTCCGCAAGTACCGCTCGGCGACGGCATGACAACGCCCCCGGTGTCGCGGGGACGCCGGGGGCGGTCGGGAGACTGTCGGCCGGGCCGGGCGGGAGCCGCTCAGTCCGAGTACGGCTCGGCCTTCAGGATCCGCACCGAGGCCTTCTTGCCGTTGGGCAGCTCGTAGTCCGCGTCCTCGCCGACCTTGTGGCCGATCACGCCGGCGCCCAGCGGGGACTGCGGCGAGTAGGTCTCGACGTCGGCGCTCGCGTACTCGCGCGAGGCGAGCAGGAACGTCAGGGTGTCGTCCTCGTCACCGTCGAAGGCGATCGTGACGACCATGCCTGGCGCGACCGCACCGTCGGCCGAGGCCGGAGCCTCACCGACCTTGGCGTTCTCCAGGAGCTGGGTCAGCTGGCGCACACGGAGCTCCTGCTTGCCCTGCTCCTCCTTGGCCGCGTGGTACCCGCCGTTCTCGCGCAGGTCGCCTTCCTCGCGCGCGGCCGCGATCTTGGCCGCGATCTCCGTGCGCGCAGGACCAGTAAGGTACTCAAGCTCATCCTTGAGCTTGTTGTACGCCTCCTGGGTCAGCCAGGTGACGTTCTCGCTGGTCTGGGTCACAGGTGCTCCTCGTCGGTACTGGGAATACAAAGCATCGCCCTACCCAGAAGAATGTTCCTCCATGGATGGGCGAAACCACGAGCCTAACAATTCGAGCGCCGAAGGGGGAGGACATAAGCCACCAGAATCACATCAGCGCAGGTGAGCGCCTACGTATTCCGGACGGCCTCAGTCGGCGTGGCACCCGAGCAGCTCGGCCGTCATGCCCTTGGCCGTCGTCCGGAGCGTGACGACCTTGTCGATCCGGGTGGCGGAACCGGTGAAGCGGAAGTCCGCCCGTCCCACGTCGTTGCCGTCGGCGCCCTGGGAGCGCAGGGTGCAGTAGCCGGAGGCGCCGGAGTCCTTGTGGACCTCCAGATGCACCTTGACCGCATCGTCCGAGGCCTGGAAGGCGACCACCTGAGCGCTGATCTTGTTCTGGACGACGTAGTGGTACGCGAGGTAGCCGACCAGCGCCAGCACAGCCGCGCCGAGGACCACCGCGGCGACCCTGAGCCTGTGGTCGGCGCGCTCGTCCGAGGAACGGCCGTATCGCCCCTCGGGCAGCCGCATGCTCGCCGTGCTCATGGTCGTCCCTCCGCGGAATTATTCGCCCGCCGTTTCGGTCACTATAGAAGCGCCGATTGCGCCCGAAGACACGGGGGCGCCGACTACGAGGATTGAGTCTTGACTGACCAACTGCGACTGATGGCCGTCCACGCGCACCCCGACGACGAGTCGAGCAAGGGCGCGGCCACCATGGCGATGTACGTGTCGGAGGGGGTGGACGTGCTGGTGGTGACCTGCACCGGCGGGGAGCGGGGCTCCATCCTCAACCCGAAGCTCCAGGGCGACAAGTACATCGAGGAGCACATCCACGAGGTCCGCAAGAAGGAGATGGACGAGGCCCGCGAGATCCTGGGCGTCAAGCAGGAGTGGCTGGGCTTCGTCGACTCCGGCCTGCCCGAGGGCGACCCGCTGCCCCCGCTGCCCGAGGGCTGCTTCGCCCTCGAGGACGTCGACAAGGCGGCCGGCGAGCTGGTCAAGCAGATCCGCGCCTTCCGTCCCCAGGTGATCACCACCTACGACGAGAACGGCGGCTACCCGCACCCCGACCACATCATGACCCACAAGATCTCGATGGTGGCGTTCGAGGGCGCGGCGGACACCGAGAAGTACCCGGAGGCCGAGTTCGGCCCGGCCTACCAGCCGCTGAAGCTGTATTACAACCAGGGCTTCAACCGCCCGCGCACCGAGGCACTGCACAAGGCGATGCTCGACCGGGGCCTGGAGTCGCCGTACGGCGAGTGGCTCAAGCGCTGGAATGAGATCGAGCGCAAGGAGCGCGTGCTCACCACCCACATCCCGTGCGCCGACTTCTTCGAGATCCGGGACAAGGCGCTGATCGCGCACGCCACCCAGATCGACCCCGACGGCGGCTGGTTCCGCGTGCCGATGGACGTCCAGAGGGAGGTCTGGCCCACCGAGGAGTACGAGCTGGCGAAGTCCCTCGTCGATACCTCCCTCCCCGAGGACGACCTCTTTGCGGGCATCCGCGACAATGCCTGACATGAGCGCAAGCCTGGCACTGACGCACCTCGTCCCCCTCGCCAAGGAGGTCGACGAGAACAAGGTCACCCCCGGCGTCCTCGGCTTCATCGTCTTCGCGGTGATGGCCGTGGCCGTGTGGGGCCTGATGAAGTCCATGAACAAGCACATGCAGAAGGTCGACTTCAAGGAAGCCCCGGACACCAAGGCCGAGGCCGCGGCCGAGACGGGGGCCGCCCCGGCCGAGCCCAAGTCGCACCAGGGCTGAGGGCGGTTCACTGCCTGGCCGGCACGGGGACGCCCATCACCTCCCGGGCATGCCGGTCGGGCACCATGCCCAGCCGCCACGCCTGCCAGCCCGCCTCCAGACTGACGCCTCGTTCCAGGAGCAGCTGGTACGCACCGGCGTACTCGCCCAGCTTCTCGTCCCTGGCCGGATGGCCGGTCCGGGCGAGCTGGGCCAGTTCCTCCTGGGCGACCGCCGTGCCGACCTCCACCCCGCCGGGGGCCGCATACGGCAGCAGGGTGCAGCGCAGGAAGCGGGCCCAGTCCGCACCGCGGTGGTCGCCGTAACCGGTGAAGAGGTCGAGCGCCTCGTCGCACAGGGCGAGGGCCTGCTGGGTACGGGCATTGCCCGCGTCGACGACCGCCAGCTCCAGGCAGGTCCACGCCTCGCCGTGAGCGACGCCGATGCGCTGGAAGTCGGCGCGCGCGTCGACCAGCAGCTGGCGGGCGAAGCCGGAGTTCAGCAGTGAGCCGGTCTGGGCGGCGCGCTGGTCGCGGGTGACGCGCGCCGAATGATGGCGGGCGCAGGCCAGGCCGTAGACGTCACGCATCCGCGAGAACATCGTGCGGGAGCGCTCCAGCTCGCGGACCGCCTGGTCCAGGTTGCCCGTCTCCTCCAGTGCCTGGCCGAGGTAGTACACCGTCCAGGCCTCCCCGCGCACGTCCTCGTTCTCCCGGTGCCGGACGGCCGCCCGGCGCAGACCCTCCACCGCGGGGGACGCGTCGCCGTCGACCAGACGGGCCCGGGCCAGCTGGGTCAGGGCCCAGGCCTCACCGCGGGCGTCACGGGTGCGGCCGTAGAGGTCGAGGGCGGCCTGAAGCTCGGTCTCCGCCCGCGGCACGTCGCCCATGCGCAGCGCCAGCTGGCCGAGCTGGAAATGAGCCCAGGCCTCGCCGTGCACAGAGCCGCCCTCGCGGTGCAGGACCAGGGAACGGGTCAGCAGATCCAGGGCTTCGCCCAGGCGGGCCCGGTCGCGCTGGACCGCGGCCAGCGCGTGCATCGTCCACGCACGGTCCGTGGCCAGCTCGGGCGCCGCCTGCAGGTCCAGCGCCTCCTGCAGCTTGGCCGCCGCCTCCGTGAGGTTGCCCTGATGGTGCAAGGTGATGCCCAGCGAGCACAGGGCACGGGCGGCACCCGCGTCGTGGTGGGCCTCCAGATAGAGGTCGACCACGGAGGTCAAGGTGGTGCGCGCCTTGTCCAGCTCGCCCAGCTGGCGTGCCGCGATACCGGTGCGCCACTGCACGGAACGGACCAGCAGCCCCTGGTCCACGGCCTGCGCGAGCTCGCTGATCTCGCCGAGGCGGTAGAGGTCGCCGCGCAGCAGGCAGTAGTCGCACAGCGCGCCGAGCAGATTCAGCACCGCCGACTGGTCCACGCCCTCCGCGTGGCGCAGCGCCGCCGTGATGAAGCTCGACTCGTCGTCCAGCCAGCGCAACGCCTCGTCGAGGGAGGTGAAACCGTGCGGACCGAAGCGGTCCGAGCGGGTCGACATGTTGCCGTCGACCAGACGGAGCACCGAATCGGCCAGTTCCGCGTAGTTCACGATCAGACGTTGCTGCGCCGCCGTGCGCTCGGCCGGGTCCTCCTCGTCCAGCAGTCGGGCCTGGGCGAAAGCGCGCACCAGGTCGTGCAACCGGTAGCGGTTGCCGCGGACGTGGTCGATCAGGCCCGCCCGCGCGAGCGCGACGAGATGCCGGGTCGCTTCCGCGTCGTCCGCGGCGAGCAGCGCGGCCGCCGCCGCGGCACCGAGCGAGGCCCGGCCGGCCAGCGCCAGCCGTCTCAGCAGCCGCCGGGCCGGCTCCGACTGGTCGGTGTAGCGCAGCCACAGCACACGCTCCACCGGCTCCACCGGGCCGTACGCGGCCAGGTCCGTGGCCAGCCCACGAGGCGAGCGCCCGCCCAGGCAGGAGCCCGCGATGCGCAGCGCCAGCGGCAGGCCGCCGCACAGCTCCCGGATCCGGTCACCGGCCTCGGCGTCGTACGGCCCCGAGGCGTCCTGCGCCACCGCGCCCAGCAGCTCCTCCGCGCCCGCCGTGTCCAGGGGCTCCACCGGGAGCTGGTGAACCCAGGCCGACAGGTCCGCGGGCAGGTCGAGGGGCTCGCGGGCGGTGACCAGGACCAGGCTGTCGGAGCGCTCCGGGACGAGGGCGCGGACCTGCTCGGCGTCCGAGGCGTCGTCCAGCACGATCGTCACCGGCAGGCCCGTCAGATGCTGGTGGTACAGCTCGCTCAGCCGCTTGATCTGCTGGTCGGGCGAGGACCGCTCGCGGAACAGCAACTGTTCGCGGGGCGCGCCGAGCCGGTTGAGCAGGTGCAGCAGTGCGTCCCGGGTGGGCAGCGGGGGCTCCTGACTGTCGCCGCGCAGGTCGACGACGACCGCTCCGCGGAAGTGGTCCTTCAGGTCGTGCGTGGCGCGGACCGCGAGAGTCGTCCGTCCGGAGCCGGGCGCCCCGTGCAGCACGACCACCGTCGGCCGGGTCTCGGTGGTCGCCCGGGCCGCCTGCACCCACTGCCGGATCCGGGCCATCTCCTGGCGGCGCCCCGCGAACGGGCCGTCGGCATCCGGCAGTTGCCCGAAGGACTGCTCCAGCACCGTGCGCCTGCGGGCCGCCGCGCTCTTGTCCGAGCCGCGCAGTTGGGGCCCGTTCTTCTTCGGACCCGTGGAAGCGGCGAGCACCCGCTGCTGGTCGAGGAAGGGACGGATGCCCCGCACCTCCAGCGCCGTCAGCCACTCCAGCCGGAGTTGTTCCGCACCGCCCGGCTGGCCCGCCGCACCCGCCCGGTGGTGGGCGGCGGGCAGATGGGAACCGGCCACCTTCACCACGGTGGCCGCCGCGGCGACGACCCCGACGGCGGCCCCCGCACCGAACGCGGTCGCCGCACCGGTGCCGAGAGAGAGGTCGGCGACGGTAGCCGCGACCGCTGCTACCGCCGCCACCAGCAGAGGAGTTCCGGCACCCTCGCGCGCGTACCGCTGGCCGAAGGTGAGCCGACCCGCCTCCGCCTCGTCGAGGGCGCGCGTGTACGCCTCGTACTCCTCGGAGGCCGTCCGGGCCATGGCGTCCAGTGCGCCCCGCGCCCGTGACAGCAGCACCTGTCCGTCGACGCGGCCGCCCGAGCGTCGCACCTCCTCCTCCACGGCCCGCACCACCAGCCGCTCGGCCTCCGCCCGATGGCCGTCCCGCATGTCCCGTCCCCCTCCGGCGTCAACTCCTTGGCCTATGAGTGTCCTTCGGTGAAGCCCGGAGCGCGAGGGTGTGGCGATCAGCGGATCCGTGTCATCGAATCCGTGTCATCCGGGGTTCGCCCTGCCACGCCCCTTCGACAGGGCCAGGAACACGCACGCCACCGCCAGCCCCCCTTCCGCCACCGCGCACGCCAGCGCTTCGAGGAGGGGGCCGCCGACCCGCGAGGTGGTTATGTCGAACCAGGCGTCCAGCACGGCGACGGAAGCGGTCGCCGAAGCGGTCAGCCGGGCCCGGGGGTCGCCGCGCAGCCCCAGTAAGGCCGTGGTGGCACAGCCCGCCGCCATCAGCACATCGAGGCCGATCCAGGCCAACGACCAGTTGTGCACACGGGTGCTGGCCGGAAGCGTCAGGGCCAGCACCACCATCCAGGGCACGAGCAGCACGGCCGCCGCCCCCAGCAGCACCAGCGCCCACTTCCTCTTCACGGCCATCGACATCACAGAACCTCCCCTTCTGCCACTACGTGTGCCCAGCCTAGACCGCAGAGAAAATTCTGCAGAGAAAGTTCTGCAGAAATCAGGGACGTCTCAGGGATACCGTGACGACATGACCGAGATGACCAGCCTTGAGCGCACCGCTCTCTACAAGTCCCTCGGCAACCCCCTGCGCCGCCGGATCCTCGAGTACCTCGGCCGGCACGGCGAGGCCAACTCCACCGTGCTCGCCCGCGAACTCGGTGAGAGCTCCGGCACCACCAGCTACCACCTGCGCAAACTCGCCGAGCAGCGACTCATCGAGGAGATCCCGGAGAAGTCCGGCGGCCGCGAACGCTGGTGGCGGGCGCTCCCCTTCAGCCACACCACCCCCGACCCGGCCACGATGTCCCCGGAGGAGTACGCGGCGGCCGAGCACCTGGCCCTGCTGAAGATCGAGGTCGACACCGAGCTGTACCGCCGCGCCCACCGGGAGTACCGGGGCCCGGAGGGCTGGGCCCAGGTCCAGCGGCACGGCTCCTGGATGACCAGGGAGGAGATGCTCGCCTTCATGCGCGACTACCAGGAACTCCTGTCCCGCTACGGCCACACCCGCGAGGAGGCCCCCGAGGGGGCGCGCCCGGTGAGCTTCCGTTTCTACGCCGTGCCGGACGGCGTGGGAGAGTGGAACGGTGAACCGACTGGCCCATGAGACGTCCCCGTACCTGCTTCAGCACGCCGAGAACCCGGTCGACTGGTGGCCCTGGTCGGACGAGGCGTTCGAGGAGGCCCGCAGAACCGAGAAACCCGTCCTCCTCAGCGTCGGTTACAGCAGCTGCCACTGGTGCCACGTGATGGCGCACGAGTCCTTCGAGGACGAGGCCACAGCGGCCTACATGAACGACAACTTCGTCAACATCAAGGTCGACCGCGAGGAACGCCCCGACGTCGACGCCGTCTACATGGAGGCCGTTCAGGCGGCCACCGGGCAGGGCGGCTGGCCCATGACGGTGTTCCTCACCCCGGAGGCCGAGCCCTTCTACTTCGGCACCTACTTCCCGCCCGCCCCCCGGCACGGCATGCCGTCCTTCAGGCAGGTCCTGGAGGGTGTCCGGCATGCCTGGAGCGACCGGCGCGACGAGGTGACCGAGGTCGCCGGGAAGATCGTGCGGGATCTGTCGCAGCGGGAGATCGGCTACCAGACCGCGCAGCTCCCCGGCGAGCAGGAAGTCGCCCAGGCCCTGCTCGGTCTCACCCGGGAGTACGACCCGCAGCGCGGCGGGTTCGGCGGCGCCCCCAAGTTCCCGCCGTCCATGGTGCTGGAGTTCCTGCTGCGCCACCACGCCCGCACGGGCGCCGAGGGCGCGCTGCAGATGGCGCTGGACACCTGCGAGCGCATGGCACGCGGCGGGATCTACGACCAGCTCGGCGGCGGGTTCGCCCGGTACTCCGTCGACCGCGACTGGGTCGTGCCGCACTTCGAGAAGATGCTCTACGACAACGCCCTTCTGTGCCGGGTGTACGCCCACCTGTGGCGGGCCACCGGCTCGGAGCTCGCGCGCCGGGTCGCCCTGGAGACCGCCGACTTCATGGTCCGCGAACTGCGCACCGCGGAGGGCGGGTTCGCCTCCGCACTGGACGCCGACAGCGACGACGGGACCGGCCGGCACGTGGAGGGCGCCTACTACGTGTGGACGCCGCGGCAGCTGACCGACGCGCTCGGCCAGGAAGACGCCGAGTTCGCCGCACGGTACTTCGGGGTGACCCAGGAGGGCACCTTCGAGCACGGGCAGTCGGTGCTTCAGCTTCCGCAGCAGGACGGCGTGTTCGACGCCGAGCGGATCGGGTCCGTCCGGGAGCGTCTGCTGCGGGTGCGCGGCGAGCGGCCCGCCCCCGGCCGCGACGACAAGGTGGTCGCGGCCTGGAACGGTCTCGCCATCGCCGCCCTGGCCGAGACCGGCGCCTACTTCGACCGCCCCGACCTGGTCGAGGCCGCGGTCGGCGCCGCCGATCTCCTCGTACGGCTGCATCTGGACGAGCACACCCACCTGCTCCGCACCAGCCGCGACGGCCGGGCGGGCGTCAACGCCGGTGTGCTGGAGGACTACGCCGACGTGGCCGAGGGCTTTTTGTCGCTGGCGTCCGTGACCGGGGACGGGGCGTGGCTTGAGTTCGCGGGGCTGCTCCTCGCCCATGTGCTCACCCGTTTCACCGATCCGGAGTCCGGCGCCCTCTTCGACACCGCCGCCGACGCGGAGCGGCTGATCCGCCGGCCGCAGGACCCCACCGACAACGCGACCCCGTCCGGCTGGACCGCCGCCGCGGGCGCCCTGCTCGGCTACGCGGCCCACACGGGTTCGGAGAAACATCGCGCCGCCGCGGAGAAGGCGTTGGGCGTCGTGAAGGCGCTCGGCCCGCGTGTCCCCCGGTTCGTCGGGTGGGGGCTGGCCGTCGCGGAGGCCCTGCTGGACGGGCCCCGCGAGGTCGCCGTCGTCGGTCCCGCCCTCGACGAGGAGGCCACGAGGTCCCTGCACCGTACGGCGCTGCTGGGCACCGCTCCGGGTGCGGTGGTCGCCGTCGGCACCCCGGGGAGCGACGAGTTCCCACTGCTCGCCGACCGGTCCCTGGTGGGCGGTGAACCGGCCGCGTACGTCTGCCGTGACTTCACGTGCGACGCGCCGACGGCCGACCTGGAGCGGTTGCGCGCCGCGCTGAGCGGCTGACCGGCCCGCCACACTCGGGCGGGCGCTAACCTCGGTCGGCGAACTCCGCGAGGGCGCGCTCCACGATGGCCTCCAGATGGTCGTGGTGCGCGCCCTTCCAGTAGGCGCGGCCGCACTGCGCGCAGTGCGCGAACACGTCGTACGAGCGCCGGGTGCCGTGTTCGAGCTGGTCGGCGACCTCTTCCTTCGTGGCGTCCCGCAGCAGCCCGTTGCACGCGGTGCAGCGGGTCCAGGGCCGCAGCTCGGGGCGGAAGCGGCCGAGGACGTCGCGGAGCTGGTCGTCGGGCCGGGTGCTGTAGACGAAGGCGCCCGCGAACAGTTCGCGGCGGCGCAGCAGGCCCCGGTCGCGGCTGAGCATGACCCGCTGCTCGGCCGCCGAGCGGGCGGCCAGCGCCGGGTCGCCGATGTCGGTCGACTCGTACGCGGTGTCCACGCCGAGCAGGCGCAGCTGGCGGGCCAGGGTGCCGAGGTGGACGTCGAGGAGGAAGCGCAGGGGAGCGCCGGTCACCTTCTGGGGGCGTGCGACCTTCCGTACGTCGACCCGCTCGCCGGCCGCCGGGATGTGCGAGGCGGGCACCTCGCGGCCGTTCACCACCAGTGCGCCGACCTCGGTCAGCGGGACGCCGAGGGACTCGACGACATGGCCGAGGGTCGAGACGCCGTCGGTGGGGACGGCGGTTGCGCCCAGGCGCCGGGCCTGCGGGACGAACAGGTGCAGCTCGGGGGCGACTTCGACATGGATCTCGGGACCGTTCACCTGGTCAGGATGGCACGGGAAGGGGGCCGGGCCTCACTGGTTTCCGGCGGGGAGGCCGTGTTCCAGGACATCCAGGGCGCGGTCCATCATGTCGCGGAGGTCGTCCTGGAAGCCGTTCTCCGCCCAGGACATGTTGACCTCCATCAGGCCGCCGACCAGGGCCATGGCGTAGACACGCACTTCGAGGCTGTCCGGGGTCAGACCGTGACGCTCGGCGAGAGCCGCACGGAGCATTCGTCCGGTCTCCGACATGCTCTCGACCATCCGTGAACGGACGGCGGGGACCTGGGCCGCGAGGTGGGCCCGCGTCCGGACCACCTCGGGGTCCTGGGCCATCATCGCGTCGATGGCCTTGTGCATCACGTACCGCACCGAGTCCGTCCACGACTCCCCGGCGGGCCGGGCGCGCAACTCCTCCAGCATCAGGGGGTCGTACTCGTCCGTGAGGACGATGTCCTCCTTGGTCGGGAAGTACCGGAAGACGGTCGACGGCGAGACCTCGGCCCGGTCGGCGATCTGCTCGATGGTGGTGGCGTCGTAGCCCTGTGCCTCGATCAGGGCGTACGTCGCCGTGCGGATCGCCTCGCGGGTCTTGATCTTCTTCCGCTCCCGCAGGCTCAGCGGGGGGCGGTCGGCCGGGGAGGAGGTGCTTGCCGTCATGGTGGTCATTGTCAGGCATCGAGGTCGGAGGCGGCCACGCCCGTTACGGACGCCCCCGCGTCCGCGTCCGGCGCCGAAGCTTTCGCGTCCGTGGCCGGCGCCGCGGGCAGGAACGCTCCCGCCAGCAGTGCGGTGACCAGGGAGGCGATGCCGCAGACCAGCAGGACCAGGCCCATGCCGTGCACGTAGGCGGCGTTCGCGGAGGCCGCCAGGTGCGCCCCGTGTCCGGGACCCGCCTGCGCGGCGACGAGGTGCGCGGCGACCACGGACTCCCCGGCGGTGTGCGCGGCCGCGCCGGGCAGTCCGGTGACGTCCAGCCGGTCGCGGAAGGCGCTCGCGAGCAGGCTGCCCAGCAGGGCGATGCCGATCGCGCCGCCCACCTGGCGCAGTGTCATCAGCAGCCCGGAGCCGCTGCCGGCCCGGTCGGTGGGCAGGGCGGCGAGCGCCCCGTCCATCGCGGGCACCACCGAGAAGCCGAAGCCGAGCCCGGCGACGGACAGCCACAGCGCGGTGAAGCCGTAGCCGGAGTCCACGGTCGTACGGCTGCCCAGCAGCGCGGCGAAGGCGAGCACCACAAGACCCGCGCAGACCACGGCCCGTGCCCCGAACCGGGCGACGACCGGCTGCGCGCCCTTCGCGGCGACCATCAGCCCCCCCATCATGGGCAGCAGCCTCAGCCCGGTCCCGAAGGCGTCATGGCCGAGGACGGCCTGCAGGTAGGGCGGCAGGACGAACATCAGTCCGGACAGGACGAACATCACCAGGGTCGCCGCGACGGTGTTGAGCAGGAAGCCGCGCCGGCCGAGCAGGGTCATGTCGAGCATGGGCCGGGTCATCCGGCGTTCGCGCAGCACCAGTGCGGCGAGGAGCACGACGGCGGCCGCGAACATCCCGGCGATCAGCGGGTCGCCCCAGCCGCGGTCGGGGGCTTCGATGATCGCGTAGATGAGGGTGCCGAGGCCGGCCGCGGTGAGCGCGGTGGAGGGCACGTCGAGCTTGGGGGAGGCCGGGTCGCGGGTCTCGGGGAGCAGGAAGACGCAGGCGGCGACGCCGATGCCGACCATGGGCACGTTGATCAGGAACACCGAGCCCCACCAGAAGTGGTTGAGCAGCCAGCCGCCGATGATCGGACCGAGCGGCATGCCGAGCGCGGAGGCGGCGGAGATGATGCCGACGGCCTTGGTGCGCTCCTCGGGCCCGAACAGCGACGGCAGGATGGACAGCGCCAGCGGCATGATCAGCGCCCCGCCGACACCCATGAACGCGCGCGCGGCGATCACCCAGTCGACGTCCCCGGCCAGCGTGCCGGCCAGGGAGCCCGCAAGGAAGAGGCTGAGCCCGGCGACCAGCATCCGGCGGCGGCCGAAGCGGTCGCCGAGCAGTCCGGCGGGGAGCATCAGCGCGGCGAAGACGATGACGTACGCGTCCGCCATCCACTGCTGTTCGCCGGTGGTGGCGCCGAGCTGCTCCGCCATGGTCGGCAGCGCCACGTTGAGGATCGTCATGTCGAAGCCGAGCACCAGCATGCTCGCGACCAGGGCCCCGAGGGCCCACCAGCGGCGGGGGTCTTGCCGCGTCTCCACGCGCTCTGTGAGAGTAGACATGAAATGAGAGTAACTATCAAAAGATGGCGAGCGTCAATAAGGCGGCAGTGTCAAGCACGAGAAATGGCCACGGCTCAAGAGCCGTGGCCACTGTGGAGAGGATGGAGCGGGTGTGTCAGCCGTGCTGGTACGCCACCAGGGAGATGCCCACGTAGTGGACGACGAAGGCGGCGAGGGTGAAGGAGTGGAACACCTCGTGGAAGCCGAACCAGCGCGGTGACGGGTTCGGCCGCTTGATCCCGTAGATCACGCCGCCCGCGCTGTAGAGGAGACCGCCGACGACCACCAGGACCAGGACGGCGACGCCCCCGGTGCGCATGAAGTCGGGCAGGAAGAAGACGGCGGCCCAGCCCATGGCGATGTAGCAGGGGGTGTAGAGCCAGCGCGGGGCGCCGACCCAGAAGACCCGGAAGGCGATGCCCGCGGCGGCCGCCGCCCAGATGCCCCACAGCAGCCACCGCCCCTTGGATCCGGGCAGAAGGAGCATGGTCAGCGGGGTGTAGGTGCCCGCGATGATCAGGAAGATGTTGGCGTGGTCGAGTCTGCGCAGGACGCGGTCCATGCGCGGGCTCCAGTTGCCCCGGTGGTACAGGGCGCTGACACCGAACAGCAGACAGGCGGTCAGGGCGTAGATGCTGCAGGCGATCCGGCCGCGGGGGGAGTCGGCGAGGGCGGTGAGCACCAGGCCCGCGATGAGTACGGCCGGAAACATGCCGAGGTGCAGCCAGCCCCGGAGCTTGGGCTTGACCGGATGCGGCAGGGAGAGCGCCACGGGACCGCGGCCGGCGGCCGGTGGTTCCATGGGCGCATCGGAGGCGGACGCAGTCATGTCCGGCATCGTACCTACGGAACCGTAAGTCGCCGATGGGTGCGGCCCGCTGACCGGCGCGGAGTGTTCATCGTCTCATGGGAGACCCGGTGCCGTGGCGCAAAAAGTCTCCCAGGTGAACCCAACGTGCGCGCAAAGGATCCCGGAGTTATCCCGGAGGTATCCCGGATGGGCGCGGTTAACCGTGGCCTTCCTCACGTCGCTCACATGTGAGGCCCTCTGGACAGATGCGCAGTACCATCGGATGATCAAATGAGTGCGGTCGACACCGGATGAGCGGCTACGAAGCATCCGGGTCGCAGCCCCCACGGGGCCAAAGATCAAAAAATCCCTCACTTAGGAGCAATCGTGGCGCGCGACATCGCGGCTCCCCCCGTCATCCCCACCAACCACCAGGAACTGATCTCGTGGGTGAACGAGATCGCCGAACTGACGCAGCCGGACAACGTGGTCTGGTGTGACGGATCCGAGGCCGAGTACGAGCGACTGTGCGAGGAGCTCGTCGCGAAGGGCACCTTCACGAAACTCGACCCGATCAAGCGCCCCCACTCCTACTACGCCGCCTCGGACCCGACCGACGTCGCCCGGGTCGAGGACCGGACCTTCATCTGCTCCGAGAAGGAGGAGGACGCGGGTCCCACCAACCACTGGAAGGCGCCCGCGGAGATGCGGGAGGTCTTCCAGGGTGAGAACGGCCTGTTCCGCGGCTCGATGCGGGGGCGCACGATGTACGTCGTGCCCTTCTGCATGGGCCCGCTGGGCTCGCCGCTCTCCGCGCTCGGCGTGGAGATCACGGACTCGGCGTACGTGGCGGTGTCGATGCGCACGATGACGCGCATGGGCAAGCAGGTGCTGGACGAGCTCGGTGACGAGGGCTTCTTCGTCAAGGCCGTGCACACCCTCGGCGCCCCGCTGGAGCCCGGCCAGGAGGACGTGCCCTGGCCCTGCAACCCGACCAAGTACATCTCGCACTTCCCCGAGAGCCGCGAGATCTGGTCCTACGGCTCCGGGTACGGCGGCAACGCACTGCTCGGCAAGAAGTGCTACGCCCTGCGCATCGCCTCCGTCATGGCCCGCGACGAGGGCTGGCTGGCCGAGCACATGCTGATCCTCAAGCTCACCCCGCCGCAGGGCGAGTCGAAGTACGTCGCCGCGGCCTTCCCCTCCGCCTGCGGCAAGACCAACCTCGCCATGCTGGAGCCGACGATCTCCGGCTGGACGGTGGAGACGATCGGCGACGACATCGCCTGGATGCGCTTCGGCGAGGACGGCCGCCTCTACGCGATCAACCCCGAGGCCGGCTTCTTCGGCGTCGCGCCCGGCACCGGTGAGCACACCAACGCCAACGCGATGAAGACCCTGTGGGGCAACGCGGTCTTCACCAACGTCGCGCTCACCGACGACGGCGACGTGTGGTGGGAGGGCATGACCGAGGAGCCGCCCGCCCATCTGACCGACTGGAAGGGCAACGACTGGACCCCGGCGTCCGACACCCCGACCGCCCACCCCAACGCCCGCTTCACCGTCCCGGCCTCCCAGTGCCCGATCATCGCGCCGGAGTGGGAGGACCCCAGGGGTGTGCCGATCTCCGCGATCCTCTTCGGCGGGCGCCGTGCCAGCGCGGTGCCGCTGGTGACGGAGTCCTTCGACTGGAACCACGGCGTCTTCCTCGGCGCCAACGTGGCCTCCGAGAAGACCGCGGCGGCCGAGGGCAAGGTCGGCGAGCTGCGCCGCGACCCCTTCGCGATGCTGCCGTTCTGCGGTTACAACATGGGCGACTACATGGCCCACTGGGTGGACGTGGCCAAGGGCAAGGACCAGTCCAAGCTGCCGAAGATCTACTACGTCAACTGGTTCCGCAAGAACGACGAGGGCAAGTTCGTCTGGCCCGGCTTCGGCGAGAACAGCCGCGTCCTGAAGTGGATCGTGGAGCGCCTGGAGGGCAGGGCGCAGGGCGTCGAGACCCCGATCGGCGTGCTGCCGACCCGGGAGGCCCTCGACACGCGCGGCCTCGACCTCGCCGACTCCGACCTCGACTTCCTGCTCACGGTCGACAAGGAGGCCTGGCGCGAGGAGGCGGGTCTGATCCCCGACCACCTGAACACCTTCGGCGGCCACACCCCGAAGGAGCTGTGGGACCAGTACCACGCCCTGGTGTCCCGCCTGGGCTGACCCACCCGAACTCCGCGGCCGGCCCGACTCAGCCCTGACCTGCGACGTCGTCCCGCCGGCCGCGGTGGCGCACCGAAGCCGGGCCCGCACGAAAGCGTGCGGGCCCGGCTTCGCGCCGTGGTGCAGCCAGGGCCTGCCCGGGTACTCGGTGGGTCCATCCCGTGACGAAAGGGTGATGAGCCATGGCAGGCGGTGGTGACTTCTACGACCGGGACCGTCCGGAGAACCCACAGCTGGCGGAGGACCGCCCGCGCGGCGGAGGCCCGGAGGACCGGCCCCGCAGCGGCGGGAGGCTGCTGGTCCCGATGCTCATCGTCGCGGCGGCGCTGATCGTGATCCTGTTCCTCATCTTCATCTGACGGCTGCGCACCTGCCTGGTCGGCGGGCCGCTCTGCCGCGGTGTCCAGGCCGCTGGGGGAGTCGGCCGGAGACCGTTCAACCTCCGGCTGCTCGCCAGGATCCTTGTCGGCGGCAACCCCGATCCGCCACAACGGCGCTCGACCACAACGGCGTCGACCGGCGGTCTGGCCGTCGGTGGTGAGCGCCAGCACGTCGCTCGGCCCGCGACAGGGGCCGCGCCGCGCTTGCGCGCCGGCGCGACAGGGAACGCCGCGCCTGCGCGTACGGCTCGGCCTGCGGCAGGCGACCCCGCGCGCATCCACACACCGCCGACCGAAAAACCTGGCCAGGGCCGACGCAGTGCTGTGGCTCCCGGTCCGCGCGTCGCTGCGGGTGCACGCGAACCGGGGCCGATGAGGGGACCCCGAGGGGTCAGTGGGCGGCGCTGACCGGTTCCTGGGCCGCCGCGTGGGCGTCCATCCGCTCCGCCGCGAGGATCGCCGCCGCCGTGTCCGCCCGGGAGGCCGCGACGACCAGGGCGCGGCCCGCGAGGGCGTGGGCCCGCTGGTGGAGCGTCGGCGCCCCGTCGGCCGTGGCCGTGGACGCGCGGAGCGGAGCCCGGCCGCCCCGCAGTCGCGACACCTGCGCGGCGAGCTGTTCGGCGGCCGTGTCCAGGTCGGTGGAGGGAGCCAGCGCGCGCAGTTCGTCCGTGACGGCGAGGAGTGCCGCGAGATGTCCCGCGAGCTGGATGTCCAGCTCCTCCTCGCGCGACCGGTGGGGGAAGTTCGAGGTGGTGCCGGCCATCGTGCGGTGGACCGACTTGCTGCGGATCGGTTCGTACATGGGAGATGGCCTCCTGTGCTCTGACAGGAAGCCATCCTAGCTTAGATTTCGTCTAAAGTTGGCTGTAACCGTCGAGGAAGGTGCCGATCCGCGTCACCGCGTCCCGCAGATCGCCCACCGACGGCAGGGTGACCACCCGGAAGTGGTCCGGTTCGGGCCAGTTGAAGCCGGTGCCCTGGACCACCATGATCTTCTCCTGGCGCAGCAGGTCCAGGACCATCCGCCGGTCGTCCTTGATCTTGAAGACCTGCGGGTCCAGGCGCGGGAAGAGGTACAGCGCCCCCTTCGGCCGTACACAGCTCACGCCCGGGATCTGGGTGAGCAGGTCGTACGCGACGTCCACCTGTTCCTTCAGCCGTCCGCCCGGCAGCACCAGGTCGTTGATCGTCTGGCGTCCGCTGAGCGCGGCCACGACACCGTGCTGCCCCGGCATGTTCGCGCACAGGCGCATGTTGGCCAGGATCGTCAGGCCCTCGATGTAGGAGTCGGCGTGCGCGCGGGGGCCGGAGATCGACATCCAGCCCACCCGGTAGCCGGCCACCCGGTAGGCCTTCGACATGCCGTTGAAGGTGAGGGTCATCAGGTCCGGGGCGATCGCCGCGGTCGGCGTGTGCGTCGCGCCGTCGTACAGGATCTTGTCGTAGATCTCGTCCGAGCAGACCAGCAGGTTGTGGCGGCGGGCGATGTCGGTCAGTCCGCGCAGCACCGTCTCGTCGTACACCGCGCCCGTCGGGTTGTTCGGGTTGATGATGACGATCGCCTTGGTGCGGTCGGTGACCTTGCGCTCCACGTCGGTGAGGTCGGGCATCCAGTCGGACTGCTCGTCGCAGCGGTAGTGGACCGCCGTACCGCCGGACAGGGAGACGGCCGCCGTCCACAGGGGGTAGTCGGGCGCCGGGACGAGGACCTCGTCGCCGTCGTCGAGCAGTCCCTGCATCGCCATCACGATCAGCTCGGAGACGCCGTTGCCGATGAAGACGTGCTCGACGTCCGTCTCGATGCCGATGGTCTGGTTGTGCATGACGACCGCGCGGCGGGCGGCCAGCAGTCCCTTGGCGTCGCCGTAGCCGTGGGCGGTGGAGACGTTGCGGAGGACGTCCTCGAGGATCTCGGGCGGGCACTCGAAGCCGAAGGCGGCGGGATTGCCGGTGTTCAGCTTCAGGATGCGGTGCCCTGCCGCCTCCAGCCGCATCGCCTCCTCGAGGACCGGGCCCCGGATCTCGTAACAGACATTGGCGAGCTTGGTCGACTGGATCACCTGCATGTCAGGAGCTTACGGCCCGGTAACGCCTGCCGGGTCGTGTTTTCCGACACGTGAGACGGGCGTTTTGCTCCGTTATCGCCGGTAGCTGTCCCAGGAGCCCCACCCGTACCTAGAATCGCAGCCCATGTCGAGCCCCACCCCGCCGCAGCCGGACGGCGAGTTCCTCCCGCCGCCGAACGTGTATCACCCGTCGGCCCCGGTGGCTCCGGCGTACGAGGAGTACGCCGATCCCGCGGCGGCCCACGGCTGGCAGAACGCCTACGACGAGACACGCGAGCTGCCGGCGGCCGTCGGTGAGGTTCACCGCGGCGCGGGAGGGGCCGTACGGCACCGCGCCGCCGGGCGCGGCTCCCGGAGGCGGGCGGGCGGGCGGCATGGCCGCCGTGCGGCGGTCGCCGTCGGAGCGGTGGGCGTCGCGTCGCTCGCCGCCGTGATCGCGGGACTCTCGGTCCCGGGGTCGTCGGACGCGCCGCAGGGACGGCACGGGCGTACGGCGTCGACGGCGGGGGGCGAGGCGTCGGTGCCCGAGCGGTCGGCGTCCCCGTCCGAGTCCGCGAGTGCCGCGACGCCGGGCACGCTCAAGGCCGTCGAGTCGGCCGCCGTCGGTGCGGCGGGCACGGCGTCCGCCGGCGGAAACGCGGACGGCACGACGCGGTCCGCGACCCCCGTCGCCACATCCGCCGCGCCTGCCGGCACCACGCCGGCCGTCTCGGCCACCGCGACGCCGACCGCCGCCGAGACGACGGCCGTGTCCGGCCCCGGCAACTCCAGGGGGCACGGCAGGGGGAGCACCAAGGGTCCCAAGTAGTCGCGTTTCGTGGTGGGTTGACCCTCGCGCGGCGAGCGGTGCATTGTCTGCGGCTTATTGCCGTCACCCCTCGATGAACATAACAATGCTCATGACAAGACGGCAGGCGGCCGGAAGATTTCCGGTCGCTCACGTCTGCAGAGGGGACCCCCACATGAACAAGCCTCTCCTTGCCGCGCTCGCGACCCTGGTGATCACCGGGGCGGGCATGGCACCGGCGGCAGCCGCCACGGCGGCCGAGGGCGCCACCGCGACCAAGACCACCGCGGCCAAGAGCGCGGCGCCCGCGATCAAGGCCGTCAACTTCGCCGGCACGGTGTCGCTCAGCAACTGCTCCGGCTCGGTCGTCCGCTTCCCGAAGTCCGCGGACAGCGACCCGGCGCTGGTGATGACGAACGGCCACTGCCTGGAGACCGGCTTCCCGGACCCCGGCGAGGTGATCGTCGGCCGGTCGTCCAGCCGCACCTTCGGTCTGCTCAACTCCTCGGCCACCCGGGTCGGGACGCTGCGCGCCAGCAAGGTCGTGTACTCGACGATGACCGACACCGACGTCACGCTCTACCAGCTCACCACCACGTACGCGCAGATCAAGAGCTCGTACGGGATCAGCGCGCTGACGCTCCAGGACACCCACCCGATGGCCGGCACCGCCATCACCGTCGTCTCCGGCTACTGGAAGAAGACGTACGCCTGCAACGTCGACGGCTTCGTCTACCGCCTGAAGGAGGGCGACTGGACCTGGAAGGACTCGGTCCGCTACACCTCCGCCTGCCAGACCATCGGCGGCACCTCGGGCTCCCCGGTCATCGACAACGCCACCGGCAAGGTCGTCGCCGTCAACAACACCGGCAACGAGGACGGCGAGCGCTGCACCGAGAACAACCCCTGCGAGGTCGACGCGAACGGCAACGTGACCGTCCGCAAGGGCATCAACTACGCCGAGGAGACCTACAACATCCCGGCGTGCTTCACCACCGGCAACAAGCTGGACCTCACCCTCAGCGGCTGCACCCTGCCCAAGCCGTGACAGGGCCATGATGGGCCGGTCATGACGGGCCGACCATGACGGACCGGGCATGACGGGCGGGCGGTCAGCACGGAGGAGTCCGGCGGACCGCCCGGCCCGCCAGCACGTCCGTCCGCCGGCCGTCCTCGGTCACGAACCGCCCGTCGACCAGGACGTACGGGATGCCGAGGGGCAGCGTGCGCGGCTGCTCGAAAGTCGCCCCCGCCGCGACCGTCGCCGGGTCGAACAGGACCAGGTCGGCGCGGTACCCCTCACGGACGAGCCCCCGGTCCGGCAGACGCAGCCGGGCCGCGGGCCGCGCGGTGAGATGGTGCACGCACTCCTCCAGCGACAGCACGCCCAACTCACGTACGTAGTGCCCGAGATAGTGCGGGAAGGTGCCGTACGCCCGCGGATGCGGCTTGGCGCCCTGCAGGATGCCGTCCGAGCCGCCGGTGTGCGTGCGGTGCCGCATGATCGCCCGGACGTTCTCCTCGTGCCCGACGTGCTGCAGGATCGTCGAGCCCAGCCGGTCCTCGACCAGCAGCCGCCGGGCCGTGGCCCAGGGCTCCTCGCCGCGCAGCCCCGCGGACTCCAGCACCGTACGGCCGACGTGGTCGGCGAGGGCCGGGTCGCTCACGCCGGAGATCTCGATGGTGTCCCACTCGACGGTCACGCCGTGGCAGCCGTCCGAGCCGGTGACCTCCAGATCGTGCCGGATCCGCTCGGCCGTCGCCCCGTCCGCGAGCCGCGCGAGCACCGCCTCCGGGCCGCCCGAGCTCGCCCAGCTCGGCAGCAGCGCGGCGAGGGTCGTGCAGCCGGGCGTGTAGGGGTAGGTGTCGAGGCTGATGTCGGCCCCGGCGGCGAGCGCGTCGTCCAGGAGGGCCAGCAGGTCGGCCGCGCGGCCCTTGTTCACGCCGAAGTTCATGGTGGCGTGGGCCAGGTGCAGCGGGCAGCCCGCCTTCCGGGTCAGCTCCACCATCTCCGCGTACGCCTGGAGCGCGCCCGCCCCGTACGAGCGGTGGTGCGGGCAGTAGTAGCCGCCGTACGACCCCACCACCCGGCACAGCTCGGTCAGTTCGGCGTCGTCGGCGTACATGCCGGGTGTGTAGGTGAGCCCGGACGACATGCCGACCGCGCCCTGCTCCATCCCCTCGGCGACCAGCTCCCGCATCCGGACGATCTCCTCCGGCGTCGCCGGACGGTCCTCCCAGCCGACGACCAGCGCCCGGACGGTGCCCTGGGGGATCAGATAGGCGGCGTTGACGGCGATGCCCCGGTCCAGGCGGTCCAGGTACTCGCCCACCGACCGCCAGTCGAAGTCGATGTCGTCGCCGTACCCGTTCCAGCCGGTGATGGCCCGGCGCACCCCGTCGAGCGTGCGGTCGTCGACCGGCGCGTAGGACAGCCCGTCCTGGCCGATGACCTCCAGCGTCACTCCCTGCGCGGCCTTCGCGCTGTGGTCGGGGTCGCGCAGCAGGGCGAGGTCGCTGTGCGCGTGCATGTCGATGAAACCGGGGGAGAGGACCAGGCCCTCCGCGTCCAGCTCCCGCATCGCGCGCGGGCGCTGGCAGCCCGCGGCGGCGGCCTCCTTGACGATGGCGGTGATCCTGCCGCCGTCGACGACCACGTCCGCGCGGTACGACGGCTGACCGCTGCCGTCGACGACGTCGGCGTCCCGGATGACGAGGTCTTCCACGCGGGCCTCCTAGAAGAACGTGCGGATGTAGTCGACGACCGTGCCGTCCGCCTCGGCCACCGGGATCAGCGGCCACTTGTCGAAGGACGTGCACGGGTGGGACAGCCCCATACCCACCCAGTCTCCGACCTCCAGGTCCGCCTCGGCGGTGGTGCCGAGCCAGGCGTGCTGGTCGGACAGCGCGGTGACCGTGACACCCGTGGCGGGCCGTTCGGCACCGTCCCGGCGGACCACCTGGGCGAACGGCAGGTCGAGGTCGTAGGCCGCGTCCCGCTTGCCCGCGTTCACGAACGCCTGCTCCTGCGAGGGGCGGGACACCACCTGCGCCCACAGCCGGAACGCGGGCTCCAGGGCGCCCTCCTCTGGCACCCGGTTGAACGGGGTCAGCTTGCGGTAGTGGCCGTCGTCGTGCGAGACGTACGCACCGGAGCGCAGCAACTTCAGCACCGGCAGGGAAAGTGCGGGGATGCCGGCGAAGACGTCGGCGACCGCGTCGAACCAGGCGCTGCCGCCCGCGCTCACCACGATCTCGTCGAGGCCGGCCGCCGCGAACCGCCCCGCCTTGTCGAAGTCGACGGCGAGCGCCACCAGCCGCCCCAGCCAGGCCGCCACCCGCTCCGGATCGGCCCGGGGCACCTCGCCCTCGTAACCGGCCACCCCGACCAGCCGCAGCGTGGGTACGGCGGCCACCGCGTCCGCGACCGCCGCGCACTCCGCCTCCGTACGCGCCCCGGTGCGGGCTCCCTCCCCGGCGGCCAGCTCGACCACCACGTCCACCGGACGGACGGCCCCCTTCAGTGCCGCGTCCATCAACTCCACCCCGCGCACCGAGTCGACATAGCAGACGAACCGGAAGGACGGGTCGGCGGCCAGCTCGGCGGAGACCCACCTGAGGGCCGCCGCGTCCACCAGCTCGTTGGCGAGGAACACCCGCTCGATCCCGAACGCCCGCGCCACCCGCACCTGGTGCGGCACCGCGAGCGTGATCCCCCACGCCCCGTGCTCGATCTGCCGCTGGAACAGTTGGGGCGCCATCGAGGTCTTGCCGTGCGGCGCGAACACCAGGCCGTGGCGGGCCGCGTACGCCTCCATCAGCTCCAGGTTGTGCTCCAGGCGTTCGGCGGACAGGGCGAGGACCGGGGTCGCGAAGCCGTCGGTGAAGAGGTTGCGGCGCTGGGCGGCCAGCTCGCCGACGGTGAGGCCGTCGGCGTCCGGCGGGAGGCCCTTGAAGCGGTGGTCGACGCGCTCCTCGGCCAGTCGGGCGAGCGCTTCGATGCTCATAAGGCCTCCTGAAATGCGGTGTTGCATCGTGTGCAACAGTCGTTGCGTATGTCGCTCACCGCTGTCTAACATCTCGGCCACGCCGGGTCAACGGCGTCCGCCCCCACCCGGACCGAGGAGCTACGACGATCGTGACCACCACCGGATCCCGCAAGGCCCCCGACGTCGTGGACGTCGTCGCGCTCGGCGAGTCCATGGTCACCTTCCTGCCCACCCGGCCCGGCCGCCTCGCCGACGTACCGTCCTTCGACCGCGCGATCGGCGGCGCCGAGTCCAACGTCGCCTGCGTGCTGGCGTCCGCCGGCCACTCCGCACGGTGGGTCAGCCGGATCGGCGCGGACGGCTTCGGCGACCACCTCGTCGAGACGATCGGCGGATACGGCGTCGACGTCACCACCGTCCGCCGCGACGAGGCCCGGCCCACCGGCGTCTACTTCCGCACCGCCGGGGACCGCGGCACCGACGCCCACGAGGTGGCGTACTACCGGGCGGGATCGGCGGCCTCCGCCATGTCGGCGGACACGGTGGACCTGACGGCGGCGCGCGCCGGACGCGTACTCCACCTGACCGGGATCACCCCCGCACTCTCCCCCGAGTGCCTGGCCCTGACCCGCGAGCTGACCGCCCCCCACCCCGGCCGCCCGCTCGTCTCCTTCGACGTCAACCACCGGCCCGGACTGTGGCGCGGCGCGGACGGACCCGGCGTCCTGCTGGGACTGGCCCGGGCCGCGGACATCGTCTTCGTCGGAGAGGACGAGGCCGAGGAGCTGTGGGGCATCGGGGGAGGCCCTGCCGCCCTCCGCGACGCGCTCCCGGAACCCGAGGTCCTCGTCGTCAAGCAGGGCGCGCACGGGGCGACGGCCCTGCACCCGGGCGGTGCCGCCTTCGTCCCGGCCCTCAGCGTCGACGTCGTGGCCACCACCGGCGCCGGGGACGCCTTCGCCGCCGGTTTCCTCTCCGCCACCCTGCGCGGACTCCCCGTCCCCACCCGGCTCCGGCACGGCCACCTGACGGCCGCCGCCGCCCTCACCGTCCCCGGCGACCTCGCCACCCCCTGCTCCCGCGACCACGCCGACCGGCTGGCCGCCCTCGACGAGGAGGCGTGGGGGACACTTCGACTCGGCCCCGGCTGGACACACGCCGACCACTGGGCCGACGAGGAGGTACGCACACCATGAGCCAGACCGTCGACCGCGCGCTGAGCATCCTGCCGCTGCTCGCCGAGGGCCCCGCCGACCTCGGCCAGGTCGCCGGCCGTCTCGGCGTGCACAAGTCCACGGCCCTGCGGCTGCTGCGCACCCTCCACGAGCACGGCCTCGTCTACCGCCAGTCCGACCAGCGCTACCGCCTCGGCGCCCGCCTCTTCGCCCTCGCCCAGGAGGCCATGGAGAACCTCGACATCCGCGAGATCGCCCACCCCCATCTCATCCGGCTGAACGAGAGCTGCGGGCACACCGTCCACCTCGCCGTGTACGAGGAGGGCGAGGTCCTCTACATCGACAAGGTGGACAGCCGCTACCCGGTGCGCATGTACTCGCGGATCGGCAAGCCGGTCGCCATCACCGTCGCGGCCGTCGCGAAACTCCTCCTCGCCGACCTCCCGGAACCCGAGCGCCGCGCCCTCGCCGACAAGCTCGACTACCCCATGTACACGGCCCGTTCGACCCCCAACGTCACCGCTTTCCTGCGGGAGTTGGAGAAGACACGCGAACAGGGCTGGGCCACCGACCTCGGTGGCCACGAGGAGTCCATCAACTGCGTCGCCGCGCCGATCCGGGGCGCCGACGGCCGCGTGGTCGCCGCGATGTCGGTCTCCGCCCCCAACGTCGTCGTCACCGCCGACGAACTCCTCACCCTGCTCCCGCTGGTGCGCCGTACGGCGGACGCCATCAGCGGCGAGTACTCAGGCAGGACCCCGATCAAGGAAGCCACATGACCGACAAGATCGCGCTCACCCCCAAGACCCACACCACCCCGCCCGCGAAGTTCTCCCACGGCGTCAGGAAGGGCAACATCCTCCAGGTCGCCGGCCAGGTCGGCTTCCTCCCGGCCGAGGAGGGCAAGCCGCCGACGCCCGCCGGACCCACCCTGCGCGAGCAGACCCTCCAGACCCTCGCCAACGTCAAGGCGATCCTCGAAGAGGGCGGCGCCGGCTGGGACGACGTGATGATGATCCGCGTCTACCTCACGGACACCGCCCACTTCGCCGAGATGAACGAGATCTACAACACCTACTTCGAGGAGCAGGGCCTCACCCAGCCGCCCGCCGCGCGCACCACGGTCTACGTCGGCCTTCCCGCCGGGCTCCTCATCGAGATCGACGCGCTCGCCGTACTCGGCTGACACCGGCCGCACTCGGCCGACCTCCGCCGACTCCCGCACCCCGTACGTCTCCACGGTACGGCGCCCCACCACCCCCACGGGCGCCGCGCCGCGATCCCCCCTGCCCGAAAGCTTCATGAACTTAACCAGAGGACCCCCATGTCCCACCCGCTCGCCGCGGCCACCCCCACAGCCCCGCCCCACACCGGAGGGCTGCTCCTCCTCGTCGACGGCACCACCGGCCTGCTCCTGGTCGCCGCCCTCGGAATAGCCCTCCTGCTCTACCTGATCATCAAGGTGAGACTGCAGCCGTTCGTCGCCCTGCTCGCCGTCTCCATAGCCGTCGGCCTGCTCTCCGGCCTGTCGGTCACCGAACTCTTCGGCACCGTCCAGCGCTCGGACGCCGTCTCCACCATCGAGTCCGGAATGGGCGGCATCCTCGGCCACGTCGCCATCATCATCGGCCTCGGCACCATGCTCGGCGCGATCCTCGAAGTCAGCGGCGGCGCCGAGGTACTGGCCTCCCGGCTCCTCAACCTCTTCGGCGAACGGCGAGCCCCCCTCGCCATGGGCCTGACCGGCCTGATCTTCGGCATCCCCGTCTTCTTCGACGTGGGCATCTTCGTCCTGGCACCGATCGTGTACGCGGCGGCCAAGCGAGGCGGGAAGTCGATCCTCCTCTACTGCCTGCCCCTCCTCGCCGGCCTCTCCATGACGCACGCCTTCCTGCCTCCGCACCCCGGCCCGGTGGCCGCCGCGGGACTGCTGCACGTCCAGCTCGGCTGGATCATCCTCATGGGCGTCGTCTGCGGCATCCCCGCCGTGCTCGCCGCCTGGGCCTTCTCCGCCTGGATCGGCAAGCGCCTCTTCGTCGCCGTACCGCAGGACATGGTCGAGGCGGCCGACGAGGCCAAGCGCGCGGTGGTCGAGGAGCAGCGCCGCGCCGGCGTCGAACCGCGGGAGGACCCCGTACCCCTCGGCACCGTCCTCGGCATCATCGGCACCCCGCTGATCCTCATCCTCGCCGCCACCTTCTCCTCCGTCGCCCTCGACCCCTCGACCGGTCGCTCGGTCCTCGAGTTCTTCGGCCACCCCTTCGTCGCCCTCACCATCGCCCTGCTGCTCGCCTACTACCTCCTCGGCATCCGGCGCGGCTGGTCCCGCAAGTCGCTGGAGGCGGTGTCGACCGCCTCGCTGAAGCCGGTCGGCAACATCCTGCTGGTGGTCGGCGCGGGCGGTGTCTTCGGCGCGGTCCTCAAGGCGAGCGGCGTCGCCCAGGCACTGTCGGACACCTTCCACGACGTCGGCCTGCCCGTGCTGGTCCTCTCCTACCTGATCTCCGTCGTCCTGCGGGTCGCCCAGGGCTCGGCCACGGTCGCGATCGTGACGACGGCGGGCATCGTGGCACCCCTGCTCTCCGAGGGCGACCACTCCCAGCCCTTCGTCGCCCTGGTCATCATGGCCATCTCCGCGGGCTCCATCGTCGCCTCCCACGTCAACGACGGCGGCTTCTGGATGGTCGCCAAGTACTTCGGCATCAGCGAGCGGGACACGCTGAAGACGTGGACCGTGCTGGAGACGGTGCTGTCGGTGGTGGGGTTCGCGGTGGCGGGGGTGTTGAGCGTGTTCGTGTAGCCGCGTGAGCCACCCGACTGGTTCCGGCACAGCAAAGTCGTCCATACTTCCGCCGTGGAGCAGCGCATAGGTTCGAGCAGCCAGCCCCTGGAGGGCGCCGGATTCGACCCGGCCTTCATCCCCGGGCTCAACTCGCCCGCGGCGGCGGAGTCCGAGGACGCCAAGCCCGACAAGGAGGACGCCAAACCCGAGAGGGCGGGGGCGGCCACGGAGGCGTCGTCCGACGAGCCGGCCACCGCCGCGCAGGTCGAGGACCACGAAGAGGAGGCGGACGAGGCGGCCGAGGCGGACGAGGCCCCGGAGGGCCCCGTCTTCGAGGCCTCCGACCGCCGCGCCAGAATCGTGGCCGACCGCAGGGGCGTCCGCCTGAGCCTGGACGAGGAGGCGTGCGAGTTCCGTTGGGACGAGATCGGCGCCGTCGAGACGGAGTCCCCCCGCTTTGGCAAGCGGTACACCGTCACGGTGCACACCCCTGACCGCCGCTGGTACCCGATCGAGATCGAGGCCTCGTCCAGGAGCCGCTTCCAGGAGTGGGACGAGCAGCTGGACGCGGTGCTGGACGCCTACTTCGAGGAGTAGCCGCCGCACGGGCAGGCCCTGGCTCCGCTGACCGGACAGGTCGGTGATACGCCGTCGGCCGGTGTGCGATGCTGCCGATCACAAGGGGGGGGTGTGGCGTGGGGCGGGAGCCTACGGCGGGCGGGCGACGGCCGCACAGCGCGATCGGCGCCGCACAGGCCGCGCCGGCCGTGCTGGTGGTGGGCGGATTGGCCCTGGGAGCACTGCTGCTGCGACCCGACACGGGCCTGTTGGCCAAGGGCCGCGGGCCACTCGGCGGCAACGCCGTTCTCGTGGTGGGCCTCGCCCTGCTGTCACTCCTGGGCGGCTTGGCGCTGCGCGAGAAGTACCGGGAGCAGGTCGGCGCCACCCGGGAACTCGACCCGGTGGAACAGCGGGTGGTCGACGGCGTGAACCGTGTCCTGCTGACCGCCTCGCTGGTCGTTCCGCTGCTGGTCCTGGTCCTGCACCGGTTCGGATCGTCCGGCGGCAGCCACCAGGCCGGCCGGGAGGGCGGCCGCGAACCGTTACCGCTCCCCAGCCCGCGACAGGACCCGGCACCCGCCCCGCCACCCGCACAGCACACCGGCCACAGCATGCACTTAGGGCTGACGCGCGTTCTGCTCGGCCTCGGCATCGCCCTGCTCGTCGTGGTCGTCGCGACCGCCGCGCTGCACCTGTGGCGGCATCTGACCCGGCCGCCGATCCTCAACTCCCCGGCGACGTACGCGACGCTCGACGACGAGCAGGAACGCCTGGCCCACGCCGTGGACTCCGGGCGCCGCGCCCTGCTGGACGGAACCGACGCCCGCGCAGCCGTCATCGCCTGCTATGCCGCCATGGAGAAGTCACTCGCCGACTCCGGCGTGATCCGGCGCGTCTCGGACAGCCCGCAGGATCTGCTGGAGCGGGCCGTCGCCGGTGGCCTGCCCACGGGGACGGCCGCCGGCACGCTCACCGCCCTGTTCCGCGAGGCCCGTTACTCCACGCACGCGATGGACGGCGGCCACCGCGACCGGGCCGCGGCCGCGCTCGCGGAGATCGCCGACGGCCTGCGCTCGCGGACGTCCGGCCCCGAAGCCGTGACGGGTACCCCGTGAAGGCGCCTGCCCCAGTCCGGGCCATCGTCAACTCCATGTCGTCCAAACCCGGTTCGGTACGGCACTCGCTGGTGGTACTTGGCACCGCCGCGGTCGCGACCGAGGTGCTGCTCGCCCTGGCCGACGGTGCCGCCGCGGCCGCCACCGGCCTCGCCCTCATCACCGCGGTCGCGCTGGCCCTGGGGCGCTATGCCGCGGGTGCGGCCGCCCAGGACAGCGGCCATCGCAGGCCGGTGCGCCTGCTGGACAGCCGGGCCCCGGCCCTCGGCGGGTGGCGGCGCATCGTGGCCAAGACCCTCGCGGACGACGGCGAAGCGCACCTCGCCACCGTCATGCGGCCGCAGTTGCAGCGGCTGTTCGCCGCCCGGCTCGCCGAACGGCACGGCGTGGCGATGTACCGGGACCCGCGGCGGGCCCGGGCGCTGGTCGGAGCCGAGCTGTGGCCATGGATCGATCCCGAGACGACCGCTCCGCGGCCCACTCTTCCCGAGCCCGTCCTGCGCTCCCTGCTCGACCGCCTGGAAGCCCTGTGACCAGTGGCGCTGCGGCCGACCCCGCAGCATGCGCATCCCGACCCCGCCCCGTGAGGAACCGACCGTGACCAGCCCGCAACCCACCTCGCACCACGACACCCTGACTCCCCGCCAGGCAGGTGAAAGGGCCGCGGCCGTGCTCGACGAGATCCGCACGGCCGTGGTCGGCAAGGCGGAACCGCTGGCGCTGGTGATGCTCGGCATCCTCGCCGGCGGCCACGTCCTCATCGAGGACCTGCCGGGACTCGGGAAGACGCTGCTGGCACGCTCCTTCGCCACCACTCTCGGCCTGGACTTCCGACGCATCCAGTTCACCCCCGACCTGCTGCCCTCCGACGTCACCGGAGCTCCGTTCTACGACCAACGCACCGCCGACATGGTCTTCCGGCCCGGGCCGGTCTTCACCCACCTGCTGCTCGCCGACGAGATCAACCGCACCCCGCCCAAGACCCAGGCCGCGCTGCTGGAGGCGATGGCCGAGTCCCAGGTGTCCATCGACGGAAGCACCCGGTCGCTGCCGAAGCCCTTCGTGGTCGTCGCCACCGCCAACCCCATCGAGTACGAGGGCACGTACACCCTGCCCGAGGCCCAGCTCGACCGGTTCCTGGTGCGGGTTCGTATGGGTTATCTGGCGGCGTCCGAGGAGGCGGGCATGCTGCGCGCGCGTGTCGACCGGGCGGCGCCCGAGGCCGTGCTGCGCACGCTCAGCGGTCCGGGCGAGGTGCTGGCCATGCGCGCCGCCGTCGAACGCGTCCAGGTGGACGACGACCTGCTGGAGTACGTCGTCGCGCTGGTCCGCGCCACCCGGGCCCACCCGCATGTCCAGGTCGGCGCATCTCCGCGCGGCGGCCTGGCCCTGGTGCAGCTCGCCCGCGCCCGCGCCGTCCTGGACCTGCGGGACTACGTGACCCCGGAGGACGTCAAGTCCGTGGCGGTGCCGGCCCTCGCGCACCGCGTCACCCTCAAGCCGGAGCTGTGGGTCCGGCAGATCGACGGTGACGACGTGATGCGCGAGGTCGTGCAGTCCGTGCCGGCCCCGCAGACCTTGCCGCGCACGCCCATCGCGTCGTGACGGGGCCCAGGCCGGCCCGCAGAGCGGCTGCCGCCGTTCGACGTGCCCTGGACGGCCGCCAGGACATGACCGCCCAACCTCCGCCGCCGCCTCCGCTCGGCCGGCGCGCCGGTGAACGCGCCCTGCGGCTGAGCACGTTGGCCGTCGTCGCGCTGACCGCCGCGCTGGTCACCGGGCGCCCCTGGGTCCTGGCCCTCGCCGCCGCGCCCCTGGTGCTGCTCGCCCTCGCCCTGCCGAGCGGACCGCGCCCGGAGGCGGTGACGGCCGAGGCCGAGGTGGAGCCGCGACGATGCTTCGAGGGCGAACAGGTGACGGTTCGGATCACGGTGTCCTACGACGGTGAGACCGGCCGCCTGGACCCGGGCGTCACCCTCGGCCACGGGGTCCGGCTCGACCACCTCGCCGTCGGCCCGCACCGCGTCGATCTCGTCCTGACCGCGCAGCGCTGGGGCCGCTGGACGCTCGGCACCGTCGACGTCGACGTCTACGACCGCGGCGGGCTGGCCCGGCGCACCGTCCGGGCCGAACTCGGTGAGATCGCCGTCTTCCCACAGCCCGGACACGCCGGCCTCACGCCCATCCCGGTCCGGCTGCCGCAACGGCTCGGCGAGCACACCGCCCAGCAGCGCGGAGAGGGCGTCGAGGTCACCGGCGTGCACCCGTATGTGCGCGGCGAACGGCAGCGGCGGATCCACTGGCCGGCCACCACCCGCCGGGGAACCCTGCAGGTCCACCAGTTCGCCGCGGAGCGCACCGCCGACACCGTGGTGCTGCTGGACGTGCTCACCGACGTGGTCGACCCGGTCACCGGAGCGTCCTCGCTCGACGAGACCTTCCGGGTCGCTGCCGGGCTGGTCCGCGCCTACCTGCGCACCCACGACCGGGTCGGCGTCGTGTCGGTCGGCGGCGCGACCCGCTGGCTGCGACCGGGCAGCGGCCAGGGGTACTTCTACCGGATCGTCGAGAGCGTGCTGGGGGTCCGCAAGGACCTCGCGTACCGTACGGAGGGACTCAGCCGGCTTCCACCGCCCGCGTTGCCCCAAGGAGCGCTGGTGTACGTCATCACGCCGCTGATCGACCAGCGGATCCTCGACATCCTGCACCAGGTGCGCGGACGGGCCAACCCGATGGTCGTGGTCGAGATCCCAACCGGCGAGCCGGTCCTGGAGCCCGGCGACACCGAGGGCGAACTCGCGCTGCGGCTGTGGCGGGCCGACCGCGACGCCATGCGCTTCGCCTTGGTGGAACGCGGTATCGCAGTCGTCGCCCACCGGCCCGGCGAGACCCTCGACCTCGCCCTCGCGCCGTTGCTGCGCACCCGCATCCGTGGGGGGACCCGATGACCACCGCCCCCGATCGGACCGCCGGACCGGGCTCGCGCCCGGCCGGCAGCCGAGCCGCCCTGCTCATCGCCCGTCTCACCTCCCCCATCACCTCCCGCATCACCGACCGCTTGCTCGGAACGGCCCTTGCCGTCGCCGCCTGCGACCCGCCCGCCGCCCTGCACGCACCACTGCCGGTCAGGTTGCTGGTCCTGGGAGCGGTGGCGGCCGCGTGGTGGGCCGCTCCGATGGTCGACGCGCGCCCCGTCCAGACCTCCATGCGCCGACGGACCCTCGCGGCCCGCCACCGGACCACTCTGCTGCCGGCCGCGGCGATCTCGGTCGCCGCGGCCACCGGTCCCCCGGTCTGGCTGGTCGTCTGCATCGCCGCCCTGCTGCCTGCCTATCTGCTCGTCACCGACCCGTGGACAGCCGGTGTCACCGCCCCGCCCGGCGGCCCACGAGCGACACCCGCACTCGCGGCCGCCGCCGCCACCGCAGTGGTACTGCTCGCCGCCCAGGCGCCGGCCGCGGGCACCTCCTGGGCACGTCTGCCCGCCTCACTCGCCATCGCCGCGACCACCGTCTGCCTGGTACTGGCGCTGCGCAGCCGTCGCAGGCCGCCCGGGGAGTAGCCGGCGGGCAGGTGGGCCCGAGGGGGGTCTTGTGGATCATGCCGGGGTCGCAGGGGCAAGACACCCCCTAGCCGCAGTACTGGGCCTGCTTCCCGATGGACCGGTACATGCAGTCCGCGTTCTCCAGAAGCTGGAACACCGCGTCCTTGTTCCGCGAGGTCTCCCGCTCGATCACCTCGTCGGGCGGGTAGAAGCCTCCGTCGAAGCTGGACGTCGGATACATCTCGAACGTGTAGTCGAAGATCTTCTGGGTGCCCCAGAGGTAGTCGTCGATCGACCCGTCCGTGATGTACAGGTCGCTGGACTGCTCCGCCGTGTAGCCGTTGCTGGCGGCCATCTTCTGCCCCACGGCCTTGAAGGCGGCGGCGTCGTCCGCCGTCATCCCGGTCGCCGTGTCGGAGTACGTGTACCCGAACGGCCACAGCACCAGCTCGCTGTACGTGTGGAAGTCGATGCCCGCCTTGATCTGCTGCCTCCCGCCGACGACCCGGCCGCGCACGAAGTCGGCGACCACCTTCACCTCGGGCGCCGACTCGGCGGCGGCCCCCCGGTAGGTCTCGGACGACGTCGACCCCGACGAGCCGCCGCAGCAGCCCCACTTGTAGTTCCAGTTCCGGTTGAGGTCGGTCCCGACGTACGACGAACCGGCGTTGGGCTGCCGGTTCTTCCGCCAGGACCGGTAGGACCCGGTCGCGATGTCGTACTCGCCGCCGTCCGGATTGAGATCCGGCACGATCCAGATCTCCCGGCTGTTCACGAGGTTCGTGGTGCGGGAGTCGCTCCCGTACCCGGCGCCGAGCTCGCGCAGCAGGTACAGCGCCATCTCCACGGTGAGGTGCTCGCGGGCGTGCTGATGGAAGGTCAGCAGCACCTCGGGCTCGTCCTCGTCCGTCCCGACGTTGTCGCTCACCTTGATGGCGACGATGTCCCGGCCCTGGTACGACTTGCCGATCACCCGCTTGCTCATGATGCCCGGGTAGGCGGCCAGCCGCTGGTCGATCTCCGTGTTCATCTCGGCGTAGTTGTGGTACTTCGAGTCGGCGCTCGGGAAGTCGAACAGCCGCGCCCCGGACCGCTCCGGCGCCGCCCCCACGGGGGTGACGCCGTAACCGAGTCGGCGCAGCTCACGGATCTGGTCGGCCCGCCCGGAGACGACAACGGTCTCCTCGTCGGCCTCGTCCACCGTGACACCGGTGCGCTGGATGGCGGTACGGGTCACGGGCGTGGTGCTCTGATGGATCTCGTACTGCCGGATGTCCTCCCGGGAGGGGGCGACCTTCCGGACGCTGTCGGCGCTGGCATCGGTGGCTGTCGACCAGACGGGAGCGGCAAGGGCGAGGGCCAGCAGCGCGCCGAGCCCGGCGACACGTCTGCTGCCGCGCGCGCCGGAGCCGCGAGTGCGAAGTCGCATGAACTCTCCTTGGATCTCCAGGAATCCCGGGATCGCCGGGATGTGGGGTGTGGAGCTGGGAGCGGTGTGCTTCAGTGCGACGTGCGGGTGGGGTGCGGGCCGGGGCGGAGGTTGCTGTGAGTCCGCTGTGCCGGTCGGCGCTCCATGGTCCAGCGATGTCATGGTCAGTTCAAGTGGTAGCAGAAAGGGCCGACTGGAAAACGCCAGATCGATCCGTTGTCGGCACTACTCGGTGCTACCGTATAGTGGTACTCGGTATCACGTAGTACCGGCAGGGCTGAGGAGCACCCGCGATGGACGACCTGACGGAGATGTTGAAGGGCACGCTCGAAGGGTGCGTGCTCGAAATCATCGGCAACGAGGAAACCTACGGGTACGCCATCACCCGTCAGCTGAACGAGCTCGGCTTCACCGACGTCATCGAGGGGACGGTGTACACCATCCTGCTGCGGCTGGAGAGGAACGGACTCGTCCAGGTGACCAAACGGCCATCCGGGGTCGGCCCGCCGCGCAAGTTCTACGCGCTCAACGACGCCGGACGCGAAGAACTCGCGAAGTTCTGGGCCAAATGGCAGTACGTCTCATCACGCATCGACAGGCTCAAGAGGGGCGGGAGATGAACTTCTGGGAGAAGGTCACAGGCAGCGATCTCACCAGGGACTGGAAGGCGTTCGAAGCCCGCGCCGAGGCCCTGCCGGACGACTACCAGGCGGCGTGGGGACAGATCATCGCCCACCTCTTCCCCTACGGGGACTTCACCGGCCGCAACCTCATGCCGATCCTCGACGCCGCCCTGGGGCTGCTCGAAATGGCAGCGGCGGACGGGCAGAGCGTCCACGAGGTGCTCGGCGACGACATCCAAGGCTTCTGCACCGCGCTTGCCGGTGGAGAAGGGGCTCGAACCCATCGCGACCGGTGGCGCGAGCAGTTGAACAGGAACGTCGCAAGGAAACTGAGCCGGCTGGGAGACTGACGTGAGCATCCGAGACATCATCGAGGGCAAGAAACAGTGGCGGGCGCACGTGGCCCGGGTCAAGGCCCTCCCGCCGGACTACCAGATCGTCTACAAGGAAATGCAGAAGTACCTGTTCAAGGTCGGACCGGTCAGCCTGTCCGACGAAACCCTCCTCCCCGGAATCGTCGACTTCTTCGAGGAGGGCGTCGCCG
The DNA here is from genome assembly GCF_042891955.1 of Streptomyces sp. NPDC001843. Lineage (NCBI taxonomy): Bacteria > Bacillati > Actinomycetota > Actinomycetes > Kitasatosporales > Streptomycetaceae > Streptomyces > Streptomyces sp. NPDC001843. The sequence goes on along the minus strand of NZ_JBIATQ010000008.1, from coordinate 10,936 downwards.
CGGGCAAGGGCGTCCTGGAACTCATCGGCACCGACGTCGCCGCGTTCTGCGACGACCTGGTCAAGGACTCTCCCACCTACGCGGACGTCTACCAGGCATCCATCAGCGGGGAACCCGGCGCGGACGAGAAGTGACGCCCGCCGCCCCACGCCGGGGGCTGTAGCCCGCCGCGCGACACCCCAGGACGCGAGCTCACCAGTCCCGAGGCCGGTCTACTGGACGAGGCTCGGCCGTCGCCGCTCGACGCGGTCGAGGTCGCCGCCCAGCAGATCGCGGTGACTGATGCCGAAGTCGCCGTTGCTCAGCGCCCGTCCGTCGCCGTAGTACCGGCCCACGACCCTGCCGGGAAGGAAGGCACGCAGACTGTGCCGCATGCGCGCCGGATAGTCGACCGGGACGCCCCAGCCGTCCGGGGCCTGGTCGGTGGAGAACAGAACCCAGTGGTCCACGGGGACGTCGGCGTCCAGATCCGGCGCGCCTCCGGTGTGGCTGTCCAGCGCGGGCAGAGTCAGCCGGTCCGGGTCGTGCGGCGAGTACCAGACCAGCAGGGGCTTGGCCCGTTGCGCATCGGCGTTGTCGAAGCAGCAGACGGCGATGGTGTGGTCGGGGAAGTGCTCGGCGTAGAAGCGCAGGAGATCCGGGTCGAGCCGGGGCCGCCGATGCGTGGGCACGCGATGGAGCACGTTGGGTATCAGGGTGGGATCGGAGGCGAGCAGCACGGTGTAGACATCGTGCTCGAAGACCTGCACGGTTTCCGGACCCGCGCCCATCCACGCGATGCCCTCGTCCTCGGCGTCCTTGGCTTCGACGGCGTCGACCATCCGGCGCAGGATGTCGTCGCTGCGCCCGGTGGAGACGAACTGCTGAGGCGTGACCCGCCACGTGGGCAGGTGCAGCAGCATGGCGTTCGGCCCGTCCGCCAGGTTCACGGCGGTGTTCTGGTACCCCATGACATGGATCAGACCGTGCGCCGGGTGGTGCAGCCGCCCGCAGTACAGGATGGTGCCGGAGAAGGCGGCGTCACCCGTCGAGACGCACATACGGGCCCACCGCGGAGGTGCTCGCCTTCAGGCCCTCGATGAAGGGGGTGAAGGCGTCGGTCGGGAAGGTGAGGGTGGCTCCGGCCGGGGCCTTGGAGTCGCGGACGGCCATGTGGGTGTCGAGGTCCGCGATCTCGACGCAGTCGTTTCCCTCGCCTCCTCCGGAGAAGGACGACTTCCGCCACACGATGTGGGTGATCATGCCGGTCCTCACAGCTCCATGAGCAACTGGTGGATGAGATCTCGCGACTGCTGTGGGAGCAGCGCTTCATCCTTCACCCTATGGAAAAGCGCTCGAAAGTGCTCCAGTTGGGCATCGGCATCGGCATCGGCGGAGGGGCCGGCTGCTCTCAGGGGGCGCCGCACCCGCAGCTGGTGAGGGCCTGCGCGCAGTACTGGGGGCGGCAGCCGTCGGCGCGGTTCGGGGACCGGGGGAAGTGCGTGTGGTGCGAGCTGGAGGCGGCGTGAGCGCTGTACCGGACGTGGTCTGCTCCGTCTTCCGCTATGGAGGCGGCGTGTTGCGCGGCCGTCGAGCGCCCAGGTGTTCCGACGTGGCGGCCCGAACGCCTCCCCTACGGAGGGCCACTCCGCGTGACGAAGCGCTACTAGGAGTCCCCGCCGGCGCTCGTATGCGCCGCGAATCCCCCGTCCACGGTGTACGCGTGGCCGTCGGCCGTCGCCGTGACGGTGCAACTGTCGTCCTTGGCGTTGCGGCCGCCCTGCTGGTGGTTGTACTGGCCGGCGAAGACCCACTGGCCCGCCGGGACCGTACGGCCGTCCTTGAGCGTCCAGGTGTAGACGAGGAAGCCGTTCCGCTCCTGGACGGTCTGGGTGAAGTCCGCCTCGGGCAGGGAGCGCCAGGCGCCGGTGGAGGCCACACCTCCCGTCTGGACGATCTTCAACCGGACGGTGAGCGCGGTGAGTTGGCTGGTCGTCTTCAGGGTGACATCGCTCTGGGCCCAGAAGTCGTTGCTGTGCGGGTCCATGGAGCCGTCCAGCCACAACGGGCCGCTCCGTTCGCTGTGGGTCGCGGGCGGCTGGGCGGAGGCCCGGGCGTTCGGCGACTCACCGGCACTCGGCGCACCGGACGGCCGCGTGGTGCCCACGCCGGGCGCCGGGGTGGCGGTGTGGACGGGCGGACGGCTCGCGGTCGCGTCCGGTGAGGTACTGGGTGTGGGGGAGACGGCGACCGTACGCTTCTGCTCGGGGGGCGCGTTCTTCACCGCGGACGCCACCGCGTACCCGCCGACGGCGAGCACCCCGGCGACCGCCGCGGTGGCGCTGACCACCCGCACCCAGCCCAGCAGCAGGGGCCGCGTGGCCCGGTGACCCACGGGGCGGGACGGCGGCGCGGCCATGCCGCGCTCCACGCGGGCCAGAATGCGCGCGCGGTCGGGTTCGTGGCCCCCGGCCGCCTCGTGCAGCCGGGCGCGCAGCTCGTCGTGCACGTCCTGCTGCCTCATCGGTTCCTTCCTCCGCTCTCGGCGCCGCCCCGGGCCATCGCCGCGTGGACCTTCCGCTCGGGACGCTGGGTGCCGAGCAGCCGTTGCAACTCGGCCATTCCCTTCGACGTCTGGCTCTTCACCGTACCCACCGACACCCCGAGGGCGAGCGCGGTGTCCTTCTCCGAGAGGTCGAACGCGTGCCGGAGCACCACGCACGCCCGTTTGCGGAACGGCAGCCTGCGCAGCGCCTCCTGGACATCCACCACGCCTGCGACGTCCGGGTTCTCGGTCCGCTCCTCGCGGTGCGGCCAGAACAGCGCGATCCGCCGGCGCTCGCGCACCGCGCCGCGGATGCGGGTGCGGGCCAGGTTGGCGACCACCCCCCGCGCGTACGCCACCGGATGGTCGGCCGCGCGCACCCGGTCCCAGCGGTGCCACAGCGCCAGCAGCGCATCCGCCGCCAGGTCGTCGGCGGCATCCGCCTCACCGGTCAGCAGGTGGGCCAGCCGGGAGAGTTCGGCGTAGTGACGTTCGAAGAAAGCATGGAACTCCACGGAGGCTGCGTCGTCGACGACTGTGCCCACGGGCGACCTTCCCTCGGTGCGAACTCTGCGAGTGTCATGTGGATGACATGCGAACATCCGGAGGATGCGCCCGGACGGAGATCCGGAAGCGTAGCAGTGATCGTTCGGTGAAGACGTACGTGAGTTCGGACGGTGTACGACCTGCTGAACCCGTTTCCTGGACACCTGGACACGTGAAAAACCTGAACGTGGCCGTTGTTCATCGACGGCGCCGGCGCCGTCACGGGCGCCCGTCGGTTCCGCTACCGCCTGGCCGGCCAAAAAAGTTCGTGGATCTCCGGGCGCGCGGCAACCTTTCGGGCCGCCCGGACCACTCAGTGTTGCCCGGCCAGGTGGTCCGGTCAGATGCAACGCCTGAAAGTGAGCACAGACATGTCCCCTCGCCCACCCAAGCCGACCGACTCAACCGTCGCGGTGAGACGAAAAGCGGCACATCGTGGCCGACGGCTGATCGCGCGGCGGAGTGTCTGGGCGGCCGTCGTCTTGGCTGTCGTGAGCGGCGCCGTCGTCGTGGTCAACAGCGCATCGGCCCAACCCGTGGATCCGAAGGCGTGGTACGTGCTGGTCAACCACAACAGCGGCAAGGTGCTGGACGGCCGTGCCTCCGCCACGAACGACGGGGCGGCGGTGGTGCAGTGGAACCGTCACGGCGCAGCCAACCAGCAGTGGCGGTTCATCGACGCCGGTGACGGCTACTACCGGCTGCAGAACCGGAACTCCGGCAAGGTGCTGGACGACTACCACTGGTCGAAGAGCAACGGCTCCGACCTCGTCCAGTGGAGCGACCGGAAAGGCTCCAACCAGGAGTTCAAGCTGGCGAAGTCGCCGGACGGCTACGTGCGTCTGATCAACCGCTTCAGCGGCAAGGCCGTCGCGGTCCACAACGCCTCGAAGGCCGACGGTGAACACGTCGTCCAGGACCGCGACCGGGGCGGCGCCGAGCAGCAGTGGAAACTCGTCCCGGCCGGGAGCACGGGAAGCGCCGGCACGCCCCCCGCGACGGGCGGCAGCTCTGCGAAACGCTTCATGGGCAGTAGCACGGTGCTCATCGGCGGCTCGATGTCCGACGCCTCGGCGAACGCCGCGCCGTTCGACGCGCGGTACGCCTATGTGCACAGCCGGCCCGCGCCCTCGTCGGACTACTACTCGGCATCGCGTTGCCAGGACGGGTGGTCGAACTGGTGGGGCTGCTGGAACGGCAGCACCACGGCGCCCGGCACTTACGTGACCTGGCGGGACAGCGAGGTGGCCAAGGCGACGTACAAGGGCCGCCCGCGTCCGCAGAAGATGCTCTGGACGTGGTACTCGTTGCGTGACCTCGGGGATCTGGCAGGCCAGGGCGACGGTCCGGGCGAGGTCCAGGCCATCGACCGGGTGGACCTGCTCACCCGGTACATGAACGACTACCGTTTCTTCCTCCAGAAGATCGGAACGTCGCGCGACATGATCGACCTCGAACCCGACTTCTGGGGGTACGTCCGGTCGCTCGGCAATCCCCACAAGGTCGCCGCGCAGGTCACGGCCGCGAATCCGAAGGACTGCGGATCCCAGGAGAACAGCGCCGCCGGACTCTCCCGCTGCCTGATCTCGATGGCGCACAAGTACGCGCCGCACACCGCCGTGGGGCTCCACCTCACCTGCTGGGACTGGCAGAACAACACCCAGGCATGCGTCAAGGACTACGCGAGCCTCGGGGCGCAGAGCGCCGACTTCCTGGTCAGCGACGTGTCGGACCGCGACGCGGGCTGGTACGCACAGCCGGCCCACGGCGGCCGTGACACCTTCTGGACCGGGCAGAAGGCCGCCGACTCGATGCGGTTCTACAAGACGATGGCCGAGTCCGTGGGCAAGCCGGTCGTCCTGTGGCAGATCCCCCTGGGCAACATGGCGCAGAACAACACCCTCAACCATTACAAGGACGACAAGGTGGACTGGCTCTTCGCCCACATGGACCAGGTGGCGAAGGCCCATGTCGCGGGCCTGATGTTCGGTCCGGGGCAGCAGGAACAGACCTCGGTCGAGACCGACGGCGGAAACCTGATCAGCAAGACCATCGCCTACCACAACTCGGGTGGTACTGCGCTGAAGTAGGCGATGAGACGCCGCACAGGACAGGTGCCCCAGCCGACGCACGGCCGGGGCGCCTCGAGGCGGTAAGTACCTCCGACGGACAGTGCCCGCAGCAGGCCCCTTCGAGCAGGAGGAGGCCGGGTTGGGGGCGGGCGCCACCAGTCGCCCGCCCCTCGCCTCACGGTGTCGCCATCACCCCTTACGGCAATCCGTGCACATGCGCCCCCACCGCGCTCGACCACGCGCTCCCCGACGCCGCGTCCCAGTTCGTGGACCACGTCATCGCGCCCCGCAGCCCGGGGTAGGTCCTGGACGGCTTGAAGGAACCGCAGTTCGTACCCCTGGCCAGGCAGTCCAGCGCGTTGTTCACGACCGACGGTGAGACGTACCCGCTGCCCGCCGCGCGGGACGAGGCCGGGAGGCCGAGCCCGACCTGGGACGGGGAGAGCCCGCCCTCCAGCTGGATACAGGCCAGAGCGGTCAGGAAGTCCACCGAACCCTGTGAGTACACCTTGCCGTCGCACCCCAGCATGGAACCGCTGTTGTAGTACTGCATGTTGACGACCGTGAGGATGTCCTTCACGTTCAGGGCGGTCTGGAAGTAGGCGTTCGACGTCGACTGCATGTCGATCGTCTGCGGTGCCATCGTGATGACGAGCGACGAGCCCGCCTTCGCCGACAGGGCGCGCAGCGCCTGGCTCATGTACGTCGCGTTGAGACCGTTCTCCAGATCGATGTCGACACCGTCGAAGCCGTACGTCTGCATCAGGGAGTAGACGGAGTCGGCGAAGTTCGCCGCCGATGCCGAGTCGCTCACCGACACCGTGCCGTTCTGGCCGCCCACCGAGACGATGACCTTCTTCCCGGCCGCCTGCTTGGCCCTGATGTCCGCCTTGAACCGGTCGACCGTGTAGCCGCCCAGCCCGGAGGAGTCGAGGTTGAAGGTCACGGCGCCCGGAGTCGACGTGGCGTCGGCGAAGGCCACGGCGATGATGTCGTAGGCGGACGGGACGTCGGAGAGCTTCTGGACGGTGGCCCCGTTGTTGAAGTTCTGCCAGTAGCCCGTCACGGCGTGCTTCGGCAGCGTACCCCCGCCATCACCCCCGTTCGTGGCCGTCGTCGCCGTCACCGCCGCGGATTTCGCCGACTCGCCGGCCGAGTTGGTGGCCGTGACCTGGAAGGAGTAGGAGGTGGCGGCCGACAGGCCGGTCACCGTCGCGGACGTGCCCGACGCCGACGCCACTTTCGTACCGCCCCGGTAGACGTTGTAGCCGGTCGCGTTCGACACGGCCGACCAGTTCAGCGACACCGACGAGGACGTCGTGCCCGTCACGTTCAGGCCCGTCGGCGCGGCCGGGACCGTCGGGGCCGGATCGTCGCCCGAGCCGCCGTCGGGGCCGTACACCGAGACGTCGTCGGCGTAGTACGCGGCCTGGCCGTACCAGCCGTGCGTGTAGACGGTGACCGACGTCGTGGACGGGCCTGTCGTGAACGACGTCGACAGCTGCTTCCAGGAAGTGGTGTCCGGGGTCCAGGTCGAGACGTCCGTCGTGCCCGTGCCCGTCACACCCAGGTACGCGTAGCCGCCCTGCACCCACGCGCCCAGGGTGTACGTGGAGTTCGGCTTCACCGCCACGGTCTGGGTGCACTGCGCGTTGTCCTGTCCGGCCGGCGTCGCCTTCAGCGCGGCCGTGCCGGCGTGCACCGGGGCGGCGACCGTCGTGTCGCTGCTCGCGGAGCAGTTCCAGTTGGTCAGGCCGGACTCGAAGCCGGCGTTCCGGACATTGTTCACGTCCGCCGCGGAGGCGGGGGAGGCGGCGAGGCCCGCGGTGGAGAGGGCCAGGGCGACGGTGACGCAGGCGCCCAAGCGGTTGCTTCGGCTGTGTCTTCTGTGGGGAGGCATGCGTTCAAGTTGGTCCAGACCAATTGAGGTGTCAATAGGTCCAGACCAAAACGGCCGTCAGTGGTCCGAGCTGGAGGCGGCCTGAGCGTTGCACCGGGTTCTGCGGGTACCTGGCCGGTCATGGCGGCGGGCCTGCCCCGTCTTCCGCTATGGACGCGGCGTGTTGCGCGGCCAACGCGCACCCAGGTGTTCCGACGCGGCGGCCCGGAACGCCTCCATCAGAGCGCCCCCCGGGTACGCCCCGAACACCGGGTGCTTCCAGCGGTGGTAGCACGACCAGTAGCTCACCACTCGTCGCTCCGTCCGCGCGAAGAAGACTGGGTTCCGTGTGATGAACTCCCCGTAGAGCCTGCGCTGGGCCGAGCCTGGGGCAGCGAGGTCGGCAAGCCCCTGCCCGATCACGTCAAGGATCTCCAACACGTACTCGCCGGCCAGCTGCACCACGAACGGGGCCACCCACGGCTGCGTCGATGCCAGGATCTGTTCCAGGTGACGATGGCGGACCCGGCCATCACTGTGCCGGGAGTACAGGCAATGCAGAATCACCTGCTGGGTTCCGGTGAGAAGCCGTTCAGAGTCGGCGCTCGGCTCGTCGTTGTAGATGCGCGAGGGGATGGCGACGGTCTCGCCCTGCACCTCGACCTCGAAGGATTCCACCGGCGCGTGCGTGGCGTCCGGCATCACCACCAGGACGCCATGAACGTCACCGGCAAGGTGGTTCGGAAACGCTGCGACCAGGACATCGGTGACGTTCGAAGGATCCCGAGGCAACCGCACAACATGAGGCTAACGCGCCTACGGCACATCCAGTACCGCAGCGAACTCATAGACGGCTGCCTCGCCGAGACCGGCCTGACAAACAGACCCACCTGAGCAACCCGACCACATCACGAGTTCGACCTCATCAATGCAGGGCGGCGACCGTGAGGGCTTCGGCCAGGGTTACGGGCGGGCGGCCGATCAGGCGGCGCAAGTCGCCGGAGTCGGTGTACATCTCGCCGCGGTTCATGCCGCGGTCAGCGTCAGCGAGGACCTCCGCCAGCTCGGCGGGTAGGCCCGCGGCGGCCAGTATCTGGGCGAATTCGGTCACCGGGAGGTCAGCGTAGGTAACCTGCTTTCGGGCCACAGCGGAGATCGCGGCGGCGAGCTCGGTCAGGGTGAAGGATTCGTCGCCGCCGAGCTCGTACACGGCGCCGGTGTGGCCTTCAGCGGTGAGGACGACCGCTGCGGCCTCGGCGTAGTCGGCGCGGGACGCGGCGCTGATCCGCCCCTCGCCCGCGGCGCCGACGACGGCACCGTTCTGCAGGATCTGCGGCAGTTGGCTGGTGTAGTTCTCCAGGTACCAGCCGTTGCGCAGCAGCACGGTGGGGATTTCGCGGTCCCGCAGATACTCCTCGGTCTCACTGTGGGTGGCACCGATGACGGTGGTGGCCGTGTCCGCGTGCGTCGTGCTCGTGTACGCCACTAGCGACACGCCTGCGGACGCGGCGGCGTCGATCACGCGGCGGTGGTTGGCGACCCGCTCGCCCACCGGGACCGAGGCCGAGATCAGCAGCAGCCTGTCCGCCCCCGCGAATGCCTCGGCCAGGCTTTCGGTGTCCGCGAAGTCGGCCCGGCGTACCGTGATGCCTCGGTCGGCCAGGTCCTTGATCCTTGCGATGTCCCGGCCGGTCGCGATGATGTCCGCGGCCGGGATCCCGCGCCGCAGCAGTGCCTCGACGGTGAGCCTGCCCAGCTGGCCGGTGGCTCCGGTGACGACGATCGGCATGATGGTCATTCCTTTCTCCGCGCGTGCCTCACACGCCTGCCGCGGTCCGTCCGCGGCGGGATGGAACACAGAATGACCTGCGCACTCTCCATTGGGGAGTAGCCACTCCTTGGTACGGTACTTACCCGACCGATAGCATCGAGGTGAGCTCTATGGCTGCTGCCGAGAACGTGACCGGGCCCACACCGTCATTCGATCCGTACGAGCGCGGTTGCCCGTCGCGGGACCTGCTCGACCAGATCGGCAGCAAGTGGGCGGTCCTGGTGCTGGGCGAACTCGGCCGGAACGGGACCTCCCGGTTCGGCCAGCTCCGGCAGGCACTGGCGGGCGTGAGCGAGAAGATGCTCACCCAGACGCTGCGCACCCTCGAACGCGACGGGCTGGTCAGCCGAACCGTCTACCCAGAGGTGCCGCCGCACGTGGAGTATGAGCTGACCGCGCTCGGCCAGACGCTGCGGGAACCGCTGAAGGCGCTCACGGAGTGGTCCGTGCTGCACATCGAAGAAGTCATCACCGCCCGCGAAGAGTACGACGACCGCGCTGAGCGCACCCGGTGATCGGCGGCGGCCGGCGGTCGCTCATAGACTGCTGCCTCGCCGAGACCGGCCCGACAATCGGACTCACCGGAGCAACCCGGCGACATCAATGAAGTCGTCCCACGCCCCTTGGCTTGGACCAGTGCCTGCTCGATCGCCGACGGTGGTGTCCACACAGTCGGTGCGGGAGGCGGGAAACCGGCAGGCACGGACCGAACGGCGGTGAGGTCTCCGATGGCTCGTGGCTCATGCCGCGGATCGCTCTCTCACAACGGGTCGGACAACGCCGTGCGGAATGCGTCCACTTCCTGCTGGATGTAGGGAGACAAGTCGGTCAGCATGGCGATGGTCTCGTTCAAGTGGCGAGCCCACTCGGCCGAGGACCTCCACGCCGGCTCTTTTCTCGTGAGCACAGCCGACAGAAGATCGTCGTCGTACCAACCGATGGCTGCTTCATCGGGAGCGGTCTCCCTCAGGAAGTCCAGGGCCATCGGCAGCAGCCACCGAAGCCCGAGGTCCTGCCCGATCAACCGGCGTAGATCCTCTACCGACAGATCTTTGACGGGACGCTTCCTCAGTTCATGCACGCCGCGGACCAGGGACGTGCTGTCCGCTGGCGGGGGCGGCCATCTGACCCCGTCCAGGTCCTCGATCGATTTTTCTCTGTCCACAAAATTCGAAAGCAAGACAGTTCTTCCATGACGCCATATCCGAGCTGACTTCCCGGCCGCAGTCACCTGGCCGCGTCGGCGCCGCCGTCATCAACACCAGTACCGGCGCCGCAGTCACCGTCACCGACGGCGGCTACTACCGTCCCACACCCGATTCCCCTACCGCTCCCGACGGGCAGGCCGGCCGGCTGCGCATGTCAGCCTTACGGCGCCTTGTCACGAAGGCGGCGTGCGATGTCGATATCCCTTTGCAACGCGCTGAACCGTGGCGGCTTGCGATTGGCGTCCAGGATGACGACGTGCAGTTCGTCGCCCACCTGGGGTGGTGCGACGCTTTCGTCCCACCAGTACGGGTGCTTGACCTGGTCGACGAATCCGGTCGCACCGTCCGTGTTGTTCACGATAACCTTGAAACCCACCGAGGCCACAGCGACCACTGTCACATCGAGCTCCTGATGGTTGCGGAACATGGTCAGTTCGGGCCTCCGAAAATAGATATCCAACTACGCCTCTGGGTCAATTCGTTGAATCTGTCGAGTTTTTCCACCGGGATGTCGAATTCAAGCCGTGGCGCACCATTCGGACCGTTGTAGTCGTGGATTTCGACATGATCGCCGAACTCTTCGAGGAATGACGGGTGCATTTCGTATTTCACCATACCTTTGGCGAAGTTCCGTCCGGTCGCTCCAGCGTACTCCGCGGCCACCCCCCTCTCGCCGAAATAGATCTTCCCGTCAGAGATAATTCCTCCGCCGATGTCGACGCCGGGCTGATGGTTGGCCGGGTTGGGGCCGTGATTCAGTTCGTACTCGGCGTGGGCACCCTTAGTACTGCAGCCGCAGTTGCCGTGACCGGCGGTCCGGACTCTCGTTGGACTGTGCATGGGTGGGGACGTCACGATTGACGAGGTGCACCGCTG